>JAHDND010000187.1 GCA_018435665.1 Candidatus Thiosymbion sp. | reverse complement strand
GGTTTGAGAAAGCAATGTTTGAAGAAGCGCAGGACCTGGCGGCTCACCTTAGCGCTATAGCGGAACAAGGGGACCGTCCAGTCCGGGCGATCGGTGCCATCGGGGTCATCCACCTTGGCCTTCTGCCGCTTTTCCTGTTTGGCCCAAGCCTTCTCATCCTGGGCGCCCGCGGCACCCAGGCGGTTGTGGAGGAGGATCGCCACCAGCAGATGGGTGATGATGGCCAGACGCGCCTGATTGGCGATGGCCACGGTGCCCTTCCCCCAGGCCTTGGCCTGAGCGAAGTCGTTTTTCCAGGTATCGAAGCACTTTTCTTCCTCCCAGCGGCGGAAATAGAGGAAGGCGATGACGCCCGGCAACAAGGAGAACTCGTTGGTCAGGAATTGCAACACCGTGCCCCGGCGGGCGCGATAGGTGATGAGGCGCCATTCCTCCCGGGAACTCGCCAAGGTGACCCGCAGATCCTGGAGCACCCCCGCATTGGCCGGATCAGCCACCACGGGTAGACCCTCGGTAGAATCCACGCACAGATTGCTTTTCATGCGCGTGATCATCGTGATCTGCAGGGCACGCTTCTTGGCATCCCAGAAAGCGGCATCGATGAAGGCCCGATCCACCACCCACAGGCCGCGGCGCTCGCGGGTCAGGGCGTGGGCGGCGAGGTCATCATCCCGCAAGATCCGCGTTTCATGGCGACTGCGGGTGTCGACCCGGACGTCTTCGGGCAGCCCTAGACGCAGGTTATAAAAGCTCAACAAGGCATGGCCCTTGGGATTGTCCTCGCCGCCCTGCCGGGGCGTGCAGCGCCGGAAATGGGCGCTCTCGACCTGATAGGTGCCATCGATGGCCCGCACCGGCCGATCCCCCAGTCCGGGAATGCCCGCCAGGCGATCCGGCAGGACCGCCTGCGCCTCCTGGACCAGGGCCGGCACCAAGTCCCGCAAGACCGCCTCCCGGCTAGGCGACACCAGCGCATCCGACCAGGTGGAGCGGGCCAGCGGTCCCCGCGCCGCGGTCGCCGGGTCCAGATGCAGCAAGGTTTGTACCTGCTCGCGTAAGGTCGACATCCCTTGCAGGTGGCGCAGCACCCCCAGCGCGATGAAATCCGGCATCGTCAGGGTACGACCCACCGTCGCCTGACGGACCCGCGCCAGGGCGCGCGACACGGGGTCGAGCAGATCAGAAAGAACGGTGTGATTCGTCAGGCGGTGCATCAGGGTCTTGAGGCGATCAAACATGGTAGGCTCCCGTATATTGCTGTTTTGCAACAGAAAACGCGAACCCATCGCCAGCGGGTTGTCAAGTCTTTTTTTCGTGGCGGTGAAAAAATTGCGCGCCTCTAGAAGGCGGTAGACGCTTCCTGAGCAGGGGGGATCAAAAACCAAATCCGGTCGACAGTGGCGTCCTGGACCCTCTCGACCGCTCAGAGAGAACATTAAACGCATCGCCTGGCTAACTGAACCGGACACCGTTG
>JAHDND010000028.1 GCA_018435665.1 Candidatus Thiosymbion sp. | reverse complement strand
GTGATCTTGCGCTTGGCGTCATACTCGGCTTGGGCAAAGGAGATCTGCTTGGACATGGGGCGACTCGCGGTCGGAGATAGCATGGGCAATATTTTATCACATACAATCCATGAGGTTGGAATAAATCAGTGTCTCCTTAGCGAGACCAATGCGAAAGAGCCGATCCGGCACATCGCCTGTAAGAAAACCGCGCTGGACCGCGAACAGGCGCCAGATGGGGGGATCCAGCAATTCGAAGTCGATGGGCAGGGGCTCGGACTCGGCGCTGATGACCCCGCGCCGATAGGAAAGCTCCGTAATCTCGGTGGCGGACATTTCCCGGTTACTGGCATCCAACCGGGTCCAGGTGCCGTTGTCGAGGATGGAATGGACCTTGGGGCTTTGGGATACCTGAAGCAGCAATAGATGGCCATCCACGCCATCCCGCAACTTACAGGCGACTTTCAACCAGCGCAGGCCCTCGATGACAGGAAGAAGATGGGTGAGAGCCTTGCGGCGCAGTTCATCCACGGCCTCCGGATTCTCCCCTATGCCAAAGAGCCTGTCCCGGCCCATGGCCTTGAGAGGATCTTCCAAACCCAGAGCCAGGGTTCCGCCTGAGGTATTGGCGAAGGCGCAGAGGGTTTCCAGGGCCTTGCCGACCATCTTCCCGGAGACGCGCTTGGACTCAAACCGAACGGATTCTGACTGGGCCAGAAGGTTATTAACCAGGGCTACCACTTCGGGACCAAAGATTTCAATCATGGGAAGTGATCCTTGGCATATGAACTCCAAATTTCCTGAATGACTTCATATCATTAATCCTAGTGATTCATTACCCAAGTCGATGCAGGCACATGTCAGTTATCATCATCCACTCCACCCATACGATATTTGATATCATAATTAATCAGAAAATCGGTTTCTTCACCAGTAAATTTAAAGATTTCAGCAACATAAAGGTCGATATTATCGATTAGGGACTTGCTGAGTTTTGGAATAATACATTCAATTGTCAGATGATCATGACGAAAGCGCATGTTCCGTGTATCAGCAGTATTTCGAAGATTTTCCATAAGCGTGTCGACGGCTAGTTGCAAACGCGAATTGACTTGTTCTTCGAGTATTAGTTGATCTGGAAATGGCATAGAATCGACCTCCCTCTTATTGAGGTGCCGACAATCAGAAAATATTGTGATAAACCAATAGAAAAGATTGGAATTCAATAGGGCAAGAGCGGCATATTGCTCGGGAGAACTTCGGAAAGCGAGCGATTTGAACTCGCTTGGAGATCGCAGATTTCCGGACCCATCTACTACACGCGGCTGAAAATTAATGACTTGAAGAAAATAACCAACCTTACGGGAAAAATTAATAGACTCAGGCCCAAACCTTACTGATCTTCCCCCAATTGTTAGAGGAAAAGATCCAATTTTTGAAAGAATCGATTGCTCAGTCTTTGATGTTAATTTTGGTATCGAGTTTCGTACAATTCCTTCTTTTGCTTCAACGTAGGCAAGCTTTTCAAATAACTGATCACGCTCCTGATTATTCCATTTATGATATCGCGTAGTGTACCAGGCAGGTCTGCCGCTTCCGGATAGCAGAAATATTACAAGCCTGATATGCTCAAGCCCTTCAAACAGTCTAGAGGGTCTATCGTCATAACAGCTAACGTATACACGCTTCTGTCGGTATTTTTCTTGTAGAGAACTATAGCCATCAGTGGAAACTGACGAAACAGGGACAATATAACCTTGATATCCACTGTTGGCCGATATGGAAATGCATCTTTCAAGCATGACAGGATAAATGTTTCCGCAAGCGGCACAAGAATATCCTCTAAACTGATATCTTGTTATTTCGGCAAGTTGTATATACGGCGGATTCCCTATAACCACATCAAAACCGCCTTCACATAGCACCCCATAAAATTCCGCAAACCAGTGAAAAGGCTGATGACTAAGTCGCCAATCGGCAAAGGCCAAACTATCCTCGATATCAACACCATAATCTGTAGCCAGATACCGATCAAGTTCCAAGCTGAGCGCATCTAATTTATTTCGAAGACGATGCTTATCTTCCGCCGTCACCAATGCCCCATGAATCGTTTGCATTTCACGAAAGCGAGTAAATGAGTCAGCCAAATCAGCCATCCTGGCCTTGATCTCGGCCCGATGTTCGCTGTTGAAGAATTTGGAAGCCTCATCAAACCGCGCCTCCGTGGCATAGCCCACCAGGGTATTGCCGCAGCGGATGTTGAAATCCATGTCGGGCAGCGGCTCCAATTCCCCCTCGCTGTCCACCTGCGATACCAGCTTTAGAAAGAGCCGAAGCTTACAGATCTCCACCGCCTCGGCCATGATGTCCACGCCGAAGAGGTTGTTGAGAATGATCGACTTGTAGATGTAATAGCGGCGGGAGGGATGCCGACTGACCTCTTCCAGCACCCGGACGAATCCCTTGTCAGGGGCCTTGCCTAGGGCGCGGGCGTCCTCGACGAAGCCTTCCATGCGGTCCAGACAGGCCTCGTATATCGGCTCCAGCACGTTGAGGGCGGCGAAGAGGAAGGCCCCCGACCCGCAGGTTGGGTCCAGGATGGCGATACCGTGGCGGAAATGCTCGGTGGACCTTTCCGGCACCCGGCCGACGATGCCATGCCAGATGGCGCGCAGCAGGACGGGGCTATCGCAATTGTCGATGACATCCTGCATGAACTGCCGGATGTTCAGGTTCAGGGTGATGAGGTCGTCGAAATCCTGGATCTGGCCACCGGCAAGGCGGTCGCGCACCTCCAGGCAGCGCCGGCGGCGCTCGACATATTCCCGCCAGGTCTCGGTGGGCAGGGTGCCGGCCTCGCCGGTGGCGGTGCGGAACTGGGCCTCACCCAGGTTGTAACGCCGGTCGAACATGCGCGCCTGGGGGTCGCGCATGCCGGTCCGCACGAAATTGGGCAGGGCGGACTCGGGGACGCCTAGCCCGGCGGCGTCGATGACGCCGACCTTCATGGCCGGGTAGAGATAGCGGTCCGGGTCCTGGCTGAGGAGGTTCCAGACGGAGGCAGGCCCGGAGAAGGCCTCGCGGCATTGGGCGCGCGCCTGTTGCAGGATGAAGGGGATGATGGTGTTGCGGCTGATGTAATCGGTGATGTCTTCTTTAGTGTAGTAGGCCCCCATCTGCTTCTGGTTAATGTACTTCTCGAAGATGTAGCCCAGCACGTCGGGGTTGATCTCGTTGCCCCTGCTCAGGGGCCGGTCGTCCAGGTGCCAGTCGTAGCCGTCGAAAAAGGCAAACAGCCGCGCGAAGGCCTCATCCGGGATGTCGATGTCGGGGTAGCGCTCCTCCAGTTCATGGAGGTCGAAAAGGCCACCGTTGAGGTAGGGCACTCGCCCCAGAAGGCTGATCAAGTCCGCCTGGCGGTCCCCCGGGGGCTGGCCCAGACCCTCATGAAAGAGACGACGCAGGAAGAGGCGGTAAAAGCTGTGGAAGTGGCCGCCGCCGGTCAGCTCCTGGACCTGGCGCAGGCGATCGACCAGGTAGTGGGGGTTGCCGTCGAGAAAGCCCTTGTACTGGATGAAGTACACGAACATCAGCCGGTTGAGCATCAGGGAGGCATACCAGGCGCGGTCCGCCGTCCGATCGAGTCCCCGGATGAAGTCGCTGAAGGCGCGGTGTTCAGCCTGGAAGCGTTCGAAGAAACGCTTGGTGACCCGGTCCCGGTCGAAGGCACGGCGCAGGCCCGTGATGACGTCGGTAAGGGTGATCGCCTCTTCGTCTTCCAGGGACCAGACGATGTTCTCCAGCTTCTGGCGCAGGGCCTCGCCGCTGCTGCCCTGGCGCCAAGTGTGGGTGCGGGTGACGGCGGGTTGGCCGGGGGCGCGCATGACCCACAACCAGGTCTGCATGGACTGGGCGGTGTCGGCACAGATGAGCAAATGTTCGTGGGCGACTTTGGCCGCTTCCCGCTCGATCCTGAGGAGCAGGGAACGCCGTGGGATCTGGCCCTGGCCATCCGGGGAGCAGCGCAGCACGAACACGCCGCGCTTTTGGGCGATGGGCGTGAGGGTGAAGGTCTGGCCATCCACTTGCAGCGGCTGGGGACCCAGACCGGCATGATCCCAGCCCAGTTCGTTGAAGAGTTGGCTCAGCTTGAAGGTGCTTAGCAGCTTGTGAAAGCGGTCGGCGTCAATCCTCATGGTTGGCCTCGGATATCTAATGGGGACCGGCTGCCAGGCCCAGGGTGCAGATGAGGCGCGGTTCGCGGCTCTCTTCTTCCTCGGTGACCAGGCACAGGCGACCCTCCTCGCGCAGGCGCAGCACCAGCTCCGCCAGTTGATGGTCGTCGATCCTGGCCTTCAACTGGCGGTTGAGCGAATCGACAGCACTTTGCACGAGGGGGTAACGGTAGATCTCTTCCAGCGCCCGGTCGAGCTGAAGGACATGCTCCTGGGTGACGAGGAGGTCGCGCCGGTCGCCCAGGCGGGTACGATGGTGCTTGAGCCGTTCATAGATCTTGTAACGGGCGCCGGAGGGCCTGCCCAGGGTGCCGCCGCAGGACTGTTCCTCTTGCATGATGTGGTGGAGGGCCTGCTGGGTCAGGGCGTGGTGATCTTCGCCGCGGGGCAGGGCCGGGGTGTCCGCCGCGCAGGCGGCGGCCTTGAGGATGGTGAGGTGCGACTGGGTGACGGCCTGGCCGGCCTCGTCCATCCAGGCCAGGGCGTCATTGCCTTGGGGGGTGCGGGTATAGACCAGGACGCCGCGGGGCGCACCTGGGTTGGGGGCATGGGCCTTGGTGGCGTAAACGACATCGGGCAGGGCCTCGACGCGCGCGGCCAGGTCGGGGGCGGCGTCGGTGGCATTCTTCCAGATCTGGTAGGCGTAGGAGGCGAGGTCCACCTCGGTGTCGGCATCATCGTCGAGGATGCCGTTGCGCTCGGTGTAGAGGTCGCGAAAGCCCTGGTCGTTGGGGTCATCCTCGAAGAAGCTCTCGTCGGAGCCCACCACCTCGGCGTTCTGGGCCAGGCGCTGGCGGACACGCTGACGCAGATGGATGATGCGCTCGATACCGTCCGCGGGGACGAAGGAATAGCACAGGATGCGGTCGGCGCGCTGGCCGATGCGATCGACGCGACCGGCGCGCTGGATGAGGCGGATGATGGCCCAGGGCAGGTCGTAATTGACGATGATGGCGCCGTCCTGGAGATTCTGGCCCTCGGAGAGGACGTCGGTGGCGATGAGCACCCGCAACTCGTCGGCCTTGGCGATCTGGTCCCCTTTGGCGTTAGCGACGGGGGCGAAGCGCCAGGCCAGGGCGGTGGGGTCCTCGCTCTGGCCGGTGGCCTGCTCGATGGCCTTGACCCCTCTCGCCTTGAGCTGACCGGCAAGATAGCGCGCCGTGTCGGCGAACTGGGTGAAAACGAGGAGCTTTTCCTCGGGGTGGACCTGGCTGATGAGCCGGTACAGCTCCGCCAGCTTGGCATCTTGGGCCGGGTTCCAGTCGCCACAGGTGGCGAGGACGCTGATGAGGGCCTGGGCATCGGCAAGCAGGTCTTGGGCGAGGTCGGGGATGAAGATGTGGCTGGGCAGCCATTTGAAGCGGCTCTTGAGGGGACCGCTGAAGCGGGCATGGACAAGCCGGGCCTGGGCGCGAAAAGCGGCTTCGGTGCGCAAGCCGGGGGATGGCCGGGCGGCGGCGCCAGGGTCCATGGCATCGGCGGGGGAGCCCGCCAACGCGGTCAGGCCAGAGACCCCTTCCTTGCCAAGGCTGGCCGCCAGGGGGGCGACCGCCTGGCCCCGGGAGGAGGCCATCGCGCCGCCCTCCCCGCCGCCGCCCTCCCCGCTCCGGTCTTCGGGTCCATCCTCCTCCTCGCCGACTTCCATGCCCTCGCCTGGCGCCAACAGGTCGTCAGCGTCCCCGTCGTAATAGGTGGGGTCGAGCATCTCCGCGGCCTGGGTGCCGAGGGGGATCTCCAGGCCGGCTTCGAGAGCGTGCAGGACGACGAAATTCCTCAGGATATGCCGCTCGATGGAGAGCAGGAAGGCGGGGCCGGCGCTTTCCAGGCGCTTGAAGAGATTGGTGCGGCAGAAGCCCATCAGGCGGGTGCCGGCCCTAGACAGGCCGGCGATCAGCCGCTCCTGGTGAGGGGTCGGCGGCCGCTTGGGCTGGGGGGCGATATAGTTGCCCAGGCCATAGCGCGGCAGGATCAGGGCGTTGAGGGTATTGACCACCGGGGCGGCATAGAAGCGGGCATAGGCATCGGTGGGGTCCCCGTCACGGATGGGAAAGCGCGCATTGCGGGGCAACCGCTGGGGGAAGTAGGACTTGCCGCCATCGGGGAAGACCAGGTAAGACCCCCGCTCGTCCACTTGGGCATAGTGCTGCATGATGAAGCCACGGGTGCGGCGCACCATGTAGAGGCGCATCAGCTCCCGCCAGTCGTCCGGGTCCTCGCTCTTGTTGAAGGCGGCCAGGGAGCGCACCGGGCACTGGTGGCGCGCCGCGAAGGCGTGCTCGCCGCCCAGGGAGGCGATCTGGCGCTCGGGGCGGATGCCGATGTCGGCGTCTTCCTTGAGGAAGAGGGCGAGCTGGGCGGACAAGTCGAGATAGGTCTTGTTGTAAGGGGTGGCGGACAGCAGGACGCACTTGCTGTCATTGCGGTCGATGTAGTCGCGGATGACCCGCCAGCGCTTGCCCTCCTTGTTGCGCAGGTTGTGGGATTCGTCGATCAGCACCACCCGGTAACGCCGGGTGCGCTCGGGCAGTTCGGTGAGGACGCGGGACAGGGACAGGACCTGGGCGTGCAGGTGATAACGGTGGACATAGTCCTCCCACATGGTCACCAGGTTGCGGGGGCAGATGATCAGGGTCTCGGTGGCGTAGTCGTCCTCGAAGATCTTGGCTAGGGCGGTGGCGATGAGGGACTTGCCCAGGCCCACCACATCGCCAATGAGAACGCCACCGCGCTGATTGAGGTGGTGGGCGGCGATTTTGACCGCCGCCACCTGGAAGTCGAAGAGGTCCCTGCCGAAGATGGCGGGGATGCGGAATTCCAGCAGGCCGGTGCGTGCCTCCTGGGAGAGGTGATAGGCCATCTTAAGATAGACCTGATAGGGCGGGACCAGACGATCCGCCGCCCAACTGGTGTCGATGATGGCGGCCAGTTCCCGGGAGATGTCGAGACACCAGCGCTCGTGCCAGCGGTCTTCGAACCAGTCGGCCAGTTTGGTGCAGGCATCGTGGTCCAGGACATCGACGTTCAGCTCGCCCTGGCGGGCCAGGCCGGCCATGGTGAGGTTGCTGCTGCCAACGAAGCCGGTCATGGGGTTGTTGGCGTCCCGCCGGTGGACGAGATAGAGCTTGGCGTGCAGGGGGTGAGGCAGGAAGACCTTGACCAGCAGGCGACGCCCGTGGATCTGAAGGGCCAGTTGGCGCAAGGCCCTCTCGTCCTCGTTGCTGGGCGCCCCCAGGCAAAGCTGGCGGCGGAAGTCCTCCGCCAGGCGCCGTTTTTCTCGCAGGGCGGTCTGGTTGTCCAGCGACTCGGCCGGGGTGAAACCCGGGGGAGAGGCGCCATCCAGGAACGGGCCGACGCGATAGAGACGCATGGCCTGGCGCAGTTCCTCGGAGGGGGTGCTCTGCATGCCCACCAGCAGGCGGCAGCAATGGCCCTCGCCCCCCGCCCAGCGATCGACCAGATCCGCCAGGTGGCGCCAGCCACGCAGATTGAAGTAGCCGACACAGAAATCAGCCCGCTCACCCACCGCCAGTGTCTCACGCAGGGCCGGCAACAGGGTCTGGTCGATGTTGTCGAAAATTCTGGGCATGGGGCAATCCCTATTCCGGTGCCGTGATGCCACTTGACCCAGAAACCACGCAAAGGGCGGTGTGGCGGTTAGAGAGAGGTGTGACGGTTAGATTGACCGGTCGCAAGCTTGAATGCCAGCCAGCATCCTGGATCTCCTGCCCATCAGGCCTGATCCCCCGCCAGGGGGGTCAAATCCACGTTGGCGTAAATCTCACTGACCGGTAGGGCGCACCCGATGGCGGCGAGGGCGACTTCCGCTTCCGGACAAGCGTCGTAGGCTTCCAGCAGCCAGTGGCCGTCCGCCTGGCGGGTGAAGACATCCACCCCGAGGCGATCCTGGGCGATCAGCACATAGTGGCGCAGGCTGGGTAGGGTGCGGTAGAAGCCAAACTTGCTACCGCGGTCGTAGCCTTCGGTAGAGGGGGAAATGACCTCGAACACCACCACGGGGTTGGTGAGCACATCCCGGCGCTGGTCATGGAAGGCCGGGCTGTCGCGGAGGACCATCACGTCGGGGTAGACACAGGCATCGGCAGCCTCGATGCGCAGGCGCATGTCGTTGGCCAGGACTAGGCAAGGACCTGATTCAAGGCGATTACCTAAGGTCCTGACAAGGTTAGATGTGATCAGGTTGTGATTGAAGCTGGCGCCGGTCATGGCGTAGACCTGACCGGCAACGTATTCGTACTTCTCGTCACGACTCTCGCGCTCGACGGCCAGATAATCCTCGAAGCGGTCGTAGGATTTGGGCTGGACGGACATGAGGGCCTCCCGTTGGTTTTAGCTGGATGATAACCCGATGGTTATCCGGCGTCTGTCCTGGCTGTGTCCTCTCGATGATCACCGGCAGGCAGACCGTCGAGACACCCTTGGCCTGGGTGACGGCGGGGAGCGGAAAACCGGTTGCGTTAGGCGTTATATCGGGTAGGATATATCGCACGTCTCATCTCCAGAGGGTCTTCGTCGTCGGTGTCCACTTCTCCGCGTCCCAGTCTCGATACGGCGGCCAATCTGCGGCTGGACCTGGATCACCAACCCTTCGTTGGCCGGGGACGAATCGAGCTCTTGCGACTGATCGGCGAGACCGGTTCCATCTCCAGGGCGGCCAAGGCGATGGGCATGTCCTACAAGCATGCCTGGGACGCCGTGGACGCCATGAACAACCTGGCGGAACACCCCCTGGTCCAGCGCCAGGCGGGTGGCCGCCAGGGTGGCGGTACCGAGCTTACCGACCATGGCCGGCGACTGATCGCCATTTACGAGGAGGCGGAGCGCGAGCACCGGCGCTTTCTGGCCCGCCTGCGCGCGGGCATCCAGGATTTCGACCAATACCATCGCCTGATCGGAGCAATGAGCATGAAAGTCAGTACCCGCAACCAGTTGCGCGGCGTCGTCACCCACGTGATGCCCGGCGCGGTCAACGCCGAGGTCAGCCTGGACGTCAAGGGCACCCCCCTGGTGGCCATCATCACCAACGAGAGCGTCAAGACCCTGGGCCTGGCCCCGGGGGTGGCGGCCTATGCCCTGATCAAGGCCAGCTTCGTCATCCTGGCCTGCGAGGACGGCGGCCTGCGCACCTCGGCCCGCAACCGCCTCTGCGGCGCCGTCGAGCGGGTGACGGAGGGGGCGGTGAACGCCGAGGTGGTCCTGGCCCTGGACGGCGGCGCCCGCGTGACGGCCATCATCACCCTGGAAAGCCTGAAGGAACTGGGTTTTGCCCCGGGGGGCCGCGCCTGTGCCTTGATCAAGGCGCCCCATGTCATCCTGGCGGTCGAGGACTGATGCCGCTGCCGGAGGCGGCCTTTTCGCCAACCTGACCATTTTTTTTCGCCCATCGTTATATCCAGTCAGATACAACGTTATGCCCCACCCCAACCTGTCGCCTTGGGGCCTGATAGCTCGGTGCCCTGGTGGCCAAATGCCCTGATGACGTCCTTACCTCGTTACCCAACCCCCTGACGCCCTGATCCCTGATCCCCGATGACCCGGTCCACTAATCCCCTGATACCTTGATTCACCACTTGGAGCCTTGGAGCCCTGGAGTACCCATCATGCTGCAAAAACTGAAAAGTACCCTCTTGTCCCTGCTGACCCTGAGCGGTGCCTGCTGCGCCGGTCAGGCCCTGGCCGATGAGGTTCAGGTCGCGGTGGCATCCAACTTCAGCGCGCCCATGGAACGGATCGCCGCCGATTTTGCACGCGACACCGGCCATCGCGCCCTGCTGTCCTTTGGCGCCACCGGCAAGCTCTATGCCCAGATCAAGAATGGCGCCCCCTTTGGCGTCTTTCTGGCCGCGGACGCCAAGACCCCGGCGCGGCTGGTGACGGAGGGGGATGCGGTCGCGGACAGCTCCTTCACCTACGCCTTCGGTCATCTAGTGCTCTGGTCCGCCCAAGAGGGCACCGTCCATGACCAGGGCGCGGTCCTCAAGACCGGGGACTTTGGCCACCTCGCCATCGCCAATCCCAAGACCGCGCCCTATGGCGCCGCGGCCGTCGAGGTCCTGACCAAGATGGATCTGCTGGAAAGACTTCAGCCCCGCTTTGTCACTGGCGAGAACATCGGCCAGGCCCATCAGTTCGTCGCCAGTGGTAACGCCGCCCTGGGCTTCGTCGCCCTGTCCCAGGTGGTCGTGGACGGACAACTGACCGGGGGCTCGGCCTGGATGGTGCCGACGAACCTGTACCGCCCCATCCAGCAGGATGCCGTCATCCTCCAACAGGCGGCGGACAACCCGGCGGCCCTTGCCCTGGCCGACTATTTGAAGGGCGCGGCGGCGCGGGGCATCATGCTGACCTATGGCTATAGCTTCGCGGAGGGCGCCGGTCTGTGCTTGAGGGGATCGACCTTGCAGCCATCCTGCTGACCCTGAAACTGGCGGTCACCACCACCCTGATCCTGCTGCTGGTCGGCACCCCCATCGCTTGGTGGCTGGCGCGCACCCGCTCGCGCTGGAAAGGGGTGGTGGGGGCCCTCGTCGCCCTGCCCCTGGTATTGCCGCCGACGGTGCTGGGCTTCTATCTGCTGGTCAGCCTGGGACCCCATGGTCCCATCGGCCAGTTCACCCAGTGGCTGGGGATCGGCCTGCTGCCCTTCACCTTCGCCGGCCTGGTGGTGGGGTCCGTTTTCTACTCCCTGCCCTTCGTCGTCCAGCCCCTGCAGAACGCCTTCACCGCCAGCGGCGAGCGGCCCCTGGAGGTGGCGGCGACCCTGGGCGCCGGTCCCTGGGACCGCTTTTTCACCGTCGCCCTGCCCCTGGCCCGACCGGGTTTCATCACCGCCGCCATCCTCGGCTTTGCCCACACCGTGGGGGAATTCGGCGTGGTGCTGATGATCGGTGGCAACATCCCGGAACGGACCCGGGTGGTGTCGGTGGCCATCTACGACCACGTCGAGGCCCTGGAATACGCCGAGGCC
This sequence comes from Candidatus Thiosymbion sp., assembly GCA_018435665.1. Classification (GTDB taxonomy): domain Bacteria; phylum Pseudomonadota; class Gammaproteobacteria; order Chromatiales; family Chromatiaceae; genus M0108. The sequence goes on along the minus strand of JAHDND010000028.1, from coordinate 5,749 downwards.
CACCTGCTGGCGGGGGGCATGCTGGTCTTCAGTTTCCTGGTGCTGCTGGCCCTCTATTCCCGCAATGCCCGGCCCTGGACCTGAGGGGCAGGCGACCGCGCCCGACCCTGCTCGGCCAAGTTCACGGACCCGCGGGCAGCGAAGGGGCAGTTTGCTAATGTGGATGAACCCAAGGGCATGATGGCGGTGGCTTCCCCACTACCGACACACGATCGGCCCGGCGCCCACCCCCAGGCTGGCCCTGTGGTGCTGGTCCGCTTCCGGCTGACGTGGCCGGGCTTTGCCCTGGAGGTGGAACAATGCCTGCCAGGTCGGGGGGTCACGGCCTTCTTCGGCCCCTCGGGCTCCGGCAAGACGACCCTGCTGCGCTGCATCGCCGGCCTTGAGACCGCAGGCGAGGGCTGGCTGGATTTCCAGGGGGAGGTCTGGCAGGACAGCACTCGCCGGCGCTTCGTCCCCACCCACCGGCGGCCCCTGGGCTATGTCTTCCAGGAGGCGAGCCTCTTCCCCCACGTATCGGTGCGCGGCAACATCGAGTACGGACACCAGCGGGCCAGGCGGCGGGATTGGCTGGCCTGGCCCTGGCACCTGCCTGGTCCGCTACCCAGGGGGGAACCCTCGGACCCCGCCGCCGGGCTGGGGGCGATCATCGACCTGCTCGGCATCGCCCCCCTGCTCGACCGCATGCCGGAACGCCTCTCCGGTGGTGAGCGCCAGCGGGTGGCCATCGCCCGCGCCCTGGCCGCCCGCCCGCGGCTGTTGCTGATGGACGAGCCCCTGGCGGCCCTGGACCCCCAGCGCAAGGCGGAGATCCTGCCCTACCTGGAACGGCTCCACGATGAACTGGCCATCCCCGTCTTCTATGTCAGTCACTCCCCGGAGGAGGTGGCGCGACTGGCGGACCATATCCTGGTCTTCGAGCAGGGACGCATCCGTGCCGCCGGCCCGGCCCCGGAGATCCTCGCCCGCCTCGACCTGCCCCTGGCGCGGGACAGCGAGGCCAGCAGTTTCCTCGACGGCCGGGTGCTGGCCTGGGATGCCGATTACGACCTGATGCGGGTCCAGGTCCCCGGCGCCCATCTCTGGGTCCCCGGCGCCAGCCGCCCGGTGGGCGCCCGCGTCCGGGTGCGCATCCAGGCCCGGGACGTGAGCCTCTCGCCCGGGGAGCCGGCGCCCTCCAGCATCCTCAATGTCTTTCCCGCCCGCATCCTGGAATTTGGTGTCAGCGAGGGCCCCCGGCTGCTGGTCAAACTGGGTTTGGAGGACCACGGCAGAGCCGGTAACCTCGACGGCCCCAACCTCCTCGCCCGGATCACCCGCCAGTCCCGCGACCGGCTGGGCCTGACCCTGGGGCAGCGAGTCCATGCCCAGGTCAAGGCCGTGGCCCTGATGGAGTGACGGCGGCTTCACGCGACTTTCCAGCCTCGTGGATCCGGGATCGGTTGATCAGGGGGCCCGCCGGCCCCATGTGGCTCAGGTTAACGAGGGCGCGTGCTTTTTTTCCGCTCCCTGGCAATGCTCCCTGACCATGCACCCTGACAAAAAGGCACTTGGCATGTCACCAAAACCCCTGCTCGGCCCCTGCGATTCCTATCAGTTGGAGCCATTCGCCTACGAATGGGCCTGGACCATGGCCCGCGCCCAGGAGAACAACAACTGGGCGCCGGAGGAGATCGCCGTCGCCCCCGACGTGGCCGACTACAAGAACCCCGCCACCGATCCCAAGTTCAAGCACCTGTTCGAGTCGGTGATGGCCCAGCTCACCACCTTCGACATCGAGCGCGGGGACGACGCGGCGGAAACCTTCCTCTCGGTCTTCCAGCCGGCCGAGATCCGCCACTTCTTCAAGCGCCTGGTGTGGGAGGAAGGGCTGCACACCCGCAGCTACCGCTACGTCATCGAGAACCTCGGCATCCCCCTCACCATCTATGACACCTGGAAGACGGTCCCCGCCATGAAGGCGCGGGTGGAGATGGCCCAGCAACTGTCCGAACCCGTGTTGCAGTCCATCAAGCGCCAGATCGAGGGCCGGCCCTTCCACGAGATGGACCTGGCGGAAAAGCAGGCCCTGCTGCGCTCCCTGGTGTTCTGGTTCCTGATATTCGAGGGCGTCTGGTTCTGGGTGTCGCTCCTCGGCCCGGTGCAGCAGTTGGCGCGGCTTGGCTGTTTCAGGGGCGGGGCGGAACAGTTCACCTACATCGCCCGGGACGAACAGAGCCACATCGGCTTCGGCATCGCCCTGATCCGCGAGTTCATCGCCCAGTACCCGGAGACGATCACCGAGGACCTGCTGGCCGCCATCACCAGCGACACCCGCCGCGCCCTAGCCCTGGAGGGGGAATACATCGCCTACTGCCTCAAGGACGGCCCCATCCTCGGCTACTCCGCCCCCGACCACCTAGCCACCGCCAAGTTCTTCGCCAACATGCGCCTGGGTCAGGTCGGCCTGCCGCAGCCCTTTGACGACGCCCATCACGCCTTCCCCTGGATGTCGGAACAGATGGAACTGAAGAAGGAAAAGAACTTCTTCGAGACCCGCGTCACCGAGTACCAGGCCGGAGGGGCCCTGTCCTTCGACGACGGGGACGAGGAGGGGGCAGGGGTGACCGGGGACCTCTTCGCAGCCGGGGTCATCGCTCCCCGCCCGGAAGAACCCCCCGCGCCCGTGGCGCCCCAGGTAGTCGAAGATAAGCACAGCGTCCAGGCCCTGTTTCCCGCGGATGACCCTTACTTCACCAAGCATGACCAGTCCGAGTGGGATGATCCCCTCGCGGGACTCAAGAAATAGCGGTAAAGGCTGGGCCGTCAGCTTGGCCCCCGGCCCAGCTCCTGGTGCAGCTTGACATCCCCAGGATGGACGCGGGCGAAGTCCTCGAGCTGACGCACAATTGAATACCTGCCGTGAGGAAAAGTAAGCCGCCCCCGCGTTACGACCCTTACGAACCTGGTGGGTGTGCATCTTCACGACTGCCCGGCATATTTGGAGGCGGCAGGGTCTCCGCATGAGCATTAAGACCCTGCCGGGCGGGCTCCTCCCTGCCCACCGATGAAACAGCCTGGCCGGCCTGATCCGGCCAGGGACCACCGATCGAGGATAACCGCTCAAGCAGCGCCGCGACTCTCCAGCCGGAGGTAATCGGTCTGACGGTTGCCGGTATAAATCTGCCGCGGCCGGGCAATGCGGCCACCCGCGGCCTGATGCTGCTCCCACCAGTGGGCGATCCAGCCCGGCAGGCGGCCAATGGCGAACATGACGGTGAACATGTTGGTGGGGATGCCGATGGCACGCAGGAGGATGCCGCTGTAGAAGTCGACGTTGGGATAGAGGTTGCGCTCGATGAAGTAGGGGTCGGAACGGGCGATATCCTCCAGGCGGCGGGCGATGTCCAGCAGCGGATCATCGCCGCTGATGAGGGGGATCAGTTCCTCCGCCACCTTCTGCAGCATCTGGGCGCGGGGGTCGAAGTTCTTGTAAACGCGATGGCCGAAGCCCATGAGCCGCACCTTGCTGGACTTATCCTTGGCAAGCTTGACGTACTCCTCGGCGCTGATATTGCCCTGATGGATGCGCTCCAGCATCTCCAGCACCTCGACATTGGCCCCGCCGTGGAGGGGCCCCCAAAGGGCGCAGACCCCCGCGGCGCAGGAGGCGAAGAGATTGGCCCCACTGGAACCGACCATGCGCACGGTGGAGGTGGAACAGTTCTGCTCGTGATCGGCGTGCAGGATCAGGATCAGGTTCATGGCCTTGCGCACCAGACTGGGGCACAGGTACTGCTGATAGGGTTGCGAGAACATCATGTGCAGGAAATTGGGCACATAACGCAGGGCCGGGTCCGGGTAGATGTAGGGCAGCCCCCGGGAGTGGCGGAAGGCATAGGCGGCGATGGTGCGGATCTTACTGATCAGCCGCGCCGCGGCATGGCGAAACTGGTCCACATCCTCCAGTTCGTGGAGTTCGGGATGGAAGCAGGACAGGGCGTTGATCATGGCCGAGAGGATGGCCATGGGCGGGGCATTGCGCGGGAAGCCCTCGAACTGGTGCTTCATGCCCTCGTCAAGATAGGCGAAACGGGTCAGGTCCCTGGAGAACTCCTCGTATTCCGCCTCGCTCGGCAGATGGCCGAAGATCAGCAGCCAGGCGACCTCGGTGAAGGTGGTGTTATCGGCGAACTGCTCGATGGGGATGCCTCGGTAACGCAGGATGCCCTGCTCGCCATCGATGAAGGTGATGGCGCTGGTGCAGCTACCGGTGTTGCCATAGCCCGGGTCCAGGGTGATATGGCCGGTCTGGTCGCGCAGTTTGCTGATATCGATGGCGCGCTCGCCCTCGCTGCCCTCCAGCACCGGCAAGGGATAAGACTGACCGCCCAGGATCAGGATGGCGGGATCGAGGGAAGGGTGGCTCGTGGATGATGCGGCGAGCATGGCTCTGAACTCCGTGGCAGTGACCAGGGACAGGATGGCGGCACCTCGATGGCCGCCGGGATGGCGCAAAGACCCACGGGCGCCCGATTTCAATGGGTGCTGAACGGCGCCTTGCGACACTTTAAACTTAGCAAAATATACGCCAGGCGATGTTGGCCAGGACGATGAAGGCGCCAGGACGCCTTCATCGTCCTGGCGCCTTCGCTGCCGGGCGGGGCTTTCATCAGCCATCGGATGGCGTGATAGGATCAGGCGCCATCGATCGATTCCGACCTGCAAGAGGGTGCCCTGCCATGACCCGCCGCTCCCTGCCCATTGGTATCCAGACCTTGCGCAAGATTCGCGAGGGCGATTGTTACTATGTCGACAAGACCGGTTTCGCCCTGCGGCTGATCGCGGAGGGCACGCATTACTTCCTCTCCCGCCCGCGGCGCTTCGGCAAATCGCTGTTCCTCGATACCCTGGCGGAGCTGTTCGCGGGCAACGAGGCCCTGTTCCGGGGGCTGGAGGCGGAGCACCGCTGGGACTGGTCCCGGCGCTATCCGGTGATCCGGCTGAGCTTTGGCGGTGGGGTGGTGCGGCAGCCGGCCGAGATCGAGGTCAAGATCCGCGAGCAGTTGGCCATCAATCAGGAGGCACTGGGAATTTCATGCGAGCAACCCTCGCTGGCGGGCTGCTTCGCGGAGTTGATCCGCAAGGCCCACGCCGCCAGCGGCGAGCGCGTGGTGGTGCTGGTGGACGAATACGACAAGCCCATCCTGGACAACATCACCGCGCCGGCTACCGCCCGGGAAATGCGCGATGGCCTGCGTAACCTCTACTCGGTGATCAAGGACGCGGACGCCCATATCCGCTTCGCCTTCCTCACCGGTGTCAGCAAGTTCAGCAAGGTCAGCCTCTTCTCCGGGTTGAACAACCTCAAGGACATCACCGTCGACGCCCGCTATTCGGCCCTCTGCGGCTACACCGAGGCCGATCTGGACCGGGTCTTCGCCCCGGAACTGGCGGGGCTGGAGCGCGACCAGATCCGCGCCTGGTACAACGGCTACAACTGGCTGGGGGAGGCGGTCTACAACCCCTTTGACGTGCTGCTGTTGTTCGATGCCCGCGAGTTCCACCCCTGGTGGTTCGAGACCGGCACGCCGACCTTTCTGGTGGAGGTGCTGACCGAACGGGGCTTCTTCACGCCCGATCTGGCTCAGGTGCGGGCCTCCGAGGCCCTAATCTCCACCTTCGACGTGCAGAACATGCCCTCCGAGGCCCTGCTTTGGCAGACCGGCTATCTCACCTTCACCGGCTCGCGCCGAATCGGCGCGCGCTG
>JAHDND010000072.1 GCA_018435665.1 Candidatus Thiosymbion sp. | reverse complement strand
TGCTTGTGGAGTGGATTGAATCCGTTTTTGACCAGGTGATTGGAGTGGCAAGCGGGGCAGTGCATGTGAGAATGAACCTAATACCGAAAATATAAGGGTAGCAAACTTTGCTAAGCAATCCTAGCGATAAGGGCACTACCTTCGTTTGTACGTGATGACGGCGGCCGACGGCGCCCTGATCGGATTCTATGCCCTCAATGCCCATGCGGTGGACTATCGGGATTTGCAGACCACTTATGCCCGCACCCGTCCCCGACATGGGACGATCCCGGCGGCCTACATTGCGATGATCGGCCGGGACCGGCGCTATGCCGGGCAGGGATTTGGCGGCGATCTGCTGGTCGATGCCTTGCGCCGTATCGACCATGCCGCGGTTGCCTTGGGTATCGCCGTGGTCATGCTTGATGTGCTCGATTGTGGTGACCCCGAGCGGGTTAGCCGGCGTAAGGCACTCTATGAAAGCTACGGCTTTCTGTCCTTGCCTTCGAATCCTCTGAGACTCTTCATGCCGCTTAAAACCGTGCGCGAATTAATCCGGCGCATGGCCCTCCGCTGAGCCAGTCGATGCGAAGCGGACGGCGACCTCCCGGGCCGCCCGTTCCTGAGCGAGGGCCGCCGCCAGTTCCCGCTGCCGGCGTTCGATGGAACCTTGCATGCGCAGGTAGTTCTGCCGCGCCTGGTAGGCGTCATAGGCGCGCTCTTTGTCGGAAAACTGCTTCAGAGTGCTCATGGCTTGCCTCATTGGGTGGACGCCATCATCGGCCGATCAACGAACCGGGCAACTCAAAGTAATCTGCAAAGGCGCCATCCAGACTGATCAAGGGCGCGGTATCGAGCAGAATCACTGCAAAGCGCTCCATGCCTCTTCGGGTACGGCGGGCGCCAACAGATCGTCATGCATGACAACTGAACCGGCAAGCCTTGGGGAAGGCTTGTTAAGCTTACTGACGACCGTCGGCGACGCGGCGCCCGCATCCTGAACGGATTCTTCCATCAAAACCAACACGCGCAGCCGTACCCCATCAGGGACCTGGTCGGGTAGGCGGACGCTGTGTTGGTGCGCGACGGCTTCAAATTCAATGGCGTGCATGGTCAATCGGCCTCGTGTCAATTTGTCGCAATGCTCGCATCATGCGGCCTCACTGCACGAAAAAAATTGGAAATCCAAGGTGGATGCGGACATTACGCTTCTTTCCTTACCATCGGGATTCAGTCTGGCGAGGGACGGTTGTTGGCCGTTCCCAGCAGGGCTTGCTTGCCAATTAACTTACCTTCCAGCCGGCCTGTTTCCTCACCACGCTGGACGCCTTGCAGATAGCCTTGGTTGCAGCCACGCTCGATGGCCAGGCGTTCGATACTGGTGACAGAGGGCATTTGCTGGTCTCTGAACCGCCCCGGGTTTCGAGGAAGCTCCCCTGTTTGAGAAGATAAAGCCATGAAGCGCGGTGCCGGCCGCCAGCGGGGGGCTACTTGAGGGTGCCTTGACGGGGTTGACCTGATGCACCCTCCCGGGCCTGCCTGACCAGTAGGGGAATGGTCTCGGCGAGGTGGCGCCGGGCCTGGAAGCCCAGTTCCTGGCCAATCCTGGCCGCGGAGTACCAGGCATTGCCGGTGAGCTTCTCCAGGCTGGCCAGGGTCAGGGGCATGGCGCGGCCCGTGACCTTTTCGCCCAGGGTACCGAGGGTGGCCAGGGAGCGGAGGACGACCAGGGGGATGCCCCAGGCAGGGACGGGCCAGCCCAGGGCCTGGCGGATCTGTTCGTAAAGCCGGCGGGTGGAATAAGGGGCGCCGTCGGTGACCAGAAACACCTGCCCGGCGGCGCCTGGATGCCCGGCGCAAAGGAGCGCGGCGCGAACCGCGTCTTCGACGTGGATGGCCGAGCGCCGGTTGTCGTGGCGGGGCCAGGGGGGGAAGCGATGGCGGGCGACGGCGGCGATCATGCGTCCGAGGTTGCCTTGGCCACCCTCCAGACCATAGACCATGGGCAGACGCAGGACGCAGGCATGGACCCCCGGCGTCCGCCCCGCCGCCAGCACCTCGCCCTCGGCGGCGAGTTTGGCCCGGCCGTAGAGGGTGTCGGGGGCGGGAATGGTCGCCTCCGTTGCCGGTTGGTCGCCCGCCCCCGCGGCATCGCCCATGACCTTGACGCTGCTGAGATAGACCAGGCGGCGCACGCCGGCGGCACGGGCGGCGGCGACCAGGTGGCGGGTGCCCTCGGCGCTGACGGTCCAGTGGCTGTGGGCCTCGTAGATGTCCGCCTCGTCCGGAGCCGGGGAGTAACTGGCGAGATGGAAGACCAGGGCGATGCCCTCCAGGGCCGGCCCCAGGGTGGCGGGGTCTTCCAGGTCCGCCGCCCGGCAGTCCACCCCCGCGCCCGGCCACAGGGTCCGCGCCCGCTCCGGCGAGCGGGTGAGGATGGCGACGCGGGCCTCGCGGGCAAGCAAGGCCTGGACCAGATGGCGGCCCAACTTGCCGGTGGCGCCGGTCACCAACACGGGTAGGTGGCGGAAAAAGCCGGCGGTTAGGCCATCAACGTCCGAGTCCAGTTGACCCTCTGCTCCTGGCCGGTTGCTGGCCAACCTTTCCTCATCTGTCATCATCATTCCTCCGTCCCTTCCCCACAAGGTCATGTCGGTGTCACGCGCCGTGCCAGACGCCGCGCTCCCTGGAAGATCAGCAGGGCGCCGAAGTGCGCCCAGATCCCCGCCAGCACCAGCCAGCTAAAGGGCAAGGGGTACTTTTGGTACTGAAATTTCCGAAAGAAGCGCGCCATGCCCCGGTGCTTGTGCCATTCCACCCGCAGCGGACGATCCGCGCTACAGGCCCCCTGATGGTGCCGGGCCTCGGCGTCCGGGATCAGGTAGATGGGCCAGCCAGCCTGGCGAAAGCGCACAAACCAGTCGAGGTCCTCGCAGTGCAGAAAATAGCCTTCATCCAGGGGGCCGACGCTGTCCAGGGCCTGACGCCGCACCAGCATCAGGGAGCCAGAAATGGCCTCCACCGCCTGGGGCTGGCTGGGCAGGGGTTCATCGTGCAGGTTGAGCCGTTTAGTGGCGACCAGCTCGGGCCAGAGCCGTTCCAGATGGAGGAAACGGACCAGGCCCACCCAGGGGTCCGGCAAGCGGCGACGGGAGGCGCGTTGCTCGCCGCCATCCGGGTCGCGGATGATGGCCCCGGCCATGCCGACCTCCGGATGGCGCTCCATGAAGTCCAGCATTCGGGGCAGGGTGTCCGGCGCCACCAGGCAATCCGGGTTCAGGAACAGCAGGTAAGGCGCCCGGGCCAGGGGCAGGACCCGGTTGTGCCCGCCGGCAAAGCCAAGATTGGCCTGGTTGCGCTGGATGCGCAGGCGCGGGTCCCGCCCATGACGGGCCTCCAGGTCGGCGAGGCTGGTATCCGTGGAGCCGTTGTCGCTGACGATCACCTCCAGGGCCAGGGGGGTGGCCAGCAGGGCGTCGACGCAGGCGGTCAGCAAGGTCCCGGCGTTGAAGTTGACGATGAGGACGCTAAGGTCGTTATAGAATTGCGTCATGAAACATCCTTCCGATCACGATTCGCGCAGATTGGATATCGATCTGCTCCGCGCCCTGGCCGTGCTGGCGGTCATTTTTTTTCATTTTGAAGTACCTGGTTTTTCGGGAGGGTTTCTGGGAGTAGATATTTTCTTCGTGATCTCGGGATACCTGATCTCTCTACATATCCAGGAGCAGATCGACAACTCCGGTTTCAGTTTTTTTTATTTCTATCTGAGGAGAATAAGGAGGCTTTACCCCGCTTATCTCGGCGCCATGATCCTGACCAGCATTGGTGCTTTTACCCTTTTGCCTCATGCGCTACTTGCTGATTTCACTCATTCGCAGATCGCTTCCAGCATATATGTTTCCAATATTTATTTCTGGTCAAAGGCAGATTATTTCGACACCGAGAGTATCCTAAAACCACTGCTGCATACCTGGTCACTATCCGTAGAGGAGCAATTCTACATTCTTTGGCCCATGTTTCTGGTCGTGACCACCAGAGCAAGGAATCACGCTATTTTGGTTGCCGGAATCTTGTCTTTGCTGGCCGCTGAATATTACAACGATGATGCGGCGACATCCGTTTTCTACTTACTCCCGTTTAGGGTCTTTGAGTTCTCTATCGGCGCCCTGGCCTGCCGTCGATCATTGGCCGGTCTTGGAGACGGGGTCCGAAAACTTCTCGTCCTCGTCAGTCTCCTGGTCATAGTGTTGACCCTTACCCTGGTCGAGGCAAAAACCGCCACCCACGGATTCCTTGCCTTTCCTCTGTGCCTGGCCACCGCCACGATCATCGTTCTGCGCCACGAGTGGCTTAATCGGGACGTTCAGATACTCAGGATATTCAAACATATCGGGTTGATTTCCTATTCCGCTTATTTGATCCATTGGCCCCTGGTGGTATTCTACAAAATCGAGCACCCCCAGACCCTGAGCATCGGGAGTATCGTCTATCTGCTCGCGATAACCTGGGTCCTGGCCGAGCTTTTCTACCGTTACATCGAGCAGCCGACCTCTCGGATCCAGCTCTCCCAGCACAAGTGGCCATTACTGTTGGCGTTGCCAGTGACTTTCTTGGTCGCCGTGGGGTTTGAAATTGCGCGCCCCGTCATTTATCGCCATTTGAATCCTGACGACTTTAGTGTCAAAAGCGTTCTCGATTCCATACCCTCGCGGCAGTCGGTGTTGCAAAAACAGGAAAGGTTGATCGCCGGGAAACTGAAAGAAACCGACGGTACCGCGACCAGAAAAATCGTGGTCTTAGGGGATTCCCATGCTGTCGACGTGACTCTTTCCCTAAAATACCTGCTGGCTAGTTCGGGCACTGCCGTCGAGATCTTTCATAGCATTTGCGATCCGCTGACGCTGGAGAGCATCGATATTCCCCTGGAAAAACTCTACGCATCCCATAACCAGGTCGAGACTCATAATCCGGAATATTGCCGGAATTATCACCGTGATTTCATCGCCGAGCTCAAGCGTTTGTCCCCGGATCTGATTGTTTTTTCCGAGGCCTGGCGACCAGCAGCACTGCCCTATCTACGGCGTACCATCGAGGAGATCAACGCCGCGATTGGCGTAGAGATCCTGATTCTGGGCAGAAATCCGCAGTTTTCCCCCCATCCTAATGTTATTTTTAAGGATCTAGAGAACATCGACGATATCAACGCGGTTGCCTGGAACCGGCGTTACAAAGTCTTCGAAGAGGCGGACGCCATGCTCGCGGAGATTGCCCGAAAAACCGGCAGCGGATTTATCTCCAAAAATAATATCGTTTGTCCCGAAAAAAAATGCATCCTACTGATCGATAACGTATTTGGTTATACTGATGACCAGCATTGGTCCAATAAAGGCATGGAATATTACGGCAATTTGCTGCTTTCCGATGAGGTGTTCAAGTCGGCCCTAAAGAGCCAGCGGCTTCACCCTCAACAAGACCGAACCGAATAGCTTCATGCTGCCCCTCATTTTCTCTGCCTAAACTTTGTCATCCGCTGGCTGAGGGTCTGAAGGTGGGATTAGATTCCGTCCTATCACCCGCCGCGAGACCCAACCGCCGCTGGATGCGTTTGACGTAGGCCTGAGTCTCGGGATAAGGGGGCACGCCACCATGCTGGGTCACGGCCTGCTCCCCGGCATTGTAGCCGGCCAGGGCCAGTTCCAGATTGCCTTCGAAGCGATCCAGCAGCCAGCGCAGGTAGGCCATGCCCCCCTTGAGGTTCTGGACCGGATCCCAGACGTCGACGACGCCGAAGCGGTCGGCGGTGGCGGGGATGAGCTGCATCAGGCCCTGGGCGTTTTTGGGCGATTTGGCCGCGATGTTGAAGTTGGATTCGGTTTCGATGACCGCCAGGACCAGGTCCGGATCGAGGCGATAGTCGGGGGCCAGCCGTTCGACCAGGGCGATGATGTCGGCGGCGCCAATGTCCCGCAGGCGGGGTCCCTCGTCCTGGGTACGGGACGCTGGCGCCTCATCCGCCTCAGCCTTGGGGCGGAGATCGGCCAGGCGCCGGGCGACCATCTGGCCACGAAGGACGCAGGGCGGGCTTGGTTCAAGTTCCAGACCCTGGGCCTTCAGGCTTTGCAGTTGCTGGCTGGCGCGGGTATGACCCAGACCCGCGGCGCTCTGGAACCAGGCGGCGGCGAGGACCTCATCGCGCTTGCCCAGGCGGCCGCTGCCATAGAGCCACCCCAGGTGATACCGGGCCTCGGCGTGGGCTTGCTGGGCCGCCGCACAGTAGTGCTCGATGGCGCTATCCAGGTCCTGGGGCGCGCCGACGCCATTCTCGAACCGTTGGCCGGCGGTCATGAGCTGCTCCGGTGGCACGGTGGGGGACGCCGGGCTGGGGAGGTCCTCGGCCAGGGCGCCGGCGGAAAGAAGGATGGCGCATCCCAGCGCCAGGCAACGGGCGAAGGGTAAGCGCGTCAGGCGCGGGAACTGGCGTTGGTGATGGGTCATGGCGTTCATGCTAGCCCCAGTGACAGGTCCACGGATCTGGCATCCCTCTGGCGAAGAGTCCCGGCGGCACCCCAGGGGCGACGGCCGATAAATTAAACGAACCAAGGTATCGGTTGCCGTCTTCCCGGCATTATCATTGGTCCTAAGCATTACCTATTTTGAACGGTTAGCAAGCTGTCGACAGCGACGGCATGAGACCGGTGTAACCTGCCTGAGGAGGAGTATGTTCAGCCATGGCCGATGAAAAACCGATCATAACCAAGAAGACCACCACGAAGAAGGCACCCGCGGCCGCCAGCACGGCGTCCGGGGCCTCTAGCAATAAAACGACGGGGACGACCACGGGAACGACGAGGACGAGCCCGCCGGCGCCCGTGACCAAAAAGACCACGCCGACCCGCAAGACCGTGGCGCGGCCGGCGGCCCCCAAGGCGCCCACCAGTCCAGTGCCGTCAGCCGCCAGATCCGCCCCGGCGAGCCCGCCACCCGCCGCCACCCGCAAGGCCACCACCCCGGTGGCGCGCCCGGCAACGGCACCGGCGGTTTCTCCAGCGACCGCACCGGCTGTGACGCGGGGAGCCGCATCCCCCGTTCCGCCCGCGGCCAGCCCAGCGCGACCTCCGCTCAAGACCCCGGCGCCAATCACGGGGTCCCAGTCCGCGGCGCCAACCTCAGAATCCCAGGCCCCAGCCCCCATCCGCACCCGGCCGGTCAATCCCGCCGAGCGCGAGGCCATGATTCGCGAGGCCGCCTACTACCTCGCCGAGAAGCGTAACTTCGATTCGCGCTTCGACCAGGAGAACTGGGCGGAGGCCACCCGGCAGATCGATGCCTTGCTGGCTGAGCGTGGCCAGGCCTGAGGGCACCTCGGCGGGGCTGCCGGTCATCGGCCTCCTATCCGCTAGGCCTTGCAACTCCTCGGGTCATAGCAGCCGGCTAACGGGCTGAAACACACGGCTGTGACCGGCGATCATCGGGCCAGCCCTGTCCCCCCGGCCTTGCGGCCCCTCAGGCCGTGTCGGCCAAGGCGGCGGGCTGAAAGAGTCGCCGGAAGTTGTCCCCGGTGGCGGCGATGAGTACCTCCCGGTCCAGATCGCGCAACTGGGCGATGCAGTCGGCGACATGGACGACGTGCCGGGGCTCATTGGGACGTCCGCGATGGGGTACGGGGGTGAGGTAGGGACTGTCGGTCTCGATGAGCAGGCGGTCCAGGGGTACCCGGGCCGCCACCTGCCGCAGGTCGTCGGCGCCGGGAAAGGTGACGATCCCGGAAAAGCTGATATGGAAGCCCAGGTCCAGGGCCTGGCTGGCCATGTCCCAGTCCTCGGTGAAGCAGTGCAGGACCCCGCCCACCTCCCGTGCCCCCTCCTCTCGCAGGATCCGGAGGGTGTCCGCCCGCGCCTCCCGGGTGTGGATGATCAGGGGCTTGCCGCAGGCACGGGCGGCGGCGATGTGGTGGCGAAAGCGCTGGTGCTGCCAGGCCAGATCCCCCTCGCTGCGGTAATAGTCCAAGCCGGTCTCGCCGATGGCGACGTTGCGCGGGTCAGCCGCCAGGGCGACCAACTCGTCCGGCTCGGGTTCCTGGCGGTTGGTCTCGTTGGGGTGGACACCCACCGAGACCGAGACCTGGGGATAAGGGTCCACCAGGGCGCGCATTTTGGGGTAATGCTCCAGATCGATGGACACGCAGAGCATGTGCCCCACCCCGCTGGCCAGGGTCGCGGTCATGAAGGCGGCGAAGTCCTTGTCATAAGCCTTGAGGCTGACACGGTCGAGATGGCAATGGGAGTCCACGAGCATGGCGTTTCTCTTTTTCACCGTTGGGGTTGCGAGGATGAAATTTAGTCACTCTCCGTGCGACAACGACGGGGCCGAGCCGCCGCTACATGGTCATGGTCGGCCGATCCGACTCCAGCATCCCGGCCAGCAGGCTCTCGATCTTGCGCCGCGCCGCCCCCTTGTCCTGGGTGCCAAACTGGATGCCGATCCCGACGACGCGGCCACCCTCGGCCCCCGGCGGAGTAACCCAGACGATCTTGCCGGCGATGGGCAGGCTGTCGGGGTCATCCAGGAGCTTGAGGATGAGGAAGATGTCGTCACCCAAGGCATAACGCCGGCTATTGGCGATGAAGATGCCCCCATTCTGGATGAAGGGCATGTAAGCGGCATAGAGGGAGTTCTTGTCGGTAAAGGCGAAATTGAGGATGCGCGAAGGAGGTCTAGAGCTGGGGGTATCCATGGGGATGCTGTTCTGGCGATTGGCGTGAAAGTCACGGCAAAGTCTTTCGTTATCATGGGGGTGGCTCGCCGCTCATCACAGTTGGCGGTCCTGACGCGGCGGTCAGGTACCGCGGAGGCTGACCGGCCTGGTGGTGCGCCCCTCATGAGGATTGGCGGGCATGACGGGCGGCCTGGGGGTGTGGGGCTGGGCCGGCGCTAACCGCCGGGGTCCTGGTCAGACGGGCCCAGTCCAGCAGCCAGCCCTCGTAGAGCAGGAGGCGGTTGAGGTTGCTGTTGTCACGGCCCGCGGCCTGCCAGACCCGGTGTAGCAGGCGGTGACCGGCGGCGGGCTCGACCCGTGTCGCCAAGGCCGTCAGGGCCGTGGCCTTGTCGCTGTTGATCAGCCGTGGCGCGGTGGGGACCTGTCCGTTCCCTGCCGCTTTGGCGGGGACTTCGGTCGGAACTTCTGTCGGAACTTCGGTCGGGGCCGGCAACCGCGTGCCGGCGAGGCGCAGCAGGTCACTGAGCCAGCCACTCAGCCAGTCCAGGAGCAGG
The DNA here is from genome assembly GCA_018435665.1 of Candidatus Thiosymbion sp. Taxonomy (GTDB): domain Bacteria; phylum Pseudomonadota; class Gammaproteobacteria; order Chromatiales; family Chromatiaceae; genus M0108. Next base: position 89,803 of record JAHDND010000072.1, on the reverse strand, counting down.
GCCGGGTCGGCCTCATTCCAGGCCGCGGCCTCGGCCAGGGGATCGCGCTGGCCCTGGGCCACCGCGACGAAGCCGGCGAACAGCTTGTCGCGCTGGGCCAACCGCTCCGGGTCCGCCAGTTCCAGTGCCCGGAGCGGAGCGCCATGGGCCAGGTGCAGCAGGGTCGCGACGGCCAGCCCCCGGACCTGGGGGCTGAGCCAGGCCAGGGCCTCGGCCTCGGCGGGCAGGGGCAGACGCAGGGCCTGACAGCGGCTGCGGATGGTGGCCAGTAGGCGGCTGGGCTGTTCGCTCACCAGGCAGATGAGGGTGCTGGGGGCCGGCTCCTCCAGGGTCTTGAGGAGGGCATTGGCGGCGGAGAGGTTCAGGCGGTGGGCCGGATCGATGACGATCAGCTTCCAACCGCCGCGGTGGGCCGTCAGCCCCTCCGTCCCCGCCAGGGCGCGGATGGCGTCGACCTTGATCTCGCCGGACTTGGTCTCCTCGTCGGGTCCGACCTGGATCAGATCGGGATGGGTGCCAGCCGCCAGCAGGAGACAGTCCGGACACTGGCCGCAGGCAAAGCCCTGGGCATCCGTCCGCGGGCAGAGCAGCGACCGGCCCAGGGCCTCCACCAGGAACCGCTTGCCGACCCCCAGGGGTCCGGTGAGCAACAGGGCGTGCGGGAAGTGGTCAGCGCGACGCGCGCCCAGCAGGGCCAACCAGGGGGCCTGGAGCCAGGATGGCAGGGGAGGTGATTCGGTGACGCGGGTCATGGCCTGGGGAGCGGCGCAGCGGGCGACGGGAGTGGCCAGGGGGGCGGCGCGGCGGGCGATGGGAGCGGCCAGGGGGGCATGCGTCAGACCGTTCGTTGCTGGCGCGCGAAGGCGTGGATCACGGCGGCGACGGCCTGGCTCACGGCCTCCAGGGGAGCGCTGGCGTCGATGAGCCGCATCCGGCCAGGCTCGGCCTGGGCGCGGGCCAGGTAATTGGCCCGGGCGCCGTCGAAGAAGCGCCGGGTCTCGCCCTCGAAGCGATCCGGGGCCGAACGGCGGCCGGCGCGGGCCAGGCCCAGGTCGACCGGCAGGTCGAAGAGCAGGGTCAGGTCCGGACGCAATTCCCCCTGGACGAAGGTCTCCAGCAGGCCGACGCGGGCCGGGTCCAGGCCGCGCCCCCCGCCCTGATAGGCATAGGTGGCGTCGGTGAAGCGATCGCAGACCACCCAGTCCCCCCGCGCCAGGGCCGGGCGGATGGTCTTGGCCAGGTGCTCGGCCCGGGCGGCGAAGACCAGCAGCAACTCGGCATCCGCGGCCATGCCCTGGTTGTCGGGATCGAGCAGCACCTGGCGCACCCGCTCGGCGATGGGGGCGCCGCCGGGCTCCCGGGTGAGGACGACCCGGTAGCCCAGGGCCTCCAGGGTGGTCCGGATCATCGCCATCTGGCTCGATTTCCCTGCGCCTTCGATACCTTCCAAGGTGAGAAAGCGACCGGATGACGGATGGCTCGCGCTCATGGGTCGAAGGCCTCCACCGGGATCGGTGCCAGGGTCGGTGCCAGGGTCGGTGACAAGGTCGGTACCGGGGGTTGTGGCGAGTTCCGCTCCGGGGTCTGCGCCGGTGGCGGGGTGGGGGCCGGAATCGCCGGCTTTACCGATGACTGCGCCGCGGACTCTGGCGGGGGCTGAACGGTGACCTGTGCGGGAGGCTGCCCCCCTACCCCTGGTTGCACCCCTGGCTGGGACGGGGGCGGTGACGAGGGCGGCACGGGGGGTAAACTACCTGGGAGAGGCGGCGGGAGCCGCCCGCCGCCTAGTTGAAAGCGTCGCACCGCCTGGTTGTGCTCCTCCAGGGTGGCGGAGAACCAGTGGCCCCCATCGCCCCTGGCGACGAAGTAGAGGCTGTCGCCCGGGGCGGGGTGGAGGGCGGCGCGGAGGGCGGCCCGGCCCGGCAGGGCGATGGGGGTCGGGGGCAGACCGGCGCGGGTGTAGGTGTTGTAGGGGGTATCCCGCAGCAGATCGGCGCGGCGCAGATCACCGTCGAAGGCGCTGCCGAGGCCAAAGATGACGGTGGGGTCGGTCTGCAAGCGCATGCCCAGTTGCAAGCGGCGGATGAAGACCCCGGCGATGGTTGCCCGCTCACTGGCCAGGCCCGTCTCCTTTTCGATGATGGAGGCCAGGATCAGGGCCTGCTCCGGATCGCGCAGGGGCAAGCCCGGGGCCCGGTCCCGCCATTCCTCCGCCAGCACCTGATCCATGGCCTGGGCGGCGCGCTTGAGGAGGTCCAGGTCACTGGTGCCCTTGGTGAAGCGGTAGGTATCGGGGAAGAAGCGCCCCTCCGGGCTCTGACCGGGCCGGCCCAGGGCGGCCATGAGGGTCTCCGGGGTCACCCCTTCGAGTTTGCGCACCAGGCGGTCGTCCCGGGCCAGGGCGGCGAGGAGCTGGGCGGTGGTCCAGCCCTCGATGAGGGTGATGGCGCGCTGGTGGACCTGATTCCTGACCAGTTTGTCGAGGAGGGCCACGGGCGTGGTGCCCGGGGCGATCTCATACTCGCCGGCCTTGACGCGCGCGGCCTGACCGCTGAGATGGGCGAGGGCGAGAAAGAACCAGGGATGTTCCAGCACCCCCAGGCCCGTCAGTTCCCGTGCGAGGGTGCGCAGGGACATGCCGGTGGGAATGTCGAAGAGGAAGGGCTCCCCCGCCCCCGCCGCGGGCGGCACGGATAGGGGCTGGGTCGTGAAGGCCTCGTAACGCTGCCAGAGGACCAGGCCGGTGAGGCCCAGGGCCAGCACCAGACCGAGTAGCGACCAGGTAAGCCAGCGCCGAGGTCCGCGGCGGGGATTCAAGCCGGTGGCGGCGGTCGCCTGGGCCTCAGATGCGGCGGAAGACGAGGGAGCCGTTGGTGCCGCCGAAGCCGAAGGAGTTGCTGACCGCCACATCGATCTTCATGGGCCGGGCGACGTTGGGGACATAGTCCAGGTCGCAGTCCGGGTCGGGGGTATCGTAATTGATGGTGGGGGGGGCCACCTGGTCACGCAGGGCGAGCAGGGTGAAGATGGCCTCGACCCCCCCGGCGGCGCCCAGCATGTGGCCGGTCATGGACTTGGTGGAACTGACCGCCAACTGGTAGGCATGGTCGCCGAAGGCGCGCTTGATGCCCTTGGTCTCGGCGATGTCCCCGGCGGGGGTGGAGGTGCCGTGGGCGTTGATGTAGTCCACCTCCTCGGCAGCGATGCCCGCCATGCGCAGGGCCAGGCGCATGCACTCGGCGGCGCCCTCGCCATCCTCGGAGGGGGCGGTCATGTGGTAGGCATCGGAGTTCATGCCGAAGCCCACCAACTCCGCGTAGATGTGGGCCCCACGGGCCTTGGCCATCTCGTATTCCTCCAACAGGATGACCCCGGCGCCGTCGCTGAGGACGAAGCCATCCCGATCCTTGTCGAAGGGCCGGCTGGCCCGCTCCGGGTCATCGTTGCGGGTGGAGAGGGCCTTGGCGGCGGCGAAGCCCCCCAGGCCGACCGGGGTGGTGGCCATCTCGGCGCCACCGGCGAGCATGGCGTCGACCATGCCGTGACGGATCATCAGGGCCGCCTCGCCGATATTGTGGGTACCGGTGCTGCACGCGGAGACAATGGAATAGTTGGGCCCCTTGAGGCCATATTTGATCGACAGGTCACCGGCCACCATGTTGACGATATTCGCCGGGACGAAGAAGGGCGAGATCTTGCGCGGACCGCCATGCAGGTAGGCGGCATAGCTGTTCTCGATGCCCGCGATGCCGCCGATACCGGAGCCGACGGCGACCCCGATGCGGTGGCGGTTGGCGTCGGTGACCTCCAGGCCCGCGTCTTCCATGGCCTGGGTACCCGCGCCGATGCCGTAATGGATGAATTTATCCATTTTCTTGACGTCTTTCTTCGCGACGTACAACTCGGGATCGAAACCGTAGATGGGCCCGCCAAACCGGGTGGTGAAGGGCGCGATCTCGAAGTGGGTGATGGGCTGGATGCCGCTGCGGCCGGCCAGGATGTTATCCCACCCGCTCCTGGTATCCAGACCCACCGGAGCGACAAGGCCGACGCCGGTGACCACGACCCTTCTATTCGACATGGAGTTTCCCCTCGAACCTACCCTGGAGGTTGATCTGTAGCCTGGATGGGGGCCGCGCCTTGTTGACGCCGCCACCCGCCCCGGAGGACGCGAGGGTCCTGATCAAGCCTGATGCGCGTTGATGTAATCGATGGCCTGCTTGACGGTGGTGATCTTCTCGGCATCCTCGTCGGGAATTTCGGTTTCGAATTCCTCTTCCAGGGCCATCACCAGTTCGACGGTGTCCAGTGAATCGGCGCCGAGATCGTCGACGAAAGAGGCCTCGAGGGTCACCTCTTCCTCCTTGACGCCCAACTGATCCACCACGATCTTCCGTACCCGTTCTTCAACGCTGCTCATTGTTTTTGACCCTCACAGAGTTACATAGATGGCCCCAGGCGGGGCGGCGCCTATTCTAGGCGGATTCGTTGTCAGAGGAAAGGCACGCCGCCCGGGGCATGCCCGATGGCGGTTCACACCATCCACATACCCCCGTTGACGTGGATGGTTTCACCGGTGATGTAGGCCGCCGCGGGCGAGGCGAGGAAGACGACCGTCGCGGCCACCTCCTCCACCGACCCCCAGCGCCCCAGGGGGATGCCGGCCAGGATCTGCTGTTGCTGGGCGGGGTCCAGGGCCCGGGTCATGTCGGTGTCGATCAGCCCCGGCGCCACGCAGTTGACGGTGATGCCCCGGGAGCCGACCTCCCGCGCCAGGGACTTGCTGAAGCCGATCATGCCGGCCTTGGCGGCGGCGTAATTGGTCTGGCCGGCATTGCCCATCACCGCCACCACCGAGGCGATATTGATGATGCGCCCCTTGCGGGCCTTGGTCATGGGCCGCAGGCAGGCCTTGGACATGCGATAGACGGAGCCCAGGTTGGTGTCGATGATGCTCTGCCAGTCGGCATCCTTGAGGCGCATCAGCAGATTGTCGCGGGTGATGCCAGCGTTGTTGACCAGGATGGAGGGCGAACCCAGGTCCATGGTCAAGCCCTCCATGAGGCTCTCCACGGATTGGGGGTCCGCCACGTCCAGGACCAGGCCCGCGCCCTGGCAGCCGTGGGCGGACAGGTAGTCGCTGATGCGCTCGGCGCCCGCCGAGGTGGTGGCGGTACCGGCGACCACGGCGCCGGCCTGGCCCAGGGCGAGGGCGATGGCCTGACCGATGCCACGGGAGGCCCCGGTGACGAGGGCGATCTCGCCGCTGAGCGGTAGGGCTGGAGCTTGGGCTGGGGTTGAGGTTGGGGATTGCTGCTCAGTCATGTTGGGTAGCCTCCAGGGCGGCGGCCAGGCCCTTGGGGTCGAACACCGCCAGGCCCTCCAGCCGGTCGTCGATGCGTTTGGTGAGACCGGCCAGTACCTTGCCCGGACCAGCCTCGATCACCCGGGTGACGCCCTCGTCTCCCAGACGCCGTACCGTCTCCACCCAGCGCACCGGGCTGTAGAGCTGGCGCACCAGGCGCTCGCGGATGGCCTCCGGCGTTTGGGCGGTGTCGACGGAAGCATTGTGCAGCACGGGGATGCGCGGGGCGGCGATGTCCACCGCGGCCAGGGCCTCCGCCAGCCGCTCGGCGGCGGGGCGCATCAGGGCGCAATGGGAGGGGACGCTCACCGGCAGGGGCACGGCGCGCTTGGCGCCGCGGGCCTTGGCGGCGGTGATCCCCCGCTCCACCGCGGCCGCCTCGCCGGCGATGACCACCTGGCCCGGGGAGTTGAAATTGACCGGCGCCAGGACCTGACCCTGGGCCGCCTCCTCGCAGGCGGCGGCCACCTGGTCATCCGGCAGACCGAGGATGGCGGCCATGGCCCCGGCCCCGGGGGGCACGGCCTCCTGCATGAAGCGTCCGCGCTGGACCACCAGGGCCACGGCGTCGGCGAAGCCCAGGGCATCGGCGCAAACCAGGGCGGTGAACTCGCCCAGGCTATGGCCCGCCAGCCAGGCGGGCTGGGGCCCACCAGCCGCTTGCCAGACCCGCCAGACGGCAACCCCGGCGGTGAGCATGGCCGGTTGGGTGAGATCGGTCCGGTCAAGCAGTTCCTTCGGCCCCTGGCTGACCAGGTGCCAGAGGTCCATGCCCAGGACCGCGGAGGCCTCGGCAAAGGTCGCCTCGACCAGGGGCTGGGCCGCGGCCAGTTCGGCCAGCATGCCCACGGACTGGGACCCTTGGCCGGGAAAAACGATCGCGATCTGCTTACTCATCGGGACATCGGGATAGGTTCAGAAGGCAACGGGACAAAGGGATTCAAGCCACCGCCAGCCGGAGGCGGCAGTGGGCGGTCTGGGAGCCACGGTTAGGGGATGATTGGGAGAGCGCCGATCAGTAACGCACCAGGGCCGAGCCCCAGGTGAAGCCGCCGCCGAAGGCCTCCATGATCAGGGTCTCCCCGCGCTTGATGCGCCCGTCACGGATCGCCGTGTCGAGGGCGAGGGGGATCGAGGCGGCGGAGGTATTGCCATGCTCGCCCACGGTCACCACCACCTGCTCCATGGGCAGGTCCAGCTTGCGGGCCGTGGCCTGGATGATGCGAATGTTGGCCTGGTGCGGGACGAGCCAGTCGATCGCGGACTTATCGAGGCCATTGGCCTCCAGGGTCTCGTCGACGATGCGGCCCAGGGTGTTGACCGCCATGCGAAAGACCTCGTTGCCGCGCATCTCCAGATAGGGGTCCGCGTCGGTCTGACCCCCGCCCACCCCCTTGGGGACTTGCAGGAGGTCCTTGTAGGCGCCATCGGCGCTGATGTGGGTGGAGATGATCCCCGGCTCCTCGCTGGCGCCCAGGACCACCGCCCCGGCGCCGTCGGCGAACAGGACGCAGGTGGAACGATCCTGCCAGTCGAGGAGGCGGGACATGGTGTCCGCCCCGATGACCAGGGCGCGTTTGGCGCTGCCGGTGCGGACGAACTTATCGGCGATGCTCAGGGCATAGACGAAGCCCGTGCAGACCGCCTGGACATCGAAGGCGGGGATGCCCTGAATCCCCAGCCGCGGCTGGATGATGCAGGCCGTGCTGGGAAAAATCTGATCCGGGGTCGTGGTGGCGAGGACGATGAGATCGATCTCCCCGGGCTCCACCCCGGCCGCGGTCATCGCCGCCTGGGCCGCCGCCACGGCTAGATCGGAGCAGCTCTCGCCCTCGGTGACCATGTGCCGCTGGCGGATGCCGGTGCGGCCGAAGATCCACTCGTCCGTGGTGTCGACGATCTCCTCCAGGTCCTTGTTGGTGACGATCCGCTCGGGCAGATAACTGCCGGTGCCCAGAATGCGGGAATAGAGTTTCACAGGGTCGCCCTCAGGCGTTCGGCATCCAGTTGGCCACCCACGCGATGGGCGATGCGCTCCGGGATGTTGCAATGAATTTCCTTCTCGGCGATGTGGATCGCGTTCTCGAAGGCGAGGACATCGGCCCCCCCGTGACTCTTGATGACGATGCCACGCAGGCCCAGAAGGCTGGCGCCGTTATAACGCCGCGGGTCGAGAAAGCGCCCGAAACGCTTGAGGACCGGGCGGGCGGCGAGGGCCGACAGCTTGGTCAGCCAGTTGCGGCGGAAATTGATGGTGAGGAAGTGGCGCACCATCTTGGCCACGCCCTCGCTGGACTTGAGGGCGACATTACCGACGAAGCCATCGCTGACCACCACGTCGGTGCCGCCGAGGTAGATGCTGTCCCCTTCGACGTAACCAATGTAATTCAGTGAGCTGCGGGCCAGGAGTTCATGGGCGCCCTTGACCTGCTCGTTGCCCTTGATCTCCTCGGCGCCGATATTGAGCAGTCCGACCTTGGGCGCGGCGATTCCCGCCACCGCGGTCACCGTCTCGCTGCCCATGACGGCAAACTGGAAGAGGTGTTCCGCGGTGCAATCGACATTGGCCCCCAGGTCGAGGATGTGGGTGCTGCCGGTGATGGAGGGCACCGCGGTCATGATGGCTGGGCGGTCGATGTTGGGCAAGGTCTTGAGGACGAAGCGGGCCGTGGCCATCAGGGCCCCGGTATTCCCGGCGCTAACGCAGGCATGGGCCTTGCCGGCCTTGACCAGGTCGATGGCCACGCGCATGGAAGAATCCTTCTTCAACCGCAGGGCCTTGGAGGGCAGTTCATCCATGGCCACGACCTGGGAGGCGGGATGGATGGTCAGCCGTTCCCCCAACTCACCCGCGGGGAGGTGGGCGCGAATGGCCTCCTCCAGTCCGACCAGGATGAGGGTCGTGTCCCGGGTGGCGCGCAGGAAATTGACGGCGGCCGGGACCACCACCTCGGGGCCATGATCCCCCCCCATGGCATCCAGGGCGATGGTCAGGCGTTCGGACATGAGACCTCCCGGCACGACCCGGATACCACGTCAGCGCAGGGTGGGGATAATCAGTCCTTGGTGTCGATCACCTTGCGCCCACGATAGAAGCCATCCGCCGAGACGTGATGACGGCGATGGACCTCCCCGCTCTGCCGCTCGACCGAGAGGGTCGGACCAGTCAGGGCATCGTGGGAGCGACGCATGTCGCGCTTGGAGGAGGTCTTGCGATTTTGAGGAACAGCCATGGTTATCTCCGTGCATCGGGGATGACCGGGACCCCGGGAGGGGCCGGTACCCGCGTTAAAACAGTGTTAGTCATCGCCCATCAATTTCCGGTTTCACCGGGTCGACTTGAGATTGCCCAGCATGGCAAAGGGGTGGGGACCCTCCGCCACCGGTTGCCCGGCGACCTCGGATGTCCAGCCCCGACCGCCCGCGGGACAATCACCCGGTTCGTGACGGGGGATCTGCGGCAGGGCCAGGAGCAACTCGTCCTCGATCAGGTCGGCCAGGCGCAGATGCTCCGCGGGAACCAGCAGGGGATCCAGGTCCTCCGGCAGCAACCCCGCCTCGTCGAGGCCGGACACCAGGGCCAGATCCAGAGTGGCCAGGACCGGGAATTCCAACGCCTCCAGGCAACGTTGGCAGGTCAGGACCAGGCTGGCCTCGATCTCGCCATGGAGAAGGCCGCGCCCCTCCGGATCACGAGAGAAGGCCAGATGGAACCGCGCCTCACCGGCTGAGGCCCGAAGCGACTCCCTCAGCCTGGGCATCCGCGACAAGGGGAGGCTGCCGCGAAACTCGGCCCCCGCCTCGACGGCGCGCCAGGGGTCGATCAGCTCGGGCAGTGGGGCAAACATAAGCCGCGTAGTTTATGCAGCCCCCCGCCCCAGCGTCAAATCGGCATGCTATACCCGGCTAGGGCACCAGGGCCAGCAGGACCCCGGCGGCGACGGCGGAGCCAATGACCCCGGCGACGTTGGGGCCCATGGCGTGCATGAGCAGGAAGTTATGGTGATCGACCTCCTGGCCCACCTTGTTGACCACCCGCGCCGCCATGGGCACGGCGGAGACGCCGGCGGCGCCGATGAGGGGGTTGACCTGACCGCCGGTGAGGCGGTGCATGAGCTTGCCCATCAGCACCCCCGCCGCCGTGCCGATGGCGAAGGCCAGGGCGCCCAGGACCAGGATGCCAAGGGTCTCCAGGGTGAGGAACTTGTCGGCGGAGAGCTTGGAACCCACCGCCAGTCCCAGGAGCAGGGTGACGACGTTGATGACCTCGTTCTGGGCGGCACGGCTGAGGCGCTCCACCACCCCGGCCTCCCGCAGCAGATTGCCGAGGGTGAGCATGCCGATGAGGGGCGCCGCGGCGGGCAGCAGCAGGGCGCAGAGGGCCAGGACCGCCAGGGGAAAGAGCAGCTTTTCCAGGCGTGACACTGGGCGTAACTGGGCCATGACGACGGCCCGCTCCTCCCGGGTGGTGAGGGCGCGCATGATGGGCGGCTGGATGATGGGGACCAGGGCCATGTAGGAGTAAGCCGCCACGGCGATGGCGCCGAGCAGGTCCGGGGCCAGGCGCGAGGCGAGGAAGATGGCGGTGGGCCCGTCCGCCCCGCCGATGATGGCGATGGAGGCCGCCTCGCGCAGGGTGAAGTCGAAGCCCGGGATGGCATTGAGGGCCAGGGCGCCAATGAGGGTGGCAAAGATGCCGAACTGAGCCGCCGCCCCCAGCAGCAGGGTCGAGGGCCGGGCGATGAGGGCGCTAAAGTCGGTCAGGGCGCCCACCCCCATGAAGATCAGCAGGGGGAAGACCCCGGTCTCGATGCCGGCGCTGTAGATCAGTCCAATGAGGCCGTCCGGACCACCGATCCCCGCCAGAGGGATGTTGCTGAGCAGGGCGCCAAAGCCGATGGGTACCAGCAGCAGGGGTTCGAACTTGCGGGCGATGGCCAGCCAGATGAGCAGGCCACCGACCCCCATCATCAGGGCCTGACCCCACTCCAGGTTGGCAATCCCCATGGATTGCCAGAGTTTGAGCAGTTCGTCCATGCCTTAGGCCAGCAGGATCAGGGCATCGCCGACCTGGACACCGTCGCCCTCCTTGACGCAGACCGTCTGGACGGTCCCCGCCGCAGGGGCGCGGATTTCGGTCTCCATCTTCATGGCCTCCAGGATGAGGAGCACCTCACCGGACTGGACGGCCTGGCCGGCCTTGACCTTGAGCCTGACGATATGGCCCGCCAGGGGGGAAGGCACGGGGGTTGCGGTACCGCCATCAGCCAAGTGGGCGGGATGGCCCAGGAGAGGCGCTGGCGTCGGCGCCGAGGCCCCGCTCCCGCCGGCACTGACCTGGAGCGCCCCCTGGGGGCTGACCAGGACGTCATAGACGTGGCCATTGACCTCGATGCGGTAGGCCTCGGGCGCGCCCGGGACCGGGGCGCCGCCAGCGCCGCTGGCGCTGGCCCCTTGGCCACTGCCGCCAGCCGCCACCGGCGAAGGCGCCCCGGCACCCGGCCCTGGCGCCCCCGCGGGCGGGGCGACAGTCCCGCTCCCCTGCCAGGGGGGCGACTCGAAGGCGGCCGGGTTGCCGCGATTTTCCAGGAACTTGAGCCCCACCTGCGGGAAGAGGGCATAGATCAGGACATCGTCCACCACCGCCGGGGCCAACTCGATGCCCTTGTCCCGGGCCAGGCCCTCCAGTTCGGTGGTGAGGCGGTCCATCTCCGGGCTCAACTTGTCCGCTGGACGACAGGTGATCGGCTCCTCGCCGGCGGCGAGGACCCGGGCCTGGAGCTCGGCGTTGACTGGGGCCGGGGTGGTGCCGTATTCGCCGCGCAGGACGCCGGCGGTCTCCTTGGTGATGGTCTGGTACCGCTCCCCCGTCAGGACGTTGAGCACCGCCTGGGTGCCGACGATCTGGGAGGTGGGGGTGACCAGGGCGATGTAGCCCAGGTCCTCGCGCACCCGGGGGATCTCCGCCAAGACCTCGTCGAAACGGGTGCTGGCCCCCTGCTCCTTGAGTTGGCTTTCCATGTTGGTCAGCATGCCGCCAGGGACCTGGGCGACCAGGATGCGCGAGTCGATGCCCTTGAGGGAGCCCTCAAACTTGGCGTACTTCTTGCGCACCTCCCGGAAGTAGGCGGCGATGCCCTCCAGGCGCTTCAGGTCCAGCCCGGTATCCCGGGCCGTGCCCTGGAGGATGGCGACGATGGACTCGGTGGGCGAATGGCCATAGGTCATGCTCATGGAAGAGATGGCGGTGTCGACCATGTCGATCCCCGCCTCCGCCGCCTTGAGGATGGCGGCGGTGCTCATGCCAGTGGTGGCGTGGCACTGCATGGCGATGGGCAGGGCGCAGGACTCCTTGAGGCGACTGACCAGTTCCTCGGCCACGTAGGGCTTCATGAGCCCGGCCATGTCCTTGATGCAGAGAGAGTGGCTGCCCAGGTCCTCCAGGCGCCGGGCCATGTCCAGCCAATACTGGAGGTCATGCACCGGGCTGACGGTATAGGACAGGGTCCCCTGGGCATGCTTGCCACAGGCCAGGGTCGCCCGGATGGCTGCCTGGAAGTTCCGCAGGTCGTTCATGGCGTCGAAGATGCGGAAGACGTCCATGCCGTTGTCCACCGCCCGCTCGACGAAACGTTGCACCACATCGTCGGCATAGTGGCGATAGCCGAGCAGGTTCTGGGCACGCAACAGCATCTGCTGCGGGGTGTTGGGCATGGCGGCCTTGAGCAGGCGCAGCCGTTCCCAGGGGTCCTCCCCCAGATAGCGGATGCAGGCATCGAAGGTGGCCCCGCCCCAGGTCTCCAGGGACCAGTAACCGACGGCGTCCAGTTCCGCCGCGATGGGCAGCATGTCCTCGATCCGCAGGCGCGTGGCCAGGAGGGACTGGTGCGCGTCGCGCAGGACGACATCGGTGATCCCCAGGGGCTTCAGGGGCGCGGCGGCGCTCCTGTCATCGGTGGGGGCGGCTGATGACTTTTCCGGCTTGCTGGACGGATTCATGCGCTTTCTCCAGAAGGGCGGCAATAGAGGGGGAGGCGGGACGGCGGCCGGTTCCAGGCCGGCTTCGCGCCTACGCCGGCGCCGGCACCACGCCAGGTTCCAGCCAGCCGCTTGCCGGTTCCACGGTGGGGGGCCGCGAGGGCCATCGCCTTCCGGGTCACTGGGGTGGATGGTCCTGGCGATAACGGCTGACGGCGGCGGCGATGACCGCCAGCAGTTCCCCGGGGAGCCCGGTGTTCACCCCGGCCCGTGATGGGTCCGGGGCCGGTCCCGCCCCGCTCACGGCAACGGGTGCCGGCGGCGGCGTGGGGGCCCAGCGCTGGGTGGCCTGGGACAGGAGGCGCAGGATAGCCACCAGCAAGAGCAGGAAGGCGTAGACGATGCCCATGCCGATCAGCATCAGCCGGACACCTTCCAGTAACAGATCCGTTACGGGCACCATAGGCTTCTCCAATCGTCATCGTTCAGGCCCCTCACGCGCGAGAGGCAGCTTGAACAGAGGCAACTTCTACGGCATAAGCCGCGGATTCTCCAGCTCCCTCCCCCCTGGCGGGGGAGGGTTGGGGAGAGGGGGTCTGAACGGTTACCTGCAATCCTAAGGAACGGTGATCGAAGGTGAACCAGGCCCCAGGGGAACCCGCCGATCCCCCGTCCAGGGGTGAGGCCGCCGGCCCGGCCGGGGGCCGCGGTCCTTCTCACCCGGCCCGCGCCACACCACCCGGACGGACCGCCTGGGCGTCAGGCATCGAAGGGATGACGCTTGACGATGGTCTGGGCGCGATCCGGACCGGTGGAGATGATGTCGATGGGCAGACCGGAGAGTTCCTCGATCCGGGCCAGGTAACGCCGGGCGTTTTCCGGCAGTTCGGCGAAGGCGGTGACCCCGACGGTGGATTCCGCCCAGCCAGGCAGTTCGATATAGCGTGGGGTACAGCGCGCCAGTTCGTCCGTGCTGAGGGGGGGGGCCGTGAGTTCCTGCCCGTCCAGCTCATAGGCGGTACAGATCTTCAGGGTCTCCAGGCCATCGAGCACGTCCAGCTTGGTGATGCAGATGCCGGTGATGCTGTTGATATCGAAGGAGCGGTTGAGGGTGACCAGGTCCAGCCAGCCACAGCGCCGCTTGCGGCCCGTGGTGGCGCCGAACTCGTGCCCCTTGGCGCCGAGATGATCGCCGTCGGCATCGAAAAGCTCGGTGGGGAAGGGGCCGCTGCCGACGCGGGTGGTATAGGCCTTGACGATGCCCAGGAAATAATCCAGGTGCCGCGGCCCCATGCCGCTGCCGCTCGCCGCCCCGCCGCCGGTGGTGGTGGAGGAGGTGACGAAGGGATAGGTGCCATGGTCGATGTCGAGCAGGGCCCCCTGGGCGCCCTCGAAGAGGACATCGGCTCCGGTGCGGCGCAGACGGTGCAGCTCGCCGGCGACATCGGTGACCAGGGGACGGATGCGCGCGACCTGGCCCAGGAGTTCGTCCAGGACCTGCTGGAAATCGAGGGTCTCGGCCTTGAAGTAATGCTCCAAGGCGAAGTTGTGGTAGTCCATGATGCCGCGGAGCTTTTCCGCCAGGCCCTCCGGGTCCAGGGCATCGCCCAGGCGCAGGCCGCGGCGGGAGACCTTGTCCTCGTAGGCCGGGCCGATGCCTCGGCCGGTGGTGCCGATGGCCTTGCTGCCGCGGGCCTTCTCCCGGGCATGGTCCAGGGCGACGTGATAGGGCAGGATGAGGGCGCAGGCGGCGCTGATGGCCAGGCGCTCGCTCACCGGCACGCCCTTGGCCTCCAGGCGGTCGATCTCCTTCAGCAGGGCCTCGGGGGAGAGGACGACACCATTGCCGATCAGGCACTTGACGCCTTCGCGCAGGATGCCGGAGGGGATGAGATGCAGAATGGTCTGCTCGCCATCGACGACCAGGGTATGGCCGGCGTTGTGCCCGCCCTGGAAACGCACCACGGCGGTGGCCCGATCCGTCAGCAGATCCACCACCTTGCCCTTGCCCTCGTCACCCCACTGGGTGCCGATCACCACTACATTCTTACCCATAGCTCGTCAATCGCTCGTTGTTGTTGAGTGCCGCGCCGTGCGCGGCGGCCCCGGCTCAGACCGGCCGCCGCTGCCAGCGCCCCCCCTCGAAAACCAATTGCTCGGCGCAGCCGGCCTCGCGGGCGCCCCCCGGCTGACCCGGGAGTTCGGTGACCACCCGCGCGCCGCTGGCGCGCAGGGCCTCGATCTCGGCGCCCAGGGTCGGGTCCGGCGACCAGGGGGCGAAGACCCCCGGGGTTGGTCGGTACCGGTCGCTCAGGTCCTGGCCCTGGCGCAGCAGACCCTTGAGGTCGCTGCTGAAGCCCACGGCGGGACGGGCGCGGCCAAAGACCCGGCCGATGTCGTCGTAGCGACCCCCGCGGGCGACCTCCTGTCCCCAGCCGGGGACGAAGGCGGCGAACACCACCCCCGTTTTGTAGTGATAGCCCCGCAGTTCGGCCAGGTCGAAGTGGACCGGCACCGCCGGGAGCCAGGTGTTGAGGCCATCCCGCAGCCGGGCCAGGTGGTACAGGGCCTCGCGCACCTCGGGCTCCGCCGGGGCCAAGACCCGGGCGGCCCGCTCCAGGGCGTCGTCGCCGTTCAGGTCCGCCAGGGCCAGGAGCATGTCGGCCAGGGGAGCCCTCAGCCCCCAGGCGGCGATCAACTCCGTCACCTCCGGGATGGCCTTGCGTTGCAAGGCCTCGAACAGGGTCAGTTCCTGGTCGGGCGTCAGCCCGGCCTGGCGGGCCAGGCCACGGTAGATGCCGACGTGCCCCAGGTCCAGGTAGGCATTACCGATCCCGGCCCGCTCCAGGGTGAGGAGCACCAGGCGCAGGATCTCGAGTTCGCTGGCGGCGCCGGAGTGGCCGTAGATCTCGGCCCCGACCTGGAGGGGGCTACGGGTGCCAGCGAAGCCATCGGAACGGGTATGGAGAACGGTGCCCAAATAACAGAGCCGGGTCGGCCCCTCGCGCCGCAACTGATGGGCATCCATGCGCGCCACCTGGGGCGTCATGTCGGCGCGGACGCCCAACAGCCGGCCCGTCTCCTGATCCGTGAGCTTGAAGGTCTGGAGATCCAGATCGTGGCCAGTGCCGGTGAGCAACGACTCCAGATAGTCGATGAAGGGGGGCATGACCAGTTCGTAGCCCCAGGACTGGTAAAGATCGAGCAGGTCGCGGCGCAACCCCTCGATGATGCGGGCCTGGGACGGCAGGGCCTCCTCGATACCGGCCGGCAACAGCCAGCGTTCCCCTAACATACGCGCCTCGATCCGTCCGGGCTCAGTTGACCAGGTACAGCAGGCCGACGCCCGCCACCATGCTGATGAGGCCAGCCACCCGCAGGGAGCCATCGTCCTGTTCGGCCATGTTCCGCCAGACGCGCTTGATCCCCGCCGGGTTGAGAAAGGGCCAGATACCCTCGATGACAAAGACCAGCGCCAGCGCTACCCATAGATCGTGCCACATATCAAGGACTCGCGCGGCCCCTTCGTCAGCCCGCTCGGCAAAGGTGGGGATGATTGCAGAAGGAGGCCCTTCTGTCCATGACTCAGGACAGGGGACGGGACGGGGCTTGGAAGAGGGCTTGCCAATCGGCCTGGACCAGGGTGCGGTCCTGCCGGTCGAACACCAGGCCGAGCTCGAACAGGCCCCGGCCGGGCAGGCCACGGTATTTGGCGCTGTAGTCACGGGCGCGGATCTGCGCCAGGGCCGGGTTGGTGGCGGCGGGCGATTCGCCCGGGGTTGTCGTCGGTGCCGCCGCGGGGACGAGGGAGGACAAGTCACCGACAGGGGGACCGAAGCTAGCCTCGTCTCGGGTCCTGATCCCGTCCTCGCCCTCAAGCAGGATACCCTCCCCTACCCCGCTCGCCGACCGGCCGGCGCCGATCGGATGGCGCACCTTGATCTCGATGACGTAAATGTAGTCGGCGAGCTTGACGGTCAGGTCCACCTGGCCGTGGTTACTGACGTCCTCGGGAATGATCTCGGCGTTGAGGCTGGCGAAGAAGGCGTAGAGGACGCTGGCGAAATAGCCCTCGGCCTTCGAAAGGTCGTTGTTCCGGAAATTTTGCCAGGGGATGCCGGCGAAGAGGCGGCGGATGGCGGCGATGAGACTGGGGACGTCGCCCTGGGACAGGGGGCCATGGAGTCCCTTCTGCCAGCCCAGCCGTTCGCTCGGCAAACGCCCGGTGTAGGCGTCGGCCAGTTGGTTGGCCAGAGCCTGGCGCACCTCCTGGTTGGGAATCCGCAGCACGAACAGGAGCTGACCAAAGGGATTACGGATGTGATCGATGGTCAGGTAACCGGCCTGGAACAGCAGCGTCACCGGATCGATACGTTCGATGTCGAAGGAGTCGAGAATCTCCTCGCTGGCCTCCACCCTTTCCAGGTCGGGCAGGAAGGTGCGTCCCTTCTGGAGCAGTTTGATGAGAAAGCTGGGGCTGCCGGTCTCGAACCAGTAATTGCGGTATTGCCGGTCGTTATTTATGAAGAGGAGGATGTCGAAGGGGTTGTAGACCGGCTCGCCCAGAAATCCATAGCCGTTGTACCAGCGCTTGAGCTGGTCCCAGTCAACCCCGGCCAGATGGGCGCCAAAGGTGGTCTCCAGGTCAGTCTGGGTATAACCGCAAACGGTGGCGAAGCGGGAGTGGAGGGTCAGGTCGTTGAGCTGATTGATGCCTGAGAACAGGCTGACCTTGCTGAACTTGGTCACCCCGGTCATGAAGACGAACTGGAGGTGGGCGTCCTGGGCCTTCATGGCGGAGTAAAGGTTCTTCAGCCCTTCGCGCAGTTCCGCGGCCCGCGCCGGCTGGTCGATGCTGTCGAGAATGGGCTTGTCGTATTCGTCCACCAAGACGACGACGCGCTGCCCGCTGGCCTCGTGGGCGCGGATGATGAGCTCGGCGAAACAGCCGGCCAGGCTTTTGGCTTCGCAGGTCAGGCCCAGACGCCGCTCATTGAGGGCCAGCAGCTCACGGATGGCCTGATCGAGTTCCGCCCGGCTCTGGACCACTCCCCCGGCGAAATCGAGCCGGATCACCGGGTGGCGGCGGGTCCAGTCCCAGCGCTCGTGAATGGCCAGGCCCCGGAAGATATCCTCGCTGCCCTCGAACAACTCCTTGAGGGTGTCCAGGAACAGGCTCTTGCCGAAGCGCCGGGGGCGTGACAGGAAGTAATACTTACCCGCCTCGGCCATGGCCAGGGCATGGCTGGTCTTGTCGACATAGGTGTAGCCCTCCGTGATGATCTCACGGAAGGTCTGGATGCCGATCGGCAGCTTTTTCAAGGGCGGGGTCATGGGCCTGTTCTGATCGTGGAGTGATTGCGCGTCACGGCGCCCTGAGCTTCAGTCTATTCCGGGCCCCGTTTTGGCGCCATGGCTGAGGGCTCAAGCCACTGGCCTAGCGCGAGGTTGGTCCGGACCCCATCAGCCGCGATGGGCTAACCCCGCTGCCGCTGGCGCAGCGATCGGCCGTCCAGCCTCCACACCAGACCCAGGTACACCGCCAGGCACAGGACCCCCGCCGCCAGGGACGGGACCCCCAGCCAGGCCTCCAGGGCGCGGGCGGCGGCGAAAAGGCCCAGGCCCAGGCCGATATAGCCGAGGATGCGCTTGAGGTCGTAAGGCACCGGGTAGTAGCGCCGCCCCAGGGCCCAGGAGAGGGTCACCATGAAGGAATAGCAGAGCAGATGGGCCCAGGCCGCCCCGGCAAAGCTGTACCGGGGCACCAACAGGTACAGGGCGCTGGCCGTGATCAGGGCCCCGGCGAGGGCCACCCAGGCCCCCAGGCCGGTCCGGTCGGTGAGTTTGTACCAGATGGAGAGGTTGATGTAGATGCCCAGTAGCAGGTTGGCCAGCAGTAGGATGGGCACCACCCAGAGTCCCTCCCGGAAGTCGGCCCCGATCAGGTACTGGAAGAGATCCAGGAACAGACTCACCAGCAGGAAGATGAAGACGCAGAAGATGACGAACCAATTCATTACCTCGGCGTACATTCGTCGGGAGCCCGCCTGGCGGGCGTAGGCGAAGAAGAAGGGCTCGCCGGCGTAACGGAAGGCCTGAATGAAGAGGCTCATGAGGATGGACAGCTTGTAGACGGCCCCGTAGATGCCAAGCTGGGCCATGTTGGTCTCCGGGTCGTGGGGGAGCAGGAACTTCAGGGCCGCCCGGTCGAGCATGTCGTTGACGATGCCCGCGAAACCGATGGCCACCATGGGCAGGGAATAGCCAAGCAGGCGCCGGGCCAGGCCCTGGTCGAAGCCCGCCGTCACCCCTCGCAATTCCGGCGCCAACAGCAGCAGCTTGAGGGCGCTGGCCGCCAGGTTGGCCAGAAACACATAGCCGACGCCAATCGCCGGGTCCCAGAGGCCGCCGAGCCAGGAGGTGGGGTCCCGCTCGAAGGCTTGGCGGCAAATGAGGATGAAAAAGAGGTTGAGGGCGATATTGACCCCGATCTCCGTCAGCTTGATCAGGGCGAAGCGCACCGCCCTCTGCTCCGCCCGCAGCCGGGCGAAGGCGATGGCCCCCACGGAGTCGAGGGCGAGAATGGCGGCGACCCAGACGATATACTCCGGGTGAGCGGCATGGCGCAGCAGGGTGGCGATGGGTTCCCGGTAGGTCCAGGCCAGCAGGAAGAA
This sequence comes from Candidatus Thiosymbion sp., assembly GCA_018435665.1. Classification (GTDB taxonomy): domain Bacteria; phylum Pseudomonadota; class Gammaproteobacteria; order Chromatiales; family Chromatiaceae; genus M0108. The sequence goes on along the minus strand of JAHDND010000072.1, from coordinate 70,786 downwards.
GCCCAGGTTGGCCAGGATCAGAAAACGTAGCACCGTGGCGAAGACCAGCTCGGGGCACCGCCCGCCCTCCTCCCGGAAGCGGAAGTAGCCCGTCTCCAGGCCGAAGGCCAGCAGCACGGCCAGAAAGCCCATGTAGGCATAGAACTCCACCACCACCCCATAGTCCGCCGGCAGGAAGCTGTAGGTATAGAGCGGGACCAGGAGATAATTGAGAAAGCGCCCCAGGACGCTGCTGACGCCATAGATGGCGGTCTGGGAGGCCAGGCGTTTGAGCGGGTTCAAGGTCGTGGAGAGCGGCGGGGCGTGGCAGGATTCAGGAGAGGTTGCCGAGAGTATACACATCGCATTTCTGTTTTCGGCATCGCTAGGGGTGGTCGGTCTCACGGCGATGCACAATCCAGCCACCCAAGGGCCGAAAAAGGGATAATGCCCGCCTCAACCCCAGGATGAGCCTATGACCACCACCCCCGAAATTTTTCGCGACCGCGCCATGGCCCAGGGTCTATCCCATGAGGAACTGGATGCCGACCCCCTGCGCCAGTTCCAGACCTGGTTCGAGGCCGCCATCGCCACCGGTATCCCCGAGCCCAACGGCATGAGCCTGGCGACCGTGGACGAGACCGGCCAGCCCTGGCTGCGCACCGTGCTGCTCAAGCTCTACGACCAACGTGGCTTCGTCTTCTTCACCAACTACGAGAGCCGCAAGTCGCGGCAGATCGGCGGCAACCCCCAGGTCGCCCTGCTCTTCCCCTGGGTGGCCCTGGCCCGGCAGGTGAAGATCAACGGCCGCGCCGAGCGCATCGCCACCCGGGAGTCCCTGGCCTACTTCCTTACCCGCCCCCGCGGCAGCCAGATCGGCGCCTGGGCCTCGCCCCAGAGCCAGGTCATCCAGTCGCGCTCCCTGCTGGACGAAAAGGTCGAACAGGTGAAGCGCAAGTTCGCCCAGGGCGAGATCCCCCTACCCGACTTCTGGGGCGGCTATCGCGTCGTCCCTCACCGCATTGAGTTCTGGCAGGGCCGTGACAGCCGCCTCCATGACCGCTTTGCCTACAGCCAGGAGGCGGACGGGAGTTGGTCCATCGCCCGTTTGGCGCCCTGATACCCGGTTATTTCCCCTTGCCGCGGGACTGATCCATCGATGCCTGACGCCAACCATGCTTGAAGTCGCCGATCTGGCCTGCCAGCGGGGTGACCGTCTGCTCTTTTCCGGGCTGTCGTTCAGCCTGGAGGCCGGCACCCTGCTCCATGTGCGCGGCCACAATGGCAGCGGCAAGACCACCCTGCTGCGCACCCTCTGCGGCCTGCTGACCCCCGACGCCGGCGACATCCTCTGGAATGGCGAGCAGGTTCGCCGCCTGGGCGAGGACTTTCACCGCGATACCCTCTACTTTGGCCATCTCAATGGCATCAAGAGCGACCTGACCGCGATCGAGAACCTGCGCGTCGCCGCCATCCTCGACGGTGACCAGGCCCCCGAGGCCGCCATCCTCGATGCCCTGGAGGAGATGGGGCTCGCTGGCTTCGAAGACCTGCCCACCAAGGTCCTGTCCCAGGGCCAGAAGAAGCGTGTCGCCCTCGCCCGCCTGCTCCTCAGCCGGGCCCCCCTGTGGATCCTCGACGAACCCTTCACCGCCCTGGACGTGGATGCGGTGGACCGGCTGCAACTGCTCATCTCTGAGCACGTCGCCCAGGACGGGCTGGTGATCCTCACCACCCACCAGGAGGTCCCCCTGACCTCGGGCCAGATCCGGCGCCTGCATCTGGGCGTCCCGTCGGACGCGGACCCCGCTGGCGCGGGGCTGGCCGTGGGAGGGCAGCCCTGATGTGGCAGGTCTTTCGCTGTATCCTGGGCCGCGACCTGCGCCTGGCCATGCGCCGCCGCACCGAGGTCCTGACCACCCTGTTCTTTTTCGTCATCGTCATCAGCCTCTTTCCCCTGGGGGTGGGCACGGAAAAGCAGATCCTGCGCATCCTGGGTCCCGGCGTGGTCTGGGTGGCGGCCCTGCTGGCCTCCATGCTGGCCCTGGAGCGACTCTTCGCCGCCGATCACGAGGACGGCACCCTGGAGCAGATGCTCATGACCCCCCAGCCCCTGTCCCTGGTGGTGCTGGCCAAGGTGACCGCCCACTGGCTACTGACCGGCCTGCCCCTGGTAGCCATGGCGCCCCTGATGGGCATGCAGTACCACCTGCCGGATACTGCCCTGGTCGCCATGATCCTGGCCCTGCTGCTGGGGACGCCGGTGCTGAGCCTGATCGGCGCCATCGGCGCGGCCCTGACCCTGGGGTTGCGGGGCGGTGGCATCCTCCTGTCGCTGCTCATCCTGCCGCTCTATATCCCGGTGCTGGTCTATGGTTCCCGGGCGGTGACGGTGAGCGCCATCGATTTTGCCGAAACCCTGCCCTATTTCTCCCTCCTGGGCGCCTTCCTGTTGCTGGCCCTGGTGCTCTCGCCCCTGGCCGCCGCGGCGGCGCTGCGTATCGCCACGGAGTAGCCCGCCGGGTAGACCCTGCCCTTCGGTCCCGGGCTTGTGCCGTGATAACCTAGTATCCCCCTCTGAGATTGGTCCTTGCGCCTGATCGAGCCATGAAGCTATTCCGATTCTCCTCGCCGGCCACCTTTTATCCCCTGGCGGGAAAACTCATTCCCCTCTTCTGGGTACTGACGGCCCTGGCCCTGGTCATCGGTCTCTACTGGGGCTTCTTCGAGACCCCGGACCGCCTGGGGGGCACCAATCCCCAGAAGGAGTACTACCGCATCATCTTCATCCATGTCCCGGCGGCCTGGATGTCCATGTGGCTCTACCTGATGCTGGCGGTCTGGTCGGCCATCGGGCTGGTGTTCAACACCCGCCTGTCCTTCATGATGGCCCAGGCCACGGCGCCGACGGGGGCCCTGTTCACCTTCGTCGCCCTCTATACCGGCTCCTTCTGGGGCCATCCGAGCTGGGGCACCTGGTGGGACTGGGACCCGCGCCTGACCTCGGAGCTGATCCTGTTCTTCCTCTATGTCGGCTACCTCGCCCTGCACTCCGCCATCGACGACCCCCGCCGGGGGGACAAGGCCAGCGCCTTGCTGGCCATCGTCGGCCTGGTGATGCTGCCCCTGATCTTCTGGTCCATCAACTGTCCGGACCCCAATCAGTGCGCGGCCCTGCACCAGCGCTCCGGCCTGTCGCAGATGGAGGGCAATATCCTCTTTGCCATGCTGACCATGACCTTCGGCCTGTGGATGTACTCCTTCGCCGCCACCCTGACCCGGCTGCGCAGCCTGATCCTGGAACGGGAGGGGGACAGCGCCTGGGCCCGCGAACTGCTGGAGCGTGAACGATGAGTGAGTTTCTGTCCCAGGGGGGCTACGGCGCCTATGTCTGGGGCGCCTATGGCCTGACCCTGATCCTGTTGCTGGGCGAGGTCTGGCAGTTGCGGCGCCAGCGGCGAACCATTTTCGCCCGCCTCAGTCGAATGATCCGTTTGCGCACCCGGAGAGAGCGAGGAGACCCCGCATGAAGGCCCGTGAAAAACGTTTGGTATTCGTCGCCGTCGGCATCATGGGCGTGGGCGTCGCCGCCTGGCTCGCCGTCGGTGCCCTGCGTAGCAACATTTCCTACTACTTCAGCCCCACCCAGGTCATGGCCAACGAGGCCCCGGCCCAGGCCCTCTATCGCCTGGGCGGCCTGGTGGTCAAGAACAGCCTGGCCCGCCAGCCCGACGGCCTGACGGTGGTCTTCGATGTCACCGACAATGCTCAAACGGTCAAGGTCAGCTACACCGGCATCCTCCCCGACCTCTTCGGCGAGGGCCAGGGCGTGGTCACCAAGGGCCGCATGGGGCCGGGGGGCGTCTTCGTCGCCGAGGAGGTGCTGGCCAAGCACGATGAGTCCTACATGCCGCCGGAGGTCGCCGACAGCCTCCAGACCGCCCATGCCCAGGGCGTGACGGCGATGGCCCAGGCCGCGGCGGCGGGCGCGGATGGCGCGGCACCTCCGGCCGGCCCCGCCTCCCCCGCCAACCCGGAGCGCCAGCCGACGGCCCCGCCCGCCACTACTGATCCCACCCCCGCGCCGGCCCAACCCGGCCCGGTCGCTCCAGGAGGCCGGGCATGATTCCGGAACTCGGTCACTACGCCCTCATCCTGGCCCTGGGCCTGGCCCTGATCCAGGCCGTCCTGCCCCTGGCGGGCTCCTACACGGGTAACCGCGCCTGGATGCACACCGCCCGGCCCCTGGCCTGGGGCCAGTTCATCTTTTCCGCCATCGCCTTCGCCCTCCTGCTGCTGGCCTTCCTCACCGACGACTTCTCCGTCGTCTATGTCGCCAGCAATTCCAACACCCTGATGCCGACGATCTACAAGGTCTCGGCGGTCTGGGGCGCCCACGAGGGGTCCCTGCTGCTCTGGGCCGCCTTCCTGGCTGGCTGGGGCGCCGCGGTGGCGAGCCTGAGCCGCAACCTGCCCCTGCCGATCGTCGCCCGGGTCCTGGCGGTGATGGGCATGGTCGGCATCGGCTTCCTGCTGTTCATGCTCCTGACCTCCAACCCCTTCGAGCGCATCTTCCCGCCCCCGCTGGAAGGGCGTGATCTCAATCCCCTGCTCCAGGACCCGGGCCTAGCCATCCACCCACCCCTGCTCTACATGGGCTATGTGGGCTTTTCGGTGGCCTTCGCCTTCGCCATCGCCGCCCTGCTGGGGGGCAAGCTCGACGCCGCCTGGGCGCGCTGGTCGCGGCCCTGGACCACCACCGCATGGATCTTTCTCACCCTGGGCATCGCCCTGGGGAGCTGGTGGGCCTACTACGAGCTGGGCTGGGGCGGCTGGTGGTTCTGGGACCCGGTGGAGAACGCCTCCCTGATGCCCTGGCTGGCGGGCACCGCCCTGATGCACTCCCTGGCGGTGACCGAAAAGCGGGGCGCCTTCAAGAGCTGGACGGTGCTGCTGGCGATCACCGCCTTCTCCCTCAGCCTGCTGGGCACCTTCCTGGTGCGCTCCGGCGTCCTGACCTCGGTCCACGCCTTCGCCACCGACCCGGCCCGGGGCACCTTCATCCTCATCTTCCTGTGCATCGTCATCGGCGGCTCCCTGGCCCTCTACGCCTGGCGGGCGCCAGCGGTCTCCGGGGGCGGGCGCTTCGAGCTCTTGTCCCGGGAAAGTTTCCTGCTGGCCAACAACCTGCTGCTGACCCTGCTCACCGCCCTGGTCCTGCTCGGCACCCTGGCGCCCCTGATCTACGAGGCCATGGCCTGGGGCAAGATCTCCGTCGGTTTCCCCTGGTTCAACACCATGTTCGTCGCCGTCACCCCCTTCCTCGCCTTCCTGATGGGGATCGGCCCCCTGACGCGCTGGAAGCAGGACGAGCCGATGCGCCTGGCCCGGGAACTCCGCCTGCCCTTCATCGTCACCGGGGCCGCCTCCCTGCTGACGGTCATCCTCATGCCCCTCATCACCCTGGACTGGTACCTGGTCCCCCTGGGGATCGGGCTGGCGGTCTGGCTCCTGACCTCCCATCTCCAGGCCATCCGCGAGCGCCTCCGCCACAAGTCCCGGCCCGGGGCCATCCTGACGGACCTGGCCAGCAACGGGCGCAGTTTCTACGGCATGATCCTCGCCCATCTGGGCGTGGCCATGTTCGTGGTCGGCATCACCCTGGTCTCCAACTATGGGCAGGAGAAGGACGTGCGCATGTCCCCCGGGGGTGTCCAGGAGGTGGCGGGCTATCGCTTCCTCTTCCACGGCGTCACCACCCAGCGGGGACCCAACTACATGGCGGCCCGGGGTCATTTCCAGATCTTCGATGGCCAGCGGCCCATCGCCGAACTCTGGCCGGAGAAGCGCAGCTATTTCGCCTCCCAGAAGCCCATGACCGAGGCCTCCATCGACTGGGGCCTCACCCGTGACCTCTATGTGTCCCTGGGCGAGCCGCTGGAGGACGGCGACTGGGCCCTGCGCCTCTACTACAAACCCTATGTCCGCTGGATCTGGCTCGGGGCCCTGCTCATGGCCCTCGGAGGCCTGCTGGCCATCACCGATCGCCGCTACCGTCTCGCCCGGGGCCTGGGCCGCGCGCGGACCGGCGTGGCGGACAACGCGGCCGTCGCTCGGAGCTAACCCATGGGCAAGACCTTGAAGTTTCTCATCCCCCTCGCCCTGTTCGCGGGCCTGGTGGCGCTGCTGTTCTTCGGCCTGGGCACGGACCCGCGCAAGGTCCCCTCACCCCTGGTCGGCAAGCCGGCACCGACCTTCTCCCTGCCGGCCCTGGGCGATCCCGGACGCACCGTCTCCAATGCCGACCTGCTGGGCCAGGTCTCCCTGGTCAATGTCTGGGCCTCCTGGTGCTATTCCTGCCGCGCCGAGCATGCCCAGCTCATGCGCCTGGCGCGGGAACTCAAGGAGGTGCAGATCCTGGGCCTGAACTGGAAGGACACCGAGGCGGATGCCAAACAGATGTTGCGCGCCTCTGGTGATCCCTATCGGGTCAGCGCCTTCGATCCGGACAACCGCGCCGGCATTCACTGGGGGGTCTACGGCGCCCCGGAGACCTTCCTGGTCGATAGCGAGGGCCGCATCTGCTATAAGAAGATCGGCCCCGTCGAACCCGGCACCTGGGAGACGGAACTGGCCCCCACCATCGACCTGACGACCAAGAAGTGCAAGGAGTCCCGGTCATGAGCCGCTTCCGCCTGGCCGCCACCGGCCGCCCCGGGTCGCCAAGGACCTTGTCCGTCGTCGTGCTGGCCGGCCTGCTGAGCCTGCCCCTCGTCGCCCCGCTCGCCGGGGCCTTCACCCTGGAGGAATTCCAGTTCAGCGATCCCGCCAGGGCCGAGGAATTCAAGCGCCTCACCGAGGAACTGCGCTGCCTGGTCTGCCAGAACGAGTCCCTGGCAGGTTCCCAGGCCGACCTAGCCCAGGATCTGCGCGAGGAGGTCTACCGCCTCCTCCAGTCCGGCAAATCCCGACAGGAGGTCATCGACTTCCTGGTGGAACGCTATGGTGACTTCGTCCTCTACGACCCGCCCCTCAAACCCTCCACCTATCCCCTCTGGTTCGGCCCCCTGCTCCTGGCGGGCGTTGGCGGCCTCTTCCTCTTCCTGACCCTGCGCAACAAGCGGGAGGCTCGGGAACAGGAACTCTCAGCGGAAGAACAGCAACGGCTGCGGGCCCTGCTGGCGGATGATTCGACCCCCACGAAGGACAAGGCATGACCATCTTCTGGATACTCGTCGCCGGGCTGGCCGCCCTGGCCCTGCTGTTCGTCATTCCGCCCCTCCTCACCCGCCACGAGGCGGAGCGGGCGCCGGATCAGGACCAGCTCAACCTGGCACTCTTCCGCCAGCAGCTTCAGGAACTGGACGCCGACCTGGAGGCGGGCAACTTGGATCGCGGCCAGTACCAGGCCGCCCGCCGCGACCTTGAGCGCGAACTGCTCCATGACGTCGATGGCCAGGGGGCCGATCCCGCTGGTCCGGGGAAAAAGGCCCCCCTGACCGCCCTGATCCTGGTCCTGGCCCTGCCCGCCTTCGCCACCTGGCTCTACTTCGCCATCGGCAACAGCGCCATCATCCCCCGCCTGGAGCTGGCCGCCGCCAACCGCGCCAGCGCACCACCCGCCGGACACGGCATGGCCTCCGGCGCCGGTACCGACGCCGCCTCCCTGGAGGTCCTGGTGGAGCGCCTGGCCGCCAAGATGGAAGAGAATCCCGACCAGCTCGAGGGCTGGATCATGCTGGGACGGACCTACGTCGCCATGGAGCAGCCGGCCAAGGGCGCCGCCGCCCTGGAACGGGCCCTGGCCCTGGCCCCCCAGGACCCGGAGGTCATGATCAGCCTGGCCCAGGCCCTGGCCGCGGCCGCTGATGGCCAGTTGCCGGGCCGCCCGACGGAACTGATCGCCACCGCCCTCGCCGTGGCCCCCGATCATGCTACCGGCCTGTGGCTCCATGGCCTCGCCGCCTACCAGGCCAAGGATTACACCCAGGCCGTGGCGCGCTGGGAGCGGTTGATCCAGGGTCTGGACCCCAATGGCGAGGATGCGGCGCAATTGCGGCAGTTCATCGCCGATGCCCGGGAGGAAGGGGGCTTGCCTCCTGGCGGCGTGGACAGCCCTGCCGCTGGCGGCCCGGTGACCGGCTCCACGGTGGCGACATCCCCCGCCCCCCCGGCCACTGACGCCGGCGCTCCTACGGGGCCCGCCGAGGTGACCCCCCCGGTGGTCCGCGGCGCCCTGCAGGTGGAGGTCAGCCTGGCGGAGCCCCTGTGGCGCGAGGCGGACGTCAACCACAGCCTCTACGTGTATGCCAAGGCGGCCTCGGGCCCGCCCATGCCCCTGGCGGTCAAGCGCCTCAAGGTAGCGGACCTGCCCCTGACCGTCACCCTGGACGACAGCCTGGCCATGACCCCCGAGATGAAGCTGTCCAATTTCCCCCAGGTCATCGTCGGCGCCCGGATCTCCCCCAGCGGCCAGGCCACCCCCCAGAGCGGCGACCTGGAGGGGGAGACCGGCCCCCTCGCCCCCGCCGACCAGGCCAGCGTCAAGGTCCTGATCGAGCGGATTCGACCCTGAGGTTGTTCCGTACACGGCGCTGCCTTTTCAGCGGCAGGGAAGCGCGGAGCAATATCCGCAACCTTTTGTATTTCTGCCTGGCCTAATTACAAAAGAGGGACGGGCGGGTGGCCTCTGGCGGGGGTGTCGACCGCAGGGATGCGGTCGTCAAGCCTCCAAGGACGGATGCACGGCGTCCCCCGCCAGAGGCCACCCGACCCGGAACGCCCTTAATGTCTTGGCGACGCCTGCTCCCTCTTCTTCTTAAGCCTCAAGGATTGCCGGGGCTCTACATAAGCCTCAAGGATTGATGAAGGCCTTCTCCGGGTCGACTTCCCGGATCAGTCCCAGGCTGTGGAGTTGCTCCGCCAGGGTGCGCCAGCGTTCCAGGGTCATGGTCCCCAACTGGTCATCCGCGAGCCCGCCGCGAATCAGCGGGGCCTGAATCACCGCCGCCTCGGCGAAGGTGGTGGCGGCCATGGTGGGGTTGAGGGCCTGCATGACCCGATTGGCGGGGGCCGGGTCCGCCAGATAGGCCTGCCAGCCCCGACGCACGGCGCGCACGAGGGCCTGGACCCGTTCTGGGTGTCGCTCCAGGGTCTGGCGCCGGGTGACGATCAGGCCGGTGTAGGGGTTGAAACCGATATCGCTGAGCATGAAGACCTGGGGATCGACGCCGGCGTGACGGGCGACGATGGGCTCGGAACTGACGAAACACTGCTGCGCCATCAAGGGATTCTGGAGGAAGGGGGCGATGTTGTTGTCGTGGGGCACGACTTTCATCTTGCCCAGCCCGTATTCCCGTTCCAGCAGCTTGAGGAAGGGGGTACCGGGAATGACCCCCAGGGTCCCGCCGGTGAAGACCTCCGCTAGGGATTTCAGCCCGCGGCTGGCATGGACCATGATGCCCTCGGGGAACGATTGATAGGCGGCATAGATCGCCACCAGGTCAACGCCCTGATCCCGGGCCATGAGCAGGCCGTCGGCGCTGGTAATGCCGAACTCCACCTGACCCGCGGCCACCATCTGCTCCACTGGCGACTGGGCCCCACCGGGACGGATGGCGACCTCCAGGCCCTCGGCGGCAAAGGCCCCGGTCTCCTGGGCGGCGTAATAGCCGCCAAACTCGGGCTCGGGTACCCAGTTGAGTTGCAAGGCCGTGCGCTGCACCTCCGGAGGGGCGGCCGGCTCGCCGGAGCAGGCGACCAACCCTAGGACCAGCGACAGGCCCAACCAGGCCAGAAGGATGCGACCCGGGCGAGTGGGCAGGAGGGACATGGGCTACTCCCGTGTTTCGGCAATATGCCAGTGCCGCCGGGTGAAGCGGCTGATGAGATTGACCAGGGCGAAGAAGACCAGCCCGAGGAGGGAGGCCATCAACACCGCCGCGAAGACCTTGTCGGTCTTTAGTTCCTTGATGGAGACCAGGACCAGGGTGCCGATGCCGCCGCCCTGGGAATAGTCATCGGCGACGAACTCCCCGACGATGGCGCCGATCACCGCCAGACCCGAGGCGATGCGCAGCCCGGTGAGGAAGTGGGGCACGGCGGCGGGGATGCGCAGCTTGAGCAGCGTCGTCCAGGTGCCCGCCCGGTGGAGACGGAACAGGTCCCGCAAGGCCGGATCGGTGGAGAGCAGCCCGCTCAGGGTGTTGGCGATGATGGGAAAGACCGAGACGATGAAGCTGACGGCGATGATGGTCCTGAGCCCGTAGCCGAACCAGATCACCAGCAGGGGGGCGATGGCGACGATGGGGACGGTCTGGAAGAAGACCGCGTAGGGATAGAAGGCGCGCCGGATCCCGTCGTTGATGGACAGGGCCAGGGCCACCAGGACCCCCAGGAGGGCGCTGGCGAGGAGGCCAGCACTGGCGGCGATGCTGGTCTGCAGGATGCTCCGGCCCAGTTCGGCGCTGTTGACGTAGAGGGCGATGAAGACCTGGGAGGGACGGGGCAGCAGATAGTCGGGGACAGCCAGCACCCACAGGCCCAGTTCCATGACCAGGGTCAGGATGGCAAAGCTGAGGACGGGAGGCAGCCAGGTAGCCAGTCTGGGAGGGGTCAGGGGCATTAGGCTACCACCCCACCCGGCGCCCACCGCGCCAAGGCCGTGGCGAGGTCGTGGATGTGGGCGGCATAGCCGGGGGACACCCGGGTGTCCTGATCCCGGGGCCGCGGCAAGTCGACCCGCTGATCCAGGACCAGGCCCCCGCCCTGGGGGGCGAGCATGACCACCCGGTCGGCCAGATAGACGGCCTCAGCCATGGAGTGGGTGACGAAGACCACGGTCATACCGTGGGCGAGGAACAACCCCTGGAGGTGATCGTCTAGGTGCTGGCGGGTGAAGTCATCCAGGGCGGCGAAGGGTTCGTCAAGCAACAGCAGGCGGGGCCGGGTGATGAGGGCGCGGGCCAGAGAGACCCGCATCTTCATGCCCCCGGAGAGTTCGTCGGGATAGCGTTCGCTGGCCGCCTCCAGGCCCACCAGTTGGATGAGGCGGCGGGCCTGCTCGCGGCGCTCGGCCTTGGGGACACCTCCGAGTTCCAGGGGCAGGGCGACGTTGTCGAGCACCCGCCGCCAGGGGAGGAGACAGGCATCCTGAAACACATAGGCCCGGGAACGACCCTCGGGGTCCCCCTCCAGCCGGATGGAGCCCCGATCGGGGGTATCGAGGCCGGCGATCAGCCGCAACAGGGTGGTCTTGCCGCAACCGGAGGGACCCAGCAGGGCGAGAAATTGCCCGGGGGGGATCTCAAGGTCCAGATCGGCCACCACCGCCATCGCGCCAAAGCGCCGCCCCAGCCCCTGGAGCCTGACCGCCACGCCGGCGCCGGCGGCTCCGGCCGCGCGGCTGGCCGGGCCGAGGGCGGTGAGCCCGTCTGTCAGGGTCGTGGCGATCATGGTTTTTTTAGGGTATGGACGAGGCATCTGTGTTTTCGGTACCGCCGGGGCGGTACCGAAAACGAGGATGGGGAGCGCCGGCGGGGGTATCGACCTTGGGCATGGATCCTCAGGCCCACGGGGACATCTGGACGGCGTCCCCCGCCAGACGCTACCCGATCTGGGGAAACCGAAGATGAGGTGCGATGACTATAACACCGGGACCCCCTCCCGGGGAGTCACCGGTTGCAGGGCACGGCGGGCGGATGCCGCCATCGCCGTCGGCCCTGACCCTGAAAAACCCTGGCTCCTGGCCCTGAGCGAGGAGGGAATCGGCCCCCGAAACGAACCATCACTCGCGCCGCCCATCGCCAAGCGCATGCTAGTTGTTTCATTGAATTGAATTTTCGCCGCGATTCGGGCATCCTGCCCGGGTGGTATTTCAGGAGCGGAGCCCGACCCATGACTCAGGAATGGACCCTTACCAATGCCGATGAGCTCTATCGCCTATCCCAGTGGGGGGAGGGCTATTTCGGCCTCTCACCGGCAGGTGAGGTCACGGTCGGCGTGGACTTTCCGTCCCGTCGGGTCGAGGTTCCCCTGGTGGACATCCTGGCCGCCTTGGGGAAGCGGGGCCTGAGCCCGCCGGTCCTGGTGCGTGTCGAGAACATCCTCGACCACCGCCTCACCCGGCTCCATGCCAGCTTCGCCGCCGCCTGTGACCGGCTGGGCTACCGGGGCCACTACCAGGGCGTCTTCCCGATCAAGGTCAACCAGCAGCGCCAGGTGGTCGAGGAGGTGGTGGCCTGCGGCGCCCGCCATGGTCACGGCCTGGAGGCCGGCAGTAAGGCGGAATTGGTCATCGCCCTCGCCGCCCTTAGCCGCCGCGGTGGCACCCGTGACGCCCGCGACCCCCTCCTCATCTGCAACGGCTACAAGGACCGGGCCTTCATCACCCTGGGGCTGCTGGCCCAGAAGCTGGGCTTCCCCTGCTTCTTCGTCATCGAGACCCCGGCGGAACTGCCCCTCATCCTCGCCTGCGCCGCGGACCTGGATGTGCGACCCCGCCTCGGCGTCCGGCTCAAGCTCGCCACCCGGGTCAGTGGCCTCTGGACCGAGACCAGCGGCGATCGCAGTCTCTTCGGCCTGACCACCCACCAGCTCATGGCCCTGGTGGAGGACCTGCGCGCCCGGGGGCTGCTGGACTGTCTGGAACTGCTGCACTGCCACCTGGGCTCCCAGATCCCCAACATCCGCGACATCCGCAACGGCGTCCTGGAGGCCTGCCGCTATTACGTCGAGCTGACCGCCGAGGGCGCCCCCCTGGGCTTCCTGGACCTGGGCGGCGGCCTGGCGGTGGACTATGAGGGCAACCACGCCACCCGCCCCCACAGCATGAACTACCGCCTGGAGGAATATGCCGCCGACCTGGTCGAGACGGTGATGACCGTCCTCGACCCGGCCGGCATACCCCACCCGGTCCTGGTCACCGAATCCGGGCGCGCTACCGTCGCCTACGCCTCGATCCTGGTGGTCAACACCCTGGACGTGACCCGCTTCGAGCCCGCACCCCTCCCCCCCCGGCTGGAGCTGGACGAGCATCCCCTGCTCCACCAGTTGTGGCAGGTGGATGCCGGCCTGTCCACCCGGAACCTGCAGCAGGGCTACAACGACGCCCGCCACTACCGGGACGAGATCCGGGACCTCTTCCGGCGCGGCCAGTTGCGGTTGCGGTCCATGGCCCTGGCGGAGAGCCTCTTCCTACGGATCATGCACCACATCGCCCGCCACCTGGATGCCGGCGTCCCCGTCCCCCCGGAGCTGGCGGGGCTGCGGGAAGAGCTGGCCGACATCTACTACGCCAACTTCAGCATCTTCCAGTCCCTGCCGGATGCCTGGGCCATCGGTCAGCTCTTTCCCGTGGTCCCCCTCACCCGCCACCGCGAGCCCCCGCTGCGCCAGGCGGTGATCGCCGACTTGACCTGCGACAGCGATGGCAAGCTCGACCGCTACCCGGATGCCCGGGACATCCGCCAGACCCTGCCGGTCCATGCGCCGCGGCCCGGGGAGGACTACCTTCTGGGCATCTTCCTGGTCGGGGCCTACCAGGAGACCCTGGGGGACCTGCACAATCTCCTGGGCGACACCCACATCGTCAGTGTCCGCCTCACACGCGAGGGCGGTTTCGAGCTCATCAAGGAGATCCCCGGCGACAGCGTCGCCACCGTCCTGGGTTACGTGGGCTATGATCCCCGGGAGCTGGAAGAGGACCTACGGCGCCGGGTGGCGGCCGAGATCCAGGCGGACCGCCTCGCCCCGGACGTTGGTCAGAGGGTACTGGACACCTTTGCCGCCAGCCTGGACAGTTACACCTATTTCGAACCCTGATGGCGGGTGAAATCGGCCGCGATCGCCCCGGGGTCCACCCTCCCCGCGCCACAACCGGCAACGAGCGTGGCGGCAGGACCAGAGGGGATTGGGCCATCCCGGCTTCCTTACCGAGCGGTTACTTGACCGGAAGGGATCGGGTCATCCCGACCTCCTTACCGAGCGGTTGCTTCACAACCGTTGACCGCTCACGCCTTTTTTTCATACAGAGGAGCCAACCATGGCGAAGGTACTGATCGTCGGCGCCGGCGGTGTCGGACAAGTCGTGACCCATAAATGCGCCCAAGTGCCGGAGGTGTTCAGCGACATCGTCCTGGCGAGCCGCACCCTGGCCAAATGCGAGCGCATCGCCGCCCAGCTCGACCGGCCCATTGCCGTGGCCCAGGTCGACGCCGACGACCGCGCCGCCATGACCGCCCTGCTGGAGCGGGAGCGCCCGGACCTGGTGATCAACGTCGCCCTACCCTACCAGGACCTGCCGATCATGGATGCCTGCCTGGCCGCCGGGGTCCACTACCTGGACACCGCCAACTACGAACCCCCCGAGGAGGCCAAGTTCGAATACAGCTGGCAATGGGCCTATCAGGACCGCTTCCGCGACCGCGGCCTCATCGCCCTCCTGGGCAGTGGCTTCGACCCCGGCGTGACCAATGTCTATACCGCCTACATCCGCAAGCACCTGCTGGATGAGATCCACGAACTGGATATCATCGACTGCAATGCCGGCGACCACGGCCAGCCCTTCGCCACCAATTTCAATCCGGAGATCAACATCCGCGAGGTGACCGCCGAAGGCCGCTACTGGCGGGAGGGTGCCTGGCTCAGCACCCCGCCCCTGAGCCACCGGCGCCGCTTCGACTTCCCGGAGGGCATCGGGACGCGCCAGATCTACCTGATGTACCACGAAGAGCTCGAATCCCTGGTCAAGCACTTCCCCGAGATCCGCCGCGCCCGGTTCTGGATGACCTTCTCCGACAACTACCTCAAGCACCTGGAGGTGTTGCGGAACGTCGGCATGACACGCATCGATCCGGTCATGTACGAGGGCCGGGAGATCATACCCCTGAAGTTCCTCAAGGCCCTGCTCCCCGACCCGGCCAGCCTGGGCCCCCTGACCAAGGGCCGGACCTGCATCGGTTGCCTGGCCCGGGGGCTCAAGGACGGCGCGGAGCGCGTCGTTTACCTCTACAACATCTGCGACCACGAGGCCTGCTACCGGGAGGTCCAGTCCCAGGCCATCTCCTACACCACCGGGGTGCCGGCGATGATCGGCGCCAAGCAGATCCTCACCGGCACCTGGCGGGGTCCCGGGGTCTTCAACCTGGAGCAGTTTGACCCGGATCCCTTCATGGCGGATCTCAATCGCCATGGTCTGCCCTGGACGATTCAGGACGTGGCGCAAGGTCTGGACTGACGAATAGACGACGCAATCCGGTTTTCCGAATTTAAAGGGGAGGGTCGGAGGGCGTCATTCGGGGAAACGGATAATGGACAGGCGTTGACCCTGAATGGGTTGCAGGCACCCGCGGGGGCAAATTGTTATCATGACGCCCGTTATCAACCCAACCGCAGAGGAATCCCTTGTGAATTATGAGACGATGAGCCATGACGAGATCCATCAGCATCTCGCCGACCTGGAGCAACAGCGCGTGCTGGCGCTCAACACCTTGAGTCAAATCAAGAAAAAAGGAAAATTTGATCTGGCGGATACCATCAGGGGCATGATTGCCGAACAAGGCTTTAGTGTGGAGGACATTCTGCCTCTGCTCACGAGCGGCAGACGCCGTTCCCAACGCGCCAGGACCCGGGTCGCCACCCCATCGGTGAGTACGCCCGCCGGCGCCTACTATGTCGATCCCGAGGATGACGCCAATATCTATTTTCGCGGCGCGATCCCGAACTGGATGAAGACCAAGATGCAAGGCCAGGGCCTCGATCCGAGCAACAAGGACGATCGCAATACCTTCAAGGCGAATTATCTGCGGCGCGTCGCGGCCTGACGTCGTTGGTTGGCCAGTAACGGCTTGGGATTCACGGCGGCCGTAGCCCCGCAACGACAAGCCTCATCATGACCGCTCCCAAGGACGCCACTCGCCCCGTCCCTCCAGGGAACCAGGGCCGACGACGGCTGGCGGGCAGGAGTACCCGGGGCCAGCGTTCCTTCTCCTTCCTCGCGACCGAGATCCCCCCTACCCCGCCGGAACAGGCCCTGTTCCATATCCTGCCCGTCCCCTGGGAACGCAGCGTCTCTTATGGCGGTGGCACCGCCAAGGGTCCGGCGGCCATCCTGGAGGCCTCCGGGCAGGTTGAACTCTGGGACGGTCATGGCATCCCCGCCGCGGCGGGGATCTACACTCATCCGCCCCTGGACGTCCGGGGTAAGCCCGAGGCCGTCATCGCCCGGATCGCCCGGGCGGTGGCCGCCATCCTGGCCCTGGGCAAGATTCCGGTGGTCCTGGGCGGCGAACACACCGTCACCTACGGCGTGATCCGTGGCTATCTTCAGGCGGGCTATCGGGATTTCGGGGTGGTGCAACTGGACGCCCATGCCGATCTGCGCGACCGTTACGAGGACGACCCCTTCAGCCATGCCTGCGCCATGCGCCGGGTGGTGGAGGCGGGCATCCCCCTGTTCCAACTCGCCGTCCGCGCCCTCGGCGAGGAGGAGGTGGCGGCTCGGCAGCGCTATGGGGTGGGCCATATCGACGCTGAGGACCTGGTGCCGGCCCGACTGACCAGCCTGACCCTGCCAGCGGATTTTCCCCCGAAGGTCTTTTTCACCCTGGACGTGGATGGTCTGGACCCGATCCTCATGCCCGCCACCGGCACGCCGGTCCCGGGGGGGACGGACTGGTATCAGACCCTCAGGCTGTTCGATTCCCTCGCCGCCCAACGCCAGATCATCGGCCTGGACCTGATGGAATTCGCCCCCATCCCGGGCCTGCACGCCCCGGACTTTACCGCCGCCCTGCTGGTTTATCGGCTGATGGGGACCCTGAGCCGCCGCCGCGGACAACCCGAGACCGCAACGACCTCTTCCTGAGGATCAGACGCGATCCCTTCACCATCAGCCCCTAGAAAAGGTGGGCTCGCAGACCCAGGTGTCTCCCCACATCCACTCGCTCCCCGGGGGATGGCTTATCATGCCCTGGGCTAGAATGCTTGGCCGTCAGTGCCGGGGCTTCGCGCTGGCAAGGTCCGACACTCCCTTACCTCCTTCACCCTGTTACGAGTCAACTCAAGATGCGCAGATCCCCTTCCCTCACGCCTGCCCGGACCCGCCTGGCGACCCTGGTGACGGCTTCCCTGGCCACCGGCCTCCTGCTCACCGCCACCGCCGAAGCGCGCGGCTTTGGCGGCGGCGGCTTCCATGGCTTTGGCGGCGGTGGCATCGAACATGGCGGTTTCCATTTTGGTGGCGACGAGATGGCCGGTTACCGCGGCAGCCACCCCATGTTCGGTGACGACGCGCGCCCGGCCTGGGGTGGTGACCGCCCGCTGGATCGTCCTGGCGACAGCACCCTGGACCGTCCCGGTGACCGCCCGATCAACATCGACAATCAGCACAACGTCAACATTCAGAACAACTTCTACAATCGCCCCTTCAATGGCTGGCACCCGAACTGGGCCAATGGCGGCTATTGGAACCACCGGCCCTGGAACGCCGGCTGGTATCACTGGCAACCCAACAACTGGGGCTGGTGGAACGCGAATGCCGCCGCCTGGGGAATCGCGGGCCTGGCGACGGGGGTCGCCATCGCCGAACTGGTGAACAATGCCTCCGCTCAGCAATCGACGGTGATCGTCGTGCCGGAGACCCAGTACCAGCTCAATTACGCCTCCGTCGAGGCGGTCGGCTCCCAAGGCGCCAGCTTCTCCTACACCCTCTCCGGTGGCGCGACGCTGCAGGGCGCGGTCAACTGCAAGCAGGGTCTGCTCAATGGTCAGGTACCCCAGACCGCCGCCAACGCCCAACTGGTGAACGCCGTCTGTCAGGTCGCCTTCGGCTCCGCTGGCTGAGCCATCGCTACCGCGGGCCGGTGTCCGGGGCACAGGTCTCGGCACTCCGCCCGCGAGACCAGTCTTTCCTTGTCATACCAGCAGGGAACTGTAGCCAGGCGATGCAGTCTATGGGGAGCCGGAAGCGACACGCTTCGCTGCTAGGGTCCTGTTCCGGTCACCCTTCCCCGTCGGTTACCGGCACCCGACAAAATGATTCAAGACAGATCGTTGCGACAGAATACGCCGGCCGATCAGACACGGCTGGCTTCTGCTTGGAGATAAGATGATGTCGACCTTTCATGGGCCCCGCGTCGAGACGGCGCGGGCATTGGCTGCTGATTCCACCCCCTGCTCACCCCGTGGCCAGAGCCGACGTATCGCGCCCTGGGCCGCCGGACTGGTCCTCCTGACGGCCCTGTTGCCACCCCCCCTGCTCGCCACCGATGGCGGTATCGAAAGCCTGCGCCAGACGGGCAAGGCTTTCGCCGCCGTGGCCGGACAGGTCTCGCCCTCGGTGGTCAACATCCAGACCGAGGCCGCCAGCCAGGGCAAGGCCACGTCCGGGATGCAGATGCCCTTCAATCACGGCTTTCCCTTCGGCGGCGATTTCCTGGAGCGCTTCTTCGGTGATCGCTTCCACGGCCAGCCCCGGGGCGAGACCCCACGCAAGGAGCAGCGCCAGGTCGGTCAGGGGTCGGGTTTCGTCTTCGCCCCCCAGGGTGGCGCTCCGGCGGACAAGAGCTTCATCCTGACCAACAGCCATGTCGTGGAAGGGGCCGACAAGATCCTGGTGCGCCTCCAGGATGGCCGCGAATTCGAGGCCAAGGTCACCGGGCGTGATCCCCAGTCGGATGTCGCCGTCATCGAGATACCCGCCGCCGGGCTGCCGCCCCTGGCCCTGGCCGACTCCGCGCGGCTGGACATTGGCGAGTGGGTGATCGCCGTCGGCAATCCCTTCGGTCTCGGCCACACCGTGACCGTGGGCGTGGTCAGCGCCAAGGGCCGCACCAGCCTGGGCATCAATGACTACGAGGACTTCATCCAGACCGACGCCGCCATCAACCCCGGTAACTCGGGCGGCCCCCTGATCAATCTGGACGCCGGGGTGGTGGGGATGAACACCGCCATCGTCAGCCGCAGTGGGGGCTACATGGGCGTGGGCTTCGCCATCCCCAGCAACCTGATCCGATCGGTGGCCGAACAGCTCATCACCACCGGCGACGTCACCCGCGGTTTCCTGGGTATCGTCATCCAGCAATTGACCCCCGACCTGGCCCAGTCCTTCGGCATGGCCCCGCGCCAGGGCATTCTGGTCGCCCAGGTGTCACCTGACTCCCCGGCGGCCAAGGCCGGCCTGCGCCAGGGTGACATCATCATCGCCCACGAGGGCCAGCCGGTGACGGATGTCGGCGCCTTCCGCAACCGCATCGCCCTGACTCCGCCCGGGCAGGTCACCCGGATCACCCTGGTCCGTGAGGGCAAGGAGCAGGAGGTCAGCCTCACCGTGGGCACCCTGACCAAGGACGTCCTAGCGGCGACCGAGGGCACCCAGGACGCCACCGGCCTCGGCCTCAGCGTCCAGACCCTGACGCCGCAACTGGCGGAACAGTTCCAGGCCCAGCCCGGGGAGGGGGTGGTGGTGACGGCGGTCAAGCCTGACTCCATCGCCGCCCGGGTCGGCATCGAGACCGGGACCGTCATCCTTCAGGTCAATCAGCAGCCGGTCACCAGCGCGGCGGATTTCAAGAAGGCCCTCGATCAAAGCACCGGCAAGCGCGCCCTGCTGCTACTGCGCAAGGGGGACATGCAGCAGTTCGTCGTCCTGAGCTGGTAAGTCAGGACGGGACCGACCAGGGTGGGGTAACCCGCCCTGGGTCCGGGCCCATCCTGAGCTGCTAATCCGTTAACCCGCGCCCCGGCCAATACCCTCTGGCCAATCCCATCTGGCAACTCCCCAGGGGACAGGTCGGGGCGATCCCGCCACTTACGCCGGATGCACCGCGGCCCAATGGCGGGCTATCTCCTCCCGCCGACAGATCCACACCGCGTCCTGACCAAGCAGGAAATCGAGAAAGCTCGCCAGGGCCCGAGCCCGGGCAGGATGACCGCTAATGCGGGGATGGATACCGATGCTCATCAGCTTGGGGGTGCTGCCCCCTTCCGCCCAGAGTTGATCGAAGGCATCCTTGAGCAGCCGGAAGAAGTCGGCGCCGTTAGCGAAGCCGTGGGGCATCAGGTACCGGGCGTCATTGTTGACCAGGGTGTAGGGAATGATCAGGTGGGGCGGCATACCCGAGGAGAAGCCAGGCATGCCGAGCATCCCGGGCATGCCGGGCGATGTGCCGAGGGATATGCCTGGCGGTATGCCTGGTAATGTGCCGGGGGATATGCCTGTGGGCATGCCCAGCGACGTGCCAGGAGAGATGCCCGAGGGTGTAGCCGATGGTGTAGCCGACGGTGCATCTGATGGCGCCGCCGGGGGCTTACCCGCTGTTGTACCCGGAAGCCAGTAGGGCAAATCATCGTTATAAGCATCCGAACTGTAAAGGAAACCGCCCTCCTCCCGCACCAGCCTTCGGGTGTTGGCGCTGACCCGCCCGGTGTACCAGCCCACCGGGCGCCGGCCGCAGAGGCGCGTGATGACCGCCACGGTCTGGTGGATATGCTGGCGCTCCTCCGCCTCCGGGACCCCGCGATAATCCAGCCAGCGGTAGCCGTGACCGGCGACCTCGTGGCCAGCCACGGCCAGGGCCCGGGCGATGCCGGGGTTGAGTTCCAGGGCCTGGCCGGTGGCAAAGGCGGTGAGGGGCAGCCCTCGGGCGGCGAAGAGGTCCAGCAGGCGCCAGACGCCGGCGCGGGCGCCGTATTCGTACATCCCCTCCACGCTCAGGTCGCGCTCCCCCTCCCGAGCCGGACGACCGGGCAACTCGTGGAGATAGGACTCGGAGCGGGCATCGCCGTTGAGGATGCAGGCCTCGGCCCCCTCCTCGACATTGAGCACGAACTGCACCGCCACCCGCGCCCCGCCCGGCCAGCGAGGATGGGGTGGCCGGCCGGCATAGCCGACCAGGTCCCGGGCGGGGGTCCTGTCAACCCAGTTCAAAGGTCGTGACACCGAAGACGCGCTCATGGGCCAAGGCCGGCAAGGGGCCCAGATACATCCGGGCACAACCAAAGACGTCGACCATGGCGTGCCGCCGCGCCAGTTCGAGACCCAGGACGTTGTTTTCCGGGACATCGAGGAAGAGTGGCCCGCCCGCGGCAAACCCGGCCAGACCGGCGTAGAGGGCCTCGGCGACCTGGGCATCGTCGGCGAACAGGGGGCCGACCTTGCACCCCTCCCGGCAGCGCCGCACCACCCCGTATCCCGCCAGCCGGCCGTCACGCCGGCACCCCAGGGCAAGGCCCTCAGGCTGGTCGATCCACCCGGTCAGGAAACTGGGCCGGGGGGCGGGGAAACAGGTCCGGTCGTATGCGAGCACCTCGGCGAAGGGAAAATCCGCCAAGGGGGCCACCACCTCCCCCCCCGCCGCCAAGGCCGCCGGCCGGGTCGGTATCTCGGCGCGAAAGCGGATGTCCCGGTGGGAAAAGACAAAGCCGCCCTTGGCATAATAGGCCTGCATGGCGAAGACCCCGTCCAGGCCGATGGTCGCCCCCGGACCTAGCCGGGCGATCAGCCGCTCCCGCCGGACGTGCCACAGGGCATCGCCCAGCCCGCGGCCACGAAAGGCCGGGCGCAAGATAAAGAAGCCCATGAAACCGAAGGTATCGCCATAGGCGGTGATGGCCCCGCCGCCGATCAGTTCGCCGTCCAGGTCCGCGGCTATGAAGGCTTTCGGATCGGTGGCCCAGAACAGCTCGGCATCCTGGCGCCCGGGGTTCCACCCTTCCCGGGCAGCCCAATCGACCAGCAGATCCACCTCGGAACGGGTCATGGGGCGGATGGCAAGGGGAGGGGTCATGGCGTGCTCCTCAGGAGGTGGATGTCGTACCAACTTCAATATGGCGGTTTGCGCCATGGCCAATGCTCGGCAGCCTTGGCAATGCATTGGCCATCTTGACAAGGACATCCATTATCCTTGCGGGGTCTCCTGATAGATCAGGGTGATATCCACACGCCGGTTCAGGCGCCGACCCTCGGGGGAGTCGTTGGAGGCGATGGGGTAATCGGGCCCATAACCCCGGGCCTGCATGCGGGGCGGATAGACCCCGGCGGCGAGGAAGTAGTTCAGGACCGAGTCGGCGCGGCGATCCGAGAGTTGCATGTTGTGGGCGCGGGTCCCGGTGCTGTCGGTATGGCCGGCGATGTCCAGGCGGGTCTTGCCGTAGCGGTTGACGATGCTCGCGATCTTGTCCATGGTCGTGTAGAAGCCGGGCTTGATGACGTCGGAGTCGACCTCGAAGGCCGTCTCGCCGGTCATCCCCACCAGCAATTCACCCTCGCCGATGCGCTCCACCCGGATCTGGCCAAGGGCGATCTCGCTCGCCAGGGCCTTCTGAAAGTCGCGCTGCTGCTGTTCCATGTAGTTGCCGATCAGGCCCCCGACCAGGGCCCCACCAATGGCGCCGATGACCGCCCCCTGGGCGGAGTTGCGGGTCGCCAGGGCGCCGATGGCAGCGCCGGAGAGGGTGCCGATACCGACGCCCTTCTCGGTCTCGGTCATGGGCCGGCGGTTGCCATATTCATCGGTGGCGCAACCGGCGGAGAACACCGCGGCCAGCAGGGCGGCACCGATCTTGAGCAAGCGTCCATGTGCCAGTTCCCGATTTGTCCCCCGGGGAATTGGCTCGATTCGGGAGACAATTGCTGGACAGTTGCTTGGGGAACGAGACATGGATGGGATCTCCGGGTGGTCAGAAGCCAGGGTTTGAGCGCGCAACGCGTCTGACGGCTATTCTGCCATCCCGACCGCGGAAAGTGGCCATCGCCGGTGGCAAGGAAAGATCCCCGCCGGCGTTACAAACCGTTACATGTTGCGACTTGATCAATCAGGAAATGCTAATATACTAATCATCAATCCACACACATTCCTCCTCTGAACCACATACTATCGGGAGAAAAACCATGTTAGGTGCAATCGCCGCTATCGCTCTGGTTGTTGGTGGCATTTCCGCCGGTGTATCCGTAACGAACGATGACCAGCAAGCCCTCAGCCAGCCCCAAGAAGCCGTGATCGAGGTCCAGGTCAGCAACGCGGATCAGATCAACGGCAACTGATGCCGGCCCCCCAAAAACCCCGCCGGGGTCTCCCCGGCGGGGTTTTTTATTCCCGGCTATCCTCGGCCCCTGCTGCGCCCTCCGACCCGGGGTCGATCAGGTACGATCGCTCCCGGGGCTGCAGCCGCTCAGGGATGACATCACCGCCTTCACTGGCGCGTCCACTGTCGGATCCATGTCCCCGTAGGAGCTGGCGGAGCAGATGAAGTCGGATCGGCGAACGGTGGCGGTGATCGGCTATTGGAAATATTGCGTGTGTAGACTGTATTCGTTTCGCTTTTTGCCATCTACAGCAAGCGGGAAGATGGGACGGGGCGGGGAGAGCGGGTCAGGATCGTTCTCGTCCCTTAGGAGCCACAGGCCATGTATCGGAACGCTCTTGGCGTTGCCCTTGGTCCCTGTGACGCTCAGCTTGTCTTGAATCCACCGATCAATCGTCGGGTCGTCATCAGCTATGAGATGACCATTGACTGGCTTTTGGGTGATGAGGTCTACACCAATGCAGCAGAGACACTTCTTGCCGCCGTAATCAGACGTGTAGGTATACGTCGTTCCCTGGTGTGTCGAAGCATGAGAGCACATTACACTGCTCCCTGACTTTGCCGGTTGCTCGCCAAAGAAGCTATACAGATCCGGTGCACCAAAGGGTGCACCGAAGAATGCTCTAAACTGCTGCATCGACAGGGCGCTGCGGCCTAGATTGCAGCCGCGAAACTCGATCACCCTCATCTTCTTCTTGTGCAAGAGGTCGCGTAGGGCAAGCAGACGATTGATCTGACCATCATCCAAAGACAGGTTGCTTCTGTCGGCCGGGCTTATTACACCCTTTTTGCCAGCGATATCGTTAAGCACCTTAAGGTTCTTTCCCGTCGCTCGCGCTTGGGCCATGGTGCGGCCATTGGCCAACGGCAAGAGCAAGCCATCACCGTTTGGATCGCCATGAACCACTAGGACAAAGTCCTGGGCACTGTCCGCAGCTACCCTCCTTATCAGGTTCTCGAAGCTCGGAGGCCCTACGATATTCACGGTCGTGTCTACACGGATATTTCTCGGGGGTAAAACGCTGAACTTTGCGAAGTATGCCTGGACGGCCCTTGTCCGGGCGATGCTGAGATCCATAGTAAAGCACTTGGCCATTTAATCACCCTTCTCTGTGCTCGGGCGCTAATAGCAGTAGATGTGACCGACCTCACAGCTGTCGGCTGGATCCACGACATCAAATGTGTTGAGTTTCTCTAGAGTCCGTCCATTTGGATCGACGCGGCCATCGGGCCATTGGAACCCCAGTTGCACACGTTGAAACTGTTTGATTGCGTTTATCGTCTTCTGCCACGGCAATCCATCCACCACCAATGGCGGCGCGGGACCGCCCTGGTTGGCTGGAACCTTATTGAGAAGAGTTTGGACGGTAATCGAGTCATCCTTGCGATTGACAGCACCGCTGCCTACGGAGGCCGAGATTTTTTTTGCCATATGACCAATACCTTCGTGGGGGTGCTCGAGACGTCGTCGAGTGAGCCTGCATACGACGAGCGGCTTCATGCCACCCACCTCGAAAAATGTGGCCGCCAGGCTGCATGGCCGAGGTGCTTTGTCAAGTCAGGGGTAGGAGGCCGCCTTTTGTGGACACGCGTATATGGCACACAAGGCATCGCACTTGTCAAGAGAGATGAGCGCGAATCACTTCCGGTAAGCCAGGCGGGCATTGGGTATAAAATGCGCCCTTTTCTCACCCGGACCTGGACAAGCAAGTGGATCACTATCACGTTTACGGCATCGGCAACGCCCTGGTGGACATGGAATACGAGGTCGAACACCAGGACCTGGAGGCCCTGGGGATCGACAAGGGGGTCATGACCCTGGTGGGCGAGGAGCAGCAACTCGCCATCATGGCCCACCTGGCCGACCGGCCCCACGAGCGGGGCTCCGGCGGCTCCGCCGCCAATTCCATCATCGCCGTCAGCCAGTTGGGTGGGCGCGCCTTCTATTCTTGCAAGGTGGCCAACGACCACCTTGGCCACTTCTACCTGGACGACCTGATCGCCAATGGCGTCGCCACCAACCGCCATGGGGAGCGGGAGGACGGCCACACCGGCCGTTGCGTGGTCCTGGTAACCCCGGACTCGGACCGAACCATGCTCACCTTCCTCGGCATCAGCGGCGAGTTCACCGACCGCGAACTGGTCCCCGCCGCCGTGCGCGCCGCGGACTATTACTATATGGAAGGCTACCTGGTGACCACCCCCGGCGCCCGCGTCGCCGCCATCGAGGGCCGCGACATCGCCCAGGCGGCCGGGGTCCGCACCGCCCTGTCCCTCTCCGACCCCAACATGGTCGCCCACTTCAAGCCCGGCATACTGGAAATGATCGGCCCCGGCGTGGACCTGATCTTCGCCAACGAGGCGGAGGCCAAGGGCATGGCCCGGACCGGCGACCTTCACGCCGCCATCGACTTCCTCCAGACCCTGAGCCGGGAGTTTGCCATCACCCTGGGACCCAAGGGCGCCCTGGTCTTCGACGGCCGGGAGCTGATCGAGATCCCCCCGGTCAAGACCCAGGCGATCGACACGGTCGGCGCCGGCGACATGTTCGCTGGTGCCTTCCTCTACGCCCTCACCCAGGGCTGGGACCACCGCGCCGCCGGCAACCTCGCCGCCGCGGCCTCGGCCAGGCTGGTGGCCAGTAATGGGCCACGGCTGCCGGCGCATGAGACCCAGGCCGTGTTGAAGGGGTTAGGGTTTTAGGGCAACCGGCATAGAGGTTCTCCGCGGTCAGGGTGTGGTGCAGACCGCCGGGGTTACGGATCTCGATGCGACCCGGGAACAGCGTGATGACGACCTGGGCGCCGGCGATCTCCTCATCGCGAGGGGCCAGGGCGCTGACCACCGCCTCCTGTAGCGCGAAGCAACTTTGCGGGCCAGAGCTTGTGTGAGCGGGGCTACTTCGCTCCCACCGTCCGCCGAGCCGCCTCTGGCGGCCCAAAAACTGAATGCCCCCGGCATTGCCGGGGGATAGTTACGATGGCTCAGGCAAATTTAGCGTCGCAACCGAGGCTTGGTCTGCCTAGCCCCCGGCCTTCTCCACCCCAGGCCGATGATCGCGGGGCTCCGGGTCCAAATTCCGGCTTTGCCACAGCAGATAGATCGCCGGGATGACGAAGAGGCTCATCAGGGGCGCGGTGACCATGCCGCCGACCATGGGGGCGGCGATGCGGCCCATGACCTCGGAGCCCACGCCCTCGAAGAGCAGGATCGGCAACAGGCCGGCGATCAGGGTGGCGACGGTCATGGCCTTGGGCCGCAGCCGCTGGACGGCGCCGGCCATGATGGCCGCTTTGAGATCGGCCCGGCTGTTGAGTCGCCCCTGCTCCCGGTACTCCGCCAGGGCGCGGTCGAGATAGAGCAGCATGACCACGCCGAACTCGGCCGCCACCCCGGCCAGGGCGATGAAGCCCACCGCCACGGCCACCGACAGGTGGTAGCCCAGCCACCAGACGAACCAGAAACCGCCGATCAGGGCGAAGGGCACGGTGATCATCACCAGCCAGGCCTCCCCTGCGCGGCGGAAGATGAGATAGAGCAGCACGAAGGTGATGGCCAGGGTTAGTGGCACCACCTGGAGCAACCGCGCCCGGGCGCGCTCCAGGTACTGGTACTGGCCGGACCAGGCGAGGGCGTAGCCCGGCGGCAGTTCGACCGCCTCCCTGACCCGGGCCTGGGCCTCGGCGACGTAGCCTCCCAGGTCGCGGTCGCGGATGTCGACATAGATCCAGCCGTTGAGGCGGGCGTTCTCGCTGCGCAACATGGGCGGCCCGTCGACGATGACCAGCTCCGCCACCTGTCCCAGGGGCACCTGGGCGCCGCTCGGCGTCACCAGGGGTAACTGGGCCAGCTTCTCCGGATCGTCCCGCCGCTCCCGGGGGAAGCGCAGGTTCAAGGGATAGCGCTCCCGACCCTCTACCGTCTGGGTCAGGTTCATGCCACCCACCGCCACGGCGATCAGTTCATTGATGTCGGCCACGCTCAGGCCCAGGCGCGCCGCCTCCAGGCGCTTGGGCCGGACCTCCAGATAGCGCCCGCCGCTTACCCGCTCGGCGATGACCGACCGGGTGCCGGGGATCGTGCGCAACACCCCCTCGATCTCCTCGCCCAGGCGCTGGATCTCCGCCAGGTCCGGCCCGGCGATCTTGACCCCCACCGGGGTGCGGATGCCGGTGGCGAGCATGTCGATGCGGGTCTTGATGGGCATGACCCAGGCATTGGTCAGCCCGGGAACGCGGACCCGCTGGTCGAGCTCGGCGATGAGCTGGTCCAGGGTCATCCCCCCCCGCCACTGGTCCCGCGGCTTGAGGGTGATGCTGGTCTCGATCATGGTCATGGGCGCCGGGTCCGTGGCCGTCTCCGCCGGCCCCACCTTGCCGAAGACCCGGGCCACCTCCGGGACGCTGGCGATCAGCCGGTCGGTCTGCTGCAAGAGCTGCTGGGCCTTGCCCGCGGACAGGCCCGGCAGGCTGGTGGGCATGTAGAGCAGGTCGCCCTCGTCCAGCTCGGGCATGAACTCCGTGCCCAGGCGTTGCAGGGGATAGACCACGCTGGCCAGCAGCAGGACGGCCAGGACCAGGGTGGTCTTGGGCGCCGCCAGCACCCCCCGCAGCAGGGGCCGATAGAGGCGCATCAGCAGCCGGTTGAAGGGGTTGGCCTCCTCGGCGGGGATGCGACCGCGGATGAAGTAGCCCATCAACACCGGCACCAGGGTCACCGCCAGACCCGCGGCGGCGGCCATGGCGTAGGTCTTGGTATAGGCCAGGGGCACGAAGAGCCGGCCTTCCTGGGCCTCCAGGGCAAAGACCGGGATGAAGCTCAGGGTGATGATCAACAGGGAGAAGAACAGGGCCGGCCCCACCTCCCCCGCCGCCTTGGCGATCAGGTCCCAGTGGGCCTGGCCCTCCGGCGCCACGCCGCCATGGGCCTGGCGGTAGCGCTCCAAGTGTTTGTGGGCGTTCTCGATCATCACCACGGCGGCATCGACCATGGCGCCGATGGCGATGGCGATGCCGCCCAGGGAGAGGATGTTGGCGTTGATGCCCTGGTAGCGCATGAGGATGAAGGCCACCAGGATGCCCAGGGGCAGGCTGACCACCGCCACCAGGGCGGAGCGCAGGTGGAAGAGAAACACCAGGCACACCAGGGCGACGACGATCAGTTCCTCGATCAGCTTCTCCCGCAAATTGGAGACCGCATCCAGGATCAAAGGGGCACGATCATAGGTGGTGAGAATCTCCACCCCCGCCGGCAGGCCGGGCTTGAGTTCTTCCAGCTTGGCCTTGACCGCGGCGATGGTCGCCAGGGCGTTCTCCCCCTGGCGCATGACGACGATGCCGCCGGTCACCTCCCCCTCCCCGTCCAGCTCCGCAACCGCCCGGCGCATCTCGGGGCCGATCTCCACCCGGGCCAGGTCACGCAACAGGATGGGCGTACCGTCCGGGCCCACATCGATGGGGATGGTCTCGATGTCCGCGATCGAGGTGATATAGCCCCGGCTGCGCACCATGTACTCCGCCTCCGCCAGCTCCAGCACCGAGCCGCCGACCTCCTGATTGGCGGCGCGGATGGCCTGGGTCAGGTGGCCGAGGGGGATGCCGTAGGCGCGCAGGCGCTCCGGGTCCGCCACCACCTGGTACTGGCGGACCATGCCGCCCACCGTCGCCACCTCCGCCACCCCAGGGACGGACTGCAACTCCAGCTTGAGGAACCAGTCCTGGAGGCTGCGCAATTGGGCCAGATCCCGCTGGCCGCTCCGGTCCACCAGGGCGTAGCTGAACACCCAGCCGACCCCGGTGGCATCCGGTCCCAGGCGGGGAATGGCCCCCTCCGGGAGCTGGCCGGCGACCTGGCTGAGATACTCCAGCACGCGGGAGCGGGCCCAGTAGAGGTCTGTGCCATCGGCGAACAGCACGTAGACGTAGGAGTCGCCGAACAGGCTGTAGCCGCGCACCGTGACCGCCCCCGGCACCGCCAGCAGGGCGGTGGAGAGGGGATAGGTGACCTGGTCCTCCACCACCCGCGGCGCCTGCCCCGGGAAGCTGGTGCGGACGATGACCTGGACATCGGACAGGTCGGGGATGGCATCCAGGGGCGTCTGGCGCAGGGACTGGAGGCCCCAGGCCGTCAGCAGCAGGGTGGCGAGCAGGACCAGGAAGCGGTTGCGGATGGACCAGTGAATCAGGTGCTTCATGACCGTGCCCTCGCCAGCGGGGCAGGGACGAGGATCGCGAGCGACCGGTAGCGCTTGGTGATCCGATAACGCTCAGTGGTGATGATGGGCATGATCCACCTCCTGGCCGCCGCTCCGCCCGGCATCCCCGGGTGCCTTGTCTGCCCCAGAACCCTCTCTGGCCGCCTCCTCAGCACCGCCCCCTGAAGTTAGCCGTTGGAAGCTGGCCCGCAGGCTGGACTCGGAATCGATGAGGAACTGCCCGGAGACCACCACCTCGTCTCCCTCCTTCAGGCCGGCGAGGATCTCCACCTCGCCCCCCAGCCGGGCGCCGGGCGTGACGTCCAACGGCTGGAAGCGACCCTCGCCCAGGGCCAGGACCACGCTCTCGCGCTCGCCGGTGTGGATCAGGGCCTCCCGGGGGATCTTGAGCACGTTCCGCCGCCCTTCGCCCTCGATGCTGACCTCGGCGAAGAGATTGGGCCGTAGCACCCCATCCGGGTTGTCGAATACCAGCCGCACCGGCAGGGTGCGGGTCTTGGGGTCCAGTTCCGGATAGAGATAATCCAATTCCCCCTCCCAGGTGCGGCCGGGATAGGCCGGGACCCGCATCTGGGCGCTCTGGCCGGGCTCCAGGCCGGCGATCTGGTGCTCGAAGACATCCACCCGCACCCAGACCTGACTATTGTCCACCAGGGTGAACATGGTGCTGTCCGGGGTGACGTACATGCCCTCCCGGGCGGTGAGTCCGGTCACCACCCCGGCGATGGGGGCCGGAATGGGGATGGTATCCCGCGTCTCCCGGCTGCTCTGGATGCCATCGATCACCGCCTCGGGCACATCCAGCAGGCGCAGCAGGTTGCGCGCCTTGTCCGCCTTGACCCCGACCTGGCCACCGCTCGCGCCCCTGCCCACACCCGCGTCCCCGCCCATGGCCGGGGACGAATGTCCCAGAGCGAGCAGAAAATCAATCTGGGCCGCCAGGATATCCGGCGCGTAGAACTCGGCCAGGGTCTGGCCCTGGGTGACGGTCTCCCCCTCCGCCCGCACCGCCAGCCGGGTGATCCAGCCGGAGGCCCGGGGGTGAAGATGGGCGATGCGGGTCTCGTCATACTGGACCCGGCCCAGGGCACGGACCGGTTCCCAGAGGTTGCCGCGCTCGACCCTGGCGGTGCGCAGGCCCAGGTTCTGTATCAGAGCGCCGTCGAGCCGGACCTCGGGATAACCCACCGTCGGGGCCTCCCCGGCGCGCGCGACCAGGTCCATGCCGCAAATGGGGCAGGTGCCAGGTTCGGTCTGGACGATCTGAGGGTGCATGGGGCAGACATACTGGGTCTGGCCGGGTGGTTGCAGAAGGCTTGCCCCCGGTTCCCCTGCCGCGAGGGAATGATCGTGGTGGTGAATTCCTTCACCCTGGGCCTCCGCTTGCGGCAGGCTTGTCCCTTGCCCCGTTCCCGGCAGGGAGTGGTCATGCCGATGAGTCACCTCCCCCAGGCCCGTCAGAGGCCAGGCAAACCAGAGCAGGCAGGTCAGGGCGCCCGTGGTCAGGCTTCGGTAAGCGAACAGGCACCCGCGTAGGTGCGGGCGCCGGACGTCGGATTGGCCACGAAAGAGGGACGGACGCCGCAAGGTGGACAAGCCCCATGGCTCGTACGGGCGCCGCCAATCGGACAAGCGCCAGGGCTCGGACAGGCGCCGCCAGTCGGACAAGCGCCGAAAAATAGTAATGGACACGCAATTTCTCCCAACAAAGGGCCAGGGAACACATTCGCCTGACCGGGACCCGCGGGGGAACCGGCCAGGGCCAGCGTCAGCTCAATGGCGGGATCGGCGGTCGGGAGACGGGTTCGGGGTTGAAGTGGTAGAAGTGACGGTCCGCCAAGGGTGTGGCCGGGGGGCGCGGGACAAGGAAGGCCGGCACAAGTCCGTCATCGCCCTGAAGAGAGACCCCGAGGCTAAGTTGCAGATTGCACTTGTGACAGTCGAGCCAGGAAGCTGGCAGTGTCTGCGAGGGTGAGGGCACCCCCATGGCGGCCGACAGTTCATCAGCCGGACTTGGCACAACGGCGGGGGGCTGGGGGTCCGCGGCCAAAAGGGGACAGCCGGCATGCGGGGCAGCCAATCTCTCCGGCGGGGCGGCGTGACGGCACCCCAGCAACGACACAGCCAGCAACTGCCCCTGCAAGAGCAGGAGGCAAAGGGCCAAGATCGTCCCGAGGGTCGCGCGCGAGAGCTTCATGGACCTACATAGTGACATCTCTTTGCGTTTAATCAAGACAGGCCCTGGTAACCGGGCTCATCATGCCCTAGGATCATCCATCCTCCGCCGTCCGGCGGCGAAAACGAGGACATCCGCGGCCAACGCGGACCCATCCACCGTTCATCGGGACGGATAGACCAGTCGCCCTCCTCGCCCCACCCTCAACCGGCATGACTCCTCCCCTCACTCAGCCCCCGCGCGCGCCCGACCAGGTTCGAACCCTCGCGGGCTGGCGGGAATGGCTCGCCCTGCCCGGCCTGGGGATTCCGGCCGTCAAGGCGAAACTGGATACCGGGGCCCGGACCTCGACCCTGCACGCCTTCTTCACCGAGCCCTTTCGACAGGAGGGCCAGGATTGGCTGCGCTTTGGCGTCCATCCCCTCCAGCATCGCCTAGGACTGGTGACGATCTGCACCGCCCAGGTGCTGGACCGGCGCATCGTCAGTGACTCCGGTGGTCACCGGGAGAGCCGCTGGGTCATCGCCACGCCGCTGCGGCTGGGCACGGGGGAATGGACCATCGAACTGACCCTCACGGACCGGGATTCCATGCTCTTTCGCATGCTGTTGGGACGCAGCGCCATGAGCGGACGGCTGCTGGTGGACCCCCAGGGTTCCTACCTCGCCAGCCGTAAGCCGCGCCTGAAACGCCTTTATCCGGCCCTGGCCGCTGGGGACCCCTCACCGAGATGAAAATCGCCATCCTGTCGCGCAACCCCAAACTCTACTCGACCCGGCGGCTGGTGGAGGCCGCCACCCAACGGGGCCATGAGGCGCGGGTCATCGACGTCCTGCGCTGTTACATGAACATCGCCTCCCACCGGCCCACCATCCACTACAAGGGCGAGGAACTGGGTCCCTACGATGCCGTGATCCCGCGCATCGGCGCCTCGGTCACCTTCTACGGCACGGCCGTGCTGAGGCAGTTCGAGATGGTGAACACCTTTTCCCTCAACGAATCCGTCGCCATCACCCGCGCCCGCGACAAGCTGCGCTCCCTCCAGCTCCTGGCACGCAAGGGCATCGGCCTGCCGGTGACCGGCTTCGCCCATGCCCCGGACGATGTCCACGACCTGATCAAGATGCTGGGCGGTGCCCCCCTGGTCATCAAACTGCTGGAGGGGACCCAGGGCATCGGCGTGGTCCTCACCGAGACCGACCAGGCGGCGGAGAGCGTCATCGAGGCCTTCATGGGGCTCAAGGCCAACATCCTCGCCCAGGAATACATCCGCGAGGCCGGCGGCGCCGACATCCGCTGCCTGGTCATCGGCGACAAGGTGGTGGCGGCCATGAAGCGCCAGGCCAAGCCCGGGGAGTTCCGTTCCAACCTGCACCGTGGCGGCACCGCCACCCTGGTCCGGATCACCCCCGAGGAGCGCTCCACGGCGGTGCGCGCCGCCGCCATCCTGGGGCTCAACGTGGCCGGGGTGGACATCCTGCGCTCCAACCACGGCCCGGTGGTCATGGAGGTCAACTCCTCGCCGGGGCTGGAGGGTATCGAGCGCGCCACCGGCAAGGACATC
This sequence comes from Candidatus Thiosymbion sp., assembly GCA_018435665.1. GTDB lineage: Bacteria > Pseudomonadota > Gammaproteobacteria > Chromatiales > Chromatiaceae > M0108. The sequence goes on along the minus strand of JAHDND010000072.1, from coordinate 37,771 downwards.
GCCGGGCTCATGATCCAGTTCATCGAACGCAACGCCGGGGTGCGCAGCGGACGCACCCGCGGCCAGGGATGAGCGCCCGGGTGCAGATCGGCGGCCTCGACATCCTCCCCGGCGAGCGTCGGCTGGTGGAGCTGCGGCTGCCACTGCTCTACACCCATACTCCGGTCGTGCTCTCGGCCCAGGTCATCCGTGGCCGCCGGGACGGCCCCCGGCTCTTCGTCTGCGCCGCCATCCACGGCGACGAGATCAACGGCGTCGAGATCGTCCGTCGGCTGCGCCAGTGCCCGGCCCTGGAGCGGCTGCGCGGCACCCTGATCCTGGTGCCGGTGGTCAATGTCTACGGCTTCGTCCGCCAGTCCCGCTACCTCCCCGACCGGCGGGACCTCAATCGCTGCTTCCCCGGCTCCGACAAGGGCTCCCTGGCCGCGCGCCTGGCCAACGCCTTCCTGGAGGAGATCGTCGCCAAGGCCGACTTCGGCATCGACCTGCACACCGGCGCCGTCCATCGCGAGAACCTGCCCCAGGTCCGCGCCACCTTCGAGGAGAGCGGCCAGGTGGAGGCCCTGGCCAAGGCCTTCGGCAGCCCGGTCATTCTCAACGCCGACCTGCGCGATGGCTCCCTGCGCGAGGCCGCCGCCCGGCTGGGGGTGCCGGTCCTAGTTTACGAGGCCGGCGAGGCCCTGCGCTTCGATGAACTGGCCATCCGCGCCGGGGCACGCGGGGTCATGGGCGTCATGCGGGAACTGGGGATGCTGGGCAAGGCCAAGCGTGCCAAAGCGACTCGCCACCCGCCACCTGCGGCCGTCATCGCCACCTCCAGCCAGTGGGTGCGCGCCCCCCAGAGCGGCATCCTGCGCGCCACCAAGCCCCTGGGGGCACGGGTCGAAAAGGGCGAGGGCCTGGGCTGGATCGCTGGCCCCCTGGGCGAGAACGAGATCGCGGTCGAGGCCCCGAGCGCAGGGGTAGTCATCGGCAAGGTCAAGCTCCCCCTGGTCAACGAGGGCGAGGCCCTCTACCACATCGCCCGCTTCGGCGCCCCCGACCTGGCAGCGGAAGCGGTCGAACGCTTCCAGAACGCCGTCGGCCCCGAGTCCGATGCCGTGCCGCCGCTGGAGCCGCCGCTGAACTGATCCTTGACCTGATATTCCCGCAAGCCCTCGGTGGCCCCGCGCCGGAACGGGGTGCGCTTTAGACCGCAAGTTACTGAACGGATTGTTGCGATGGACGACAACTACTCTTTTCGCCCCATTGGCCTGATCCGCTCCTGCTACACCGGCAAATTCGGCATCCCCCGGCAGCCGGGGCTGGTGACGGCGGTCGAGGCGCGCCTGGAACTCTTCGCGACGTTCGCCCGGGAGGAGGCCTTCACCGGCCTGGAGGGCTTCAGCCACCTCTGGCTGCTGTTCGTCTTCCACGACGCCATCGCCGAGGGCTGGCGACCCACGGTGCGCCCGCCCCGGCTGGGGGGCCGACGCAAGGTGGGGGTCTTCGCCAGCCGCTCGCCCCACCGGCCCAACCCCATCGGCCTGTCGGCGGTGGAATTCCGGGGCTTAGACCGGGAAGGTGGTGGCCTGGCCCTGCGTCTGGGGGGCGTGGACCTGCTGGACGGCACCCCGGTGCTGGACGTCAAGCCCTACGTCCCCTATGCCGACTGCCTGCCCCAGGCCAGTTCGGGCTTCGTCCCCCCGTCCCACGACCGAAAACGGGAGGTGATCTTCAGCCCCCAGGCCCTGACCCAGGCGCAAGCCCTGTCCCAGGCCCGGTGGGCGGACCCCGAGGGGGAGCGCCGCCTGGCGGATCTCATCACCCAGGTCCTGCGCCAGGACCCGCGTCCGGGCTACCTGGACCGCTACCCGGATCGCCAGGACTTCGCCCTGCGGCTCTATGATCTGGAGGTGAAATGGCGCGAAACCGGCGGCCAGATTCTGGTCACGGCCCTGGAACCGCTGGCGACCTGATCAGCAAGGCTGATCCGCGGGGTTGAACGGCGGCTTGCCGGTACCCAAGCCATCCTCTAACGACCAAACCCATGCTCCGCCAGAAAGGCGGCGGTGATGCCCTTGCTGGCGGGCTCCGCCGCCCGTTCGCCCAGGATCAGGCGCTCCAGGTAGCGGGCGATCAGGTCCACCTCCAGATTGACCCGCGTCCCCGGCTGATAGTCGCCGATGGTCGTCTCCACCAGGGTATGAGGGACGATGTTCAGCTCGAAGGCCGCGCCATCCACCGCGTTGACGGTCAGGCTGGTGCCATCGACGCAGATGGAGCCCTTCTGGGCGATGTAGCGCGCCAGCCCCGCTGGAGCCTGGACGCGGAAACGCCAGGACCGCGCATCCTGGTGCCGCTCCAGGATCTCCCCCACCCCGTCCACATGGCCACTGACCAGATGCCCACCCAGAGGGGTGGCGAGGGTCAGGGCCTTCTCCAGGTTGACGCGACTCCCGGGTCGTAGCGCCCCCAGGGTGGTCAGGGACAGGGTCTCGCGGGAGACGTCAGCGGCGAAGTGGCCTCCCGCCAGATTGACGGCGGTAAGACAGACCCCATTGACCGCCACGCTGTCTCCCAGGACCAGGCCCGCCAGGGGCAGCTTGCCGGTACTCAGGGTCAGGCGGACATCACCGCCCCGGGGTTCAAGGGTCTGGACCTGGCCAATGGCCTGAATGATGCCGGTAAACATAGCAGCGTCGGGAGCCTCCTGATTCATTGCGCCACGGGGATGGGCCCGCCTTAGATTAGGCTGGCTATCATATATCGCCCGCGTATCGCTGTTCGCCCCGGATTGGAGAAACAGGTTGGGGAAGGTCCAGGACGCGAATCCCTCTGGTGGAGCGTTACATTAGGTTGCCCTGGTCCCATTATGGGACTAAGCTAAGGCTATGCGAGTGATTGCCATCTCTACATTGCGATCTTTCTGGGTGCGACATCCCGATGCCGAGCAACCCCTCAAGGCATGGCACGAAGAAGTTACTAACGCGTCATGGACCCAGCCGGCGGACATCAAGGTGCAGTACCGTAGTGCCAGTGTCCTGAAAAACCGCCGGGTCGTCTTCAATATCAAAGGTAACGACTACAGGCTCATCGTTTCCGTGGCTTACAAGTTGCAGATCGTCTATGTGCAGTTCGTCGGCACTCACCAGGAATACGACGCAGTGGATGCGGAAACCGTTGACATAGCCTGACCGGCCACGGAGCACAAGATGGACATCCGCCCCATCCACACCGAATCTGACTATCACGCCACACTCAAAGCGATTTCGGCCTTGATGGAGATCGACCCCGATCCGGGAACGCCGGAGGGTGATCGCCTGGACATCCTGGTCACACTGGCCCAAGCCTATGAGACCAAACACCACCCGATCAGCGCCCCTGATCCGGTGGAAGCCATTAAGTTCCGCATGGAGCAGAGCGGTCTGACAGTGAAGGATCTTGAGCCGATCATTGGCAAACGCAACCGAGTCTACGAAGTCCTGAACCGTAAACGCCCCTTGACCCTCTCCATGATCCGTCGGTTACATCAATCCCTCGGCATATCAGCGGAGGTACTGATCTCGCCAACCGGAGCCAGGTGATTTTCCTTTCTTCTCTTGCTACTCAAATCCTGGATAGCCATTTCTGGCCGGATGAACGGTCGAGGCCGAATGGCGAGGCCAGGTGACGGCCGGCGCCTTCGCTCACCGTCCCGCTCAGGTCCCGCAGAAGGTCTGGTGAACCACCTCGTGGGGAGCAGGGGGCCGACGATAGTCGAGGTTCCCCGCATCGACCTGAGCGGGGGTGGCAAGGACCTGCAAGAGGTCTTCGACAGGTCCCAAGTCCCCCTCGACCGCGGCCGCCAGCGCCGCCTCCACCCGATGGTTGCGGGGGATCACCACTGGGTTGGCCTGCCCCATGGCGGCTAAGCGCGCCTCGGGGCTGGTCTCCTCCTCCGCCAGACGGTTCCGCCAGCGGGCCAGCCAGTCGCCCAGGCGGGGATAGGCCTCGCCAAAGGCCGCGCCTAGTTCATCCTCCACCCCGCTCGCCACCGCGGGGTTCAGGGCATGAAAGCCGTTGGTGAAATCCACTCCGGCGGCCGCCATGGCCTCCAACAAGTCCTCGATCAACTCGGCATCGCCTGCCCGTGCCTCCAGCAGCCCCAGCTTGGGCCGAAAAACATCCAGCCAGGCCCTGGTGAACAGGGCACCGAAGCCGTCGATGGCCTGCTGGGCCAAGGCCAGGGACTTATCCCCGTCGCTATCCAGAAGCGGCAGCAGGGTCTCCGCCAGGCGGGCCAGGTTCCACTGGGCGATGCGCGGCTGGTTGCCGTAGGCATAGCGACCCTGATGGTCGATGGAGCTGTAGACCTGCTCCGGGTGGTAGGCGTCCATGAAGGCGCAGGGACCGTAGTCGATGGTCTCGCCGGCGATGGACATGTTGTCGGTGTTCATCACACCGTGGATGAAACCGACGCCCAGCCAGCGGGCGACCAAGGCCGCCTGACGAGCGATCACCGTCCGCAGCAGGTCCGCGTAGGGTCGATCGCTGACCCGCACCTCCGGGTAGTGCCGGTCGATCACGTAGTCGGCCAGGTGGCGGAGCGCCTCCGTATCGCCGCGTATCTGGAAGTATTGGAAGGTGCCGACCCGCACGTGACTGCGCGCCACCCGCGTCAGCACCGCCCCGGGGCGGGCGGTCTCGCGCCACACCGGCTCGCCGGTAGCGACCGCCGCCAGGGCGCGGGTGGTGGGGATGCCGAGGGCGGCCATGTAATCGCTGATCAGATACTCCCGCAGCACCGGCCCCAGCCAGGCCCGGCCATCGCCGCCGCGGGAGAAGGGCGTGCGGCCGGAACCCTTGAGCTGGATGTCGAAACGCTCCCCCGCCGGGTCTTGGATCTCACCCAGCAGGATGGCCCGCCCATCGCCCAGTTGCGGCACCAAGCCGCCGAACTGATGGCCGGCATAGGCCATGGCCAGGGGCGTCGCCCCCTCCGGCACTCGGTTGCCGGCGAAGATCGCCACGGCCTCCGTCGAGCGCAAGGCCGCCGCGTCCAGGCCCAACCGGGCAGCCAGGGCGTCATTGAGCTTGACCAGTCGCGGCTGGGCCACCGGCACCGGGGCCAGGCGGGCGAAGAAACGCTCTGGGAGCCGGGCGTAGCTGTTATCGAAGGCAAAGGTCATGGGGCTTGTCCCTCTCCGTCAGGTAGCGGGGAGGTGGGGGCGCCGGAGATGGACTGAAAGGCACAAATCGACGAACGCCATCAGGAGCCCGACTGAATGCCCTGGCTCATTCTGGGGAAACCAGATCCAGATACGTCAAGCCCCCTTCATCCCCTGACAGCGGTGAAGGGGGCATCTACCTCACATTGGGCGGTAGAGACTGTCAGAATGACGGTAGCCTTAGTCCCTGGACCAATCGGCGCACACTGGGTTGCGGATGGGCTTGTTGGTTGCCTTGGTTCAGAGAGCCATTGACGTTCAGCACCTCGGCACCACTGGCTTCCCATACTCTAATGGAGCCAGAATCTTTCCGGCCAGGTTCCCCCCCATCGGTGAAGATGAATTCCACCCGTGCCCCCGCGGCACCATTATATCGACCGCTGCCATAACCACTGATGGTATCGAAACCCGCCGCCGGTTTTGCGCTTTCGAGGAGGGGATTGTCCACACACTTGGCAGACTCCAACATAAGCCGCCACCAAATTCCCTATGGTGAAAAGTCATTAGTGCAATTCGTGGCTGTAACAATGAGCAATAATACCCGTGTTGATAACGGAAGAACACGTAATTCGCCGTGGAGTTTTTCACCTAACAATTATTAAACACCAGGCAATTAGCCCAAAGCATACTGCTGTGTACTGAGTAGTGGGTGATGAGTATATCCAGGCTGACTTAGATTCTAAGCCCCCATACCATCAAAGAAAGTAGATGATTTTCGAGGAAAGAAGATTGTTGACCAGATGCGATATGATAAGTATTCATACGTAACTGTATCGGATTCAACGTCAAGACCTGAGTATTATCCCCTGGTTGTAGACACTACAAATATCGTCTAAGTTTTAACCGACCCAAGATATTCAACTGCGGGTTATCAACCTCGCGCCCTCGCGTGGAATAGTATTTTATTGAAAGGAGAAACATGAGATGTCTACAAAATCCTCGATGCTTGCAAGTGCACTAGCCCTGGCATGGGTTTCGACATCCGTCAGCGCGGCTGTGATTGGCACCCCTGGCATGCCAAACATTGAGTCTCTCGGTGCACAACAGCTTGTCCTGGCGAAGGCCCAAAAAAATGGCCTTACACCAGCGGATAAAAAAGGACCCTTCGTGTCAAATGGCACTGGTCCGGTTAACTCAAAAATATACGGCAAGACCTATGCCGAGTGGACTGCCGAATGGTGGAAATGGGCCCTTTCATTTCCTATTGATTCAAATCCGATCACAGATACAACGGGTGAATATTGCGATCAAGGACAATCGGGTCCTGTATGGTTTTTGGCAGGTACCAACAACTTTACGGCGGAGCGAACCTGTACCATCCCTGCGGGCAAGGCGATTTTCTATCCGGTGGTAAATGCCCTTTGGTCAGAGTGTCCTAATTCTGATGATCAGAATTTATCTGACAATGATGTCAGGTGGATTCTAGCAAATTGGACTGCAACGGGAGATCCGGCCAGCCATTTAACCACGACGCTCAATGCTTTTACGTCATCTTATTATGAGGCGAATTTAGACATGCCCATTTCGGGACTCATGATACCCGCCGTGCGCATCCAATCTCCGGTATTCAACACCTTCTTGCCAGATAACAGCTTGTTGAAAGACGCCTGCCCTGTACCGCCATACCCAACTCCAATGCCTCCGGGTAAAACAGGTCGGTTGCTATCGGAAGGCCATTGGGTGATGCTGCCGCCATTGAAAGATGGTGAACACCTATTGAAACTACATGGGTCTGGACTATGTACCCAATATTTGGCGGAAAATGGGGTTTGTAATTTCGGAGATCTCCTTTTTGAGACCGCAGTCACCTACCATCTAACGGTACCAGGCGGAAAGAAATAATATCCATAGAAGCAATCGATATATCATGGATACCGTGTAGCTTCTTTTGGGTAGAAAAAAAGATCCCGCCGCGCACAACGGCGGGTTTTTTTGGCGCATTATTAGCCAGAAGCTAAAAAAATGACCATGACGGCCGAGATGATCAGGATTCGTGAAGGAGATTCTGGTCTTGCACACAAAAGATCCAATCATGAGTCGTGAGCAACACCTGGCCTTAATCGGAGTATCTGAAAGACCAGGTGCGCCTGCTAGGCCAAGACGAGTAAGCCCTTGCCCTGGTCCGACCCGGACATGGCTGTGGCTAGGTGCCACCCGCGTCAGCACCGCTCCGGGGCGGGCGGTCTCGCGCCACACAGGCTCACTGGTAGTGACCGCCGCCAGGGTGCGGGTGGTGGGGATGCCGAGGGCTGCCAGATATTAGCTGATTAGATATTCCCGCAGCACCGGCCCCAGCCAAGCCCAACCATCGCCGCCGCGGGAGAAGGGCGTGCGGCCGGAACCCTTTAGCTGGATGTCGAAGCGCTCCCCCGCCGGGTCCTGGATTTCACCCAGGGGGATGGCCCGCCCACCGCCCAATTGCGGCACCAAGCTGCCGAACTGATTAAACTTAGTGTAGAAGCAGGGGGCGCCGCTTCCCGGGGTACCCAGCGGTCCCAGATAACTTGTGCCCCCCCTTGATCCCAGCACATCTGGCACGGCAAGGGGCGCACGCTCGCTGCCGGTCTCCTCTTGCGGAGCCTTAACCTGTCATCAGCTTTCCCTGTTGGTCAGGAGATAAACCCATGAACACCGCTACTCACCACCCGAGAAAAACTGGCCTCCCCCTCGTCCTGTCCGCCGCCGTCCTGTCCGCCACCGCCCTCCTGGCTGGTTGCGGCACGACCACCGGGGAACGCACCGCCAGCGGTGCTATCATCGGGGGTGCCACCGGCGCGGCCATCGGTTCCACCGGCGGCCGCACTGCCGAGGGAGCACTAATTGGCGCCGGTGTCGGCGCCCTGGGCGGGTATCTTTATGATCCGGATCAAAGGCAACGTTACTATGACCGTTACGACAACCGGTATGGGGATGGTTACCGGGACCCCTACCATGATCGGTACAACAACCGCTATCCATATGGCTATGGTACTGATCAGCGCTACCCCTACGGATCGGGCTATGGCTATCCGTCCTACGACTTGCACTCCTTCTAGCCACGAAGCCCGCCTGCCAGCCAAAACGCTCGTCTGCTAGTCTCTAGCCCGCCTGCCAGCCACGCAGGCCGCCAGGCCCCGGCATCAGGCGACCCGGGCGAGGAGGTGGCTGATCTTTTCGGCCTTGACGAAGGCCTGTTCGAGGGCGGCGATCTGTTCCGGGTCCAGGGCCCCGGCTACCGGCCTCCGCTGGGTCCGGGCCAGTAGCACCGCCAGGCCCCGGGTCACCTGCAACCAGTGTTTCATCTCCTGAAAGGTGTCGCCCGAGGGGCAGATGACCTGGTCAAAAATTTGGTTCGCAAGGTTATGCGTTGAGATTTCATGCAACATGAACGGCTTCCTGCTGATGAGGTGAAAAGTAAGAGAGTCCAAGATAAAAGTGAAGGTGATAGATTGCGAAATGTCAAGTTATCGGCCTTAAATGGAGCCATTCGCAACAAGCCGATATCCCCGGCGGTGGTGGTCGCTGCCGACCAGGCCGAACTGATCGGCCTTGCGGTCGAGCGGATCCAACGCCATCAGGCTTCTCCACCAATGATCACGGGGATTTGCGCCACCAGTTCGCCGGTCGGGCTCAACAGGACGAGAGAGGCGTTACGCCCTTGCAGGTCCTCGTCCTCTACCACCACCGAGGCGGTGCCGTTGCCCTTGATGGCCTTGGTACTCAGGGCCACACTGGTCGCTGGGTCCCCCGCGGCGGTGCGGATGTCCAGGGACAGCTGGGCGAAGGGGCCATCGACGGCCACCGTGCAGCGCAGCCCCTTCCACACCACATCTGTGAAGGCCAGGGGCGACTCGCCGACCTGACCCGCGCCGGCCGTCACCTGTAACTCCAGGGTCTGGCATTCCTGCACACTCAGGCCGCCGTGGGTGTATTCCGGGGACTGGCCATAGCAGCTCACCCCATCGGCCAGGGCGAACTGCTGCAGGGGGTTCCAGAACCAGGGATAAAGCCGTTCCGTGGTCACCGCCCCCGGCTTGAGGGCCGCGCAGCGTCCCCATTTGGTGTCCACCAGGTCGTTCGCCAGCGGCACCTGGGGCAGTTTGCCCGGCAGCAGCAGCCAGCCATGATCCGTGACCACGCGCACGCTTTTCCAGCCGGCCGCCAGCAGGGTGCCGATGCGCTCCGCCACCTCCGCCAGCAGGCCGTCGATCTGCCTGGCCAGTTTCCAGCCGCTGTGATGACCCTCGTTGTCGAGATCGCCGAACTCGCACCAGGCGTTGCCCTGGCCGCTGCCCGGATCGGACTTATCGAAGACCGCCCAGTGACGGTCGGTCAGGAGCTTCTTCAGGTGATAGCCACCCTTGAGAGACTGGCCGGTGGCCGCCACGCAGGGCTCGAAGTCCACGGCAGCCCCATCCCCGCCGATCAGGTCCCGCACCGGGGCGAACGCCACCTTGCCCGTCGCCGTCACACTGGGCAGGGCGACCCACACCGGGGTGGCCTGCACCTGGCAGCCTCCCGCTTCCAGGCGGGCGGTCAGCCGCCGCGCCGCATCGAAGCGCAACCCATCGACGAACAGCACGCACTCCCCCGGGGTGGCGGCAAAGGGCTTGAGGCTGTCCCGGGTGCCGCCGGGATAACCCAGATGGCCAGGTTCTATGGGAGCAGGCGAAGCATGGGCTCATCATACTATTGCCCTCGATCTCCGGGGTCACCCGACAGATCGCCCTAACCATAGGGGTCTTGATCTGCTCCGGTTGCCTTTATTACATGATTCTGACACCGGGTTGGCGGCCTGACGATGGCCGTGGATACCTGCCTCCGTGGGGGCGCATCCTGTGGTTCGGGTTGGTGGTATTGTCGGCCTTGGTCACGCTCTGGTATGCCTGGTTTGGCTGACCTGGGGCGGCGGCGAGCGCCTGACGGCTGGCTCGCACGGACCCACTTGAGACGGACCTCCACGCGCCACACCTTGCCGGCCTTGAAGTTGGTGAAGAAATAAGCATCCAAGTTCTTGAGATCATAACCGTAGGCGGTGACCACGCCTTCCTTGCTCTTGACCGTGGTGGCTGGATCGCCTAGGACTTTCGTCACCTCCGCGTAGCTATTGCCGATGCGGATGCCGCGGATTGATCGGGTCCAGTCATTGAAGAAAAAGCTCACCCGGACCCTCTCGTCCCGTACCTTGAACCCGAATGGGCCATAGCCGACAAAGACGTCGTCGTTTTCCATCCAAGTGATAGTGATCATAGACACGGGCCAGACGCCCCCCGCGCCCGCAGCCACCGCTCCAGGTCCGCCGCCACCAGAGGTGGCGGGTACCGATAGCCCTGGGCCTCGTCGCGCGATGAATGGGAACTGACGGGCCAGGCTCGCCTCCTCCACCCCCTCGGCCAGCGTCCGCCGTTGCAGCCCCCGGGCCCTGTCGATGAGCGCCTGGACGAAGTCATGACGCATTGGGCCCATGAGCCGCGTCGAGCGGGTCGGCGCGACAGGCCGGAACGCGTCAGGCCACCGGCACCTTCGCCAGGCACACCCGATCGCGGCCCCCTTCTTCGCGGCAGAGAGGGCATCGTCCGTGCGTTGCAGCCAGTTATCCAGGGTTTCCGGGGGTTGCAGTTGCGCCAAGCCGAAGGAGACGGTCACCCTCCCAATCGTCGGGAAGGGTTGGTCCGCCACCAGCAGCCGGAGTTTTTCGGCCACCCGCTGGGCCTCCGCCGCGGTGCAATTGGGCAATAACACCATGAATTCCTCGCCGCCCCAGCGCGCCAGGACATCGACCGCGCGCAAGTGCCCGCCAAGGCGTCGAGTCAGCTCGATCAGCACCTCATCGCCCACCAGGTGCCCATGGGTGTCGTTGATCGCCTTGAAGTGGTCGACATCGATCATCAGCAGCGACACGGGTTGCTGGTAACGCTCGGCGCGCCCCAACTCCGCGACCAGGGTCTCTTCCAGGTGGGTGCGGTTCCAGACCCTGGTGAGGCGATCCGTGGTCGCGAGGCGCTGAAGTTCCGCATTGGCCTCCTGGAGGGCCTGACTGGCCTGTTGCGCGGCTTGTTTGGCCAATACCTGCTCGGTGACATCGATCAGGACGCCCTCCCAGACCGTTGAACCGTCCGGGAGGTCACGGGGAATAGACTCGGCGGTGATCCAGCGCACCTCACCGGCCACGATAAGGCGGGTCTCACCGAAAAAGCATTGCTTGGTGGCGAAGGCTTGGGCGTTGAGCTTGAACCAAGCCTCGTAGTCGTCCGGATATCCTCGTCGGCGATCAGGTGTAGGAGGAGCTTCATCGCGGCAACATCCTTTACGAGCGACGGGAACAATCCTGCAGACGGGGGTGAATCGGGCGTTCAGGGAAGCTGCGGCAACACCTTTTCTTCCCATTCCTGGCGGCACCCCGGATGGACCTGCTCGCATTTCGCGGCCCATTCCGGCTGGACCTGGGCTCGGGCGGTCTCTTGGAAAATCCGCACATCTTCCGGGGACGGCTCGACGAGCGTGAGCTGATAAGGGGTGCCATTCCGGCAGGGGCGACCGATGATGCAGTCGGCCGCATCCTGGTGCGTTTGTTCGGAGAAGCGCCAGAGGTCGTCCAGATAGGCGTCAAAGGTCCCTTGCAGGATCTCCTGTTCCTTCGCCGAAAGTTGGCGCCATTTTTTCAGGGAAATGGCGTAGCCATTCAGGCCGAAATGTACCGCCAGGGGATAATAGTAGCGGCTGTAGTCCAACCAGCCGGCAAAGCTGGCGGAGGCGACGCTGGTGATGGCGCAATCCACCAGGCCGATGGCCAGGGCGTTCCGGGTGTCGTCGAAGGCGATGATGGCCGGGATCCCCCCCAGCGCGGCGATCAGGGTCGCCATGGAGGTGCTGGCGACGCGGACCTTGAGGCCGGCGAGGTCCGCGATCCCCTGGATTGGGCCGCGGCAATAGATCATCTGGGGCCCGAAGGCCCAGACCCCGAGCAATTTGGCGTCAAAGGTCTCGCGCAGGTAGCGATCAACGGTGTCGGCATAGTGATCTACCACGCGGCGGGCCGTGTCGTAATCTGAGATAAGCCCCACCAGGTCGATCCCCTGGAGGCTGGGCTCCGCCTCGCTGTTCTGAATGAAGCGCAGGGAGACCAGGTCGAACCGGCCCTCTTGGAGCTGTTGGAGTTGATGGGTATCCTTGAGACCGATGGCGTTCACGGGTTGATAGGTCACCTTGAACGGTAACCCGGTGGCCTCCGCCAGGCCCGCGAAGAAAGGTTCCTCCATGACCTGCTGCAACACCCCCGTGCTGGTGGGCTGGCCGATCACGTGCAGGGGGATGGTGGCGAACATCGCCCAGGAACCGGCGAACAGGATCAGGATCGTCAGCAGCAACAGCCAGCGTTTCATCGCTCCGTGAACCTCAAGATCAAAAGGTTGGCGTGGGCCTGTTCCAGGGATTCTCGATTAAAAAAAAACACCTACGACTTCGGCATCGGTCCTAGCAAAATGCCACCGGTGCCAATCCGGGGTCCATCAACTCATGCCGGACGTCCCCCCTCAGGACGCCCCCCGCTCCCGAAACCACCGCTCCAGGTCCTCCACCGCTAGGAGCGGCGCGTACCGATAGCCCTGGGCCTCGTCGCCGCCCATGAAGCGGGGCTGACTGGCCAGGCACGCCTCCTCTATCCCCTCGGCGAGGGTTTGGTACGAGCAATTGACTTCTCGATAGCCTAGCACAATCCAATGCCAAGGCTTGATTTGGTGCATGCCCTAACGACGCCAGCCTTATCGGTCATGAGCCGGGGTGTAATTGACATACGGCTGTCGTGGCACGGCCAGTTGGCGCGACGGCAGCCGCCCCGCCATCCGTGCCGAGATCGCGAACCATATCACCCGCGGCACCTTCGCCGCCGAGTTCTAGACCAGCCCGACCCCGGCCTCCGATCGCATCGTTCTCCACGACCCCGGTCTGACCCTGCCCCCCCCCCCCGGCCCCGACTGGCGACACACCGCCCCGATTGACCGGGTCTTCAAGCTCGGGGCCAACGGCTACGGCGGCTGGAACAAGACCCAGCGCTGGCTGAACATCAAGCTAAGCAGCCGCGCCCCGTGCGGCGTCTACCGCGAGCAACGCCTAAGCCGCATGCCAGGTCGACCTCCAGGTCCGCGTCTTCTTATTTCAACCAAATGATTTTCTGTAAAGGCCGCCTCAATGGCGCCCACGCCAGGTCGCTCTGTCCCAGGAGCGGGTATTGGTTGCGGCTCAAGCCAGATCGGCGGCCAGGGAATCGCGGACGGCGGGGAGGGCCTCGACCCGATAGTCATAATTCGGGTGCGCGATCCCCAGGGACAGGCCGGCGCCCCCCTTGAGGGCGAAGGCCATGGCGTCGCTGAGTTCGAAGCGCAGGAAGTGGACCGAGGAGGTCTTGGTGGCGTTCTCCCGGTCCAGATCTTCATCGGCAATGGCGTGGACCGGCTCATGGCCGGCCACCTGGACCCACACCTGATCTTCAATGCCGATGAGCCGGGCCAGGGCGACCTTGCGCTCCTCGATATCGGGAAATTCCACCATGAAGGTGGCCTTGAAGTTGCGGCCATCCGGGATCAGGGGATTGTAGGCATTGAGCTCGTCCTGGATGCCCTCCTCCTCGAAGATGCGCTCGATGCGCAGCATCTCCTGGATCTGGTACTGCATGGTCAGCCGGTCCTCGAAATAGAGGGTGGCATTGGGGCCAATAGATACCTTGCGGTCGCGCTTGTGTTCGATGACCCGGGCGCGGAAGTCCTTGCGGATCTTGGCATATTGCTCAAGGCTGTAGAGATCGGCGGCGGTCAGTTGGCTCATGGGTGGGTTACCTCCTCGAATCCCGGGGCTTCAAAGGCCGTAGGCGATGCGCAACAAGGTCAGGGGGTGTTTGGGGGTGGAGCCATCCTTGAGGCCGTGGCCGATGTGCTGGCCGGCCATGGGACAGTCACTCCCGTAGTAGTCCGGCTTGAACTGCCTCACTTTGTTGACGACCGGGGTGACGATCTTCATCGAGTAGGCGTGGTATTCCTTCTTGACGGCATAGGTGCCGTCATGACCGGAGCAGCGCTCGATGATCTCGACCTTGGTGTCCGGGATCAGGGCCAGGAGCTCCCGGGTCTTCTGCCCCAGGTTCTGCACCCGTTGGTGGCAGGCCGCGTGGTAGGCGACGGTGCCCAGGGGCTGCTTAAAGTCGGTGCGCAACTTGCCGTGCTTATGCCGCAGCATCAGGTACTCGAAGGGATCGTAGATGCGCTCGCGGATCTTCTGCACCCGGGCATCCTCGGGGAACATCAGCGGAAGTTCCTGCTTGAACATGAGAACGCAGGAGGGGATGGGGGCGACGATGTCCCAGCCCGCGTCCACCAGTTGCAGCAGGACCGGAATGTTCTCTTCCATGTGGGCCTTGACGGTATCCAGGTCCCCCAGTTCGAGTTTGGGCATGCCGCAGCACTTTTCCTTGACCGGAATGGTGATGGGAATGCCGTTGTGCTCGAAGACCGCGACCAGGTCCATGCCCACGTCGGGTTCGTTGACGTTGTTGTAGCAGGTGGTGAAGAGGGCCACCTTGCCGGTGGTGGGACCGGCGCCCTCCCCCACCGCCCGCGCCTGGCGACTGACCTTGGTCGCCAGTTGCTTGCGCAAGGTGTTGGCGTGGTATTCAGGAATCCGGGCCTCGGGGTGGACGCCCAGGGTGACCTCCAGCGCCTTGCGCCCGAGGCTGGATTGGTTGGTGGCATTGACCAGGGTGGACACCCCGGGCAGGCTGGCCAGGGCGCCCACGGCATCGGTGCTGGACAGGATCTTGTCCCGAGTCCTGGTCCGGCCCTGCTTGAACTTGACGGCCTTGGCGCGCAGCATGAGATGCGGAAAGTCCAGGTTCCACGCGTGCGGCGGCACGTAGGGACACTTGGTCATGAAGCAGAGGTCGCAGAGGTAGCAATGGTCCACGACCCGCCAGTAATCGGCCTTGGCGACACCGTCCACCTCCAGGGTGGAGGATTCATCGACCAGGTCGAAGAGTTCGGGAAAGGACTGGCACAGGCTGACGCAGCGCCGGCAGCCATGGCAGATATCGAAAACCCGCTCCAGTTCCTGGAACAGGTCCTCCTCGTCGTAAAACTTGGGGTTGGTCCAGTCGAGACGATGCCTGGTGGGTGCTTCTAGGCTTCCTTCACGAGCGGGCATGGGCGTGCTCCTGGGTGAGAATGCGATGTGGATACCTTACACCCCAGGGGGGACACTCGCTCCTCGTGACCCCGGCCCTGGAGGGAGTAACCGTTCAGACCCTCTTCTCCACAACCCTCCCCCACCAGGGGGGAGGGAGGGGAAGGGAGTAAGAGGAACAGCGCCTGGTGATTCAGAAACTGCCTCCCATGAGCGAGGCGTTTGAACGGTTATGAAGGCGGCAGCCAGGAGAGGCTGCCGCGCGCCGTGGGCATCAGGCGTCGAGGGCGTCCAGGGCCTTCTGGAAGCGATTGGCGTGCGAGCGCTCGGCCTTGGCCAGGGTCTCGAACCAGTCGCCGATTTCGTCAAAGCCTTCTTCCCGGGCCGTCTTGGCCATGCCGGGGTACATGTCGGTGTACTCGTGGGTCTCACCGGCGATGGAGGCCTTGAGATTGTCGCTGGTGCCGCCGATGGGCAGACCGGTGGCGGGGTCGCCGGAGGCCTCCAGATATTCCAGGTGGCCGTGGGCGTGGCCCGTCTCACCTTCCGCAGTGGAGCGGAAGACGGCGGCGACGTCATTGTAGCCCTCGACATCCGCCTTGGCGGCGAAGTAGAGATAGCGGCGATTCGCCTGGGATTCGCCGGCAAAGGCCTCCTTCAGGCACAGTTCGGTCTTGCTGCCTTTAAGTTCCATCGATAACCTCCAAACGGTGGGTGGATGCGCATCAGCGTGAACCAGATGCACTTAGCTTGCAGTATCAAGCTTAGATGCAGAACCGCGAAGAGATCAATGGGGAGGACTAATTCAGGCGAGAGATCTGGCCTGTGACTACAACAGCCCAAATCGCCTTGAAGCTAAATCCGGTAATTGACACGCGCAAAGACGCCGCTTGGAGAATTGCCCAGAGCCTAACTCTGACCGGGCCGGCTCAGGCGATCGAATGACGCCGAGTCGGTCTCTGGCCAGGCCGTCTCAGGCGAAAGCCGCCTGGCAGTATGTCAGGAGGGCAGCGGGGAAGAGGCCCAGGAGGAGGATCGCCAGGCCAGTGACGGAGAGGGCGACGCGGGCACCGGATCCCACGACCAGGGGCTCGATGACCTCGGGTTTGTCGAAGTAGATGATCTTAACCACACGCAGGTAGTAGAAAGCACCAATCACGGAGAAGAAGACCGCGATCAGGGCCAGCCACCAGAGGCCAATGCTGATCACGGCGTCCAGCACCAGCAACTTGGCCATGAAACCGACGGTGGGCGGCACCCCGGCCATGGAGAACATGACCAGGGCCATCATGGCCGCCTGCCAGGAATCGCGCTCGTTCAACCCCTTGAGGTCCTCCAGACGCTCGACCTCATGCCCCTGGCGACTCATCATCACCAGCAGGCCGAAGCCACCGGCGGCCATCAGGGCATAGACGATGGCGTAAAACATGGCCGCGGCAAAGCCTTCGGTGGTTCCCGCCAGGAGGCCTAGAAAGATGAAGCCCACGTGGGAGATGGTCGAGTAGGCCAGCATGCGCTTGATGTTGGTCTGGGCGATGGCAACAATGTTGCCCACCGCCAGGGAGATAACCGAAAGAATGACCAGCATGCCCTGCCAGTCGGCATGCAATTGCCCCAGACCATCGACCAGCAACCGGAAGGCCAGGGCGAAGGCGGCGATCTTGGGCGCGCTGCCGAGGAAGAGCACCACCGGATTGGGGGCGCCCTGATAGGTGTCCGGCACCCACATGTGGAAGGGGACGGCGCCGAATTTGAACCCGATACCGATGACGACAAAGACCAGGCCGAACACCAGGACCTGATTGTCCGCCCCTTGCCAGGCCACCGCCCGGGCCACGGCGCCCAGTTCCAGGGAGCCGGAGGCGCCGTAGAGCATGGAGAGGCCATACAGCAAGAGCCCAGAACCCAGGGCGCCCAGCACGAAGTACTTCATGGCGGCTTCCGCCCCGCTGGGATTGTCACGCTCGAAGGCCACCAGGGCATAGAGGGACAGGGCCAGGAGTTCGAGCCCCAGGTAAAGGGTGAGGAAGCTGTTGGCGGAGATCATGACCATCATGCCGAGCACCGCGCACAGGGTCAGGACATAGAACTCACCCACCCACAGGCCCCGGTCGCGGAGATAGTCCCGGGAGTAGACGAAGGACAGGAGACTGACGACCAGGACGGCAATCTTCAGCACGTCGCTCATGGGATCCCGGATGTAGGAACCGCTGAGCACGATCTCCCGTTCCCCGCCCCCGACGACACCCGTGAGGCCAATGACCACCAATAGGCCGAAGACCGCGATGAGGTGGTTTGTGCCCTTGTCCTCGTCCTTGAGCCAGAGATCCACCAGCAGCAGGATGCTGGCGAGGACCAGGACCGCGATCTCCGGGACGATGGGTAGCAAGTGGGCGTAGTCGAAGGTCATTCTGATCTTCCGCTGTCGAGGGGTACCGCGCTCTGTGCGGGCCCCGGGCTAACTGTCATGAGCGTTCCCGCCCCATCCCGGTGGTGAAAGGCGTTGCGGATGACTTTCACGCTAACTGTCCTGGGGGGCAGGACACCCCCCGGAACGTGAAAGACGTTGCCGTAGCTTTCACGCCAAATATCATGAGGTGGCAGGCCATACCCCTGATAATCAAAGACTTTGTCGTGAGTTTCACGTTAAGGTCTCGTTGCGGATTCGCGATACGCATTAGGGCAGGGCCGCAACGGCCGCGGGGGCTGCCGCGAGTTTGGACACCGCGATGTGCTGCGCCAGGTGCTGGATGCTGGCGTCCATCACCTCAACCAGGGGCTCGGGCCATACGCCCAGGGCCACCACGGCGACCGCCAGGGTGCCCAGGACCAGGAGTTCCCGCCCGTTGGCGTCCCGCAGGCCCGCCACCTGGTCACTGGTCACGGGGCCATAGACGACCCGCTTCACCATCCAAAGGGTATAGGCCGCGCCCAGGATGAGGGTGGTGGCGGCGAGGAAGGCATACCAGAAATCGGCCTGGAAACTCGCCAGGATGACCATGAACTCACCGACGAAGCCGGAGGTGCCCGGCAGTCCCGCGTTGGCCATGGCGAAGAAGACCATCAGGGCCCCGAAGACCGGCATGGTGTGGATGACACCGCCGTAAGTCGAGATCTCGCGGGAATGCAGGCGGTCGTAGAGGACCCCGACGCACAGGAACATGGCCGCCGAGATAAAGCCATGGGAGACCATCTGCACCATGCCGCCCGCCATTCCCAGGACCGCCCCGCCCACGGCCTCGGGCCGATTGAAGATGGCAAAGACGATGAAGAAGCCCAGGGTGACGAAGCCCATGTGGGCGATCGAGGAATAGGCGATCAGCTTCTTCATGTCCTGCTGCACCAGGGCGACAAAGCCGATGTAGACCACGGCGATGAGCGACATGGCGATGATCAGCCAGTCAAGGGTGGCGCTGGCGTCCGGGGTGATGGGCAGACTGAAGCGCAGGAAACCGTAACCACCGATCTTGAGCATGATGGCCGCCAGGATCACGGAGCCCCCGGTCGGCGCCTCCACGTGGGCGTCCGGCAACCAGGTATGCACCGGCCACATGGGTACCTTGACGGCGAAGGCGGCGAGGAAGGCCAGGAAGATCCAGACCTGCTCGGTCAGGCTCAGCGGCAGTTGCTGGAAGTCCAGGATGCTGTAGGAGCCCGATTTGAAGTACATGTAAATCAGGGCCACCAGCATGAAGACCGAGCCGAAGAAGGTGTACAGAAAGAATTTGATGGTGGCGTAGACCCGGTTGGGTCCACCCCAGACCCCGATGATGATGAACATCGGGATCAGCATCGCCTCCCAGAAGACATAAAAGAGCACGGCGTCCAGGGCCGAAAAGACCCCGATCATGACCCCTTCCATCATCAGGAAGGCCGCGAGGTACTGGGAGGGCTTGTATTGGATGACCTCCCAACCGGCGATCACCACCAGGATGGTGATGAAGGTGGTGAGGACGATCAGGGGCATGGAGATCCCGTCCACGCCCAGGTAATACCAGGCATTGATGCCCGGGATCCAGGTGGCGTGCTCCACGAACTGCATCTGGGCCGTGTCGCTCTCGAAGCCGGTCCAGAGCAGCAGACTGATCAGAAAGGTCAGGATCGAGAAGCCCAGGGCCGTCCAGCGGGAAATGCCGGGGACCTTATCGCCGCTGGCCAGCACGAACAGGCCACCGATAATCGGGAGCCAGATGCTCAGCGACAGAACCGGAATTGCGGATTGCATGCTCGTCCGTCTCCCTCGGCAATCAGAAGGTCACGAAGACCGTCAGCAGGACCACCAGCCCCAGAATCATGGCGATGGCATAGTGATAGAGATAGCCAGTCTGGATAGTGCGCAGGCGCTCCGCTATCCAGCCCACCCCCTGGGCGGAACCATTGATGAGGGTGCCATCGATGAGCTGTTGGTCACCGGTCTTCCAGAACAGCTTGCCCAAGCCCCGGCTACCCCCGGCAAACAGGGCCATGTTCATCTGGTCGAAGCCATACTTGCCGTCCAGGATGCGGTAGAGGGTGCCGAAGCGGACCATCAGATAAGCGGCAATGGCCGGATTCACCATATAGATGTACCAGGCCAGGGCCAGACCACCCATCGCCAGCCAGAAAGGGAGAGCCAGCATGCCATGCAGGACGAAACCGGCCTGACCGTGATAGCCAGCGCCCATTTGCGCCAGGACATCATGGTGCGGGGCGACCAGGATCACGCCCTTGAACCAGTCGCCAAAGAGCACCGCCTCCACCGACAGCCAACCGATGAACACCGAGGGGATGGCCAGCAGTACCAGGGGCACCCACACCACCGCCGGAGTCTCGTGGAGATGATGGCGGGTATGCTCGTCCATCCGCTCCTGGCCATGGAAGACCAGGAAATAGAGGCGGAAGCTGTAGAGGGCGGTCACGAACACGCCCAGGGTCAGGAGGATACTGGCGTACCCCGACCCGCCCACCTGGGACAGATGCACCGCCTCGATGATGGCGTCCTTGGAGAAGAAGCCCGAAAAGCCCGGGAACCCGATCAGGGCCAGGGAGCCCAGGAGGAAGGTGATCCAGGTGATGGGCAGGTACTTGCGCAGACCGCCCATGTTGCGAATGTCCTGGTCGTGGTGCATGGCGATGATGACCGAGCCCGCCGCCAGGAACAGCAGGGCCTTGAAAAAGGCGTGGGTCATGAGATGGAAGATGCCCGCGGCATAGGCCGAGGCCCCCAGGGCGGTGATCATGTAGCCAAGTTGGGACAGGGTGGAATAGGCCACCACCCGCTTGATGTCGTTCTGGACCAGGCCGATGAGCCCCATGAAGAAGGCCGTGGTGGCGCCGATGACCATGATGAAGCTTAGGGCCGTCTCGGACAGTTCGTACAGGGGCGACATCCGCGCCACCATGAAGATGCCAGCGGTGACCATGGTCGCCGCATGGATGAGGGCCGAGATGGGCGTCGGGCCTTCCATGGAGTCCGGCAGCCAGACATGCAGGGGCACCTGGGCGGACTTGCCCATGGCGCCGATGAACAGCAGGACACCGATGGTCGTCATCAGGGACCAGCTAGTGTCTCCCCAAACCTGAATCTGGACGTTGGCCAATTGCGGCGCCAGGGCGAAGACTTCCCGGTAATCCAGGGAGTGGAAATACATGGCCACGGCGGCAATGCCGAGGATGAAGCCGAAGTCGCCCACCCGGTTGACAAGGAAGGCCTTGAGGTTGGCGAAGATGGCCGTCTCGCGCACCGACCAGAAGCCGATGAGCAGATAGGACACCAGGCCGACCGCCTCCCAGCCGAAGAACAACTGGAGGAAGTTGTTCGACATCACCAGCATCAGCATGGAGAAGGTGAACAGAGAGATATAGCTGAAGAAGCGCTGGTAGCTGTTCTTGCCCGCCAGGGACCCCTTGGGCCAGTTGTGCTCGTCGTCCGCCATGTAGCCGATGGTGTAGATATGCACCATCAGGGAGACGAAGGTGACCACCGCCATCATCAAGGCCGTGAGTTGGTCAACCAGGAAGCCGATCTCGAACTGGATGCCACCGCTGACCATCCAGGTATAGACGGCCCCGTCGAAGACCGGCAAGCTGCCGTCCACGAAGCCTTTGAGGACATAGAGCGATAGCAGGCAGGACAGACCCACGCCGAGGATCGTCACCCAATGGGCCCCAGCCCGTCCGATCCGGCCGCCGAAAAACCCGGCGACGATAGACCCCAGGAGGGGCGCGAGGACGATAGTCAGGTAGATGTTTTCCATCAGCGGTTGTGCTCTATCAGCGACTCTGTCAGCTTGGTTGCGCCAGAACTCGGTCAGGAAGGGAGGGTACCAGCCAGGAAGGTGCCCCGGTCTCTGCCCCGCCCTTCACCCGTCAGCCCTTCAGGGCGTCCAGGTCCTCGACATCGATGGTACGGCGGTTGCGGAAGAGGACCACGAGGATGGCCAGGCCGATCGCGGCCTCGGCCGCAGCGACGGTCAGGATGAAAAAGACGAAGATCTGCCCACTCATATCGCCCAGGAAATGGGAGAAGGCGATGAAATTGGTGTTGACGGCCAGCAACATCAGCTCAATGCACATCAGCAGGACGATGAGGTTCTTGCGGTTGATGAAGATCCCGGCAACGCTGATGGCGAAGAGAACGCCACCCAGCATCAGGTAATCGGAAAGTTCGATCATGCCTCGTCCTCCACGCCCGAGGTGGGGGTAGCGGTGGGTGGTACCCGCCGGGGTTCCGGGGGCACGCGGATCAACTGGACGCGATCGGGGCCCTTGCGGACGTAGACCTGCTTCGAGGGGTCAAGGTACTTGGTGTCGGGGCGATGGCGCAGGGTCAAGCGGATGGCAGCGACGATGGCCACCAGCAGGATGACGGCGGCGATCTCGAAGGGATAAAGGTAGGAGCTGTAGAGCAGCAGGCCCAGCTCGCGGGTATTGTTGTAATCGGGGCCCTGGGGCGCGGGATTGGGGAAGGATTCGCCACCGAAGTTGCCGGGGCCGACCACCAGGAAGATCTCCACCAGCATGATGACCCCCACCACCAGCGCCAGAGGCAGATGGCGGATGAACTGGGCCTTGAGGGTGGCGATGTCCACGTCCAGCATCATGATGACGAAGAGGAAGAGGACCAGCACGGCGCCGACGTAGACCAGGACCAGGCTGATGGCGAGGAACTCGGCCTCCAGCAGCATCCACAGCATGGCGCTGGAGAAGAAGGCCACCACCAGGAACAGGACGGCATGCACCGGATTGCGGCGGGTGACCACCATGCCAGCGGCGGCGATCAGCGTCGCCGCCAGGACATAGAAGAGAAACTTTTCAAAGCCCATGTCGTGGTCCTGTCCGGTATTGGTGTGCGCGGGCGGGGAGTCGTAACCAGGTGCGTCGGCGACGGCCTAACGGTAAGGGGCGTCCGCCGCCCGGGCCGCCGCGATCTCGGCCTCGTATTGATCGCCAATGGCCAGCAACCGCTCCTTGGTCATGATGTGTTCCCCCCGCTGCTCGAAGCAGTACTCGTAACAACTGGTCTCGACGATGGAATCGACGGGGCAGGACTCCTCGCAAAAACCGCAGAAGATGCACTTGAAGAGATCAATGTCGTACCGGGTAGTGCGCCGGCTGCCGTCGGCGCGGGGCTCGGCCTCGATGGTGATGGCCAGGGCCGGACAGGTCGCCTCACACAACTTGCAGGCGATGCACCGCTCCTCGCCGTTCTCGTAGCGGCGCAGGGCGTGCAGGCCACGGAAGCGGGGGGAAAGGGGAGCCTTCTCCTCGGGATACTGGACCGTGAACTTGGTCTTGAAGAGATAGCGGCCGGTGACCCCAAGGCCCTGGAAGAGCTCCAGGAGCAGCAGGCTCCGCAGATAGTCGCGCATGGTTTGCAGCATGGCTAGCTCCCGACCTTAGGCCGACCACCAGGGCGGCAGCTTGTACACGACCGCGAGCCCGACGACCAGGATCCAGACGATGGTGATCGGGATGAAGACCTTCCAGCCCAGGCGCATGATCTGGTCATAGCGGTAGCGGGGGAAGGTGGCGCGGAACCAGAGGAAGAGGAACATGAAGAAGAAGGTCTTGAGCAGCAACCAATGGAAGCCGCTGTCGAGGGGGAAGACGCCCTCCACCCAGGCCGCCGGCAGGGGCGAGAGCCAGCCCCCGAGGAATAGGGTCGCGGACAGGGCGGAGATGAGGATCATATTGGCGTATTCGCCGAGGAAGAAGACGGCGAAGGTCATGCCCGAGTACTCGACATGGAAGCCCGCCACGATCTCCGACTCACCCTCGGCCACGTCGAACGGGGCGCGATTGGTCTCCGCCAGGCCGGAGATGAAGTAGATCAGGAACAGGGGCAGCAGCGGTAGCCAGAACCAGGTGAAGACGTTGCCAGACTGGGCCCGGACGATATCCCCCAGGTTGAGGCTGCCCGCGGCGACCAGGACCCCGACCAGGGCAAAACCCATGGCTATCTCATACGCCACGATCTGGGCCCCGGAGCGCAGGGCACCGAGCAGGGCATACTTGGAGTTGGAGGCCCAGCCGGCGATGATGACCCCGTAGACGCCCAGGGAGGTCAGGGCAAGGATGTAGAGCAAGCCGGCGTTGATGTCCGCCAGGACCAGGTTCTCATCGAAGGGGAAGACCGCCCAGGCCGCCAGGGCCGGGGCCAGGGTCAGTAGGGGGGCGATGATGAACAGGGTCTTGTCCGCCCGGGTGGGCAGGATGATCTCCTTGAACATCAGCTTGACCGCATCGGCGATCGGCTGGAGCAGGCCGCGGGGCCCCACCCGGTTGGGCCCGATCCGGATCTGCATATAGCCGATGATCTTGCGTTCCGCCAGGGTGTAATAGGCCACCAGGCCCATGAGCGGGGCGAGGATCACCACGATCTTCAACAGGATCCGGATCACCTCCGGCAAGGAATTCCAGAGCTCAATCATGGGTCACTCCGCCCTCATGCCTTGGCGATGGATAGGGGGCCGATCTGGACGCCCAGGTGCTCGCTGCCGGCCATCGCCGCCGGGATGCGGGCGCAACCCAGGGGCACCGTCGCGCTGAGACTGACCTGGGTGCGGACGCTGGCCTCGCCCTGGCGGACGATCACCTCGTCCCCCGCCGCCAGGCCCAGGGCGGCTGCCTGCTCCGGGTGGAGATGGGCGTTGAAGCACCCGGCGCCCCGGGCACGCTGCAAGGCCGGCGCACGGCGGACCAGGAGGTCCAGCCGGTAGAGGGGCACATTGCCGATACGCCAGAGGTCCGCGGCGGGCGCTGAACTGGCCTTGAGGGTACCGCGCAGGGCGTTGCTGGGGCGCGCGTCCGCGCACAGATTGCTGACCTCGGTGGCTACTTCGGCCTGGCTGTCCTGATCGAAGCCTGGCAGATCGAGGAGGTTACCCAGCACGCGCAGCACCTTCCAGCCCGGCCGGGCCTCGCCCGGTGGCGGGACGACACCACGGAAGCTCTGCCAAGTACCTTCGACATTGACCAGGGTCCCGGCGGTCTCGGCGAAGGCGGCAATAGGCAGCATCAGATGGGCCAGGGCCTCCAGATCGGGGCTACGGTGGCTGGCGCAGGCGATGACGAACTCCGCCCGGCCCAGGGCCTGGGTGGCCAGGGCCGGGTCGCAGAGGTCATGGCCAGGCTCCAGCTGCCAGAGGAGATAGGCCCGACGCGGCTCGGCCAGCATGGCGCGGGTCGCGGCACCGGGGACCTCCGCGGCCTGGGCCCCGGGCAGGACCTGGGGCAGGGCCCCAGCCAGGTGCGCGCCCACGGCGTTGGCCGCCGCTGGGATGAAGCCCAGATTCAGCTTCGCCGCCTTGGCCACGGCACTGGCCAGGGCCTGGAGCAAGGCGTAATCCGGATGAGCCGTGGCCAGGGCGCCAAGGAGGATGAGTCCCGATCCGGCCTGGAGCAAGGCGTCCGCGGCGGCCCGATGGCCGGCATCGGGGCTAGCATGGGCGAGCGGGTCTTTCAGGCTACCGGTGCCCTTGACGCCCAAGGCCTTGGCGATGGCCGCCAGGTCCTGGAGGTTGGCGGTCGGGGTGCCGACCAACTGGTCCGCCGGGAAGGTCAGTTCCAGCGCGTAGGGATTGATGACAAAGACCCGGGCCTCGTTCTCCATGGCCGCCTTGCGGATGCGGTGGGCCAGTAGGGGGACCTCGGCGCGGATATCGGAGCCCACCAGCAGGATGGCCTGCTGCCGCTCGACGGCAGCGATGGGGACGCCCAGCCAAGGCAACAGTGGGGCATTGGCGTCAGCGCGGAAGTCCTGCTGACGCAGACGGCTATCGATGTCATTGGAGCCCAGGCCCCGGGTCAGCTTCTGGGCGAGGAACATCTCTTCCAGGGTCGCGGCGGGGGAGATCAGGGTACCCAGGCTGGCCCCGGCGGCCTTGAGCCGCGTGGCGGCCAGTTGCAAGGCCTCGGACCAGCCGATGGCCTCCCAGACGCCATCTTTCTTGACCAGGGGCGCGGTCAACCGGTCCTCGCTGTAGAGGCCCTCGTAGCTGAAGCGGTCGCGATCGGAGATCCAGGTCTCGTTGATGGCCTCGTTCTCGCGCGGGTGGACGCGCATCACCCGGCCGCGGCGCAGGTGCAGGTTGAGGTTGGAGCCCAAGGCGTCATGGGGGGCCAGGCCGGGGGCCTGGGTCAACTCCCAGGCCCGGGCCTGGAAGCGATAAGGCTTGGAGGTGAGGGCACCGACCGGGCAGAGGTCGATGATATTGCCCGAGAGTTCATGGGCCATGGTGTGCTCGACGAAGGTGCCGATGCGCACCTGCTCGCCCCGCCCCGTGGCGCCCAGTTCCCGCAGCCCGGCGATCTCGGCGCCGAAACGGACGCAGCGGGTGCAATGGATGCAGCGCGTCATGTCGGTGGCGATGAGGGACCCCAGATCCTGGTCCATCACCACCCGCTTGCGCTCGACGTAACGCGAGACGTCCCGGCCGTAGCCCATGGCGACGTCCTGCAACTCGCACTCCCCGCCCTGATCGCAAATGGGACAATCCAGGGGGTGATTGATGAGCAAGAACTCCATGGTCCCCTTCTGGGCCTCGAGGGCCTTGGGGGAACGGGTCTGCACCTTGAGCCCGGCGCAGACCGGGGTGGCGCAGGCCGGGACCGGCTTGGGGAAGGGCCGGCCATTCTGCTCCATCTCCACCAGGCACATGCGGCAGTTGGCGGCGATGGACAGCTTCTTGTGATAGCAGAAGCGCGGGATGGAGATGCCCTCGCGATCGGCGACCGCGATGATCATCTCGCCCGGGGTCGCCTCGCAGGCGCGACCGTCGATCTCGATGGTGATCTTATCCGTCATTGCGCTGTCTCAGTGGCAGACCGGCCCATCAGGCGGCCACGACCAGGCTGCGGCCGTGCTCGATGTAATGCTGAAATTCGTGGCGATAGTGCTTGAGGAAGCTCTGCACCGGCATGGCCGCCGCATCGCCCAGGGCGCAGATGGTACGCCCGCCGATATGACCCGCCACGCTTTCGAGCAGGTCCAGGTCCTCGGGACGGCCCTGGCCGTGGAGGATGCGGTGCAGGACCCGCGCCAGCCATCCGGTACCCTCCCGGCAGGGGGTGCACTGCCCACAGGACTCGGCGGCGTAGAAGTGGGACAGGTTGGCCAGCACCTTGACCATGTCGGTCCCCTCGGCCATGACGATGATCGCCCCGGACCCCAGCATGGAGCCGACCTTGGCGAGACTGTCATAGTCCATGTTAACGCCCATCATGGTGTCCCCCGGGACCACCGGCACCGAGGAGCCACCGGGGATCACCGCCTTGAGCTGGCGCCCGCCCTTGACGCCACCGGCCATGGCCAGCAGGTCCTTGAAAGGGGTGCCGAGGGGGACCTCGAAATTGTTGGGCTTCTCGACATGGCCGGTGACCGAAAACAGCTTGGGACCCCCGTTGTTGGGCAGGCCCTGCTCCAGGAACCACTGGCCACCCTTTTCCAGGATCACCGGCACCGAGGCCAGGGACTCGGTGTTATTGATGGTGGTCGGCTGACCGTAGAGGCCGGCCTGGGCCGGGAAGGGGGGTTTGTAGCGTGGCTGCCCCTTTTTGCCCTCGATGGACTCCAGCAGGGCCGTCTCCTCGCCGCAGATGTAGGCCCCGGCGCCGAGGTGGGTATAAAGGTCAAAGTCGATACCCGCACCGGCGATGTCCTTGCCCAGCAGGCCGGCGGCGTAGGCCTCCGCGACGGCCGCCTCGAAGCGGGCGATGGGCTCGTAAAACTCGCCGCGGATATAGTTGTAGCCGACGGTGGCGCCGATGCAGTAGCCGGCGATGGCCATGCCCTCAACGAGCTGGTGAGGATTGAAGCGCAGGATGTCCCGATCCTTGCAGGTGCCGGGTTCGCCCTCGTCCGAGTTACAGACGATGTACTTCTGTCCGGGCGCCGTACGTGGCATGAAGCTCCACTTGAGGCCCGTGGGG
The DNA here is from genome assembly GCA_018435665.1 of Candidatus Thiosymbion sp. GTDB lineage: Bacteria > Pseudomonadota > Gammaproteobacteria > Chromatiales > Chromatiaceae > M0108. The sequence continues at coordinate 10,025 of JAHDND010000072.1, read as the reverse complement.
AAACCGGCGCCGCCACGGCCGCGCAGATTGGACAGCTTGAGCTCGGCGATCAGGGCATCCGGATCCGGCTTGTCGCGCAGGATCTTCTCCCACTGGACATAGCCGCCGACGCTGCGGTAGGCCTCAATGGTCCAGGGCTGGTCCAGATGGAGGGTACGGAAACAAACGGTGTTCTGACGTTCGACCATTAGCCCAGCCCCTCGATCAGCTTATCCAGTTCCGCCGGGGTCAGATGCTCATGGTAGCTGTGACCGATCAACACCGCGGGGGCATGACGGCAGGCGCCCAAACATTCCACCTCCTTGAAGGTGAAACGCCCATCGGCCGTGGTCTCGCCAGGCTTGACACCGTATTTGTGCTCGACGTGATGGATGAGTTCCTCGGAGCCATTGAGCATGCAGGAGATGCTGTTGCAGACGCAGACCTTGTGCTTGGCCGTTGGCTCCAGGTCGTACATGTTGTAGAAGGATGCCACCTCGTAGACGGCGATGGCCGGCATGTCCAGGTAGGCGGCGACGTCATCCATCAGTTGACGCGACAGCCAGCCCCCATTCCAGTCCTGGACCAGGGTCAGGGCCGGCATGACCGCCGACTGCTTCCATTCGTCGGGATATTTGGCGACCTGGGCGTCGAGGGCGGCGCGGATCTCGGGGGTAAAGAGACCGGCCTTAACCTCGGGCGGGGTTGGGACGGTGAGGGGTGCGCTCCGGAAACTCATCAGCGGTCGATCTCCCCAAAGACGATGTCCATGGTGCCGATGATGGCGACCACATCCGCCAGCATGTGGCCGCGGGCCATCTCATCCATGGCCGAAAGGTGGGCGAAGCCGGGGGCGCGTACCTTGACCCGGTAAGGCTTGTTGGCCCCGTCGGAGATCAAGTAGACGCCAAACTCGCCCTTGGGGGCTTCCACCGCGGCATAGACCTCGCCCGCGGGGGGGCAATAGCCCTGAGTAAAGAGTTTGAAGTGGTGGATGAGGGCCTCCATGTCGGCCTTCATCTCGGCCCGGGGCGGCGGCGCGATCTTGTGATCGTCGATCATCACCGGCCCGGGATTCTCCCGCAGCCAGGCCACGCACTGTTTGATGATGCGGTTGGACTGGCGCATTTCCTCGACCCGCACCAGATAGCGGTCATAGCAGTCGCCGTTCTGGCCCACCGGTATGTCGAAATCCACCTGGTCATAGGCCGCATAGGGCTGTTTTTTGCGTAGGTCCCAGGCAAAACCGGAACCGCGGATCATGGGGCCGGTGAAACCGAGTTGCAGGGCGCGCTCCGGCGAGACCACGCCGATGCCCACGGTCCTTTGCTTCCAGATCCGGTTGTCGGTCAGCAGGGTCTCGTACTCGTCGACATAGCCGGGGAAGCGGTTGGTGAAGTCTTCGATGAAGTCCAGAAGCGAGCCTTGACGGGCCTCGTTGCGGCGCTTGAAGTCCGCCTCGCTATGCCACTTGCTGCGCTGCTCGGGGTAGCGAGGCATCTGCTCGGGAAGATCACGATAGACGCCGCCCGGACGGTAATAGGCGGCGTGCATCCGCGCCCCGGAGACCGCCTCATAGCAGTCCATGAGGTCTTCACGCTCGCGGAAGCAGTAGAGAAACATGGTCATGGCGCCCACGTCCAGACCATGGGTGCCCAGCCACAGGAGGTGGTTCAGCAGCCGGGTGATCTCGTCGAACAGGGTGCGGATGTACTGGGCCCGCACCGGCGCCTCGATACCGAGCAACTGCTCGATGGCCCGGACATAACCGTGCTCGTTGCACAGCATGGACATGTAGTCCAGTCGGTCCATGTAACCGATGCTCTGGTTATAGGGCTTGGTCTCCGCGAGCTTTTCCGTGCCACGGTGCAGCAGGCCGATGTGCGGATCGGCGCGGGCGATGACCTCGCCGTCCAGCTCCAGCACCAAGCGCAGCACGCCGTGGGCGGCGGGATGCTGGGGACCGAAATTCAGGGTGTAATTGCGTATCTCAGGCATGGACGCTGTCCCGCGCATCGTTGCCGAAGCGACTGTCGGAGCGAATCACGCGGGCCACCAGCACGCGCGGCTCAATGCTGACCGGCTCGTAGACCACGCGCCGCGATTCCGGGTCATAGCGCATCTCCACATGGCCGGAGACGGGGAAGTCCTTACGGAAGGGGTGACCCACGAAGCCGTAGTCAGTGAGAATGCGGCGCAGGTCCGGATGACCACGGTAAAGGATACCGAAAAGATCGAAGGCCTCACGCTCGAACCAGTTGGCCGCGGACCAGAGATCGACCACGGAATCCACGATAGGCTCCACGCCGTCGAGGTGGACGCGCACCCGCAGGCGACGGTTGTGCGCGACCGACAGCAGATGGTAGACGGAGGCAAAACGCCGGGGATCATCCGTGGCCAGGTTGCCGCTGCGATCCGCGCCCCGGCCGAAGCCTGTTGAGGAGGCCGCCTCCGTTTCCCATTCCGAATAGCCAAAGGCGCTGTAGTCCACGCCACAGACATCGATGAGTTGTTCGAAGCGAAAATCCGGATGATCCCGGAGGGTCCGGGCACGCTCATGCCACCCCTCAGCTGGCGTGATCAGCGTCAGTTCACCACAAACGAATTCGAGTTGGTAAGGGGTGCCCTGGAAATGCCGATCGATGGCTGCCGAAAGCGCATCCAAGCGGGCGTCCCCGGTTCGCGATTCCTGGTAGGCCATAAGAGTTGTCGGCTCAGCGGGCGATGGTGTTGGTACGGCGGATCTTGTTCTGCAACTGCAAGATACCGTACAGCAAGGCTTCAGCGGTGGGCGGACAGCCGGGGATGTAGATGTCTACCGGCACGATGCGGTCGCAGCCACGGACCACCGAATAGGAATAGTGGTAATAGCCACCACCGTTGGCGCAGGAGCCCATGGAAATGACCCAGCGGGGTTCCGCCATCTGGTCATAGACCTTGCGCAGGGCGGGGGCCATCTTGTTGCAAAGGGTGCCGGCCACGATCATGACATCGGACTGGCGGGGGCTGGGGCGGAAGATGATGCCAAAGCGGTCGAGATCATAGCGAGCACCGCCCGCCTGCATCATCTCTACCGCGCAGCAGGCGAGACCAAAGGTCATCGGCCACATGGACCCGGTACGAGCCCAGTTGATGAGTTTGTCGGCGGTCGTGGTGATGATGCCCTGTTCGAGAATACCGGCTATTCCCATTCCAAGGCCCCCTTCTTCCATTCATAAACGAATCCCACCACCAGGATGGCGAGAAAAATGACCATCGCCAGGAAGCCCACCATGCCCAGTCCATCCAGGGCGACGGCCCAGGGGAAGAGGAAGGCGATCTCCAGGTCGAAGATGATGAAGAGGATGGCGACGAGGTAATAGCGGACGTCAAACTTGAGACGGGCGGTCTCGAAGGCCTCGAAGCCGCATTCGTAGGGAGAGTTCTTCTGATGGTCGGGACGCCGTTCGCCGAGGACGAAGCCAGCCACCATGGCGCCACCGCCCACCAGCAAGCCGATGATCATGAAGATCAGGATCGGAAGATAATTGTCTAACACCCCCCCTCCCCTTGCTAATTGGTTATTTTTGAGTGAGCCACTAAAACAATGGGTGAAGTCTAGTGCAGCATCTTGATCTCTGTCAAGCGAAAGCTTTCAGTACTTTTATTTCAAATCAATAGGTTATAAACCAGCTCTGGAGTCGCGGGCAATAAAAAAGGCAGACCGGTATGCGGTCTGCCTTATCAAAAGATGGTGCCGATGGCCGGACTCGAACCGGCACGGCTTGCGCCACTACCCCCTCAAGATAGCGTGTCTACCAATTTCACCACATCGGCTAAAGGATCGAAAAAACCAACCTACTCTTTGATCGTCGGGACGTCCGCGGACGCCGGGACTTGGGATTCAGTGGCCACGGGGACTTCGACGGGGGCCACCTCAACTTCTGTCACGGAGGCCGCCGGTATCTCAACAGCCGGAACCTCGTTCGAAGTCGATGGCGCTGGAACCCGGTCGATACCCGGTACCTCCTCTCGCTTGACCGGCGGAACCGTGACCGGTGCGATCGGGGCCTGATCGAATTGATCCATGAGTCCCACAGGCTCGCCAACCTGGGAAGCATAATAAGCCAGAACCATGCTGGTGACAAAAAAGAGTGCAGCCAATATGGCTGTGGTGCGTGAAAGGAAATTTCCCGAACCGCGCGCCCCAAAAACCGTGGCCGAGGCACCACTACCAAAGGCCGCGCCCATGTCGGCACCCTTGCCGTGCTGGATCAGGACCAGACCAATCAGGCCAAGGGCCAGAAAGAGATGGACGACTGTAAGAATAGTCTGCATCTTGGTATCAAACGCTATCGTGAGCGGCCCGGCAGATACCGAGAAAATCACTCGCCACCAAGGCGGCACCCCCGATAAGACCACCGTCAATATCCGGCTGTGCCATCAACTCGGCGGCATTACCCGGTTTCATGCTGCCACCATAAAGAATGCGTAAGCCCTCGGCGACACTAGCGTCCTGGGCAGCGACCCGGCCGCGGATGAAGGCATGGACTTGTTGTGCCTGCTCCGGCGTAGCCGTCTTGCCCGTACCGATGGCCCAGACTGGTTCATAAGCGATCACCCCGGCGGCGAGGGCGCTGGCACCCTGGGCCGCGATCACCGCATCCAACTGGCGGGCAATCACCGCTTCAGTAATACCTTGCTCGCGCTCTTCCAGCGTTTCACCAACGCAGAGTATGGGTTTGAGGCCAGCGGCAAGAGCGACGGCGAACTTGGTTGCCACCCGTTGATCGTCTTCGCCGTAGAGCGTCCGGCGCTCGGAATGACCGACGATGACGTAGCTACATCCGCAGTCTAGCAACATCGCTGCGGAAATCTCGCCCGTGAAGGCCCCCACGGCCTCCGTGGAGAGATTTTGCGCGCCCCAGGCAATCGCCGTGTTCGTCAGTTCTGCCTGCGCCAGGGGCAGGTAGATGAAGGGCGGACAAACCGCCACCTCGCACTTGGCAACCGCGGCCACGCCCGCCTTGATGTCGGCAAGGAGCGCACGAGCGCTGGCGGTGGACCCGTTCATTTTCCAGTTGCCGGCGACCAATGGCTGACGCATAGAAACCTCGCTTTCCTGAAGAGCGCGTAAGGATAGCGGGGGGGGGAGTCAGAAGCAACCTGGTTTTGACCCTTCCACCCGCCTCATTCTTTTCGAGAAGATTACCGTCTTCTTAAGACGAATGCCCCCAGTCGTATGGGTGCCGCCAGTCCAGAGGCAGTCACTGCCGCTCAGGCCGGCGACCGTGACGCTTTCCGCCAAGACCGCATGCCTTACACTCCCAGGGCCACCTGCATTACACTCTGCGCCCATGGCCACCAAACCCAAAACCAAAACCGGACAGTCCACCATCGCCCTCAACAAGAAGGCGGGGCACGACTACCATATCGAGCAACGCTTCGAGGCGGGCCTGAGCCTGGAGGGTTGGGAAGTCAAGAGCGCCCGTGCGGGGCGGGTCCAGTTGCGGGAGAGTTACGTCCGGATCATCCAGGGCGAGGCATTCCTCCTCGGTTGCCACATCTCCGCCCTCACCAGCGCCTCCACCCACATCACCCCGAACCCCACCCGGGACCGGAAGTTGCTACTCAAGCGGACGGAGATCCATCGGCTCATCGGCCTGGTAGAGCGCGCCGGCTACACCCTGGTGCCCACGGCCATGTACTGGAAGCGTGGCCGTGCCAAGCTGGAGATCGGGCTGGCCAAAGGCAAAAAACTCCACGACAAGCGCGACAGCGAGAAGGATCGGGACTGGCAGCGGGAGAAGGACCGGCTCTTCAAACAAAAGTGACCCTCCTCGTCGCGGCGGAAAATAGAGCTGCGTTGCCTGTCGCTCCTTCAACTCCGGTCGGTAAGGAGCGGACCACCGCGGGGGCCAAAAGGCCCGAGAAAACTCCCCCATGGAACCTTTTGCCATTGCCAGGGAACTTGTGCCTGCCTATACTCTCCAACTGAATCTCAGGGGGCGACATGGCTTTCGACGTGGGTTGCGAACCCTGGGGTGCATGCCGAGGTGCGGGGTACCTCGTAAATCCATCCGCAAACCAACAGTTGCCAACGACGACAACTACGCTCTCGCCGCCTAATCCGGCGAGCCTCTGACCGCTCTCTGCCTATGGGGGGCGGGTTCCAGGGGTAAAAACACATGGGATCGCGGTGATGGGGGTCCGGACCTGATCCGCTAAAACCCAATTCGGAATCGCTGACCGAGCGCCCTGCCCTTCGGGCGCTGGAAGGCTAAAAATAATAGACAGGGCTAAGCATGTAGATCTCTAGGCAGAGGACTTGCGGACGCGGGTTCAATTCCCGCCGCCTCCACCATTTAGAAAAGACAAACCCGTCTCTCTGGGGTCATTCTCCGGGGTGACGGGTTTTCTTTTTCCCCTTGTTTCTAAGGGGTTTGCGCCCGTTTCACATCTTTCCAAAGCACCTCTCCGCACCATCGATTCTCCCCATTTTCCAGCCTTTCTTTCTCTGTTTGGCCACTGATTCTCTGTTTTCTCCGGACCAAGTCCGAAGCTCGTCCGGAAAGCTACATCCTTGATTGATATCGGTTTGCGGCTGATTGCCATTTTGGGCGGTTGTCTTAGGTCATCCTTCGATGCCGCAACCGGACGTTTTTTTCGAAATCGCCCGCCTCGGCCATGAAAAGAAGCGCGGTCAACTCCGGCTTCCTGCCCCCTAAAGAAGAAAAGCCGACGCTGATGGTCGGCTCTCTGGGGCGCTCTCCGGTCCGGTCGTCAGTCGGTGGCGAAGCCGAACTGGCGGCGCTGCTCGGCCCAGTCCTCGGGAAAGGTCTGGGTCAGCTTGGCCAGCGAGAGCCCGTTGGGTTCCTCACCGTTGATCAGGGCTTCGACGATGTCGGGGGCCAGAGTCGTCAGCTTGAGGATGCGGGCCACATACGAGCCATCGACGTCGAGGGTACGGGCAAGCTCGCTGATGGACTTGATCTGGCCGGATTCGAGGATGTCGGCCCAGGAAAAGGCCCTGCCCAGCGCCTGGAGGACGGCGGACTGCACCGGTTCCTGCGCTCCGGTGATTTCTCCATCCAGGGCCTGGGGAGCGATGACCGTCTTGCGGCCGCGCATGCGCCGGATCAGCATCGGGATGTGGATCTGCAGGTTGCCGTTGTCGGCAACGGTAATGGTCGGCTTCATTTTCATCGGTTTGTCCTCCGTTCAGTGACTTCGCATGCCAGACCAGCCAGCTCGGCGATGAGCGTTGTCAGTCCGTTGGTGCGCAGCTCCATGTCGATTCCGGTCTCGCGGATCTCCACCTTGTCCACCAGGAGGCGGATGAGGCGATTCCGCTCCACCGGGAAAAGGTCTTCCCAGAAGCCCTCCACATTCTGGAAGGCCTCCGACACATCCTGTTCCGTGATGCTGTTCCCCTGGTAGGCTCTGCAGCGCTCGCTCACATGGGTCAGTTGTTTCGAGAGCTCGACCGCCTGGCGGTTGACGGTCGTCAGCATCTCAGCCTTACCCGGCTGATCGTTGCCGGGCTTCATCAGTTCAAGTGCCTGCTCCCGCGCCTGCGACAGCTCCATCTCGAGCTGGGCTTTCTGTTTGAACAGCCGCTCTCGCTCCGCCTGCTCGATGTCCCGGGCGGCGAAGTAGGTCTTGGCCACCAGTGTCGGTGTGCGGAATACCGCACTCAACTGCTCGACTACGGCCTGCTCGATGTCCCCGGCGGGAATCCGTTTGAGCGGGCACCGACTCACGGTCCGTTTGCTGTCCTTCTGGCAGATGTAATAGGTGTAGTGGCGGCCGTTCTTGCGGACGTAGGTCGGTCCCATCGAGCATCCGCAGTGGCCGCAGCGGATGACGCCTTTCAGCGGGGCGACCATTTTGGTTCTGGCCATGGATACCTTGACCGGTTTGTTGTCCTCCAGGATGGCCTGCACCTTGTCCCAGGTCGCCCGGTCGATGATCCCTTCGTGCTCGCCGGGGTAACTGCGGTCCTTGTGGGCGATCTCGCCGATATAGATCCGGTTGTTGAGCAGCCGGTAGATATGGGCGGTGTTCCATTCGGAGCCCTCACGGACTTTGCCTTTCTTGGTGGTCCAGGCCTTGGTGCGGTAACCCTGTTCGTTCAGCTCCTGGCCCAGCTTCTTGGCCGAGCCGATCTGGATAAAGCGGCGGAAGATGTACTGCACCGTCTTGGCCTCATCGGGGTTGACCAGCAGCTTCTTATTATCCCGGTCAACGTCGTATCCGAGGATGGGCACGCCGCCGCAGTATTTCCCCCGGCGCTTGGCAGCCGCCACCTTGTCCCGGATACGCTCGGCAATGACCTCCCGCTCGTACTGGGCGAAGGTGATCAGGATGCCGAGAAACATTCGGCCGGTGGGGTCGGTGGTGCTGAAGTGCTGGGTGACCGAGACGAAGCTGACACCTTTTTCGTTGAAGAGGTCGATCATCTTCATGAAGTCCAGCAGCGAGCGGGACAGCCGGTCGACCTTGTAGACGACGATCACATCGATCTTCCCGGCGTCGATGTCCGCCAGCAGGCGGCGCAGCCCCGGACGCTCCATGTTCCCACCCGAGAAACCACCATCGTCGTAGCGATCCGGCAGAGCCGTCCAGCCACGCATTCTCTGGGCTTCGATATAGTGTTCCGCCGATTCCCGTTGCGCATCCAACGAGTTGAATTCCTGTTCGAGCCCTTCCTCGTGGCTCTTGCGGGTGTAGATGGCACAGCGCAGGGTCTTGTTCTTTCCCGGCGCGACATTGCTGTTATCAAGCATCCGACCCTCCCTCGGCTTTTCTGCCGTAAACCTTCTTCAGTCCGAAAAAGACCTTGCCGTTCCAGCGCGTCCCGGTGATCTCCCTGGCCACCGCGCTGAGCGACCGGAAGGTGCGACCTTCGAACTCGTAGCCATCGGCAAGGACGATCACCTCATAGCGCCGGTCGTTCCAGACCCGCACCAGTCTGGTTCCAGGCAGGATCGCCTCGTTCGATTTCCGCTCCTCTGGGATGCGTCGATTGACAGTGGCGACCGGGTCCTCCTTGGCTGCCTGCTGGAGATGGACCTTGGCCTGCTCGGACAGCCCGCCGTAGAAAAGCTCCTGGATGCGATAGGCCAGCCTCTTGATGAGGAATTGCTTCTTGTACTGGGGCGGCTCTTCACCGTAGAGGTCGAGCCATTTTTCCCGGAGCTGCTCCAGGGACATGGATTGAAGCAGGGCCATCTGCCGAAGGACCGAGTTTCGGGTTCGGTCCTGATTCTTGCCGCCGGTGGCGGCGTTCTGTAACTCATTCATTTTCAACTCCTTAGTTTGGTTTCCGGACGAGTTGTCATGAATGAATGCTCTGTTCCGGCAATGAATCAAGTCCTTCTCCGAGCACAGGGGAAGAATCTTCGAAAATCTCTAACTCATTGCCTACACATGCTTTTTTGGCCATTCGGCGCAGGATCGCCGTGGCCAGAATGGAGGCGGCTGACTGGAGCCTCGCCTCACCCGACAGGCGGCCGGGTTTGCCGTTTTCGCCAAGGTCATCAATCCCCGGCCCATCATTCATTTCCTGTACATCCAACATCGAACACCTCCGGTTGGACCGGGGGGCTGGATGGTGTGGATGCCAGAAAACGGTGGCGGTCGGGATGCGCGTTCGATGGCACCCACAACCGCCTCAGCTCCGCCTCTGGTCGGTTATCTGGTTGTGCCCGGGTTTAACCGGACTTGCGTTCGTTACCTACCGGAGGGACGAGCAAGATGTCGGAATCAGATGAAAAGTCCTGTTTTTTTGATTGACCTGATGTTCATCAGGTCGTATATTTTGTGGTCATAAATTGGGCTTAATCCGCTCAGTGGCTACGACACGGAGCAATCGCCATGGGAAAGAAAAAGGTCTCGGAAATAACCGACCCACAAGCCAACACGCTGAGGGTCATTTGCCAAATCATCGATGAAAAGGGGTTGCCGCCAACGGTGAAAGAATTGTCGGAAGTCCTTGGTATCAGCCACGCGAGCGCCCACGAGCAGATCGCTCAACTGGTACGGAAAGGCTATCTGAAGAAAGA
>JAHDND010000076.1 GCA_018435665.1 Candidatus Thiosymbion sp. | reverse complement strand
CGGGCTCGGGCTCGGGCTCGGGCTCGGGCTCGGGCTCGGGCTCGGGCTCGAAGCGAGGGTGGGGGTTGGTGACGGGGAGTCGTCAAGGCGCGGGGTCATGGGTGCCTCCTGTCGCGTTGGCAGCCGCCTGGTTATCGGCCTTGCGGCTGCGGGCCATGGCGTCACGGCCCTGACGCAGAACCCTTTCACGGGCCTGCTCCCGGACGATCAAGGCCAGGGTATCGGCCTCCCGGGCGGCGAATTCATCGCGCAGTTCGGTGATCTTGGCCTCCAGCCGCGCGCGCTGGCGCTCCAGGTCCCGCTGGTGACGTTCGATCTCCTGTTGGCGGGCCAGCCGCGCCGCCTCCTCCTCGGCCTCCCGGGTCAGGCGCGCCGAACCGGTGAGGACGCCCCCCGGCCCCACGTAGACATCGCGCAGGACCACCCCCTGGTCGGTGATCAGAAACTCCCGCGTCTGGTTGGAATGGGCCATGCCCCGGGATTTGAGGATGCCGAGGGTGCGGTTACGCTCACCACCGGCCTCCACCGCCAGCAGCAACAGCCAGGTGTCGATCAGGGAGGAGATGGCGGTGTCGGTCAGGTCCACGGGGCCACCGCCGGTGGTCAGGCTGGTGAAAAAGGCGGTCACCTGGAGCACCTTGAGGTGGTCCACCAGGCGCATGAGCATGGCCTTGACCTCGGCCTCGTTGCCGGGGGTGATGAAACTGTTGAGGGGGTCCACCACCACGCTATGGGGCTGGAATCGCACAATGGCCTTGTGCATGGCGGCCAGGTGCATCTCGAGGCCCTGGAAGGTGGGACGCCGGGCCTGGAACTGGAGCAGCCCCTGCTGGACCCAGGGCGCCAGATCGATACCGGCGGCGCGCAGATTGCGCTGGATCTGCTGGGGCGACTCCTCGAAGGCAAAGAAGAGAACCCGCTCGCCCCGGCGGCAGGCGGCATCGGCGAAGTGCGCGGCCAGGGTGGTCTTGCCGGTGCCGGCGGTGCCCGAGACCAGGACGCTGCTACCGCGATAGAAGCCATCGCCCGCCAGCATGGCGTCCAGGCGGGGGATACCGGAGGACACCCGCTCCGTGGCGGCCTCGTGGGCCAGGCCCAGGGCGGTGATGGGCAGGACGGCGATGCCGTCCTCGTCGATGATGAAGGGGTATTCGTTGGTGCCGTGGGTCGAGCCCCGGTACTTGACCACCCGCAAGCAGCGGGTGGCGACCAGATTACTGACCCGGTGGTCCAGGGCGATGACGCAATCGGAGACGTACTCCTCGATGCCCTGGCGGGTCAGGCCGCCATCGCCGCGTTCGCCGGTGACGATGGCGGTCACGCCCCGGTCCTTCAGCCAGCGGAGGAGCCGGTGCAACTCGGCGCGGACCAGGCTGGGGTTGGGCAGGCCGGCGAAAAGGATCTCGATGGTGTCCAACACCAGGCGCTTGGCGCCGATGCGGTCCAGGGCATGCCCGATGCGGATGAACAGGGCCTCGAGATCGAACTCACCGCAGGCCTCCACCTCGGTGCGGTCGATCTCCACCTGGTCCACCAGGAGCCGCCGGTCCTGGACCAGTTGCTCCAGGTCAAAATCTAGCGAGGCGAGGTTCTGTGACAGCTCCGGCTCGCCCTCCTCGAAGGCCATGAAGACCCCCGGCTCGTCGTGGCGGGTGGCGCCGCGCACCAGGAATTCCATGGCCAGGAGGGTCTTGCCGCAGCCGGGGCCGCCACACACCAGGGTCGGGCGGCCCCGGGGCAGGCCGCCGCCGGTGATGTCGTCCAGACCCAGGATACCGGTCGGGGCCTTGGGGAGCGGATTGGGGTTGGGGTTCATGGGCGTGCCGGACACCAGGAGATTGCGTCAGGGAAACAGGGGACTGAGCGGTGGCGACCTCGATCCAACGGACCTCGCCACTTCGTTGACCATGATAGCAAAGGGGGGCGGGAGGCCAGGCGCATGAGGGGACGGGGAGGGCTCGGCGGACATCCGCGCACCAGCAGGTTTTCTTCCCTTACCGTCCCGACGGCGCCTGGTAATCGGCGGGGGCCAATCCCAGCCCCAGGCAGTTGGCGTAATAGACCACGGTCGCCGGCCAATCGCTAAAGATGGCCTGGATACCCACCTCCTGGGCGAGGACGTCCAGCACCCGCAGCACATCCCCCTCCCGACGGATCGCGGCATTCAGGGTTTGATAGTAGAAGCCTTTGTCGGTGTCGGTGCCGGTGCCGGTGCCGATACCCTTGCCGGGCGCGGCGAGGCTGCCGGAGCGCTCCAGGCTCCAGGGGATGATCGCCAGGCCCGCGGCCTGGACGTCCCGGGCATAGGACGAGGGGCGGATGGCCCCGCTGGCGTCCCCTTCGAGCAGGGCGAAGAGGGGCGGGGCGACGATGCGGATGCCCGCCTCCCGGTACCGGCGCAGTTCGGCCAGGGAGGGCAGGTCGGCGACCCGCTCGGCGGACTCCAGGAAGACCGCCTGACGACCGAAGTCCGGGGCATGCGCCAGCCAATAGTCGATATCCTCCCGCAGGAAGGACTGGGGCCAGACGCGGCGGGGGTCGACCCCGGCCGCCCGGTAGTCGTCGATCAGGCGTTGGGCGAGGGCGGCGCGGGTCAGGCCGGCGAAGGGCAGGGGGTCGAGGGACTCCTTCAGCTCCGGGATCATCATCACCCCCAGTTCCTGGAAGAGGGCGATGCTTTCGCGGTGGGTCAGCAGGGTCCCGAACTCCGCGCCCACCGCCAGGCCCGACCAGGCGATGTCCGGCGGTTGCTGATACTCCGCGGCCGTCCGCGCGCGGGGGTTGAAGCCATCACGCCGTCCGCGCAAGCAGCGGAACTCCGCCAGGGTCAGGTCACTGGTCCAGCATTCGGCGCTGGCGGGGGTCAGGAGCCGGCCGTCGGCGGCGAAGGTGGCGGGGGTGAAGGGCCGCCGGCACTTGGCCGCCAGGTCCGGGTGCGACAGGATGTCGGTGCTGGTGTGCAGATCGTTCTGGGCATGGCGGCAGACCAGCTCCAGGTCCCTGGTGAAGGTCACGTCGCACTCGATGACCCCCGCCCCCTGGCGCGCCGCGGCCAGGTAGGACTCCCGGGTATGCTCCGGGTAGGCCAGACAGGCGCCGCGGTGACCGATGGCGAAGGCCGTGCGCCGGAAGGGCCCCTGGGCGCAGCTCAGCAGCCGGCGCTTGAGGGGGCTATCGTCCAGGTCCTGGACCAGGCGCGGGGGACGCGGACCCGGGTCGATGGCCGCCTGAGCCAACACTGGCGGGTCTCTCGGAACCCGTGTTTCCCTCGTTTCCTGAATATCCCGCATTTCCCGTGGATCCAGCCTGTCCCTCGTCTTTGCCGCATCCATCGGGTCCGACATGTCCGCGGGCGCCACCGGGTTCTTTATCACCCAGTCGCTTGAACTCACCTTGTCGCCCACGTCGCTCGCCTCTTCAATCGCCAGGTTGGTGGTGTTTACCATGCTGGCCGGGCATGGAAGGGCGCCCGCCAACAGTAGTGCCCCGGCCATTAGCGACCGATAATTTCTCCCATGAGTCCCCCTGACCATAGCACGTCCTCCAGGCGGCATAAGATGGGTCTAACTATAGCCACGAAAGGGAGCCTTGGCGGGTGAGCATGGCCACGGCAACCCTCCGGTTCTATGCGGAGCTGAACGACTTCCTACCGCCCGAGCAGCGGCAGCGTAATCTGACGCTGCCCTTCGCGGCCCCGGCACCCGTGCGCCATCTCATTGAACTCGCAGGGGTCCCGCATACCGAGGTCGAGGTCATCCTGCTGGAGGGGGAGTCGGTGGACCTGGAGACTCCCGTCGGCGACGGCCAGCGTCTGGCCGTCTATCCCGTCTTCGAGGCCTTCGACACCCGGCCCCTCCTGCGCCTGCGCCCCCACCCGCTGAGGACGCCACGCTTTCTGGCCGACGCACATCTCGGCGCTCTGGCCCGAGGACTGCGGCTGCTTGGCTTCGACACCCTCTGGCTGAATGACCTAGGAGACGCCAACCTGGCGATCCTGGCCCGGCGGGAGGGGCGCATCCTCTTGACCCGTGACCGCCGTTTGCTCATGCGGCGCGAGGTAACTCACGGTTGCTATATCCACCCGGTCGCCCCCCAGGAACAACTTGCCTACCTGCTGGAGCACCTGCAACTCTGCCCCGAGATCGCCCCCTTCAACCGGTGTACCCTATGCAACGGCCTGCTGGAGGAACGGCTCCCGGCGCAGGTCCAGTCCCAAGTGCCGCCCCGGGTCCAGGCCAGCCAGGAAGTCTTCTGGCGGTGCCGGGGCTGCGGGCGGATCTACTGGCAGGGCAGTCACTGGCATGCCATGGTCCGCCGGATCCAGGCCCTGTGTCCCGACTACGCGCCGGTCCCGGGGCCCAGTTAACGGATACGCTAACGACCATGGGGGGCCGCCATACCCCTGAAGACTGAAGACACCGCGGGTGTATTCCACACCAACAGCCATGTAGAAGCGCATAATGCCACTAAAAAATAAAGACTTTACCGTGACTTTCGCCCTGACCGCCATGAGGGTTCCCGCCACCAGCTGCTGATGGCAGCCAGCCGCTCTCCCAAGGGTCTAACTTTCGCGCTCTCCGAGGCCTACGTCATGCATCTTTGGCTCTTTGCGCTCCTCCTGCCGGGTCTGTTCTCCCTGACCCTGGCCCAGGCCGGGACCTTGACGGAACACCGCTTCCAGGCCCGGGGCTACCCAGGCTCTCAGGACCGCGCCTATCAGGTCTACGTGCCGGACGGACTGGAAATGGGACCGGGGCTGGGGCCGGAGGGCCAGGCAGCCGAGCACCAGGCGAGCCCCGCCCCCCTGGTGATGGTGCTCCATGGCTGTAGTCAGACCAGCACGGATGTCCGCCGCGATTGGGGCATGCAGGCGGCCGCGGACCGCTACCGCTTCATCCTGGTCACCCCCTCCATCACCCGCTGGGATGGCCTGCGCGGCCCGAACTGCTGGGGCTTCTGGATGCCCCAGCACCGCCAGCGCGGGCGGGGCGAGCCCGAGGACCTGTACCAGATCGCCCGGGAGGTCGAGCAGCGGTACCCCATCGACCCCCAACGCCGCTATCTGACCGGACTCTCCTCCGGCGGGGCCATGACGGCCATCCTGGCCGTGACCCACAACGATTACTGGGCCGCGGTGGCCACCGTCGCCGGCCTGCCCTACGGCGAGGATGCCACGGCGGTCTCCGTCCTCGGGTTCTGCCCGGGCTGGGCCCTGTTTCACCCCTTGCCCTGGACGGTCGCCGCCATGCGCGCCCAACTGGGCCCCCACCCCTACCCCCTGCCCCTGCTGGTGGTGCAGAACGAGCGGGACTGCACGGTCAAGCCAACCGCCGGCCTTCTGCTGCGCGACGCCCAGCTCGCCCTCTACGGCGCGCCCGGCCACCAGACCGCGGCGACGACCGCCGTCGGCGAGGCCCGCCCCTGCCAGCCGGTCTACCGCGAGGATTACGGCTGCCGTCAGACCCGCCATAGCCGCGACGGCCAGCCCAGCAGCCCCACCCTGGTCGAGACCCTCTTCTACGACGGCCCCCTTGCGACCGACTTCCGCGGGGACAAGGACCTGGGCCACTACTGGATCGGCGGCGAACAGGGCGAGGAAGGCCCCTATGCGGTGCGCGAAGGCCCCAGCCATCCCGACATCATCTGGGACTTTTTCCGCCGCCACCCGCGGGGAGGAGAAGGGGAGTAGCTCCTTAGCGACCGGGACGGTGGGTGGTCCGAGCCGAGCATATCGAGAACCATACAGATCGCATTTCATATTTTGTCCGCCCCTATATGGTCCGCCCCGCGTAGCAGTTTTGGGCATTGTGTAAGGGAGGGTCGGAAAACCGAAAATTGCTGGGCGATGACTCAAAGCACACCATGACCGCGACCCCCACCCTATCCTGCCTGCCCGGCACCGACCTGCCCCGCCCGGATTATGCCGGCGGCGGCATCGTCAATCTCATGGCCTCCATCATCCGTGCCCGGGGCGGGGAGGCCGACTACCCGAGCCTCGACCTGTTGCCGCCCGCCGCCATCGCCGGCCACACCAACCTCCTGCTGCTGGTGATCGACGGCCTGGGGGCCGACTGGCTGGCGGCGCGCTCCCCGGGGGGCATCCTCCACCGCCACTGCCTGGGCGCCATCACCTCGGTCTTCCCGCCGACCACCGCCACCGCCATCACCACCTTCCTCACCGGGGACGCCCCCCAGCAACACGCCCTCACCGGCTGGTTCACCTATCTGCGGGAACTCGGCTGCGTCATGAGCATCCTCCCCGGCCACCCCCGCTACGGCGGAGTAGGATACGGCCAGGCCGGCGTCGACCTGGGCGCCCTCCTCAACCACCGCCCCATCGCCAGCCGCCTGGCCACCCGCACCCTCATCCTCACCCCCGACCACATCGCCAATTCGGACTTCAACCGCGCCCACCTGGGTCCTGCCGAATGCCGCCCCTACCGGGGCCTGACCGATGGCCTCCGCCAGGCCGCCCGCGCCCTGCGAGAGGACCGGACGCCCAAGTACCTCTACCTCTACTGGCCCGGCCTCGACACCCTGGGCCATGAGGCGGGCATGGCCAGCCCGGCCGCCGCCCGCCACTTGGCCGTCATCGAGCAGGCCCTGACCGACTTTCTGGTCGCCATCGCCGGCACCGACACCCTGGTCCTGATCACCGCCGATCATGGCCAGATCGACACCCGCCCCGCGGACAACATCCACCTGGCAGACCACCCCCGCCTCGCCTCCTGCCTGGCCCTGCCCCTGTGCGGCGAACCCCGCGCCGCCTTCTGCTACCTCCGGCCGCGCTGGGTCAACGCCTTCGTGGATTATTGCCAGGAGGTCCTGGGCGACCGGATCAGTCTCCACCCCAGCGGGGAATTGGTCGAGCTGGGACTGTTCGGCCAGGGTGAACCCGCTCCGGCGCTGGAAGAGCGCATCGGCGATTACACCCTCCTGACGCGCGGCGCCTGGGTGCTCCGCGACCGCCTGCCCAGCGAAAAGGCCTATACCCAGATCGGGGTCCATGGCGGCCTGAGCGCCACGGAATTGCAAGTACCCCTGTGCCTCATTCCCCCGTCCATGCGGCATTGATCGTAAATCCTTAAACCTTGCCCGGCCCCACGATCATGGCCCGGTCATCGTCAACCCAGAACAAGGGCATCGGGCTGGGAGGCGAGGATGGTCTCAAGCTGCGAGGACATTGTGGCTTGTGCTACCGATGCCAGCCCATGCGGCTAAGGGGCGTGAACGCTTACAGGTGACTAAGGCAGCGGCTCTTTTCAGGCGTACCTGGTAATTTTGCACAGGCAACCTCAATCTCTGATACCTCCACACCGGCCTACCGGAGTCTCCCCCATGCTCAACCCCCGTCTCTGGCGCCATCGCCATCCAACCCCAGGCTGTCCCTCAACCGTTCTGGGTGCCTTAGCCCTGTTCCTCGCCATCTTCTGGGCGCCTGGCACAAGCCTGGCCGAGGAACCGGAACCCCCGGCCGGCATGGTGGAAAAAAGCTGCGCCGCCACGCCGAAGCAAGGAGCCTGGCGACGCCCCGACCAGCAGGAGATCAAGCAGCGCCTCGACCCGCTCCAGTACCGGGTCACCCAGGAGGAGGCGACCGAACCCGCCTTCCGCAATGCCTACTGGGACCACCACGAGGACGGGATCTATGTCGACCTGGTCTCCGGTGAGCCCCTGTTCAGCTCCAAGGATAAATTCGACTCCGGCACCGGCTGGCCCAGCTTCCACTCCCCCCTGGAACCGACGCTGATCGTGGAGAAAAAGGATCGCAAGTTCTTCATGGAGCGCACCGAGGTCCGTTCCCGCCAGGGGGACTCCCATCTCGGCCATGTCTTCGCCGACGGCCCCGGGCCCTCGGGGCTGCGCTACTGCATCAATTCCGCCGCCCTGCGCTTCATCCCCGTCGCGGACCTGGAGCGGGAGGGTTATGGCGAATACCTGGCCCTGTTCACCACGGACCCCTCGGCCACCCCCGCCCCACCCCGCCGGGCGCTGGCCACCTTCGGCATGGGCTGCTTCTGGGGTGCCGAGGTGAAATTCTGCAACCTGAAGGGGGTGCTGGGCACCCGGGTCGGCTATGCCGGCGGTCAGACCGCCGATCCGACCTACCGGCAGGTGAGCACCGGCCGCACCGGACACGCGGAGGTGGTCCAGATCGAATACGACCCGGACCTGATCAGCTACGACCAGTTGCTGGAGGTCTTCTGGCAGGGCCACGACCCCACCACCCTCAACCGCCAGGGGCCGGACGTGGGCACCCAGTACCGCAGCCTCATCCTGGCCCGTGACGCCGAGCAGGAAGCCGCGGCCCGCGCCTCCCTGGCCCGGCAGGCGGGGCGTTTCCCCGATCCCATCGTCACGGAGATCGCGACCGGGACCGACTTCTTCCCGGCGGAGGACTACCATCAGCGCTACCTGGAGAAGCGTGGCCGGGCGCAGTGCGGCGTCGGGGGGGCTGAATAGCGAGCCTGCATTGCATCTGCCTCCGTGCTGGATATTCCAAGTTGGGCGGACCGAGTGCTGAATCCGGTTACTCCATATGAAGTCTTTCGCCCCTAACCACCGCTTGGGATTGGCTGAGCCATCCATTCCGGGGATATTATCCACCCGACTGACCGCCACCGGAGAACCCCATGGAGCTCTCGACCGCCGTCATCCTCACGATCGCCCTGGTGGCGATCTTCTACCTCATCGCCATCTACAACCGGCTGGTGGCGCTGCGCAATCGCTTTCGCAACGCCTTTGCCCAAATCGAGGTCCAGCTCAAACGGCGCCACGACCTGATCCCCAACCTGGTGGAGGTCGCCAAGCGCTACCTGGCCCATGAGCGGGAGACCCTGGAGGCGCTAACCGTCGCCCGGCAGGGGGCGGTGGCGGGGCTGAGCCGCGCCGCGGCCAATCCGGCGGACCCCGCCGCCATCACCGGCCTGGGCCGGGCGGAGGGGGTGCTGAGCGGGGCCCTGGGGCGGCTCAACATCGTCGTCGAGGCCTACCCGGACCTCAAGGCGGATGCCAACATGCGGCAGTTGCACGAGGAACTGACCAGCACCGAGAACAAGGTCGCCTTCGCCCGCCAGTCCTTCAACGACGAGGTCATGGCCTACAACAGCTACCGCCAGTCCTTCCCCCAGCGCCTGGTCGCCGGGCTCTTCGGCCATGGCGAGGACGCCCGCTGGCTGGAATTCGAGGACAGCGCCGCGATCCAGCAGGCGCCCAAGGTCAGCTTTTAGCCGGCGGATCAGCCGGTTCCCCGCCAGCAGATGGACTTTTTCGGCGCCCAGGACGCAGCCCGGCGGCAGACGGCGTGGCTGGTCCTCCTCTTCGCCCTCGCGGCGATCGGGCTGGTGGTCATCACCAGCCTGTTCATCCACTTCGTCTTCGGCCTCTTCGGGGGGACCCTCTCGGTCAGCCATCTCCAGGAGGGCGGCCTCCTGGGCCGGATCGACTGGCCCGCCTTCGCCGGCATCGCCCTGGTGGTGGCCCTGATCGTCGCCGGCGGGAGTCTCTATAAGGTCCTGATCCTGTCCCGCGGGGGGGCGGCGGTGGCGGAGGCCCTGGGCGGCCGGCTCCTGGCCCCGGACAGCGAGGACCCGGAGGCCCGGCGGGTGCTCAACGTCGTCGAGGAAATGGCCATCGCCTCCGGGACCCCGGTACCCAGCGTCTACCTGCTGGCGCACGAGGCCGGCATCAACGCCTTCGCCGCGGGCCTGACCCCCGCCGATGCCGCCATCGGCCTGACCCAGGGCGCGGTGACCCACCTGAACCGGGACCAGCTCCAGGGCGTCATCGCCCACGAGTTCAGCCACATCGTCAACGGCGACATGCGCCTCAACCTCCGCCTGGCCGGCCTGCTCCACGGCATCCTGCTCATCGGCCTCATCGGCCGGGTGCTGGTCCAGGCCGGCGGCCGCGGCGGTGGGGGCAAAAGCCGCGACCGGGCCGCCTTCGCCGCCCTGGGCCTGGGGCTCATGGTCACCGGCTTCACCGGCACCCTCTTCGCCAACCTCATCAAGGCCTCGGTGAGTCGCCAGCGGGAGTTTCTGGCGGACGCCGCGGCCGTCCAGTTCACCCGCAATCCCCAGGGCATCGCCGGGGCCCTGAAGCGCATCGGCGCGGCGAGCGTCCACGGGCTCCTCAGCCACCCGCGGGCCCCGGAGATGAGCCACGCCTATTTCGCCACCGGGGTGCGCACCTTCCTTGGCCGCCTGTCCGCCACCCATCCGCCCCTGGAGTTGCGCATCCGGCGCCTCGATCCGCGCTGGAATGGGCGCTTCGAGGAGGTCCCCCGACCCGGCGAGCAGGAAGATGGCGCTGGTGCGGGTGCGGTCTCGGCCCCCTTGGCAGATGTCGCGGGCGCGAGCCGAGTCTCCATCCCCTTGGCAGAGAACGCGGGCGCCAACAGGGTCTCTACTCCCTTCGGGATGAGCCCGAAGGGGACCCCGGCAACTACCCCGGACATGAGCCCGGAGGTAACCCCAGACATCACATCTGAGGGGCTCCAGGACGCGGTCCAGGGGGCGATCGATCAGATCGGCCAGCCCGACGAGACTCATCTGCGCCATGCCCAGTCCCTGATCCGCGAACTGCCCGCCACCCTGCGCTGGGCGGCCCGGGAGCCCTACGGCGCCCAGGCCCTGGTCTTCGCCCTCCTCCTGGATGGCGACGCGGCCATTCGTCAGCGCCAGCTCGCCCATCTGGAGACCCACCTGGAGACCGGCCTGGGGGCGGAGACCCTCCGCCTCTGGCCCAGCGTCCTGGCCACCGCCCGGGAATTTCGCCTCCCCCTGGTGGACTTGTCCCTCCCCGCCCTGCGTCAGCTCTCCGCCCCCCAGGCCGAGACCTTCCGCACCGCCCTGTCCGCCCTGATCGCCGCCGACGGTCGGGTGCGCCTCTTCGAGTGGTGCCTGTCCCGCATCCTCCTCGCCGGATTGGAGCCGGGACGCGGCAACCGCCGGGCTGGATTGGCTGGATCTAGCGCCGGGGGGCAGATGGACTGCCCGCAACTGGTCGGTGACTGCGCCCTGATCCTCACGCTGGTGGCCCGGCTACAGGAGGAGAGGAAGGCGGAGGAGATGGACGAAAAGCCGAAAGCGGGAGCGGGAGCGGGAGCGGGAGCAAAAGAGAAGGACAAAGAGGCAAAGGAAGCGGAAGAGAAAAGGGGAATGGAAAAGGACATGGAGAAGAAGGTTAAGGAAACGGAGAAAGATAACCAGAAGGAGAAAGGGATGGAGATGGCCAGCATCCAGGCCTTCCGTCTGGGGATCGCGCGCCTCGGCCTGCCGGAGGGCACCTCCATGGACATGGCCCCCCTGGATCACCTGCGGCTCGATGCCAGCTTGCAACAGCTCCGGCAGCTCAAGCCCCAGGCCAAGCGCGACCTCTTGCAGGCCTGCGCCGCCGCCATCCTCCTCGACGCCAACGTCAGTCCCGCCGAACTGGAGGTGCTGCGAGCCATTGGCGCCGCCCTGGACTGCCCCATTCCGCCATTGGCCATCCCCATCCCGCCGCTGGCTATCCCGTAACCCTTCGCCCACATCGCCTCAACCCTGCCAGCCAGCCTGCCTGCCTGCCCGTTACCCGGAGGTAACCCATGACCACCTGGATGCCCCTGCTCGGCGACCTGCGCCACTACCGCCCGGAATGGCTAAGCAACGATCTTATCGCTGGCCTGTCGGTCACGGCGGTACAGATCCCTACCGCCATCGCCTATGCCAACCTGGCGGGATTCCCACCCGAGATCGGCCTTTACGCCAGCCTGATCCCGGTGCTGATCTACGGCCTCTTCGGCACCTCGCGGCAACTGGTGTTGGGGCCGGATGCCGCCACCTGCGCCCTGATCGCGGCCATCCTGGCACCCCTGGCCGGGGGTGATCTGGGGACTTACCTGCAACTCTCGGCGGGACTGGCGATCATGGCCGGCCTCTTGATGGTGATCGGCGGCTTCACCGGCATGGGCTTTATCGTCAATTTCTTCGCCCGGCCCATCCTCATCGGCTTTCTCAATGGCATCGCCCTCAGCATCATCGTCGGCCAAATGGCCAAGCTGCTGGGCGTGGCCCTGACCAACCAGGATGTCTTTCCGGTCATCCTGGAACTGCTCGAAAAACTGGATCATATCCACTGGCCCAGCCTCATGGTCGGCGCGGGTACCCTGCTGTTACTCATCCTGGTCCGCCGCTTTCTGCCCCGCGCCCCCGCGGCCCTGGTGGCCCTGGTCCTGGGGGGGCTGGCGGTGTATCTGCTGGGTTGGGGGGAGGCGGGCGTCCGACTCGTGGGGCTGGTTCCCGCCGGGCTGCCGACCCTCTCCCTCCCCGAGATCGGCTACGAGGGGGCCCAAAGCCTGGCCGGTGGCGCCCTGGGGCTGGTGATCGTCAGCTTTACCAGTGGCATGCTGACCGCGCGCAGCTTCGCCGCGCGCACCGGCGACAGCATCGACGCCGACCGGGAGATGCGTGCCTTCGGCTTCGCCAATGTCGCCTCCGGCCTCTTTGGCGGCTTCGCCGTCACCGGCGCGGATTCACGCACGGCGGTCAATGTCGCCAGCGGGGGCAAGACGCAACTGGTGTCGGTGGTCGCCGCCCTGGCGACCGGGGTGGTCGCCCTGTTTCTGACCCAGCCCCTGGGCCAGTTGCCGATCCCGGCCCTGGGGGCGGTGCTGATTTTCTCCGCCTGGGGTCTGCTGGATCTCGCCGCCTATCGCATCCTGCTGACTATCGATCGCCTCGAATTTGGCCTGGCCCTGGGGACGACCCTCGGGGTGCTGGTTATCGGCGTCCTGCCTGGCGTGATACTGGCCATCCTCCTCGCCCTCTCGATCGTGCTGATCCGCATCTATCGCCCCCACGATGTGCTGCTGGGGATCGTGCCGGGGCTGGATGGTTATAACGACCTGGAACTCTCCAGTGAGTCGCGGCCCATACCTGGCGCCCTCCTTTATCGCTTCGAGGCCCCCCTGCTATTTTTCAACGCGGAACTCTTCAAGACCCGCATCCTGTCCCTGGTGGACGCCGCCGATCCCAAGCCCGCCTATTTTGTGTTGAGCATGGAGAGCATGAGTCAACTCGACTTCACCGGCGCCCTGGCGCTCAGGGAGGTCCACGCCCAGCTCCAAGGGCGCGGTATCCAGTTCATGATCGCCCGGCCCAAGCGCTTCATGCGCCGCTTCGGGAATCCCGACTGGCTGGGTGACGAGTTCATTTTCCGCAGCGTCCGCGCGGCGGTCGAGGCGATTGAATGGCGGCAGGCGGGTGCCGACCCCGCCACCCGGCCGCGCAGCCTGGCCGAGGTCGTCCGCCAGGCGGATTAGGGGCGCGCAACCCGCTTGAATCCATGTAACCTTATGGGGATGCCCGGCAAAGCCAGATACACACGCCACAGGCCCGGGCATTTGGGGGTGGCCAAAGGGGGGATCACCGCCATCCCGCCGCCGGCATCGCAGGCATGCTCTACAGATCGCATATCAGTTTTCGGCCTCGATAGGGAGGGTCGGGAATGCCGAAAATTGCATTGCGAAGGGTATATCTCCGCTCAGACCGGCTTCAGTACTCCACATTCGGGCACTCGTCCGCGGCGGGCCGCAGGACGGCGACCTCCGCGGGGGTGATGGCGGGTTGCACGCTGCCGTTTGCCCGGGCCAGGTCGTTGGCGAGACGGGTTACTTCCTCATCCGTGGCCATTCCGCACAGGGGGAACATGTTTCCAGCCCCTTGCAGGGCCTTGATGGCGATGTAGGCGGGTCCGGCGGTGGCGAGGATGGCGCTGCCGTAGAGCGGCGGATAGGGACCGACGGGTGCAGTGCCATGGCCATGGCAGGCGGCGCAAAGGGTGGCGTAGAGATCGTCCCGGGCCTCGGCCGCCGCGAGGGCGGAGCCCTGGGCCAAGAGCATACCGAGACTGAGGACCCGGATGGCCTTGGGATATAAAGATCGCATTTCAGTTTTCGGCCTCGATAGGGAAGGTCGGGAGGCGTCTGGCGGGGGTGTCGACCGCAAGGAGGCGGTGGTCGAGCCTACAGGGACGTATTCAGGGCATCTCCCGCCAGACGCCACCCGTGCCGGGACCCCGAAATTTGAGGGGCTTTGATCATAGTTGGGATACCCACGCTTCATGAGACGGCCTCCGGTTGGCTTCGCCACTGTTGCCGCAAGACATCCAGGGCGGCATGGGCGGACTGGACCGACCCCTCCATCCAGGCCGGGATGTGGCTGATATGCTCGCCGGCGAACAGGACCCGCCGGTCACCCGCCGCCAGCCGCGGCAGATCCTGCTTGCGGGCCTTGTCCGTCCAGACCCCGGCGCAGCCGGCGCTCCAGGGGATGCGTGACCAGGCGACGGAGACCGCCGAGCGCAGGTCCTGGCGGACGCCAGGGTGCAGATATTCGAGGTCCCGCAAGCCCGCCTGAATGCGCGCCTCGGGGTCCAGACCGGTGACGCGCAGGCTGTCCCGGGAGGCGGGGTAGTAGAGGGTGACCAGGCCACCGCCGAGGTCTTGCCCGGTGGCTGGCCGATGACCCGCTCCCGATCCCAGGTTCTGATCCTGGGCCTGTGCCTGTTCCCAGGGACTGCGGTAATCGCCGCCCTCCTGGCCCAGCCCCTGGCTGGGGTACATGAGGATCAGGTTCGGGTCGTCCATGAAGGAATAACCGCCATAAATGCCGTCGTCCCGCTCCCAGAAGCGGCGCCGGAAATCCAGCCCCACCTTGACGATGGGTTCATAGGCCAGGGCGCCGATGATCGCCTGGATGGGCGGGGTGAAGTCGCTGTCGATCCGGGACAGGAGGGTGAAGGGCAGGGTGCAGACCGCCTGCTGGGCCCGCTCCTCGTGGAGGGTGCCGGTTGCCAGGTCCTTCCAGGTCACCGTCACCCCGCTGGCGTCCTGCCGGAGCCGGACCACCTCGGCGCCCAGTTGCAGGCAGTCCGGGGGCAGCGCCGCAGCCAGGGCCTTGGGCAGGCGGTCCATGCCGCCAGTCAGGGTCAGGACCGGGGTGGGGAAGGCGGGGCTGTTGACCTCCGCGGGGATGCGGCTCAAGGCGCCATAGGACCAGAGCTCGGCGGCGTCCAGGGGGGTCTCCAGCTCACCGGGCCGGTCGGCCCCGCCCGGGGGGATGCGGTAACCGCGGGCCGGGCTGCCGGCGTAGCGGCCGGCGGGGTCGAGCTCCCCAAAGCGGCGCGCCCAGGCGGCCAGAGCGGCGGCCTCCCCGCTCGGGTCAGCCGCCGGGCCCAGTAACTCCAGCAGCTTGGCCAGGGCATGACCGATCTCATCCCGGTTCAACTGGCGGAAGCGCAGCTTCTGGCCGGTGAGGGGATGGCCCGGGGTTCGGCGCAGGACCCAGGTCTCGCTTTGGGGACCGCTGGCGAAGAGTTCCAGGGGGAGACCAAAGCGGTGGACATAGTCCAGCACCCCCCGGTGCCCGGGGAGGATGCGGTTAGCGCCCGCGTTCAGATACTCCCCGGCCGGGAACTGGCAGGTCTGTTCCGCCCCGCCATATTCGACCACCCGATCCCCACCGCGCAGGGTCCAGCACCGCCCGCCGACCCGTTCACGGGCCTCCAGGACCCGTACCCGACAGCCCGCCAGGTGCAGTTCATAAGCGGCGACCAGACCGGCGATGCCCGCCCCCAGCACCAGGACCTCATGCCCCCGTCCCGACGCCTCGGGCAAACGGCCGGGGGTCTGGGGGGCGATGGCCGGGGGTGCTTCCTGAGGCAACACCAAGCCAGACCCAGGCGCGAACCCCGGCGTGGTCCCAGACGCGGCCCAGGACCTGATGCCGGGATAGCCCGCCAGCGTGGCGGCCACCGCGGCCAGCAACAGCCGTCGCCGGGCGGGGTCGACGGGGGGAAGGGTCGTAGAGGGCATGGAGGCTCCTGGTCGCGGCGGGAGGTTTACATACAGCGCATTTTAGATTGCGGCATGGTGTCAGGGAGGGTGAAGCCTGCTTTTCTTCGCCTCGCGGATAGAGTGACCCCCCTATCCGGGAATCCGGGCATACGCGACGACAATCAGACAGAAGATCCGAGCCTGGCAGAAAACCGCATTTCTCACAGGTGGTTAGTCCTCAGCCAGCCGTGCCAGCAAGGCCGTTACCTCCGCGATCTGCGCGTCGCTTAGCCGCTCCCGGAGCCAGGCGCGCTCGTCGACACAACTCTCCGCCAGGACGGTTTCGATCAGGGGCAGCGCGGCATCCGTCAATTGCACCGGCTTGACGCGCCGATCACCGTCATCGGTCAGCCGGGTGATCAGCCCCCTGGCCTCCAACTGCGCCAGGATCTTGGTCAGCCCCCCGGAACTCAGTAGCAGGGACCGTTGCAGGTCCGAGGGCGTCAGCACCCAGGGCCGGGGCGAGCGACGCACCGCCACCAGCACGTCCAGCTCCGACAGGCTCAACCCATGGTGGGCCGCGATCGCCGCGGTGCGCTTCATGTGCTTACCGTGGGCGCGATGAAGGGCGAAGACGAAGGGCATGACCAGCGCATCCCAGGTCTCAGGCCAGTGCTCACGCTGCATCGCCAGGGGGTCTTTCAGGTCAGTGGGCATGGGGTCGACTCCGATCAGGGGGCATTCCCGAACAAGTATCTTGCAAGAAAGATAAATCCGCAATAATATCTATCTCGCAAGAAAGATTTTAGCGGGGCCGGTCGCTGTCGGTTCCGCCGTCGCCCCTGTTAGCAGTCTGCCATGGAATTCAACCTGATGTACCCCAAACGCCCTCTTTCCGCCCTGGCCTTTCTGGTGCTCGCGGGTGCCGCGGCCGTTCTTGGTGGCTGTAGCAAGCCACCCCAGGCCGGCCCCTCGGGACCGCCTGGGGCGGCCGGGCCGGTCCAGGTCGGGGTCCATACGGTCGTCACGCAATCCCTCACCCTCACCTCCGACCTGCCCGGACGCACCGCGGCCTATCGCGTCGCCGAGGTCCGACCCCAAGTGAATGGCATTCTCCAAAAGCGGCTCTTCACCGAGGGCGATATCGTGCGGGAGGGGCAACCGCTTTATCAGATCGACGATGCCCTCTACGCGGCCCGACTGAAGAAGGCCCAGGCCACGCTGCATCTGGCCGAGGCCCTGGCGAAACGCTATGAGGGGCTGCGCAAGTCCAATGCCGCCAGCCAGCAGGACTATGACGACGCCGTCGCCGCCTGGCGCCAGGCGGAGGCCGATGCGGAGGTGGCGCGCATCGAAATGGTCTACACCAAGGTGCTCGCGCCGATAACGGGCCGCATCGGCCGTTCCGCGGTGACCGAGGGGGCGCTGGTGACGAACGGCCAGGCGCAAGCGCTGGCGACGATCCAGCAGACCGACCCCATCTATGTCGATGTCACCCAATCCGTGAGCGAGATCCTCAAGCTCCAACGCGCCCTGGAGGAAGGCGGGCTCAAAGAGGTGGACCAGGAGGCGGCAGCGGTCACCCTCAGCCTGGAAGACGGCCGGCCCTACCCCTTGGCGGGGGTCCTCAACCTGGCGGAGATCAGCGTCGATCAGGGCACTGGCTCGGTCACCCTGAGGGCCAGCTTCCCGAATCCGGACGGCAAGCTGCGGCCCGGCATGTTTGTCCATGCGACCTTGCAAGTTGGCGTCAGCCAAGACGCCATCCTGGTGCCGCAACAGGCGGTCACCCGCAACGCCAAGGGCAAGGCGATGACCTGGGTCGTGAAGGCCGACCAGACGGTGGAGCAGCGTGAGATCGAGACGCCCCGCACGGTTGGCAACACCTGGTTGGTCGGCAAGGGGCTGCAAGCCGGGGAGCGTATCGTCACCGAAGGGCTGCAACGCCTGGAACGCCTACCCCCAGGTACGCCCGTGGAAGCCGTGCCGGCGACCAATGTCGACCTGGTCACGGATCTCGCCGCGCCTGGCGCCACCGACTGAGGGGACCGAGATGTCGAGATTTTTCATCGATCGACCCATCTTCGCCTGGGTAATCGCGATCGTCATCATGCTGGCCGGGGTCCTGGCCATTCGCGGCCTGCCGATCAACCAGTACCCGAACGTGGCCCCGCCGGCCATCCTGATCACCGGCACCTATCCTGGGGCCTCGGCGCAGACCGTCCAGGACACGGTGGTCCAGATCATCGAGCAGCAGCTCAGCGGACTCGACGGCTTTCGCTACCTCTCCGCGGAGAGCAACTCCGACGGCAGCATCTGGATCGTCGTCACCTTCGATCAGGGGACGGACCCGAACATCGCCCAGGTCCAGGTGCAAAACAAGCTGCAACTCGCCACCCCGATGCTGCCGCAAGAGGTCCAGGCCCAGGGGCTGCGCGTGGTCAAGTATCAGACCAACTTCATGCTCGCCATGGCCCTGGTGTCCGAGGACGGCCGCTACACCAACGCCGACCTGGCGGACTACATTGCCACCAACCTCCAGGACCCGATCTCGCGGACCAAGGGGGTCGGCGACTTCATCCTGTTCGGCTCCCCCTATGCCATGCGGATCTGGGTCGATCCGTCACGGCTCAACAGTTATCAACTGACACCGGGGGACCTGATCGCCGCGGTGCGTGCCCAGAATGCGCAGGTCTCCTCCGGTCAGCTCGGCGGGCTGCCGACGCGCGACAAGGTCCAGCTCAACGCCACCATCATCGGCAAGACGCGCCTGTCGACACCCGAGGAATTCGCGCGGATCCTGCTCAAGGTGGACCCGAGCGGCTCCCAGGTCCGGCTGGGGGACGTGGCCGAGGTCGGGTTGGGGAGCCAGTTCTTCGCCATCTCCGCGTCCTATAACGGTAAGCCCGCGGCCGGTCTGGCGCTGCGCCTGGCGACCGGGGCCAACGTGGTGGAGTCGGTGGCCGCCGTGCGCGCGACCGTGGCCGAGCTGGAGCCCTTTTTCCCGCCCGGGGTGCGGGCGGTCTTCCCCCTGGACAACTCGCCGGTCGTCAAGGCCTCGATCGAGTCCGTCGTGAAGACCCTCATCGAGGCGATTGTGCTGGTCTTTCTGGTGATGTATCTGTTCCTGCAGAACCTGCGCGCCACGCTGGTGCCGACCCTCGCCATCCCGGTGGTGCTGCTGGGGACCTTCGCGGTCCTGGCGGCGGCGGGCTTCACCATCAATATCCTCACCATGTTCGCCATGGTGCTGGCCATCGGGCTCCTGGTCGACGACGCCATCGTGGTGGTCGAGAACGTCGAGCGGATCATGCACGAGGAGGGCCTGTCCCCCAGGGAGGCCACCCGTAAGTCGATGGACCAGATTCAGGGCGCCCTGATCGGCATCGGCCTGGTCCTGTCCGCGGTGTTCGTGCCGATGGCCTTCTTCGGCGGCTCGACCGGCATCATCTACCAGCAGTTCTCGATCACCATCGTCTCGGCCATGATCCTGTCGGTGCTGGTGGCCCTGATCTTCACCCCGGCCCTGTGCGCCACCCTCCTGCAAGCGCCGGCCGCCGATCATCACGAGGAGCTGAACGCCTTCTTTCGCTGGTTCAATCGGCAATTCAACCGCAGCGCCGCCGGCTACGAGCGCGCGGTCGGCTTCGCCCTCACCCGGAAGTGGCGCTTTCTGCTCATCTATGGCGCCCTGCTGCTGGCCCTGGGGCTGCTCTTCGTGCGCATTCCGGCCGCCTTCCTGCCCCCGGAGGATCAGGGGATCATGGCCGTGCAGGTGCAGTTACCGCCCAATTCCAGCGCGGAGCGCACGGAGGCGGTCCTCAAGCAGGTGCGCGACTATCTGCTCCAGGAGGAGCAGGCCAGCGTCCGCGGGGTCTTGACCGTTAATGGGTTCAACTTCGCCGGTCGGGGACAAAGCTCGGGCATGGCCTTCGTCGATCTGAAACCCTTCGCGGAGCGCGCCAGCCCTGAACAGAGCGTGCAGGCCCTTTCCGGGCGGGCCTTCGCCCGCTTCAGCGCGATCAAGGACGCGATGGTCATCCCCATCGTGCCACCCTCGATCCTGGAACTCGGCAATGCCACCGGTTTCGACCTGTTCCTGCAGGATCGCGGCGGCGTCGGTCACGCGGCGCTGATGGAGGCCCGCAATCAACTGCTGGGGATGGCCGCGGCGGACCCCAGCCTGATGCTGGTGCGACCCAATGGCCTGTCCGACGAACCCCAGTACCGCATCCTGATCGATGACGAGCAGGCCCGCGCCCAGAAGGTCAGCATCGCCGACATCAACGACACCCTATCGGTCGCCTGGGGCTCGGCCTATGTGAACGACTTCATCGATCGCGGGCGGTCCAAAAAGGTCTTTATCCAGGGCCAGGCTGATGCCCGGATTGCGCCGGAAGACTTCGAGAAATGGTATGTGCGCAATGCCGACGGCGAGATGGTGCCCTTCGCGGCCTTCGCCACCGGTGAGTGGGGCTATGGGTCGCCGAAGCTGGAGCGCTACAACGGCATTCCCTCCGCCCAGATCCTGGGTCAGGCGGCACCCGGGTACAGCAGCGGCGACGCCATGGCAACCATCGCGCGGCTGGCCGGCCAACTCCCCCCGGGGATCGCTATCGCCTTCACCGGTCTGTCCTACGAGGAGCGGCAGGCGGGGGCGCAGAGTGGCATGCTCCTGTTGCTCTCCCTGCTGATCGTCTTCCTGTGCCTCGCGGCGCTGTACGAGAGCTGGTCCATCCCCTTCTCGGTGATGCTGGTGGTCCCACTCGGGGTCCTCGGCGCCGTGGCGGCCACGCTCGGTCGCGGCATGACGAACGATGTGTTCTTCCAGATCGGACTCCTGACCACCATGGGCCTGACCGCGAAAAACGCCATCCTGATCGTCGAGTTCGCGCGCAACCTGCACGAGCAGGAGGGGAAATCCCTGTTCGAGGCCGCGATGATGGCCGCGCGCCTGCGACTGCGGCCGATCATCATGACCTCGCTGGCCTTCGTCATGGGCGTGATCCCACTGGCCATCGCCACCGGGGCGAGCAGTGGCAGTCAGCACTCGATCGGCACCAGCGTCGTCGGCGGCACCCTGGCCGGCACCTTCCTCGCGATCTTCTTCGTCCCGCTGTTCTACTACCTGGTCTCCCGTGGCTACCGCGCGCAACATTGACCCCGGGGTGCCAACCAGAGACTATGGAAGCCCCCGGGCGCCACCTTCGCGGCGCATTCACTCCCCCCAATGAGGACCACGACATGGCCGGACTGGAACAAATCGAACTCAACCGCTACCACCAGGAACTGGTGCAGGATGTGCAGCACCTGGTCAAAAAGTACTGCCGCATCATGTCCTGGGAAGTCCCCGAACTGGACGAGCAAGAGGCCCGACGGCTCATCTTTTCCGCCTTCCGGGAGGCCCTGGACCAGGCGGAAAAGGGCTAATCTGATTTGGTCTGGTCTGGTCTGATCTCTCTGGTCTGATCAGGCCAGATTCGATCCGATCTCGGCTGATCATCCCGTGCCCACGAACAACCTCCTCAAAGTTCTGACCCTCGGTTGCCTGGCCATCGCCCTCACCGGCTGCGAAGAGTCGCCCACGGGCCGTAAGCGCGTTGCCCTCATCCCGGAGAGTCAGATGGCCGAGATGGGCGACCGCGCCTTTCAGTCACTGGTGCAGACCCAACCCCTCGCCCAGGACTCGCGCGCCAATGCCCGCCTGACCTGCATTACCCGGGCCTTGATCGCGGCCCTGCCCCCCGAGCATGCCCGGGAAGAATGGTCGGTGGCCCTGTTCCAGGACCAGACCCCCAACGCCTTTGCCCTGCCGGGCGGCAAGATGGGCGTCAACAGCGGCATGCTCCGCGTCGCCCGGACCCAGGACCAGTTGGCCGCCGTTATCGCCCATGAGATCGCCCATGTCATCGCCGACCACGGCAACGAACGCCTGACCCAGGAGATGGCGGTCCAGGGCGGCCTGATGATCGTCGACCTGCTGGCGGACAACCCCGGCAGCCTGGGACACGAGGTCCTGCGCGGCGCCCTGGGCCTAGGGGCCCAGTATGGCCTGCTACTGCCCTACAGCCGGACCCACGAGTCCGAGGCCGATCAGCTTGGCCTGGAACTCATGGCCAAGGCCGGCTTCGACCCCCGCGAGAGCCTGACCCTGTGGCGCAACATGGCCAAGGCGGGCGGCGGTCAACCCCTGGAATTTCTATCCACCCATCCCGCCCATGAGACCCGGCTAGAGGAACTGGAGGCGGCCATGGGCCCCGCCATGGCGACGTTCGAGGCCGCCCGGCGCGCGGGACATAAACCGGCCTGCGGCTGATCCAAACGCCGGGCGGGAGGCTTTATAAGTGCTGAGCGCCATACTCGCTGGGTTCAGCGGTCTGGACGCTAGCCTCTGGGGTCTAGGTGCTGGACTGGGCTCTGGGCTGTGCGCGGGGCAGGGTTCTGGGCTGGGCGCCGGGTAGTTTGCCGGGCAAGGTATCCGGGCTCTGGTCGAAAGCGCATCGGGTTGCAGCCTACACCTCACTCATCGCCATCCAGGTCGATGGGCTGGAAGCCTTGACTATCGGGCTGATAATGAAGCATGGCCCCGGCGGTGATATCGAAATACCAGCCATGCAAATGCAGGCTGCCGGCCGCCACCCGCGAGGCAATCCAGGGATAGGTCATCAGGTTCTCCAGCGACAAGAGGATGGCGGCCTGCTCGCAGGCCCGGGCCTGGAGGCTGGCGGGCTTGGTGGGCAACTCGGCCAACACCTGATCCCGGGCCCGTCGGGCGATGTCGACCCATTTGCCGAGGAATTCACCCTTGGCCTCATCCGCCATGAGGGCGCGAATACCCCCGCACTGGGCGTGACCCAGCACGATGAGGTGCTCGATTCCCAGGCTGAGGACCGCGAACTCCAGCGCGGCGGGCACGCTGGAGAAACCGCCATCCGGGGCATAGGGGGGCACCAGGTTGGCGACATTACGCACCACGAAGACATCGCCCGGCTCGGCGCCCGTCAGCAAGGCGGGATCCACCCGGGAGTCGGCGCAGGCAATGATGGCCACCTTGGGGCATTGTCCCAGGCGCAATTGCTGGAAGAGCTCCAGGTCCTCGCTGAAATACTTGCGCTGGAAGCGCTTGAAGCCCGAAATGAATTTAGCGATGTCTTGCACGGTAACCCTCCACCGGGTCGCCTACTCCCGACCCAAGAGTGGCAGATGGTAACCTCTGGTGCCTTTTCCGAGCCATTATCCCTATGACCGACTTCACCCCAAGCCTGGCCCTCTTCAACTTCCTACCGGTCGCACTGACCGGCCTGGCCCTATGGTTCCTTTCCCGCCATGTCGCCGATCAAGACCCGGCCGGACGAGGCCTGGCTTGGCTGGGTGGCGGGCTGATCCTGGCCGGGGGGGGTCTAGCCAAGGCAAGCTGGAAATTGATCGCCGCTACCGAACCCGCCTGGCCCTCCGTGCCCTCGACGGTGATCTTCACCGGCAGGTAGCGCTGGATCACCGCCGCCTGGGTCAGCAAATGCCCCGTGACTTCACTGGTCTTCAAACCGGCGGGGGCCGTCCCCTGACCGGGGTGCGGGTGATGCAAGGGGCTCGTGGCGATGATCTACCATTGCATTGGACGGGTTGGGTGGTTTGGCTTAAGTTGCCCTGATGTATCGCTACGCTACCCCGCTCCCTGGCCGGCGGTGTGCAGAAACATTTCATTCCTCCCCGGGGCCTTAGTGGTCGGACCTCGGTTTTCGGCCGGGAGGACGAGGGGCGAAGGGCGAGGGCAGCGGGCGGCCATGGAGCTAGCGAAAGGCGGGTTATCCAGCTACAGTGATCCACTAACGTTACCCTCCGCCACAACCCTATGATCCCTAGAGAGGAGTCCCGGTCCATGCCCTGTAAAACCCATTATGCCCTTGCCGGCGCGGTTGCATTCGTCATCCAAGCCTGGGTTCCTGCCCACGCCGCCCTGGATGAGCAATCCTTCAATTACGATACGGCCAAGGATTTGCTTG
>JAHDND010000148.1 GCA_018435665.1 Candidatus Thiosymbion sp. | reverse complement strand
GCCTGACCCGGGACAAGCGGGACCTGCCCGACTGGCTGGAGCAATTCAAGGCTGACGAGCTGTTCAACGTGGTGGATGGGGAAGGCCAGGAGAAGCGCGCCGCCGCCCGGTTCGCCCTCTTCGGCCTGGCGGGTGAGCTGGCGAGCGAGTATGGGATCACCGGCTGGGAAGTGGGCGCCGCTACCGGCGCCGCCGCCCTGGCCTTCAACCTCTGGCATGGCGCCCGCGGGAAAGGCAACGACGAGCGGCGGCAGATTAGCGAGCGGGTACGCGACACCTTGATCGCCATGGCGACGGCCGATTTTCCGCCGCCGATTACAGCACCGACCAGACCGTGGTCCGGGACCGGGCCGGATGGTGGCGTGAAGGTCCTACGGGCAAGAAGTGGCTCTTCACTTCCGGCGCCCTGAAGGAGGCCCTCCGTGGCTATGAACTGAAGCGCGCACTTGACGTGCTCCAGGAGATCGGCGCCATCCCCGCCCCCGGTTCCAACGGTGAGCGCTCCACCCCACAGCGCATCGACGGCCGGCTGGTGCGCGTCTACGAGGTGGACTATGCCCAACTGGCGGGAGGGCATCATGGCTAACCGCCTTCGCCTATCTTCGCAAAGTGGCGTAACAGCCGTAACAGACGTAATAACATTCTCAGTCAATGAGTTACCTGTTACGCCCGCGCCGTTACGGCACGTAACAAGCGTTACGGCAGCCGGGTGGAGGTGATAAATGCTGCGCAAATGTACCTGCTGCGGCGCCACCTTCGACGCCGATCAACCCTGGAAACTGCTGTGCTACGCCTGCTGGCGCGCCAAGAAGGATGCCGAGAGCGGCGACGTGGGCGCCCTGACTCTCCGCGCCATCAAGGCAGAGCTGGGCCTGAGCCGCGCCATGGATGAAATTGAGCGTCTTCAGGGCATCATCTATCGCGAAGCCAAGCGGTGGGCGAAAAATGCCCAGCCTGAAGCGATACCGCCCGACTTGCTCAAGTCTATGCTGCTGTTGTGCCATCCTGACCGGCACAACAACAGCCAGGCTTCCAACAAGGTGACGACATGGTTACTCCAACAACGAGCGAAGCACAGCGCATGAACGACCAGCAACTCATCCGGGCCATGGTCCAGAGATTGACCCCAGGCCAGGCCGCCAGCCTGCGTGACCAGGCCCGGGAGGAGCTGGCAAAGCTCAGTCGGCCGGTTTCGGGCCTGAAAATGATTACCGTGCAGGATTCAGCCAGCCAGCGTAGAATGCGGTTACGGTAACCAAAGTTAGTGAGCAGCGATGCCCCAATACCCGCGCAAGACCGACCCCAACGCCCCGCCCAACTACGCGAGCGTCCTGCATGAGGTGGAGGTCCACATCGCCGCCGCCCTGCACCATGAGGGAATCGCGGAACCCGAGGCCAAGCGGCTGACGGGTTCGGTCATCAAGGGCCTGTGTCGGACCCTAGGCGGGAAACAGGTTTATTTCCCGGTCGGTCATCAGCGCGCCGTGGCCGCCCGCAATGCCTTGATTCGAGCCAAGCACGACGGCACGACCGCGAGCGTTCGCCGCCTGGCTCAGGAATATGGCCTGAGCGAAATCCACGTCTACCGCATCCTGTCTCAACGCCCCGGCACTCGTTGCCACCCAAAGTAGGACCGACAATGCCATCCATTCGCGCCGCAATTGCCAGCATCAAGCGCCCATCTATTGCCCAGCAGCACGAATCCCTCCTGGCCACCATCACCGACCGGGAGCAGCGCCTGCGGGAATCGCCCGCGATCAAGGCCGCCATCGGCCACAAGCGGGAGCGGTTACGCGCCGCCGAAAACAAGTTGCCGAAACTAAGCGCCGCCCTGCGGGGACTGTCCGAACCGCACTGGTCGGCTCAGGCTCAGACCACGCGGGAGGAAATGAGCGCCTTGCGCCGGGAGATTGAAGACCTGGCCGCGGAGATCGCCGCCGATGAAGCCGCCTTGAGTGAGATCGCCAGCGCCGCCTTGCCCGAAGAAGTCACCCCGGCCCTGCTGACTTTCCACCGGGAGCGAGTGGGCGAGGCTCAGGCCAACGTGAGCAAGATCAGGGACGCCCTGGAGGCCGCCCGCGGGGAGCTCCAGGCCATCGAGGCCACCCCCGGACCCGCCGCTGATCTGCGCCGCCAGCTCGAGGCCGCCTTGGCTGGATTGGCCCTTGGGACCACCACCCAGGATGAGGTTGACAGTCTTGAGGCCGGACTGAGCGAATCTGAGTCAATCGCCAGCATCACCAGCGCGAAGGCCCGACGTATCGAGGCCACCGTGGCGGGATTGCAGGCCCGCCTGACCCAGGCCCGGGCCGATCTTGACCGCCTGAACAGCATCACCCCGGCCCTGCAATGGGAAGTGTTGACCCCGGAACTTGGCCAGGCCGAAGCCGGGTATCGGGACGCCCTTGCCGCCCTGGTGCAGGCCAGTGACCGATTCCGCGCCCTGGTGACCCTGATGAGCGGCATCCGGCCCGGAACCACCCATCCACCCCTACCCGAGGCCACCGCCGCCTTGCGGGACCCTGGCCAGATGCGCCTTGCCGCCGCCCTGGAACGTGAACAGGAACGGCTCAGCGCCTTGGGTATCTAGTCATGGGGCCAAGCCGGGAGCGTGGCGTCTTCGGGTTGAGAAGCATGGGGGATCCTCGCGCCACACCCCCGGCACGGCCCCGCCCTATCCTGATTGAGCAGGCCAGAATCAGACATGGCGAAATTCCAGCCTGGCCAGTCTGGCAACCCCGCGGGCAGGCCCCGGGGGGTGGGCACGATTGGCAAACTGCGCAGCGCGATTGAGAAAGACGCGCCGGGCATCATCGCCCGCCTGGTTGAAGCGGCCCTAGCTGGCGACACCCAGGCCGCGGGGATATTGCTCTCGCGTGTTATCCCGCCCATGAAGGCCACCGAGCCCCCCATCCCTGGCCTAGCCATCCCTTCACTGGACGCGGCTCCTGAAGCCGTCTTGAGCGCCCTGGCACGTGGCGTCTTGGGCACCGATCAGGTGATCGCGGTCAGCCAGCTTGTGAGCGCCTTGGCCCGGGCGAAGGAAACCGCCGAACTGGAAAACCGTATCACCGCACTGGAGGAACGCTATGCCGAGCAACCTTGAAGCCAGAGTAGCCCGCCTGGAAGTGGACGACAGCTCGCCCGAGGTTTTCTACGCCTGTTCCGCCTGCGGATCTCAGGTGCCAGGGGAGGAAGCCGGGCTCATGGGCGACACCCTGCCGCCCTGCACCCAGGGGAAACCGCACTCACCCATCCCGGCAGGCCCCATCGTCCGGGTTGTCTGGACGGACTGAGGAGGAACCCATGCCTAGCACCCTAGCATCCCGTATCGAGCGCCTGGAGGTGGACGACGGGGAAATCGTCATCCTGCGGGGATGCCGCCAGTGTGGCGCGATGGTTCCGGGTAATCCGGCCCTCACTCCATGCGGGCAGCATCCACCGGCCCCGAAGCCAGCCGGGAAGGTCATCAACATTCAGCGTAGTTATGGCCAGGATGCCGAGCGCGCCCGCCTTCACTGAGGACCAGACATGAGAACCATCACCACCAGCCAGGCCGCGAGGGTTTACGCCCTTGCCGAGCAGACCGCCAGACTGGGGGGTTTCATGGCCGCCGCTGAAATCCTGGCCACCATCCCCGAGGGGACACGGATTGTTGCCGATCCCCCAGCGCCGCCGATCAAGGTCCAGACACCCAGGAGTAGCGGTTTCGTGGAGGACCCCTACCGGCCCCATCTTTCCGCCTGGTACAGGCCGCGATTCAGACCGCCCGCGGTTATTCGCTGACCCAGACCCGCCACCGTGCGGGTTTTTTGTTGCCCGTCGCCGGAGGCCCTAGGAGGCCCGTGGGCGCATCGGCCCGGTTGGCAATACTCCGGCAAGGGTCAGGCCCAGTCAGCGCGGCGTGGTGGCGCGTGGCGTGGCAGTTTCAGCCTCAAGGCCGAGCAGGACCGTGGGCGAAGGGATTGACGACGGGGAGCGGAAGGGCGGATGATTGAAGCCGTCGCGAGGCGGGGGCGAGCTTCCCCGAGCTGGCATCCAAGTGGGGTGTCTCCCACCAGGCCATCCAGAAGCGATCCGCATCTGAAGGCTGGGGCGATGGTCAGGATGTTGGCGCAGCCGTCCGGCGCAAAGTTGC
>JAHDND010000158.1 GCA_018435665.1 Candidatus Thiosymbion sp. | reverse complement strand
CATCCCCGGCGAGGAGGGCGCGCTGGATGGGCGCCGCTCCCCGCCAGCGCGGCAGGATCGAGGCGTGGACGTTGACGCAACCCAGGCGCGGGGCGTCGAGCACGGCCTGGGGCAGCAGCAGCCCGTAGGCCACCACCACCATCAGGTCGGCGGCCAGGGCGCGGAGGTCGGCGACCGCCGCCTCGTCCCGGAGGGTCGGGGGCTGGAAGACCGGCAGGCCCTGGGCCAGGGCGGTCGCCTTGACCGGGCTGGGGCTGAGCTTGCGGCCCCGTCCCGCCGGCCGGTCTGGCTGGGTGTAGACGGCGACGATGTCCTGCCCGGCGGCCAGCAAGGCCTCCAGGCTGGGCACCGCGAACTCCGGGGTACCTGCGAAGATGATGCGTAGCGGGGACATGGGATGGGGCCGAGCCTCGTGAAGGGGAGCGGTCAGATCACCGCCCGCCGGTGTTCCGTCTTCTCCGGCTGGCGCTGTTTTTCCTCTTTTTCCAGCTTCTTGCGGATGCGCTGGCGCTTCAGGGAGGAGAGGTAATCGACGAAGAGCTTGCCGTCGAGATGGTCGATCTCGTGCTGGATGCAGACCGCCAGCAGCCCGTCGGCCACCAGTTCGAAGGGCTGGCCGTCACGGTCCAAGGCGCGCACCCGCACCCGCTCGGCACGGCGCACGGTCTCGTAGAAACCGGGCACCGAGAGACAACCCTCGTCCATCTCCTCCTCTCCCTCCTGGCCGAGGATCTCGGGGTTGATGAGGCACAGGGGCTGGTCATGACCCTCGGAGACGTCGATGACCACCAGGCGCAAGGGGATGCCCACCTGGATCGCCGCCAGGCCGATTCCCGGGGCGGCGTACATGGTCTCGAACATGTCGTCGATGTGGCGGCGGATCTGGTCGTCGACCTGGGTTACCGGTTTGGCGACGTTGCGCAGGCGCGGATTGGGAAAGGTGAGGATCTCGAGTTGACTCATGTTTCAGTCCGAAAAAGCCTTTTGGCCTGGGGCGGGCGCGCCGGGCGGAAGGACCAGGCCCGGAAGGACCCCGGGGACCCGTCACCTCACGGGTGGGTGGGGCGATCGCCCGAGGCGTGCCTGAGGCGACCCTGGGGCGCCCCTGGCGGGACCCTGGGGCGACGCGGCCACTGGCCAGGCGGGCTCTTGCCCGCTAGTATGCGGCGGCATACTACACTGACCGTCAGGGTCCCGCAAAAACAAGGCCAAATCGTTGTGTTAGGAACGTCGCCAAGCTGGTTCGCGTCGCGGGGGATGATGGGGTTGCCCCCGGCGGCTTTCGAGGCCCAGCCCCCGCCCGCTTCAGCCGTCGTCCAGGGCGCGGATGGCCCTGCCGGGGGTCGGGTTCCTGCACAGTTCCTTGCTTGGTTCCGGCCTTTGGCTTGGGGCCTGCTGCTGAGCGCGGCGGGCAACCTGGCCCTGGCGCAGGGCCAGCCCGACCTCGGTTACGCCATGGCGGTGGGGGAGGGGGCCGCGCGGCAACCGTCCGGGTCCCCGGGCGGGGCCCAGGGCGGGCCGGCGGGTGGGTCGGGGGCGGCCAAGCCGTTGCCCACCCTCAAGTTGTCGCCCAAGGCCCGGGTCACCCCGCTGGAGGCCCCCGAGGCGCGCATTCCCCTCAGCGCCATCCGCCCCTTCCTGGAGTATGCCTACATCCTCGATCGCGACGAGATCGAACAGGCCCCTTACGTGGTCGCCCTCCCCGAGCGGCGGGTCATGGGGGGGACCGGGGACCGGGTCTATGTCCGCGGTCTGCATGGCGAGACCCGCGGGCCCTTTCGCCTGGTGCGCCCCGGCGGGCCCTACCGAGATCCGGCCAGCGGCGACATCCTGGGCTATCAGGCCCGGCAGGTGGCGGAGGTCAGCCTGGAGCGACCCGGGGACCCGGCGGTCCTGCGGGTCGAGAGCATGAGCCAGGAGATCGCCACCGGCGACCGGTTGGTGGTGACCAGCGGCGACGAGCCCCTGCTGAATTTCACCCCTCGGCCGGGACCCGCCGGGCGCCAGGGCCAGATCGTCGCCGTCCTCGATGGCGTCTCCCAGATCGGCAGTCTGCAAGTGGTTGTCATCGATCTGGGCAGCGCGGCGGGGGTCGAGCCCGGGCACCGCTTTGACATCTACAACGGCGGTGAGATCGTCCGCGACCGGGTGCGGGGCGAGGCGGCGGATTGGGACTGGCGCAACCAGCGCTTCTGGTCCGAGGAGTTCTGGTATGGGGATTTCCGGACCGACCGCTGGATTCGCGACGAGCCCGATCCCAACACCCCCCTGCCGCTGCACCGGGGCGCCAGCCCCCTGGGAGAGGACTTCATGCTGCCCCTGGAACGGGCGGGCTCCCTGATGGTGTTCCGGGCCTATCCGCGCCTGAGTTTCGCCCTGGTTATGGAAGCGATCCGGCCCATGCACGTCCAGGACCCGGTCCTGGCGCCCGCCGGGGGCGGATGAGCGGTGGCGACGGTCGGTCATCAGCTGCGGGGGGAAAGCCCCGATGGCCCTGGGGGGGCGGCGGCAGGCCTGACAGGGGGTACGTCACCTGATACGTCACGGGACGCGTTACCCGGAGCCCGCCCACTGGACGAGGCGGACCTGCGCCCCTGGCTGATCCTGGCCACCATCCCCGGCCTGGGGCCCAGGTCCCTCAACCGCCTGCTGGAGCGCTTCGGTACCCCGGAGGCCCTGCTGGGGGCGGACGGGTCCCGATTGGCCGCCGCCGGGGCCCGGCCGGCGGTGATCGAGCGCCTGCGCGACCCACGCCCCGATCTGGTAGCCGCCGCCCTGGACTGGGCTCAGGCCGCGGATGCCCATCTGGTCGCCCGTCCCGATCCCCGCTATCCGGCCCGGTTGGGGGAACTGGTGGACGCCCCGCTGGTGCTCTATGTCCGGGGTGACCCCCAGGTCCTGGCCGACCCCCAGCTCGCCATCGTCGGTAGCCGCAACCCGACCCCCGGGGCCGGGGAGACGACGCGGGAATTTGCCCGCCACCTGGCGGCCTGCGGGCTGACCATCACCAGTGGCCTGGCGGTGGGCATCGACGCCGCCGCCCATCGGGGGGCACTGGAGGCGGGTAACACCCTGGCGGTGATGGGCACCGGCCCGGACCGGGTCTACCCCGCCGCCCATCGCGACCTGGCCCGTCTGATCGCCGCCCACGGGGCCCTGGTCACCGAGTTTCCCCCCGGCACTGGTCCCAAATCCGAGCACTTCCCCCGCCGTAACCGGCTGATCGCCGCCCTGAGCCTGGGGACCCTGGTGGTGGAGGCGGCCCTCCAGAGCGGCTCCCTCATCACCGCCCGGCTGGCGGCGGAACTGGGCCGGGAGGTCTTCGCCATCCCCGGTTCCATCCACAACCCCCTGGCCCGGGGCTGCCACGCCCTGATCCGGCAGGGGGCCAAGCTGGTGGAGACGGCGCAGGATGTGTTGGAGGAACTGGCCCCGCTCCTGGCGCCCTTCCTGGGCCCGGAACTGCCCCTGCCGTCGTCCGCCCTCGCCCCCACTGCCGAATCCGCCCCGGTCACGCTCACCCCAGACGCGGAGCGGCCCCCGGGAGGTGCCAGCCGGACCACCCGCGCCGGCACCTCCAGGTCCAGGCCGGCCGGGTCCCCCGGGGGCGAAGATCAGCTTGCCGGCTGGGCCCAGGATCGGCCGAGCCCGGGCACGGCGGATGCCCTGGTCGGGGAGGACGCCGACTACCAGCGCCTGCTGGAGGCCCTGGGCTCGGACCCGGTCCCGGTGGACCTCCTCATCCAGCGCACCGGCCTGCCGGCCAACCAGGTCTCTTCCATGCTGCTGATGCTGGAACTTCAGGGCCAGGTCTCCGTCGCCCCTGGCGGGCGCTATTGCCGCCTTTTCCACTCTCCCCCTTGACGCCAGACCGGGCAATCGTTTTTGCTATGAATTCGGAACAGTCGTCAGGGCTCCCGCGCCCTTTGTCTTTCCCCGCCCTGGCGAGCGCCTCCCCTTAATCCCCAACCTGCTTGGATGCCCGCTCACTCATGAATCTGGTCGTCGTCGAATCCCCCGCCAAGGCCAAAACCATCAAGAAATATCTGGGTCCGGACTTCGAGGTCCTGGCCTCCTATGGACATGTGCGCGACCTGGTGCCCAAGGAGGGGGCGGTGGACCCGGCGGCGGGCTTCGCCATGCAATACCAGGTCATCGAGCGCAACGAGAAGCACGTCCAGGCCATCGCCCGCAAGCTCAAGGAGGCGTCCAGCCTCTACCTGGCGACGGACCCGGACCGGGAGGGCGAGGCCATCTCCTGGCACCTCTACGAACTGCTCAAGGGCCGCCGCCAGCTCGGTCAGCGGCCGGTCTACCGGGTGGTCTTCAACGAGATCACCAAGCGTGCCGTTCAGGAGGCGGTGGCCAATCCCCGGGAGCTGTCCACCGACCTGGTCAACGCCCAGCAGGCGCGCCGCGCCCTGGACTACCTCGTGGGTTTCAACCTCTCCCCCCTGCTGTGGAAGAAGGTCCGCCGGGGCCTTTCCGCCGGGCGGGTGCAGAGCCCGGCCCTGCGCCTCATCGTCGAGCGCGAGCAGGAGATCGAGGCCTTCCAGACCCGGGAGTACTGGACCGTCCTGGCCGACACCGCCAAGGAGGGCAAGGCCTTCGAGGCCAAGCTCATCCAGTATCAGGGCGACAAGGTCGAGCAGTTCACCATCGGCGACGAGACCCGGGCGCGGGCCGTGGAGCAGGGACTGGTCCAGGCCGCCGGGGGCCAGCTCAGCGTCGAGCGCATCGAGCGCAAGCAGCGCAAGCGCAACCCGGCGCCGCCCTTCACCACCTCGACCCTGCAGCAGGAGGCGGCGCGCAAGCTGGGCTTCACCGCCCAGCGCACCATGCGGGTGGCCCAGCAACTCTACGAGGGGGTGGACATCGGCGGCGGGGCCGTGGGCCTCATCAGCTACATGCGCACCGACTCGGTCAATCTGGCCAACGAGGCCCTGGAGGAGATCCGCGGCTATGTCGCCGAGCGCTACGGCGCCGATCACCTCCCGGACCAGGCGCGCCGCTACAAGACCAAGGCCAAGAACGCCCAGGAGGCCCACGAGGCCATCCGCCCCACCTCCATCCGCCGCCTGCCGGCGGAGGTCGCCGCCCACCTCACCAAGGAGCAGGCCCGCCTCTATGAGCTGATCTGGAAGCGCACCCTGGCCTGCCAGATGGAGCATGCCCTCATCGACCAGGTGGCCGTGGACCTGGGCGCCGGGCCCGGCAACCTCTTTCGCGCCACCGGCTCCCACGTCGCCTCCCCCGGTTTCATGCGCGTCTATCTGGAAGGGCGGGACGACGCCCGCGAGGCGGACGACGACGAGGAGCGCCAGTTACCGCCCCTGGAAGAGGGCGAGAAGCTGGCCCTGCTGGGCATCCGCCCGGAGCAGCACTTCACCGAACCGCCGCCACGCTTCACCGAGGCCAGCCTGGTCAAGGCCCTGGAGGAGTTCGGCATCGGCCGGCCCTCGACCTACGCCAGCATCATCTCCACCCTCCAGGAGCGGGAATACGTGGTCCTCGACCAGAAGCGTTTCCTGCCCACGGACGTGGGACGGGTGGTCAACCGCTTCCTCACCGAGCACTTCACCGCCTACGTCGACTACGACTTCACCGCCCGTCTGGAGGACGAACTCGACGCCGTCTCCCGGGGCGAGGAGGAGTGGGTGCCACTGCTGGAGCAGTTCTGGCAGCCCTTCAAGCAGCGCATCGACCACATCGAGGAGCACGTCAAGCGCAGCGATGTGACTCAGGAGGCCCTGGACGAGGCCTGCCCCCAGTGTGGCGCCCCCCTGTCCATCCGCCTGGGTCGCCATGGCCGCTTCATCGGCTGCACCAAATATCCCGAGTGCGATTACACCCGGGACCTGGCGGAGGCCAAGGGCCAGGAAGCATCCGCCCCGGAACTGGTGGAGGGGCGCGCCTGCCCCGACTGCGGTTCCGCCTTGCAGATCAAGCGCGGCAAGTACGGCAAGTTCATCGGCTGCACCGGCTATCCCAAGTGCCGACACATCGAGCCCCTGGAACGCCCCGAGGACACGGGGGTGACCTGTCCCCAGTGCGGCAAGGGCACACTGCTGAAGAAAAAATCCCGCAAGGGCAAGGTCTTCTTCTCCTGCTCCACCTACCCCAAGTGCAATTACGCCACCTGGAACGAACCGGTGGCCGGACCCTGTCCGCGCTGCGGCTGGCCGATCCTGACCATCAAGGTCACCAAGACCAAGGGCGCGGAGATCCTCTGTCCCCAGCCGGAGTGCAAGCACAGCGAGGCCCTGGACGAACAGTCCCTGCCGGGGGCGGCGGGCAAGGGCCATGGGGCCGGCTGAGCTTGGCCACCGGCTGCGCCTGGCCGCCGGCTGGGTCCGGCGGGGCGGGGTGGTGGCCTATCCCACCGAGGCGGTCTATGGCCTGGGCTGCGATCCCTGGAACGGCCCGGCGGTGCGCCGCATCCTGGCCATGAAGCGGCGCCCGGAGGCCAAGGGGCTGATCCTCATTGCCGCCGAATTGGCCCAGATCGCCCCCTTCGTCCAGTGGCTGGACCCGACGCGGATGGCGGAGGTCCTCGCCACCTGGCCCGGGCCGCACACCTGGTTGTTGCCGGCCCGGTCGGAGACCCCGATTTGGCTTCGGGGCCAGCATGACACCCTGGCGGTACGGGTCACCGCCCATCCCCTGGCCGCCGCCCTGTGCCGGGCCGCGGGGATGGCCCTGGTCTCCACCAGCGCCAATCTGGCCAGCCAAGCCCCGGCGAGGACCGCCCTTCAGGTCCGGCTCCGGCTCGGCGCCGCCGAAGGGCGGGCGCGGGCCTTGCCCCGGGAGGTGGCTGCCGACCGGAGGTCCTATCTCCAGGCGGATTATCTTCTGGTCGGCGCCTGTGGAGGCCGCGCCCAGTGCTCCAGCATTCGCGATGGTCGCACCGG
Organism: Candidatus Thiosymbion sp.; assembly: GCA_018435665.1. Taxonomy (GTDB): domain Bacteria; phylum Pseudomonadota; class Gammaproteobacteria; order Chromatiales; family Chromatiaceae; genus M0108. The sequence goes on along the minus strand of JAHDND010000158.1, from coordinate 8,286 downwards.
CCAATTGCTGAGGGGCTGAGCGCCCCCCGAAAGTTGAAATGCGATGACTCTAAACTGTCGTGAGATATCCCGCGTAGCTCTGACGTTTGAGGTTACCGCGGGTGTCTTCCACGCTAACGAATCCGGGGAGGATTGAGGCCTTGAGCGTACTGGTCGGCGATATCGGGGGGACCAAGACGGTCCTGGCCCTGGCGACGGAGGTGGAGGGCCGGTGGCGCCTGGCTCGGGAACTGCGCCTGCCCAGCGGGGCCTATGACGCCCTGCCGGAGCTGGTGGCGCATTATCTGCGGGAGACGGGGGCCGGTCCCCGGGGCGCGGCCTTCGCCGTGGCCGGGCCGGTGCAGGATGGCCGCAGTGACATCACCAATCTGCCTTGGGTCATCGATCGCCGCCAGCTCGCCAGCGCGTTCGGCTGGGAGCGCGTCGGGCTGCTCAACGACCTGGAGGCCATCGCCTGGGGCATCCCCTTCCTCGGACCGGAGGACCTGGAGACCCTGTACCCCGGCGAGGAGGGGGCTGGCGGTAACGCCTGCATCATCGCCGCGGGTACCGGCCTCGGCCAGGCGGGGCTCTTCTGGGATGGGGAGCGCCACCATCCCTTCGCCACGGAGGGTGGTCACACCGACTTCGCCCCCGCCACCAATCGGGAGGAGGCCCTGCTGGCCTGGTTGCGGCGCCAGCATGGTCATGTGAGCTGGGAACGGCTGGTGTCTGGTCCGGGTATCCTCAACCTGTACGATTTTCTCCGCGACCAGCCGGGCGCGCTTGCCGGGGGTCGCCATACCCATCCCATCCGGCGCCCGGCCGGCCAGCCCGGGGTGGAGGGTGAGGACCCGGTGGCGGCCATCGCCGAACAGGCGACCGCGGGGACCTGCCGGTTCTGCGTCGAGACCATGGCCCTCTTCTTCAGCCTCTACGGGCGCGAGGCCGGCAACCTGGCGCTCAAACACCTGGCGCTGGGGGGCGTCTATCTGGGGGGCGGTATCGTGCCCAAGAACCTGGAACTGCTCCGGCGCTCCGATTTTCTCCCGGCCTTTTTCGCCAAGGGGCGCATGGAGCCCCTGTTACGCCGGATGCCGGTCAAGGTCATCCTCAACCCCGCCACGCCCCTGCTTGGCGCCGCCCACTTCTTCCAGGCGGATCGCGGCTAGGCCTTGAGTGCTCCCTTGGCCACCTCCACGCCCCTGTGGTCGCCACGGTACTGGCCGAGCTGGCTGGCGGTCGGACTGATTCGCGGTCTCGGCCTGTTGCCCTTTCCCCTGCTCTGGCTGCTGGGCATGGGGCTCGGCCGGCTGGCGGGACGCTTGGCCCGGGAGCGGCGCGCCGTGGCCCGCATCAATCTGGGCCTCTGCCTGCCCGAGGCTTCTCCAGGGGAACGGGAGGCGCTCATCTCCCGCCACTTCGGCTATTTGGGGGTGGCCGCGCTGACCCAGGGGCTGGTCTGGGGCGCCTCGCGCCAGCGCCTGGCGCGGCTGGTCCGGATCCATCACCGGGACTATTTCGACCAGGCCCGTGCCCAGGGGCGCAACCTCATCCTCCTGGTGCCGCACTTCGTCGGTCTGGAACTGGGGGGGGCGGCTTTCACCGCCCTGGTCCATCCGGGCATGTACATGTACCAGCGCATCCGCGATCCGGTCATCGATCGCCAGATGCGGGCCAGTCGGGTGCGTTTCGGCGCCCTATCCATCGAGCGCCAGGATGACCTCAAGGGGCTGGTGCGCGAGATGCGCCGGGGCATCCCCTTTTTCTACCTTCCCGATCAGGACGCCGGACGGCAGCGGGGGATCTTCGCCCCCTTCTGCGGCATCCCGGCGGCGACCGTGCCCACCCTGGGGCGCTTCGCCAAGCTGGCCGATGCCCTGGTCCTCCCCCTCTATGCCGCCTACCGCCCCTGGGGCCGGGGGCTCGATCTGATCTTTGGCTCGCCCCTGACGGAATTCCCCAGCGACGACCCGGCGCGGGACACGGCAATCATGAACGGCGTCATCGAGGCCCAGGTGCATGCCATGCCCGCCCAGTACTTCTGGGTCCATCGCCGCTTCAAGACCCGCCCCCCCGGCGAACCGCCGCTCTATCCCTTGAGCCGGCGCCGGGCTCGGCGTGGTGATTGAGGGTGACGTCGTTACCACCCCCGGCGACCCCGGGGCAGGCCTGGATCAACGCCCTGCGGCAGCGACTGGCAACGGGCCTGCGGCGTGACAGGGACCTGGTCCCCCCCGGCCAGGGTTGCGCCTGGCTGCTGATCGGGGCCCTGGCCGCCGGCCTGCTGGGCTTGGGGCTTTTCGGGTTGGGTGGCTATCAGGCCGCCTTCCTGCCCCTGAACCGCTGGGCCGGGGTCTTGCCCGACGGGCTCTGGGAAGGGCTGACGGTCCTGGGGGATGCCCGGCTGGCTATCGCCCTGGCCCTCTTTTTCAGCCTGCGTCATCCGCGCCTCTTCTGGACCCTGATCCTGGCGGCCCTAGCGGCCACGCTCCTGACCCATGGCCTCAAACCCTGGGTCGCGGCCTGGCGCCCGCCGGCGGTCCTGCCGGCGGAGGCCTTTCATCTCATCGGTCCGGCCCTGCGTACCTCTAGCTTCCCCTCCGGCCACACCATCACCGTGGCGGTGCTGACTGGGGTCGGCGGCTGTTTTCTCCCCTGGCGTCCGGCACGCCTGCTGCTGCTTGGCCTGGCGGTGACGATTGGCCTCAGCCGGGTGGCGGTGGGCGTCCATTGGCCGGTGGATGTCGCCGCCGGCTTGGCGGGGGGCTGGGCGGCGGCCTGGCTGGGCTTGCGGCTGGCGGCGCGCTGGGAGGGGCTGGCCGGGCGGGTGGAGGTGCATCTGACCTGCGTGGTCCTGGCCGCCGGGGCGGCGGTCCTGCTCCTCATCGACGATGGCGGTTATGCCCGTTCCCGCCCCCTGCAACTGGGGGTCGGGCTGGGCGCCCTGGGGTGGGGGCTACGCGAGTATCTGCGGCTGCCCAGGTCTGGTTAGGTCGCCTGGCCCGGTTCACCAGCCCTTGGGTCAGGGTCTGACGACGTCATTCCGGGGGGTTCCGGTACGGCAGACAGAGACAGGATAGGTGAGTGGCGGGGCCGCTCAGCGAGGCAAGAGGAGGCGGAGCGAAGCGGGGGGAGGTTGGGGGATGCCCAACCTCACGGCTGGCGGTCGGGGGATCAGAAATTCCCCGTGGCGCCCGCGGTCAGGATGGAGAGCATCTCACCATTGACCCCGATGGCGATGGCCTGCAGCTCGGCCGGCAGGGAGAAGGCATTGATGATCATGTCCAGGTTGAGCATCAGCAGCCAGTTCTTCTTGTTGTTGTCCTCGACCAGGGCGATGCGGCAGGGCATGTAGGCGGCATAGATGGTGTTGAAGGCCACCATCTTCATGGCATCCTCGGGGTCGCAGAACTGGAAGATCTCCAGGTTCGGCGAGGCGATGCCGCGGGCCTGGAGTTCCTTGCCGACGTTCTGCCGGCCGACCAGTTTCATGTTGAGCTCGGCGGCCTTGGACATCATGGCCTCGGAGGCGGCCTCCCAGGTCACGCCATCCGCCAGGGCCATTTTGATGACCGTCTGGCTGATATCGTACATCTCCACTTCCGGGTCCTTGGCCTGGGCCGTGGGCAGCCAAGCGAGGGTCAGCGCGAGAAAGGCAGCAAACAGTTTCATGATCGGATTCCTATGGGCTGAGAGGCGATAAGGCGGGCAGGGTGCGCTTACTTGTCATCCCCTACTTATCATCCAGGGTGGTGATGTAAGCGAGGATGTCCTTGATCTCCTGCGGCTCATAAGCGGCGAAGGTTTCATCCTCCTCATCGTCGGCGTGAATGCGGTCCTTCTTCTTGAACATCTCGATCTGCCGGGCCAGGTATTCGGAGTACTGGCCGGCGAGGGGCGGCGATTCCTTTTTCTTGGAGCCTTCCGCCTTACGGCCGTGGCAGCTCTTGCAATCGCCCTGGTACAGGTCCTCGCCGTTTTCCACATCGGCGTCCTCGGGGGTGGGGATGTCCAGGGGGGCGACCGTCGCCAGGTCCACGTCCGACAGGAAGGCCGCCAGGTTCTGGATATCCTCCGCGGACAGATTACGGAGGCCGCCCACGACCGTCATGGCCTGATAGTCAAGCTCTCCAGACTTATATTTCTCCATCATGCTGAGCAGGTAATACTCAGGAAGGCCCGCGAGACGCGGATACTTGCCGCCGATGATGCCCTGACCGTGGAAGCCGTGGCAGAGCGCGCATTGGCGGTTGAGGGCCTTACCACGCGCCAGGTCGGGATCGGCCTGGAGGCTGAAGGGGGTTAAGGCCACGAGGGCGAGGAGGAGGGATCGCGTCAGGGGGTGTCTCATGCTCCAAAACTCCTGATCCGGCGTTGTGTCGAGTCAGCGTCACCGCTGAAGGCAAGGGGCATGACTCACTGCCAGCAGGCGGGGCGCCGAGGGATCGTTATTCACCTAGTCCTGCGCCGAGGCGACCAGGGAGGAGGGCGCCACGGCGATGGTGGCCCGGAGGCGATTCAACCCTCCAGACCGCCGCTAACATTAGGAGATCGACCAAAGGGAAGCAAGCAGCAGCGTCCCCAATTCCCGGCGGTTTGGGCGCTTGATTGACCTGGGTCAGGAAGGCCGGGGCGACAGCCACTCCCTTAATACGGGGTGCGGGTGATGCAACGGGCTCATGGCGATGGTCCCCCATTGCATTGGACGGGTTGGGTGCTTTGGCTTAAGTTGCCTTGCCGGATCGATACGCTACCCAGGTTCCCTGGCCGGTGTTGAGCGGAAACATTTCCTGCCTCCTTGGGGCGTGCGTGGTCGGGAGCCAGCTTTCGGCCGGGGAGGACGAGGGGCGAGGGCAGCGGGCGGCCATGCATCTAGCCTTCTGTCCCGAGCAAACCTGGGCGCTCAGGGCGGATTGGATTTCCTACACCTTTGCGTAACACCCAGCGTCCATCCAAAGTAGCCGCACGCTCGTCACGGGTCATGAGACGGGTGGATGAGCCATAACAACCGTGTTTTGCAAGCGACGCCAACTGACTGCTGCGGAGAAGCCGGATGACGATTCACCCAACGGTTTGCAAAGCCGCCCTGCTGATCCTCGCGCTCGCCGTTTCCTTAAGCGGCCAGGCCGGTGAGGTGCTAGAGAGTGTGAAAGCACGCGACCAACTGCGCTGCGGGGTCAGCGCCGACATCCCGGGTTTCTCTACCCGTGACGGTGACTCCTGGCGCGGGCTGGACATCGACTTTTGCCGGGCGGTAGCGGCGGCGGTGCTGGGCGACCCGGATAAAGCGCAGTTTGTCCCGCTGGCCGCCGCCGCCCGCTTCCCCGCGCTGAAAGGACGCAAGATTGATCTGTTGCTGAACAATACCACCTGGACGCTGACCCGCGAGGCGGTGTTGAAAATCCAGTTTCCCGGCATTCTCTTTTACGACGGCCAAGGCTTCATGGTGCCCGCCACTGCCGGTATCTCCCGGGTAGGTGACTTGAATGGGGCAACGATCTGCGTTGAAAAGGGCACCACCAGCCTGAACAACCTGATCAGCTATTTCCAGGCGCGCGGCGGCGAGGTCAAACCCTTGGTGATGGATTCCGCCAGCGAAGCAGCGACGGCGTTGTTTGCCGGTCGCTGTCGTGCCTACACCTCGGATGCGGCGCAACTGGCGGCGCTTCGCCTGCGCGCCCCGGAAAACCCGCAGGATTTCGTCATCCTCCCCGAACGCATTTCCCGGGAACCCCTCACTGCCGCGATCTGGACTGGCGATTTGGAGTGGGGCACCGTGGTGCGCTGGGTGTTGAACTCCTTGATCCTCGCCGAGGAATACGGCGTCACCCGCGACAATCTGGATGCGCTGATCGCCGAGAACCAGAATCCCTTGATACGCGGCTCTGACGAGGAACGCGACCGGATTGCCAAGGCGCTGGGCCTTGCGCCGCGCTGGGGCGAACGGGCGATCCGGGCGGTCGGCAACTACGGAGAGATTTATGAGCGCAACGTCGGGCGTGACAGTCCGCTGAAGATCGAACGGGGCCTGAACCGGCTATGGAACCAGGGCGGCCTCCATTATGCGCCGCCGCTTGATTAAGCAACGATCATGACCAATTTCCAACTCTATGTGACGCTGGGCGTTTTTGCCTGAGTCATTCCGTTGATCGCCCTGGATCTGATCGACATGACCGTGGCGGCCCTGCTTGGCGTCAGCGTCTTGATCGTCTTCGGCGTCCTGGACGGTAATGATCTGATGCCGATCGTCCACACGGCCGGCGGTCCACTCGCCCTGCTGTTCGGCGGCATGGTCGTAGCGCGCGTCCTCGACAAGACCGGGGTCTTCGCCTGGCTCGGTGAGCACCTGCTCCACGCCACCGGCGGCAGCGGCAAGCGCCTGCTGCTGCTGATCATTGCCTTGTTGTTGCCGCTCAACGCCTTTCTGCCCAACGCGACCGTCATCATTCTGGCCGCGCCGATCATCATCCGCGTCTGTCAGGCGCTCGAAGTGGACTTCGTTGGCCCCCTGATCATCGCGGCAATCGTCAGCAACGCCGCCGGCATGTTGACCCTGGTCAGCGATCCCGCCACCTTTCTGGTCGGCCGGGCCATCGGGCTGTCGTTCATCGACTATATACGCCTGGTGAGCCTGGGCGGCGTGCTGGCCGTGCTGGTCGTCGTGCCCTTTTTGCCGCTCCTGCTGCCGCGGGTCTGGCGCGTTCGCACCCCCCTGCCGCCCAGTAAGCCGGTCGCCATCACCCACCCGGGGTTCCTGACGATGGCCCTGCTGGTGGCCTTGCTCATGGTGGTGCTGTTCATCGTCGGCGAGTCGTTGCCGAATCACATCGTCCCGGCCCAGGTAGCGATTATCGGCGCTTCCCTGGCGCTGCTGGTGGTCTATAGCGTCCACATCGAGCCGGTCAGCGCGGTGATCCGCGACGTGGACTGGAAAACATTGGTGTTTCTCGCCGCGATCTTTACCCTGGTCCAGGCTTTCATCAAGACCGAGTTGCTGCAAGGGCTGTCGATCCAGCTCTACGGCTGGTTCGGGTCTCAGTTTACCTTGGTGGCGCTGCTGACCCTGTTCAGCATCGGCACCATCGGGTTTGTGATCGCCAATATCCCGTTGGTCGCCGCCGCATTGGTGATGATTCAAGGCTATCTGGTCGCGGCCCAGGCGGTTCCCGAGATCGCGCTTGCGCCCGGTTTCAGCGATTGGCCCGCCGCTACCCTGCCGGTATTCGTAGCGATGATGTTCGGCGGCACGCTCGGCGGCAACGCCACGATGATCGGCGCATCAGCCAATATTGTGGCCGTGGGCATCTGTGCGTCGCATGGCCGACGCGTGAGCTTCATGCAATTCCTGCGCATCGGGCTGCCGATTACGGTCGTGCAGTTGTCCATCGGGGCGATCTACGTCTGGGTGCTGGCCTCGACCCGCGGTTAGTCATAGCGGGAAGGGCAAAACCCCCGGAAGTGGCGGAAGCGGTGACTTACCGAGTTGTTAGTGATGGCCATCCAGTGGGGGGTTAGCCCTTCATAACCGCGTGTTAGATTGATACCCTCGGGCCTTTTCCTTGTCCGGTACGGCGGCTCAGGCAGTCTCATGGTTGGATGGGACCTTGAACTGGCAGGATTGATCGACGACGCCCTTCGCTATGAACCGAACCCCCTGGCCGATGCCCACGCCGACCCCAATAAGGTGCCCCAGATGGCGATCACCCACCTCCGGCTGGGGTAATTGTGGTAGGGGCAAGCCCAAGCGCCGCTCAGAGAGAACCTTGACTAAGTAAGTCAACGGTGAGTGGCGGCTTAGACGGCAGATATTGATGACCCTGGCGAGCAGGGTAACGATCTGTGAGCCGACCGGCGGGGGCCGTCCCCTTAACACGGCGGGCGGGTGATGCAAGGGGCTCATGGCGATGATCTACCATTGCATTGGACGGGTTGGGTGGTTTGGCTTAAGTTGCCTTGCCGGTTCGATACGCTACCCAGGGTCTCTGGCCGGTGTTGCGCGGAAACATTTCCTGCCTCCTTGGGGCGTGAGTGGTCCGGAGCCAGCTTTCGGCCGGGGAGGGCGAAGGGCGAGGGCAGCGGGCGGCCATGGAGCTAGCGAAAGGCGGGTTATCCAGCTACAGTGATCCACTAACGTTACCCTCCGCCACAACCCTATGATCCCTTGAGAGGAGTCCCGGTCCATGCCCTGTAAAACCCATTATGCCCTTGCCGGCGCGGTTGCATTCGTCATCCAAGCCTGGGTTCCTGCCCACGCCGCCCTGGATGAGCAATCCTTCAATTACGATACGGCCAAGGATTTGCTTG
>JAHDND010000010.1 GCA_018435665.1 Candidatus Thiosymbion sp. | reverse complement strand
GGGTTGCCCCCACCTTGCCCACACTCGCGCGCCTCTCGCCCACAACTCCACAGGCCCCACCACCAATTTATTCTGGGTCCTTAGATGAGGCCTTGTGGGTGGTGGATAAAGCTGCTACCCACACCAAACGTAACAGAGGCCACTTTATCCCCAGCGCCTGTGGATAAGGTTGTCGATAAGCCGAGGGGAATCGCGGCGAGGCCGCATCAGATAAGGGCTGGTGCGGTTCTGGTCACAGACTGGCCACCTAGAAGGTTAGCCAGTCATAACAGCGTGTTAGGTTGAAACCAATAACCCTGCGTGCCACCGCTTGACACCCCGGGCGTCTTTTGGTGAACCCTGTGCGCAACTTGGGATTTAGCCTCCCTGGCCTCACCCCTTACGAGGGCCATGGCCGTCGCTGAACCCTGATAGTCACCAAGGTATCTGGCAGGATGCCGAGGGTCGCAGCAGGTTCGAGTCGGTCAGCACTAATGACATAGGCCCTTGCTATAAGTCATCGCCGTCCCGTCTCCACAGTGGCATCTTGCTTGTCCCGATTCAGGCCGCCCTAATGCCTGCTGACGAGGGGGCAACCTGAAACCCGCTCTAAGCCCAGCGGGCCCCAACGCTTTAACCCCGATCCGAGACCCTTGCCATACTGAATATCTTCTGTTCCCCCGCGCGCTACGTCCAAGGTCCCGATGCCAGCCGGCACCTGGCGGCGGAAATGCGCAAGCTGGGCATTGCCGAGCGGCCCCTGATCATTGCCAGCCCCAGCGCCTGGCGGCAACTGGAGGCCATCTGGAGCGAGACCTTCGCCGCCGCCCACCTGGACACCCATCACCTGGTCTTTGGCGGCGAATGCTCCTTCCCCGAGATCGAGCGCTGCAAACAAGAGGCCCTACGGACCCGGGCCGGGGTGATCATCGGCGCCGGGGGTGGCAAGGCCCTGGATACCGCCCGGGCGGTGGCCAGCGAGCTGAACCTGCCGGTGGTGTCGTGTCCCACGGTGGCGGCGAGCGACGCCCCGTGCAGCGCCCTGTCGGTGGTCTATACCCCCGAGGGGGTCTTCGATCGCTGCCTGTTCTACAAGCGCAATCCGGATCTCGTGCTGGTCGATTCCCGCCTCATCGCCCAGGCCCCGGTGCGCTATCTCATCGCCGGCATGGGCGACGCCCTGGCGACCTGGTTCGAGGCCGATACCGTCCAGCGGGCGCACAAGCTCAACCCGGTCGGGGGTGGCAGCACCCGGGCCGCCCTGGCCATCGCCCGGTGCTGTTATGACACCCTGCTCGCCGACGGGCGGGCCGCGGTCGCCGCGGCCCGGCACGGGGTCCTCATCCCCGCCCTGGAACGGATCATCGAGGCCAATGTCCTGCTCTCCGGGCTCGGCTTCGAGTCTGGTGGCCTGGCCGTCGCCCATGCGGTGCATAACGGGCTGACGGTGATTCCGGAAACCCATGCCTGTCTACATGGCGAAAAGGTCGCCTTCGGCACCCTGGTGCAACTGGTGTTGGAGGGGCGATCGCTGGCCGAGATTCAGGAAGTCATGGCCTTCTGCGCGGCTGTGGGGCTGCCGTTGACGCTCCAGGCGCTTGGTATTTCCTCCTTGTCCCCCGACCAGGCCCAGGCGGTGGCGATGCGCGCCGTGGCGCCCGTGGAGTCTTCTCATAACGAGCCCTTTGCCGTGGAGTGGCGCGCGGTCCAGGATGCCATCCTGGCCGCCGATGCGCTAGGTCAGGAATTTCTGGGCCAGGCGGGCGGCCATCCGCCTATCGCTTGGAGCGCTGGCAAGGTCGGGCAGGCATGACGGTGGGTTGCAAGCGGTATAGATGAGCCCGGATCACCGCCCTGATCGGCGTCACCTAACCCGCTGGTCATCTCACGGCCCCGGCCTGAATTGCGCCGCGAAGGGTCCCAGGAATTCGTATGCCGCCGCGATCGCCAGGACCCGATGGATGCGCTGACACAACAGGGGGGATCCATGCTGCTCACCGTATCTATCCTGCTCACCGTATCTATCCTGCTCATCGTCGCCCTCCACATCGCCTGATTCCTGCCTTCCGCGGCCCATCACCTGTTGCACCAGGCAGAGGGAGGTCCAGCCCCGGGCCACCAGGGGGACCGTTTGTTCCCGGACATCCATTTTTGCCCGGGTGCGGGAGTTCTCCCCTAAGCCCGCGTCGGCAGGGTTGGGCACGTCATGTCGTCTGCCGCCTCGGGGCCCAGGCGCTCGTAAGTGGCCGTCGGCGCCACCGCAGTGGACCCCGTCTCAGTGCCCCGGCTCAGTCCGGCGGTGGGTTCCAGTACGGCGCAACCAAGTCCGGCCCTTCCTCCTGGACCCGGTTGACCCGCGGACTGGCTGGCCAGGACTGCAAGGCCGCCTCCGGCGCCGGCCGTAACAAGGCCTGGGCTTC
>JAHDND010000256.1 GCA_018435665.1 Candidatus Thiosymbion sp. | reverse complement strand
CCGATCTTCCCGCCGATTTCATTGCCGAATGTCTGATGGCGATGAAGGAACCACCCGAGGAGGCCACCCCATTCGTGCCACGCACGAGGCGTTAGACGTGAGCTGGGAGGTCCGCCAGACCCGCCGCTTTGCCCGAGTCTAAAAGCGGGAAAAACGTCAGCGATCTGGCCCGCGCCCATGTGCTGGCCCTGGTAGACCTGCTGGCCGGGGGCGCCAGCGCGGCCCTCTACCTGGGCACCGGAGAGGGCGCCTCGGTGCGCGAAGTGGTGCGGGCGGTCGAGGCTGTCGCTGGCCGGCCTGGTATCGCCGGCGGCTGCAACGGGCACGGCGGGGCGGGGGGGTGTCACGCCCGGCCGCGGCGCGGGGTCAGGTCTGATGGGGCCGAGGATGATCGCCGTGGGGCTCGGCTTGGTGGTGGCCGTGCTGCTGTGGGTGTGGTTTTTGTCGGTCCAAGCGCTGCATTGAGCGGCCGCGAAGCGGCGCGCGCACCAGAACCTGGCTTCGGCCAGGTTTTTTTTGTGGGGGCCTGGCTGCGCCAGCAATCTGCCAATGGGCGCCCCCTCATCCTGGCCACCGCCAGCGACCACCGGGTTGATCTTTCGGCCTCAAGCGCAATCATCACCGTCATGGAACGGCGATTTGACTCTACCCTTCAAGGTGAGATGTAATAACAAAATTATTACACCTAAAGGGGGCGCATATGCATACCACGTTGAGAAAGATTGGAAATTCCAGGGGTGTCATCATTCCCGCGGCCCTGTTGAATGCATGTGGTCTCACCGAAACCGTGGAGTTGCGGCTCGAAGGTTCGCGTCTGGTCATCGAGGCGGTCAAGACACCGCGCGCGGATTGGTTCCAGGGTTACGATGCCGCTCGGGATACCGCTGCCTGGGACGACCTGCCGCTGGATGCGGATGCGGTTGAATGGGAATGGTAATGGCTGGCCTATCCTTTCGCCGGGGCGATGTCTATTGGGTTAATCTTGACCCCACCATCGGCACCGAGATCAACAAGACCAGGCCCGGTCTGATCGTCTCGCCGGATGACATGAACGCCATCCTGCCGCGGGTGATCATCGCGCCGATCACTAGCAAGGGTCAGCCCTTGGGTTGCCGGCCCCTGGTACCGTTCCAGGGCAAGGAGGCGCGGATCCTGCTGGACCAGTTGCGGACGGTGGACAAACGCCGATTGACGAAGAAGATGGGTCGCATCGAACCCGCTCTTTGGCAGGCGTTGCTGCTGGAGATGCTCGGATGAGGACGCTGCACGAAGATGACCCACCGGTATTCCAGCGGGTGATTTCCTCCATGACTGCCGCTCCGTGAATCATGCCTTGCGGTTATTGATGGATCTGGCCAAAAAGGAAGTCTCGCCAGCCAATTAGCGTCATCGCTAACGCCGGACGAGGTCTATAACCTCGGCGCCCAGAGCCACGTCGCCGTCAGCTTCGCTCGGCGCCGCCCTGATCCGGGGGACGACTCAGGCGTCACGCTGGGGTTGCTTTGCGCCTATGCTGAGTGGCAGCCGAACACGGGGGCGGTGGCGCCGGCCAGATGCCCGAAGAGGGAGCTTGACGGGACCTAAGTGGTGCTGGTTTACGGCTGCGTGGCACGCATCTCCTGCCTGATCGTTTCTCTTACCACGTCAGCCAGCGTTTGCCCTTGGGCAAATTGCCGCAACGCATCGTTGATGAGCGTTTGGTAATTGCCACCGCTCATTTCGGCGCGGGCCTTGAATACCGCCAAGGTGGTGTTATCCACCCGAAGGGTTATTCTCGACTTCCGGCCGGCTTGAGCCTGGAACTTGGCGAGCGGCGGGACTTGGTTGACAGGTTTGGCAGCGCTGAAATCCAGGTCCGCATACCGTTCATATTCAGGGTCGGAATTGTTGTTCATAGTGTTTTTTCTGCGGTTGGTTGGCTTTCCAGGCTGAGATGAGGCGGGGAATCTCGCCGCGCAACGTCCATACCACGATCAAAATCCGTCCTTTCGCTCCCATGCCCAAGGTCACGAACCGGGGTTCATCCTGTGAGTCTTGATCTTCGTGCGTCAGGGCATAGGGGTCTAGCAGCACAGCTTTGGCTTCGGTAAAGGTGACCCCCTCATGGTTCAGTGGGTTGGTAGCGGCTTTTTCAGGATCAAATTCGATTTCCATTTCGTGAGTGTATGTACGTCAGGATGCACATTCAAGTGCGTGGTTTAGATGGGATCTGCACCTGGATGTCGGCGGTTTTATCCACTCTGCCGGCTTTCAACAGGGTCGTGACGTCCCCCTGGACGGCATGTACCTTTTCCGAAGGGATGACCAGGCATGATTGAGTTCGAATGGGACCCGGATAAGGCCGTGGTGGATCAGACGAAGCAGGGTGTTACCTTTGAGGAAGCACGGACGATTTTTGGCGATCCCTTTGGATTTACGGTGTGGGTCCCGAGGCGTCCTGGCGCCATCCTTAAGCTTTTTTAGACGACTGCTTCCTCACCCGAGCCCACGGCCCCCTATGCGATCCCTGATCGCCGTGATCCGCGCCCTTTACGGCCCCGGTCCCATCCCCCTGCACCGGCCGGTGTGCTGGGCGGCGGTCCCCTGAACCTGAGGGCCGGGGCGGTGCAAGGTGTTTCTCGGCGATGCCGGCAGTATGCTCTTGGGCTATCTGATCGTCTGGGGCCTGATCGAGGCCAGTCAGGCGCCGGATGGCCTGGCGCCGGTCACCGCCCTGTGGCTGGTGGCCATCCCCCTGATGGACACCCTGGCGGTGATGGGGCGGCGCCTGCGCCAGGGCCGGCATCCCTTTAGCGCCGATCGCGGTCATCTGCACCATTCCCTGGCGCGGTTGCTGCACAGCACCTGCGGGGCCCTGGGGGTGTTGCTGCTGCTGGCCAGCCTGCTGGCCGGCATCGGCCTGGTGGGCCAGACCCGGGTCCAAGCGCTGCATTGAGCGGCCGTGCAGCGGCGCGCGCAGCAGAACCTGGCTTCGGCCAGGTTTTTTTTGCGTTTGGGGGAGCGGTGTCGACCTTGTTCCCCTGGCCTTCAGGGCCTATTCTGACCACCTGATCATGTTGCTGGAGACCGTCATGCGTAGCGTGCAACTCACAGAGGCCAAGGCAAAATTCTCTGGCTTACTGGCGGCGGTGGAAGGGGGTGAAACGATCCGCATCATGCGCCGCGGCCAAGTGATCGCACGTCTGGTGCCCGAGAAACCCAGCATGGCCGCCGACGCCTTCCGTCCCTTGTGGAGCGATCAGGGTGAGATTGATCTTGTAGCCCCAGACGATGCTGTCCCTGAGCCGGTCGAGGCGTGGTAGATGCGTTACCTCCTCGATACCAATATCTTCATCGCGGCCATGAAGGGCGTTGATTTTGTGCGCGTAAGGCTGGAACGCACGCCGCTGGCTGATCTTGTGCTTTCGCCTGTGGTGTTGGGCGAGCTGGAGCTGGGGTCGAAAAGAGTGCGTACCGGGAGAAGAATGCCGCTCGTCTCGCCGGTTTGGTCGAGAAGCTCGAACTCGCGCCGCTCGATGGTCAGGTGAGTCAGCGCTATGCCAAGATCCGTGCCCATCTGGAGCGCCACGGTACCCCGATTGGCGCGAATGACTTGTGGATTGCCGCCCAAGGCCTCGCATTGGGGGCGGTGGTGGTGACGGACAATCTGGCCGAATTTAGGCGCGTGCCGGGCCTGCTGACCGAAAACTGGTTAAACCCTGACCGGTGATGCACTTCGCCGCCCATGCCGATGTCGGCGAGTCGGTGCGGAACCTGGGCAAATGAGGCAATGTGAATCCTATCGTTCAGACCACTCAGGTGGCTCTGCGAGCCTATCGCAAGGGATCGGCTCTGATTGAGAAGCGACCCGAGGTCGGCGCTGGCGAGCCGGTCTTCAAAGGCACGCGCATACCTCTGGCGCAGGTCGTGGGGTTGCGCCGGGACTTTCGCGATTTGCCGTGAAACCTGGCCAAGGCCAGGTTTTTTTGCGTCTGGGGGTGCCCATGCTTACGGCCGGGCCACGTTGCTCCCCGCCAGCTTACGGCCGAGCTGAATTGCTCGCCGCCAGGGTCCACTATAATGCTTGCGGGCATGACGACCGGAAGGGCGCGCGATGAAGACCGACCACCCCTTTATCTCTTTTTGTCCGCCGGGCCGGAGGCCTTTCGGGTCCTCACCGGCGGGCTTGAACTGGCCGGCCCCTACCGGTTCTGTTCACTGACCCTCAAGGGCGTGGAGCGGCGGCTCGGTGGGCTGTTCGAGCCCGAGGGGCACGCTTCTTTCGCCTGCCGCTCGGCCTCTTTGGCCTGCCGCTCGGTCTCCATCTGCCGCAAGGCGGCATCCATCTGCTCCACGGCGGCCGCCCGCGCCGCCCGCTCCTGGGCCAAGGCCTGTTGCAGTTCCTGCTGTTCCTGCTGGATGGCGCCTTGGATGCGCAGGTAGTTCTGCCGCGCCTGATAGGCATCATAGGCGCGTTCTTTGTCGGAGAAGCGCTGCAACGTGCTCATGGCTTGCCTCATTTCGGTGGTCTGCATCCAGTCCGGGAGGCGGTCGGCGTCCAACCGTTCCCCGTCTTTGAAGAATTT
>JAHDND010000234.1 GCA_018435665.1 Candidatus Thiosymbion sp. | reverse complement strand
GGGCGTAATGGACCACAAGAGCCACTCAGAATACCCAAAATGAGCCCAAAAACGGGTTAAAACGGGCTGCTAAGTCAAAAATGACGCTCTCCAAGGGCGGAAAGAGAGAAATCGGGTCATTCTTCAGCGTTTCCTTAACGGTCGCCTCCAGGGCGTTAAGTACCAGATGCACAGATTGACGTTCTAACATTGGGAATACCTCAAGGGTTGGGTTAAGCGGCGGCCTTGTTGGCCTGGGTGAATTCAGCTTCCTTCGCGGCTAACCATTCGTCTTCAGCTTTTCCAGGGATGCGCCACTGTCCACCGATCTTGATAGCCTTGGGCATATCGTCCCGGTGGCGGTAGAAGGTGACTTCGGAGATGTTGTGCCGGCCACAGAAGTCAGCGATTGAGGAGGAGGAGGGCTTGGGTTTCATTTCAATGCCTCATCAGGCTTGGTTGCTGGTGATGAGCATTGAACAGGATTGAAAATTGGAAAAATATGGAATAAATACTTTTTCCACTTTTTCCATATTTTTCCAGTTTCACGCGGGCATAAAAAAACCGCCATTGCGGCGGTTCTTCTGGGGTTGGATCAAAATGAATCAGGATATGGGGCGCGGGCGTCGGCTCGGGTGGCTAGGCTTCATGCGGTGGGTCAGGGCTTCAATAAGGTGATTTCGGTCAAATTTGGCCTTATTCCTAGCCCCGGCGTCAGCGGTATGGTCTGGCATTGGAATATGAAGGTCGACCACGGCGCGGATGCATTCGGCTTTTGTAACCCTTTTGCCGTTTGCGGCCTGGGTGCGCGCGCTGTATTCACGTTCCACCTCCCGGGCCAGGTCGTCATACTCTGAGGGCCGTCCGGTTCTCGTTGCCGGCGCCCGGGGCCGGAGGTCTTCACGCTCCTCCACCGCTATGGGCTTCAGGACCGGAGGGCCGGTGTCACGCTGGGGGGTGGCGGGCTCTCGGGGATGGTCAACAGGGGGTGTCCGACCAGATCGCCCCAAGCGGCCTAGGGTGCGCAGCTCCTCCATCCGGTGCTGGTGAAGGTGATAGCTCGCGGCCTGGGTGGCGGGGGCGATAGCGGCGGCCGCTCTCAGAAGCTGCTCTTCCTGCTCGGCTAGGATTCTCTCGATCTCTGGGGGTATCGGGTTGATGCCAAGATCGCCCAGGCGGGCCTGCAGGGCGGCGTTCAACTCGCGCTGATATTCGCGGTCCATCTCTTCCTGGCTGGGCATCATGCGGCCTCCCGTGCCGGGCGCAAGGGGATGACGTTCTCGCCCCGGGCCGCCGCCAGTTTGGCGAGGATGTAGTTCTCCACCTGCTGCATGGGGCGGCGCATGTCGTCCACGTCCACCTGGGCATAGTGCGTCCCGGTCACGTCGCCGGTGGTCTTGTGGTTCAAAATCGCCTTGATCGCATAGGCGCCCACGCCGGCCTTGTCTGCCAGGCTGGCCCAGGTCCGTCGCAGGTCATGGGCGCTGACGAGGATGCCGGTTTCCGCCCGGATGGTGGCGATCTGGTGCCGGGTCTCCTCCAGTCCGATGACGTACTGCTCCAGATCGGCGGCATGGGCCAGGTTGGTCGGCTTGGGCTTGCGTTCTGCCAGTTCCTTCGCGGCGGCCAGGGCGGCTTTGCGCTCCTTGAGGATCTCCTCCACCCGCAGGGTGATGGGCAGGGTGTGATCGGTGTGGTTCTTGGTGTCGCGCACGGTCAGAACCTTGCGGCGGAGATCCACGTCCGCCCATCGCAGAAACGCGGCCTCCCGCCGCCGCAGGCCCGTGAGGAGCATCAGCTCGAGGTAGTGAGCGGCGAGAAGCCCATCACCGCGCTTCTGGGTCTGGGGTAGGTTGCGCACGGCCGCCAGCCAGGGACCAATGTCCCCATCGCCTAGCTTGCGAGTCCGGGGGGCGGTCTTGGCCCATGACCGTGCCACGGCGTTGACCTTATCCACGGGGCAGCGACCGAAGGGGAGTTCGTTGTCCTCGGTACCCCAGAACTGGCTAGCGAAGCGGTGGACCTTGCGCAATACCTGCATGGCCCGGGCCGGGTTGCCGGTCTTGGCCTGGGCAAGCTCGGCATGGCGAGTCACGGCCATGGCGCCGGTGATCTCCTTCAGCGGCTTGTCCTTCCACGGGGCCAGGTCGCGATCCATGGCCAGGCGATAGCCCACCAGGGTGCGGGGGGCCACGGGCTGGATTTCGAGACACTTCTCGAAGGCTTGGCCCAGGGTGATGTTGGCCACGGCATCCGCCGCCGCTTGCTCGCGCTCCTGGGCCTGCTGTTCCTTGCGCACCAGATTGGGGTCCGTACCGGCGCGGATCTGGGCGATGATCTCGGCGGCCATACCCCGCACAGAGGGCTTGTCCTTGAGGGCCTTCATCGGCAAGTCGCCCACGGCGCCCAGGGTGACGCGCACGGGGGCGCCACCGCCGCCCAGGCGCCGGTAAACCTGAAAGGTGCGCTTCCCGGATGAGTAGATGACGCAGGTCAGCCCAGCTTGTTCGCTGTCCTTGACGGTGTAGTACTTGCCTTCTGGGAGGGGAAGCTCCTTCAGGCGGGGGAGGGTGAAACTGAAGGGCAGGAGGTTCTTGACCGCATGGCGCTGATGAGGGGGGGCCTGGGTCAATGCCGCCAGGGTGACGGCGTAAGGGTCTTGGGGTATGCTTTCTGAAGTCACAATTCGCACCATGTTGCGAGTGGTGATAGAAGCCGGTGGGCGCCGAAATCGCCCATCGGCTTCGCTGTTTACAGGGATTCCATCTTTTTAGGTAGGGCTGATTCCACGCTACGCCCACGCTACATTTTTTAGCAAAAACCTGCAAAAACCTGCAATGTGATGATAGTTTATGAAAACCTGATAAGCAAAGCAAGTCAATCAGTTATGCGGAAAATAACAATGCCGGCAATGGGTTAGAAATGGCCTAAATAGCTCTCATAATGCTGATGTCACTAGTTCGAATCTAGTCGTAGCCACCAAAAAGCCAAAGAAAACAGCCCCTTAACAGGGGCTTTTTCGTATCTGGGTTTGAGGTTTTTCTAATTAAGAGTTCCAGGTTCCCATTAGGCTCCCATTTATCCATAGACCCAAAAGGTGTAGTGCGGACATCCAGGGGGTGACTGCCTGCCGTCTTGTTGTCCTTTCTGCATAGTCGAGAATGGCAACCAGGCGCCACCTCTGGGCCGCTGGCTTTTGAATGCTGTGGCTAGTGATAGTTGAGGTGGCGGCCCTTTTCCGTATCCTGGGGTGGGCAACCTGGCAGAACATTTCTAGAAGGAAACCCGTCTCCCCTCCGGCCAGCCACTTCGCGGCCGGAAGGTTACAACCGATCTTGGCCAGCTGAGCACCCCAGGGCACCCCCCCTGAAGGCCCCCCTACACAATCCCACTATCCGCCGGGTCTTCCCCGCAGAGTGCTGGTGCTGGCCCTGGGGTCCCCAGGCCGGGCCGAACCTCTACCGTACCCGCCTGGCCTATTGGGCCGTCGATGGTGATCGCCACCGGCAGGAAGCGCTGGATCACCGCCACCTGGGTCAGCAGATGCCCCGTGACTTCACTGGTCCTCAGGGTCGATGGTCCCCGGGCCAGCGCGAGGGGGAGTAGCAGTTGGTCCGCCAGCCAGGGGTCGACCGCCCCGTCGCTGCGCAGAAAGGCCCCCAAGGCCGTGATCGCCTCATCCGCCACCTGTTCCGCCCGCTTCCCCGGTGCCCCGAGGGCGAAACAACAGGCTTGCCCGGTGGTCAACTCCGCCAGCACCAGCAAGACGGTTCCTCTGGACGTGGCAGGCAGTTCCGCCACCTCGATCTCCGGTGCTGGCCCGTCCACCAGGTGGCGCAACCCCCGCAGGGCCTGGCGCCGTTGACGCTCGGCGATCTCGACGGGCAGATTGGCCACGGCGGACAGGCCCCGGATGGCGACCAGTTCCCCGCGCGCGGTCAGGTGCAGGGCTCCCGGCCGGGCGCCACCAGGGAGGCAGGCCACCAGCTCCCCACCCCCCTGCGGATAAAACCCGGCCATCGTCATCGACAGGGCAAAAGGAAAACCAAGCCGGGCCAGGAAGGGCTGCCAGTGCCAGGCAAGATAGTGGAAGCAGGGGCTCCCGGGCACATGGGTCCCGCCACGAATCCGGATTTCGGAAGGACCGGCGGCCAGCGCCAGGGGCAGGAGTAAGGTCTGCAAGACCAGGGAAGTCGCCCCTGCGGTGCCAACATCAACGTCATACTCCCCCGCCCGCACCGGCCCGGGGTCGAAGTAGAGGGTCTGGGAACCGATGCGGTCACCATGGACCCGCGCCCCGGAAATCCGGGCTGCCGCCTGCACTGCCGCCAAGTGCTGGGGCCGCAGGCCGGGGCGCTGGCGCCGGGCGCGGATGGCGTCCAGGTGAAAAGGTTGGCCGGTTAGCACGGACAGGCTGAGGGCGGTGCGCAGGATCTGGCCGCCGCCTTCCCCCTGGCTGCCGTCGAGATGCAGGAGCTGAGTCATGGGGATAGGTTTTCCGTTGGGGCCATACACAGGGAGAAAGGTCCGTGAACGCACCCCCACCACAGTAGCTCCCCGTCTCTATGCCCCGGCTCAGTCCGGCGGTGGGTTCCAGTACGGCGCAACCAAGTCCGGCCCTTCCTCCTGGACCCGGTTGACCCGCGGACTGGCTGGCCAGGACTGCAAGGCCGCCTCCGGCGCCGGCCGTAACAAGGCCTGGGCTTC
>JAHDND010000254.1 GCA_018435665.1 Candidatus Thiosymbion sp. | reverse complement strand
CTGGTCCCCCAGCTCCACGTCCATGTCATCGGCCGCCGTCCCGACGACCCCTGCTGGCCCCGGCCGGTGTGGGGCCATCTGGAGCTGTTCCAGCCCTATCCCCCGGAGCAGGTGGCGGCCATCCGGGCGGGGTTGCTGCCATCCTAAGCTGGGCCACTGCGTCTGATCCTGTAACACCACCTGAGACCGGGTGACTGGCGCCTGACCCCAACAAGGCGCCGCAGTCAGCGATCACCCACTTTCGCCGCCTGGCCACCGTCGAACTGCCTTATCCGGTCAGCCGCTATCCCACAGCCCGTTACTCCCTGGTGGAGTTGCAACCTAAAACCGGTCGCAAGCACCAACTCCGCCGCCATCTCAAGCATATCTTTCACCCCATCATCGGCGATACCACCCACGGTGACGGGCACCACAACCAATTCTTTGCCCGGCATTTCGCCAACCAGCGCCTGCTGCTGGCCGCGACCAGGCTGCAACTATGCCACCCCCAGACCGGAGAGGCACTGGTGATTAGGGCGCCCCTGGCGGCTGACTTCCAGCACATCGTCGCCGCCTTGGGTTGGGACACCTAATCCGTGGCTCGTATCCACAGGGCAAAGATGCGCTTGGGTTCCGGCTGGCCGATCAACCCGTCATTGAGCAGATCGATAACGGGGGAGGTGCAGCCGCCCTCGAGCTTCGTTTATCCACCAAGCGTGAGCCTCGCGCTCCCGCGTTGCGCAACGCAGACGCTTTGCGCCAAAGAGGCCGCCGAGCGCCCCGATGGCGCCTTGACCGCTCCCCGATCCCCCACTAGCCTACTCGCTTGAACGGCGCTGGACGCCCAGACCCGGCTGGATTTCCGCTCCGTTAGCCGTTTTCGTCCTTTGATCGAGCTGACATCGACGGCCAAACCCAGCCCGGTCTTGGTGTCAGCGCGAGTAGCGAGGTAGATCACCCGATGCACATCGCGCTCTTCGGCGCCACCGGCGGGACCGGTCGGCAGGTCCTGGCCCAGGCCCTCGAACAGGGCCATGGGGTCACGGCCCTGGTGCGTGATCCTGCCAAGCTCGTCGAGCAGGCGGGCCTGACCCGCGTCGTCGGCGACGTCCTCGATCCGGAGGCAACGCGGCATGGTGTCGAGGGCGCGGATGCCGTGATCTGCGTGTTGGGGTCACATGGCGGTCGCGAGCCGGTCGAGGCGGTGGGCACGAGACTCATCCTGGAGGCGATGCGGTCCCTGGGGGTGCGTCGTCTCGTCGCTGTCACCTCGATGGGCGTCGGTGACAGTCGGGCGCAGATCAATCCGCTGTTTCGGGCCATCATGGACCTGACCCTCAAGCCGATCATGCAGGCCAAGGAAGAACAAGAGCGTCTGATCAAGGCCAGCGGGCTCGACTGGACCATCGTGCGTCCCGGCGGCTTGACCGACGGTCCACGCACCGGGAGCTATCACGCGGGTCTCGAGCGCAGCATCCGGGGCGGGCGGATCAGTCGTGCCGACGTCGCCGAGTTCGTCTTGAAGCAGTTGACGGATCTGAGCTACTTGCACCAAACCCCAGCGATCACCTGAGACCTACCCACGCGCTGCCCCATGCAGCCTCGGGGCTCCCCCAGCACCATCACCTTCTGGCCGTTGGAGCCGGCCCCGTGGGGCTTCGCCTGGCCCCAGCGGCGCAGGAGGTCGTAGCCGGCATGGGGCAACGTCCGGCGGTAGAGCGCCAGGCGATGGCTGTAGAAGCCCCACGCCAGGTGCGGGTCTCGGTGGAAGGTGGCCGGAGATGCCGCCGTGATGAAGTCGATCCCGGCGCGCCCCAACTCAGGGTAGGCGCGCCAGAAGCCTTCCGGGCCACGGAAGTCGGGCAAGCCACTGTCCACCCCCATCACCGCCCCGGTGGTGAGGAGCAGGGCATCGGCCGCGGCGATGAGGGCGGCGGCGCGCCGGGCCCCATGCAGGGATAATTCGGTCGGCGGCGGTATCATCACTCACGCTCCATGGCATCCAGTTGCCCCGATCAGCCGGTCGCCGCTCGACTTCTCCACCGGGATGGGCTCGCCGGTGATCATGGACTCATCGAGGGTGCTGTTGCCCTGTGTGACGGTGCCGTCCACCGGCACCTTCTCCCCGGGCCGTACCCGCAGCAGGTCCCCTGGCTCGACCTGGCTGAGATCCACCTCCACCTCGGATCCGTCATCGCGGACCTGGCGGGCCGTGTTGGGCGCCATGTCGAGGAGCAGCTTGACGGCTGCGTTGGTGCTCCCGCGGGCGCGCAGTTCCAGCACTTGCCCGAGCAGCACCAGTGCGGTGATGACGGCGGCCGCCTCGAAGTAGACGTGGACAGTTCCATCGGCCATGCGCATGGCAGGCGGGAAGAGGCCAGGTAACAGGAGGGCCACGACGCTGTAGCCCCAGGCGACGGCCACGCCCAAGCCGATCAGGGTGAACATGTTCAGGTTCCGGGTCATCAGGGACTGCCAGCCGCGCACGAAGAAGGGCCAGCTGCCCCACAGCACCACCGGCGTGGCCAGGGCGAACTGGATCCACTGCACCGTCCCCATGGTCACCCCGGCCGGCAGCCGGTCGGTCGCCAGATCCGCTACCATTGCGAGCACGAACAGCGGCAGGGCGAGGGCGGCGCTGACCCAGAAGCGCCGGGTCATGTCGAAGAGCTCCTCGTTCCGCCCATCCATGGTGACCGTACGCGGCTCCAGTGCCATGCCGCACTTGGGGCAGTTGCCTGGGCGGTCCCGCACGATCTCCTGATGCATGGGGCAGGTATATTCGACCCGCGTTTCAGGCTGGGGGGCGGGCTCCGGCTCCAGGGCCATGCCCCACTTCGGGCGGCTGCCTGGCCGTGGTTGGCGGACTTCCGGGGGCATGGGACCGGTGTAGGTGGTCGCCCCCGCGTGCGGCGCCTCCTGTGCGTGCCCGCCCTGGTCAGGGCAGCACGTCCCGGCCACGGCGGTTTCTGAGCGGGCGTCCTGGGGGGCACTCGGCACCGCGTAGCGCCCGGGCTCGGCCTCGAAGCGCTCCAGGCAGTGACGGCTGCAGAAGCGGTAGTCCGCGCCAGCATAGGCGGAACGTCGTGGCGTATCGGCCGGGACCTGCATCCCGCAGACCGGGTCGGTAACCATCCCTGCCCCCATCGGTGAGGTCGTGTCCTAACCGTGCATGTCCCATCTCCCGACCCCCTACAGGGTCCTGAGAAACCGGATGATCCTCCAGCGGTCAGCCTCGCTGAGCGAGTCCTTGAACGCGGGCATCGCACTGCCGATCTGGGCCCCGCCCTCGCCGATGGCCCACATCAGATACCCGTCTCCCGCCATGGGCCGTTGCACCGTCCAGTGCAGGTTCGCGGGGGGTGGCCAAGGACAGCAGAACGGCTTATGAAATCTGTAGCCTGGTTCTCACTGGCTCGTGCCTCCTCGCCGTGGTGATCGGACGGTGATGCCGAAACAGCTCAACGCCTGCGGCTAGTGCTCTGCGAACACCGTCGCGCTCCCGTCCCGGCCGATGAGCAGCACCTGATAGTGCTCCGGGTTCGGCGCCTCCATGCCGGGTGATCCCATGGGCATGCCGGGCACTGCGAGTCCACGCGCGCCGGGGCGCTCGGCGAGCAGGCGCCGGATGTCGTTCGCCGGGACGTGACCCTCGATCACATAGCCGTCGACCTGAGCGGTATGGCAGGACTCCTGCTCCGGCGGGATACCGGACATGGACTTGAGCGCGCGCAGGTCGTTGAGATCAACCGCCTCCACCTCGAACGCGTTCCCCTCAAGGTGAGAGATCCATTTGGTGCAGCAGCCGCAGGTGGGGCTCTTGTAGACGGTCACCTTAGGCCCCTCGGCCAAGGCGGCGGTACTCAACAGTGTCCCGCCCAGAATGAGGCTCAGTGCAAGGTCGCTGCACATGCTCATGCATGTTCTCCGGTTCGGCTGAGTTGACGTTGAAGACCGACATAAAGGTGTGGGAGCCGCGCTGCGCCTCACATCCCAGACCTCCCTGGATTTCGATCTCACCCTCCCCGTGGCACCCGAGACCCTCATCGTCAGCACCCGAACCAGGCCATACACCGACCTGGTCGGAACAGGAGCAGGTCGTCGCCCCGGGCCTTCTGCTCCGGTGTCAGGACCTGGTACAGACCCTGGGCGGCCTGGGCTGTCTTCTGCATCGTTTCCGTGCCCTGCTGATGCATCGCCGCGCGCTGATCGACCGGCGGCGGCATGGGGCCATTCCACATGGTCTGCCGGTGCGCGTTCATCACGGTCGACTGGTTGATCACCGCCTGCTCGTAGGCCTTCCAGGCTTCCTCCTGCGCGGGAGTGATCCCGAGCTCACCCTTGATGTTGGTGAGTCGTGCGGTCATGTCAGACACGGAGCCGCCCATCATGCCGCCGGGCCCCATCCCCATCATGGCGCCCCAGCCGCCCATCATCCCCGGGTGCATGCCAGGATACATCATCCCCGGATACGTGCCGGGGTAACCGGCCGCCGCACCCTGGGTGCAGGCGGCCAGCGCGCCGGTGATTGCGCCGACGCTCAACACGGACGCTGTGACCAGACCAAAGAGCTTTCTGTTCGACTGTCTCATGACGTTCTCCCAAGCGATTCTGCTGTTAGAGGGTTATATTGCATGGCCTATTCGGATCGATGATCATTAAAGCCCGCTGGTGTAAGTGGCGAATGTCAGCAAAGCGGCTCTTTGTAATCCCATGTAACAGCCCGCCGCAGGGTTACACGGCGTTACGGTTCGTCCAGCGACACAACCCCGAGATCGGCTAGAGTGGCATTCATGGACACCCCTGCAGACCATGTCCTGGTGGTGGATGACGACCCGGAGATCCGTCATCTGCTCAGGCAGTATCTAGAGAAGAACGGTTACCAAGTCACCGCCGTCGGAGAAGGCGGCGGGATGTGGATGGTCCTGGAGCGCTCCCGGATCGACCTGATCGTGCTTGATCTGATGCTGCCGGGGGTGGACGGACTGGAACTCTGCCGCGACCTGCGCGCGCGCTCAAAGGTGCCGGTGATTATGCTCACCGCCCGGGGCGACGAGATGGACCGGGTGCTCGGGCTGGAGATGGGCGCCGACGACTATCTCGCCAAGCCCTTTAGCGCGCGCGAGCTGCTGGCACGCATCAAGGTGGTGCTACGGCGCGTACGCGATCTGCCGGTGGATCCACTTGCGGATTCACCCGAGCGCCTCGCCTTCAACGACTGGACACTGGACACCCGCACCCAGCACCTGACCTCACCCGACGGGTTGGTGGTGCCGCTGAGTCAGGCTGAATTCCGGCTGCTGCAGACACTCCTGATCCATCCCAACCGGGCGCTGACCCGCGATCAACTGCTCGACCTGACCCGGGGACGGGACGCTCGTCCGTTTGATCGCAGCATCGACGTGCTGATCGGGCGCCTGCGCAGGCACCTCGGTGACGATGCCCGCGAGCCCGAGCTGATCAAGACGGTCCGGGGGCGAGGCTACATGCTCGCCGCCCGGGTGACACCGGTGCGCTAGCCTGAACCGCCATGCGCCTGCTGCCGGGGTCACTGTTCGGCCGCCTCACTCTGGTGCTGCTCACCGGGCTCACCGCAACGGTGCTGCTGTCCGCTGGGGTACAGCTGCGCGACCGTGGTCAGATTCACTACGAGGCGATCCATAGCGACCTGATCGAGCGCACCGTGGGCATCGTCCAGCTCATGGACGCCCTGCCGCCTGGCGAGCGTAGGCGACTGCTGCCTGTGCTCGGTAGTACCCGGACCCGCATCGGTCTCGCGGACGCCCCGCTGGAGGAACCCTCGAATGACCCCCGTTCAGCCGGTGCGGAGTTGGTCGACCGGCAGCTTCGCGAGCGCCTCGGCCAGGACGTCGAGATCCGGGTGACACTCGCGGGTTTCGTCATGGGCGGACCCATGGGCAGTCATCCGATGATGATGATGGGCGGCCCGGGGGCGGCCCTGCGCAATGAGGAGCACGCCATGGCCAGCCATTTCGTCGTCCAGGTGCGGCTGCGCGACGACACCTGGGTGTGGTTCGAGCGCCGTATACCGAAGGAGCTTTTTGACTGGCCGGTCCAGATGCTGATCACCCTGGGGATTCTCCTGGTCGGTGTGACCTCTCTCTCGCTGGTCGCGGTGCGCTGGATCGTTCGCCCCCTGGACAACCTTCGCCGCGCCGCCGACGCCTTGGGGAAGGATATCCACCGTCCACCCCTTCCGGAGACCGGGCCGGTCGAGGTGGCCGAGACCTCGCGGGCCTTCAATACTATGCAGCGGCGGATTGGACGCTTCGTCGAGGACCAGGCGCGGACCCTGACCGCCGTTTCCCACGATCTCAAGACCCCCCTCACGCGCCTGCGCCTGCGGGCGGATCTGCTCGACGATGAGGAGCTGGGGGAGAAGATCCGGCGCGACATCGATGACATGCAGACCATGGTCGAGGCCACGCTCGACTTCATGCGAGGCAGCGAGAGCTGCGAAGAGACCAGGCCCCTCGACCTGAGGGCGCTCCTCGAGAGCCTGCGTGACGATGCCAACGAGATGGGTGAGCGGGTCCGTCTGCGCGGACATATTGAGCGCCCCTACCTGGGCAGACCGCTTGCCCTCAAGCGTTGCATCGGCAACCTGCTCGACAACGCACTGCGTTACGGGGGGGAGGCGGAGATCGCGGTGCTGGATTCAGACCAGGCGGTGACCCTGACCGTCGCCGACCGGGGGCCCGGGATCCCGCCGGATGCGATGGACAAGGTCTTCGAGCCCTTCTTCCGCCTGGAGGGATCACGCGGGCGCGACTCCGGAGGAACCGGACTGGGCCTGGGGATCGCCCGCAACATCGCCCGTGCCCACGGCGGCGATCTGATCCTTAAGCACCGCGACGGCGGGGGACTGATCGCCCAGATCACCCTGCCGCGGTGAGCGGGATGAACACAGGTCCGGCACTGTGCTCCCGGCACTGTGCTCCCGGCACCAGACCGGTTTCGCGTGCTGTGTTCGGCGGGCAAGACGACAACGCCCTCTCAGCCAGACGCCGCAGGTACCCCTCGTTCACGGGGTCATGGCCTTTCGGCAACAGGAGGACCTGGGTGGCCGGACCCGCATGGTGGAGGTCTAGGTGCGCTAGGTTGGCCCCCGACCGGGCAATCCGACCCGACGGTATCGACTACTAGGTGGATGAACGTCCACCCACCAGTCTCGTCCTCATGGTGGCCCTCCAGCAGGTGGCCTTCCTCCGCGCCATCATGACCCTGACCGTGGTGCAAGCAAGGCGTCCAGCACAACTGGCTCCAGCCTAGTGAGCAGGGGTTGCGGCCGGCGTCGGAGGGGGCGCGTAACCATCCTGACCGGTGAGATCCGGGGGCAACCCGGGGGCATGAGGACGAGGCGGTGTTGGTTGCGCTGGGTGGTGAGCCGCAGAGATTGTAGAGACGGTTAGGGCCCACTCAGGGCCAATAGGACGGGAGTGGACAGTGTCCGGTTGACGGATAGAGGGCGCGCACCATGGCGGTGACCACGCCGCGGATGCGCAGCTCCTGGCCGTCACGGGGATACAGCGGGGGGAAATCGGGGTGATGGGCGCACAGCCAGTAGCGGGCGCCCTGGCGGCGCAGTTCCCGCAGCAGGGTCTGGCCGTCGAGTTCGGCCCAGACCAGGTCGCCGGCCTTCGGCGGCAGGCCACGGTGGACGATCAGGATGTCCCCGGCGCGGATGCCCCGGTCGTGGAGGGCGTCGTCGGGGACGGTGACGAAGCTGGTGGCCCCCGGGTCGGCGACCAGGTAGACGTTGAGGTCGAGGACGCCTTCGGCGTAGTCCTCCGCCGGGGAGGGGAAGCCGGCCATGACCTTAACTGCAAACAACGGCCGGGCGCGGGAGGGCGGGGTTTCGCCGGCAAGATTGGACTCGGCCGGGAGACGCGCTAAGCTGGGGGCAAGGAGCATGGGCAGGGACCGCCGGGTGGTTAGCGAAGACGTTACTGGATTCAGATTATAGGCCAGCGGCGCGCCGGGTATGTTTGGGCGGCGCCGACCAGGCCAGCTCAGAGAAGTCAGGTTGATGCCGCACGACATCACGCCGGACACGGTGGCGCAGCACATCTACGAGTGGATCGTCTGCCCGAGGATTGGACAGTCTACCTGCGGTCCTTGGGTGCTTCGCATAGGACCCAGCGTGGAAATTCCATTTAACCAAGGGAGGAATAATTAATCTATTTATCAGCAGGTTATCACGAAAACCTCTAGTATGTCGGCCTTGATCCGCACAACAGCCAGCACTGAGGCTTGTGAAGGCGACGTGATTGAACCCACTATAATTTCAGAGTTTTCAGGACAGCCACCATGACCCCAGTAGCCATCTCCGTAAAGGCCAACCTTGAATCCGTCACCGGCTCCAAGCACATCTACCCCGCTACCTTTGCCAATGTTGGCCACAATCTGGTGGGCCAGGATCACAAGACTCACACCGCCAAAGCCGTCCAAATCGATTCCGTGGGCTCCTTTGCCAACCGGATCGAGCAGGCACTCGCCGCCCTGAACACGCTCCCGGAGATCACGACCCAGGTCGGGGACCGGCAGCTCTCCATCCATGAACTGCCCCACCGCGCTTATGACGCCATCCTGCGGGATTCCCTGCTGGACGGCCAACCCTGGAGAAGTTCCGCCATCGGCAAGGCGGTCCTCGACAGCACCCCGCGCAATGCGACCGCGCTCTATACCTACGCCCCCCTGACCCTACTGCTCGGTGGCTGGGACTCCCATGGCGGCGATGCCGGGCGGGGCGCGAAGATCGCCCGCGCCGTGGCCTGTGAAATCTGGGGATACGAGGTGGTGACGGCCCGGCACCTCACCCAACGCATCGATCCCCTTTCCATTACCCGCGATACCGAGCCGCATGCCATTGTCGATGGCATCCTGACCCAGGTCGCGGAGGGGGGCAATGGGGTGCGCCCCTCGGAACTGGGCCATGGCGATGTCCCGGGCGAAGCGGTCAAAGGGGTGTTCGTCGAGCGGATTGAACTGACCGGCGCGATCTCCCTAGCCCGGCTCAACCGCTACCACTTTCCCGATGCCAATGGCGTCATCCATGAAGCCCGCGATGCGGCGGCCCGCCAGGCGCTCGCGCACATCGCCCTGGTAGGCATTCTGGCGGTGATGGACAACCTGGATCTGCGTTCCGGCTGTGAGCTGGTGACCACCTCCCGCGAGTTCCTGACCGTCAATGCCGATGGCAGCCGGACCCCCCTGGAAGTCTCCCAGGCCCAAGAAGAGATGCACAGCGCTATCAGCACCGCCGCCGATCACGGCCTGGTTTTTTCATCCCCCGTCCGGCTGGTTGCCGGCGATGCACTCGCGAGGTTGGCCCAACGAGGACTGGTCTGATGGCAATCGCGCTCCAGATCGAGTTTCTCGTCACGCCCCAGTTGTCCGATCCCGCGGCCCCGCAGTGGGCCGAATGGCCGCCGGCGCCGGATCGGATTTTTCAAGCCCTCGTCGCCACCGCCGCCGAATCCGGCCTGGATTTAGCAATCCTGCGCTATCTGGAAGCTCCCCCCGCCATCGCCGCCAGCGAGGCCCTCATGGCCAAGGCACCAAGGCAATTCGTGCCGGAGAATTTCCGCCGCAGTTCCGGCTACCACCAGGGAGCCGAGCGCTTTCTGCCCACGGCCCGACCGACATCCCCGCTGGTCACCTACCTCTGGTCCCAGGTCCCCGCCGCGGCCGTTGCTGCCTTGTCGGCCATTGCCGAGCGCCTCACCCACATCGGCCGGGCGTCCAGCCTGGTCGCCGCCCGCGTGGTGGACCACGACCGCGTCATCCCCACGTTGTTACCTGACCCGCGGGGCGACATCGCCATCCGGGCGCCTTATGCTGGCCGCCTGGATGATCTGTGTTCCGCCTTCGCCGCCGGGTTGCGCAGCCCCACCGCGCCCATCCAGGGCTACCGCCGGGCGGAGCGGGTCTATCCCACCGCCGGCTGGGGCGAACTCATGACCCTGCGTCCGGAGCGGCAACTGGATGTCAGGCTCACCCCCCAGTGGACTGACCGCTTGCGGCGGGCCGTGATGAGCCAGGCCCCCCCGGTGATGCCCGCGCTGATCCACGGCCATGGCGAGGATCGCCATGTCGCCTGGGCCGCCATCCCGGATGTGGGCCATGCGTATGCCACCGGGGGCATATTGGGGCTGGGCTGCTGGTGTCCGGCCGATATCACCCTCGAGGAACGCGGACTCCTGGGCGCCTGCCTGCTGCGGGTGACCGAGGTGGATGGTCTGCGGCTGGAACTGGACCGGGTCGGCCTCAAGGGGTTGCAGACCGCCACCTGGAGCAGGCCCGCCCGGCGCTGGTCCAGCGTGACCCCCATCGCCTTGGACCGCTGGCCGAAAAAACGCCTGAGCGCCGAAACGATCCTCAGCGACAGCCTGCGCTACCTGGGCCTGCCCGCGCCGGCCAACATCGAGTGTCTGTCCTACTCCCCTCTCAAGGGGTGCCCTCACGCCAGCCAATACCCTTCCCGGCGGGGCAACCGCTTTATCACCCATGCCGTCATCGACTGGGAACAAGCGATCGGCGGTCCCCTCCTGATCGGGGCGGATCGCTTCTTCGGCGGCGGCCTGTGCCGGCCGTGGACGGATGCTCGGGAGACCGCCCATGGCGCTTGAATTCACGGACTGGTATCAGCAACGGCATCCCTATCCCCCCTTTCCCTGGCAGGAGCGCCTGGCCGGGCTCGTGGCCGCGGGGACGCCCCCGGGGGCCATCGCCGTCCCCACGGGGGCCGGAAAAACCACCATCATCGCGGTCTGGCAGTGGGCCAAGGAAGTGGGCATCCCCGGGGTCCCCACCCGCCTGATCTACGTCGTGGATCGGCGCTTGATCGTCGACAGCGTCACCGACTATGCCGACCGCCTGGGTTGCCCGGTCATCAAGATGCGTGGCGGCATCACCATCGACGACAGTTGGCTGATGTCGCCCACCCGGCCGACCGTCATCGTGTCCACGGTGGACCAGGTGGGCTCCCGGCTCTTGTGGCGCGGCTATGGGGTCAGCCCGCGACAGGCCCCCCTGCATGCCGCCCTGGTGGGCAATGATGCACTGTTGGTGCTGGACGAGGCCCATCTCTCCACGCCGTTTGCGACCACCCTGGAGGCGGTTTCCCGGCTGCGCGGTACCACCGCTCAGCCCTGGCAGGTGACCCTGATGACGGCGACCCCGGTCAATGCCGACGACTGCTTCAGCCTATCTGAGGCGGACCGGGCGCACCCGGTCCTGCGCCAACGCTTGCAGAGCAGTAAGCTGGCCAGGCTCGTCAAGGTCGAAAAGGACGCGCTCGTCGCGACCCTGGTGGCGGAGGCGCAAGCCCTGCGCGCCGCCGGGGCACCGGTGGTGGGGGTCATCTGCAATACCACCCGGGAGGCCCGCGAGGTCTTCAACCAGTTGCCCGCGGAGAAAATCCTCCTCACCGGACGTATCCGGCCGGCCGATAAGGACGCCCTCCTCGCGACCCATCTACCCAACATCCTCAGCGGCAGCCGTGACGGCCGCGAACCCCTGTACGTGGTGGCCACCCAGACCATCGAGGTCGGCGCCGACCTGGACTTTGACGCCCTAGTCACCCAGTCGGCCCCCATGGACGCCCTGCGCCAGCGCTTCGGCCGCGTCGATCGCCTGGGGCAATTGGGGACGAGTGAGTCGGTCATCGTGCATGCCCATCTGGGCGCCGAGGAGGAATGCCTGGTCTACGGCAAGAAACTGCTCAAGGACACCTGGAGCTGGTTAACCAAGGCGACCCGGGGCAGTGGCAAGCACAAGCGGGTGGATTTTGGCATCGAGGCCATGGAGGGCACTTGCCAGCATAGCCCGCCGCCGGTCAGGGACACCACGCCGGTCAGGGACTTCACCGCCACCGATCTGCGCAAACTACGCCAGACGCTCCCCCCGGTTCCGGTCGATATCAGCCCCTGGTTGCACGGGGAGCAGACCGGGGTCGCAACCGTCTCCCTGGTCTGGCGGGCAGATCTGGCGACGGAGGACCCCAGCGCCTGGCCGGCGATCATGGAAGCCTCCCCCGCCGTGCTGGCGGAAATGATGCCCTGCACCCTCTACGAGGTGCGCCAGTGGCTGGGGAAGCGTCCGGTCCTGGCCGCGGGGCGGGTGGTGCCGGGCACCGATCTACGTCCGGGGGACATGGTCGTCGTCCCTTCCAGCTATGGGGGGTATGGACCCTGGGGTTGGGAGCCGGAATCAACGGCCCTGGTGGCCGACATTGGCAATCAGGTGGGAGCCCGGGTGCGCTTGATCGGGGCCGATGAAGGGACGGACATCCCGGCCCGTCTGGCGGCACTGGGTATCGACATCCCCAATCCGGTCGCCAGCCCTTACCCGGCGGGCCTGGTGATCACGGCGGCCAACCGCCGGGTCAAAAGCCGCGCCATCCTCCTGGACGACCATTTGCGCGACATCGCCGCCGTCGCCCGGGAACTGAGTGATGATCCCCGCGTGGTGCAGGCGGCCGCCCTGCATGACATCGGCAAGCGCGATCCCCGCTTCCAGGTCCTGCTGGGGGCGCGTGATCAGCCGCTGGCCAAATCGGGTCACCCCTCGCCCTGGGCGGCCCGGCAGGCCCGCGAATGGTCGGGGCTGCCCCCGGGCTGGCGGCATGAGATCGCCTCCCTGTGCCAACTCCCGGACGATGCTGATGACCTGGTGAAGTATCTGGTGGCCACCCACCACGGCTATGCCCGGACCATCCTGCCCGTCAGCGGCGACGAGGCACTCTGGCACCAGGCCGGGGGTCCCACCTGGGGGAAGCTCACGGCACGCCTCAACCAGGAGCACGGGGCCTGGGGGTTGGCTTACCAGGAGGCCCTGGTCAGGCTGGCGGACTGGATACAGAGCGAGCGGGAGCAACAGGCATGTTCAAGATGATCGGGTTGCGGGCGGAAAATGCCCAGGGTTGGCTGGCGGCGGTGGGGGTGGCCTACCTACTCGATCGTCAGGGTCATGATCCCGTCCTGTATTGGGAGGGTCAGCATCCGGTCCTGCTCAACCAGGATGCCGAGCGCGTCATCGATGCCCTGGCGGAATATCTGGCCCAAGACAGCGATCTCCTGGCCAACCTGCCCCAAGGGGTCAAAGGGGAAAAGGCCGCCCTGGATTTGTCCGCCGGTCGGGTCAGCTTTACCGGGGTCATTGAGACCATGCTCAAAAGCGTCAGCCGGGACAAGATCGCGGAGGCCCTGCTTTATCCCTGGAAGAATCAGGATGATATCACCAGCCTGGGCTGGGACATCGGGGCCATCAAGCAGGGCGCCACCAGTGGCGGGGATAAGGCCCCGACCGATGCCCCCCACCGTGGGGTACTGGCGGGGCAATGGCTCGCCGCGGAATCCCTGCCCGTCACCGGCACCGGCCCACGGAGCGACCGCTATGCCTGGGTCACTTGGTCCCTGCCGCTGGACATGGAAGGGGTCCGCTCGGTGGTCTTGTCCCGCAGCCCCGCTTGGGGGGGAAGGGTCTACGAAGCGAAGGTCGGCCGCAATGGCCAAATGGGTTACCTGCAGCCCGCGCGAACCCTGAGCAGACCGGAAATGCCCGGGGGTTCGCGTGCTTTGATAGCCAAGGAAGATTGGGACGAAACGGTATGGCAGCCTGGGGCTGCTAAGGCTTGATCAGGCAGGTTCGCACAAGCTATGGGCAAAGCACCATGGAATTAAGCCCCTATGAAGGGGCGGTTACAACCGGCTCGTCAGAGTCGGCATCATTGAAGCTATGCCGGTGCCGTGTGGGATACCGTCACCAGCGGTTACAACCGGCTCGTCAGAGTCGGCATCATTGAAGCAGGCTGTAGTTGCTGGCGTTGAAGATCAGGTCGGGGTTACAACCGGCTCGTCAGAGTCGGCATCATTGAAGCACCTACGCCGTCGGCATCCTGCGCCGGCAGAAGGTTACAACCGGCTCGTCAGAGTCGGCATCATTGAAGCGGCTATCAGCCCCTGGAGATCCAGTGGGCCCGGACTGTTACAACCGGCTCGTCAGAGTCGGCATCATTGAAGCATCCAGGAGCTGACCGCCATCCAGGCCGAGTACCTGTTACAACCGGCTCGTCAGAGTCGGCATCATTGAAGCTACACCGGCGCGATCTGGGACACCCTGACCACGGCCAGTTACAACCGGCTCGTCAGAGTCGGCATCATTGAAGCTTGCAGAAGGCCACGGCATGACGGATGGCCACGTGTTACAACCGGCTCGTCAGGGTCGGCATCATTGAAGCACCGAGATCAATACGATCATCGGCCTGCCTGCGGACGTTCCAACCGGCTCGACAGAGTCGGCATCATTGAAGCTATGGCCTGGGCTTCTCCCACATCGCGGGGGGCATGTTACAACCGGCTCGTCAGAGTCGGCATCATTGAAGCGATATTCAAGGCTTCCAGTGTGCCGCCTGGGTTCATGTTACAACCGACTAGTCAGAGTCGGCATCATTGAAGTACGGCCTACCTCAACAACGGCGTGACCGATAGCCTGGTTACAACCGGCTCGTCAGAGTCGGCATCATTGAAGCAACACAGGCAACATTCGTTACAAGGTAGACCGCCGGTTACAACCGGCTCGTGGGAGTCGGCATCATCGAAGCCAGATCACCGGTAAGACGTTGCCCGCGGTTGCGGTTTACATCCGACTCGTGAGAGTCGGCATCATTAAAGCGATCACTGGACCGTGTCCGTCGTCCGCAAGACTAAGGTAAAAACTGGCTCGTGAGAGCCGGCATCATTGAAGAGCGTAATAGGGCAGGCCGATGGTGGTGACGGTCTCGTTACAACCGGCTCGTAAGAGTCGGCATCATTGAAGCAGGAGAGCCACCATGCCTACCGCAGCCAATGCATTGTTACAACCGGCTTGTGGGAGTCGGCATCATTGAAGCTCCGCCTCGACCTGGGTGGCGTAGCCCTGGTACTGTTACAACTGGCTCGTCAGGGTCGGCATCATTGAAGGCTGAACGGCGTCCAGGAGCCCGCCATGGAAATGGGTTACAACCGGCTCGTGAGAGCCGGCATTATTGAAGCACCCTGGCCACCGGCCAGCGGGTGAAAAACGTCACGTTAAAACCGGCTCGTCAGACTCGGCATCATTGAAGTGTGCGATTGTTGTTGAGGTTCAGGTTCCACACGCCGAAACAACCGGCTCGTGAGAGCCGGCATCATTGAAGCGTGAAATACTGATTGTCATGGTGCACCGTGACGCGCGTAACAACCGGTTCGTGAGAGCCGGCATTATTGATGCACTATAATGTTGACCGAGGTGCTGGGTCGTAGCATTACACCCGTATATCAACGGTGTCCGGTTAACGTCATAGGTAAGCCTTCAACATTGGCCCTAGCTCGCGTTCGTAGAGCCCTGGCGAGGCAGGTTTGAGAAAGCAATGTTTGAAGAAGCGCAGGACCTGGCGGCTCACCTTAGCGCTATAGCG
>JAHDND010000258.1 GCA_018435665.1 Candidatus Thiosymbion sp. | reverse complement strand
GGCGGCGGCGGTGATCTCGGTCACCGTCTCGCCCTTCATGCGCAGGGCGATGAGAAAACCCGCGATCTGGGCCGGGGTGGCCCCGCCGGTCATGATGAGCCGCATGGCGGCCGTCATCTCCTCGCCGGTCAGATCGTGACGGTCGACGACCTTGGCGATGGCCTCTTTGATGTCCAGGGTGATATCCACGGCGCTGATCCTCCGGGTGGTGACTCTGGGCCTCGGCGGGGAGAGTGAGGCCCGGTCTGGTCTCGTGGTTGATGGTTAGATCATGAAAGTTCAGGCCAGGCCCTGTGATCGGCCGGAGCGCGGGACGGCGGCCTTAGCGGTCTTCAAGGACCTTAGCGGTCTTCAAGGAAATTACGTAGCAATTCATGACCCTGGCGGGTCAGGATGGACTCCGGATGGAACTGGACCCCCTGAACCGGCAGTTCCCGGTGGCGCAGACCCATGATCTCGTCGCGCTCGCCCTCGGGGGTGCAGGTCCAGGCCGTGATCTCCAGGCAAGGGGGCAGGCTGGCCTCCTCCACCACCAGGGAATGGTAGCGGGTGGCCTGGAAGGGCCGGTCGAGACCAGAAAAGACCCCCGTGTCGGCGTGATAGACAGGGGAGGTCTTGCCGTGCATCACCTGGCGGGCCCGGACGATGTGGCCCCCAAAGGCCTGACCGATGGACTGATGGCCCAGGCAGACGCCGAGGATGGGCACCCTTCCGGCAAATTCCTGGATCAGCGGCACCGAGATCCCCGCCTCCAGGGGCGTGCAGGGCCCCGGCGAGACCACGATCCGCTCCGGCGCCAGGGCCGCCACCCCCGCCAGATCGATCTCGTCGTTACGGACGACCCGCACCTCCACGCCCAACTCGCCCAGATACTGGACCAGGTTGTAGGTGAAGGAATCGTAGTTGTCGATCATCAGGAGCATGTCGGACGTAAGACCTTGATATGATTTTAATGAATTGATTTTAAGTGAGTTCTATGCCCGCCTGGATACCCGCGGTTTTGGTCGCCACCCTTCCCGAGATCCCGAAGATGGGGCTGGAAGTCATTATGCCCAAACTGTCCATGGCATATGCAAGTTATGACGCAGGCAAGTATCCACCAAGCAAAACCGGTCGTTGGGCTAGACTTAATCATCATACAAACCGGATGGAGGCACTTCTGATGAGCACTCATGCACTGAGCACCACCCTGCTGGCGGGTCTTGGCGCGATGCTGATCCTCGGCGGCTGCGCCGGCATGACCGATACCGAGCGCCGGGTGGCGACCGGTACCGGGGCCGGCGCCGCGACGGGGGCCGTGATCGGCTCCTTCAGCGGCTCGGCCGGTTCCGGGGCACTGATCGGCGCCGGGGTCGGGGCCGTCGGCGGTTACCTTTACGACCAGAATCAGAAGAAGAAAGGCTACTGATTCAGGCTGTAGTCTTCGCAGCTCAATTTACGGTTTTCCCGGGTCGGGTGGCGTCTGGCGGGGGACGCCGTGAATACGTCCCTGTAGGCTTGACGCCAGCATCCTTGCTGGCGACACCCCCGCCAGACGCCCCCCGACCCTCCCTATCGAGGCCGAAAACCAGAATGCGATGTTTATAAGCGCATCGCGGACGGCAGGGGATTTTCTGCCTGGCCAGGGAGGTATAGGCGAGAGGCTGCGGCTGGCTGAAGGAATCCGCTAAACTCCGCCCGGAGCCAGGTGGCGCGCAGGCATTACCCTGAGGCCATCACCCTTTACGTCTGGACGCTTACCCTAGGTCAGGAACCGATGCTTACCGGAGAGCTGCGCAGCCAAATCGATGCCGTATGGGATGCCTTCTGGTCCGGGGGCATCTCCAACCCCATGGAGGTCATGGAACAGCTCACCTACCTGCTGTTCATCCGCCGTCTGGATGAGGCCCAGAGCCTGGAGGAGAGCCGCGCCCTGATCCTCAACCAGCCCCTGGAGCACCGCATCTTCCCCACGGGCCAGGACCCACGAGGGCGCGACTACCAGGACCTGCGCTGGTCACGCTTCAAGCACTTCGCCCCCGCCGAGATGTTCGCCATCCTCGGCGAGCACGTCTTCCCCTTCCTGCGCACCCGTGGGGGCAACGGCTCCACCTACAGCCACCACATGAGGGACGCCCGCTTCACCATCCCCACCCCGGCCCTGCTGGCCAAGGTGGTGGACATGCTCGACCGGGTGCCGATGCAGGACCGGGACACCAAGGGCGATCTCTACGAGTACATGCTCAGCAAGATCGCCACCGCCGGGCAGAACGGCCAGTTTCGCACCCCGCGCCACATCATCCGCCTGATGGTGATGATTACCGCGCCCACCCCACGGGACATCTTCTGCGACCCCGCCGTGGGCACCTGCGGCTTTCCGGTCGCCGTCGGCGAGTACCTGCGCGAATTTCACCCCCAGTTGTTCAACGACACCCAGACCCGGATTCACTTCCACCGGGGCCTGTTCCACGGCTACGACTTCGACCACACCATGCTGCGCATCGGCAGCATGAACCTGGCCCTGCATGGGGTGGAGAACCCCGACATCCGCTACCGCGACTCCCTGGCCCAGGACCACGCGGGGGACACCGAGCGCTACACCCTGATCCTGGCCAATCCCCCCTTCGCCGGCTCCCTGGACTACGCCAACATCGCCAAGGACCTGCTGGCCCTGGTCAAGACCCGCAAGACCGAACTGCTGTTCCTCGCCCTCTTCCTGCGCCTGCTCAAGCCCGGCGGGCGGGCCGCCGTCATCGTCCCCGACGGGGTCTTGTTCGGCTCCTCGCGGGCGCACAAGGAGCTGCGGCGCCTGCTGGTGGAGGACCACAAGCTGGACGCGGTCATCTCCCTGCCCGCGGGCTGCTTCAAGCCCTATGCCGGGGTCTCCACCGCCATCCTGGTGTTCACCAAGACCAACGCCGGCGGCACCGATACGGTGTGGTTCTACGACATGCAGGCCGATGGCTGGAGCCTGGACGACAGGCGCCAGCCGCTGCTGGCGGAGGACAAGCTCGGCGTCACCCCCGCCACCCCCCTGACCGAGGCCGAGCACGCCAGGAACAACCTGCCGGACGTACTGGCCCGCTGGCGGGAGCGCGACGGCGCCGAGCGCCAGCGCCCACGCACCGCCCAGAGCTTCTGCGTGCCCAAGGCCGACATCGCCGCCCAGGGCTATGACCTGTCGATCAACCGCTACAAGGAGGTGGTGCACGAGGCGGTGGAACATCGGCCCCCACAGGAAATCCTGGCCAGCCTGGCCAGACTGGAGGAGGAGATTCAGGCAGGGATTAAGGAGTTGGAGGGGATGTTGTCTCAATAATCGGCAGACTGGCTGGGAGATCAAGCATGCCAACCATCAGCGTTTTTTATGGCCTCGTCATTCAGATGTTCTTCCGTGAACACGCACCACCCCACTTTCATGTCAAATATGGCGATTACAAGGCGATGGTCGATATTCAGCTTCTTGAAGTGATAGAGGGGAAATTGCCCCGACGTGCCTTGAATCTGGTTTTAGACTGGGCAGAACTGCACCAAGCGGAATTGATGAAAGACTGGGCACTTTGCCAGGCTATGCAAAATCCAGAACCGATCGCGCCACTAGAGTGAACCTATTTCTGATATGCCCTATGGAGAGAAACCGATGGCGATGTACTGGGATATCACCGAAATAAAAGTGCAGAACGACACCTCGATCTGGGTTCGTTTCCAGGATGGTGTGGAAGGTGTCGTTCAGTTTCTGCCGACTGCCTTTCGCGGTGTATTTGCGGGGTTACGTGAGCCAGATGCCTTCCGGCTAGCGCGAATTGAGGATGGCGTGCTGACTTGGCCTGGCGAACTCGATTTAGCGCCGGATGCCATGCACGCCGCAATTGCCGCCCATGGTAAGTGGGTGTTGGATTAATGAGGTAGTGATAATGATGAGCGGGCTGGGGGGAATAGTGAGTTGATTTCCCGTAATTTGCTTGGCGGAAGTTATCCAATCAGGAAACTAGGTGATGTAGCTGAGTTTCTGGATCACTTGCGACGGCCAGTTACTGAGTCCGATCGTAATGCGGGTCCCTTCCCGTACTACGGCGCGAATGGCCTGCAAGGCACGATTGATAACTACTTGTTCGATGAACCTTTGGTCCTTCTGGCTGAAGATGGTGGCCACTTCGATAATCCGAACCGGGGTATTGCCTACCGAGTGTCTGGAAAAACATGGGTGAATAATCATGCCCATGTTTTGCGAGCTAAGCCAAATATTGACCTGGCGTTCCTGTGTCGGGTATTAGAGAATTACGATGTCACTCCATTTGTAACCGGCACAACACGGGGAAAGCTGACTAAAGCCGGCGCTTCTGAAATTCCTATACCCGTTCCTCCTCTCCCCGAACAACGCCGTATCGCCGCCATCCTCGACCAAGCCGATGCCCTCCGCGCCAAGCGCCGGGAAGGCTTGTCGCTACTCGACAACCTTACACAGTCGATTTTCCTCGATATATTTGGGGACCCGGCAATAAATCCTATGGGTTGGGGCATAAGCCAGCTTGGTAGTTTATGCGACGTGCGAGATGGGACCCACGACTCGCCGAAGTTCCTTTCCGATGGATTCCCATTAGTTACCACAAAGAATCTACGAAATGGGAAAATTGATCTTAGTGAAGCTGGCCTAATTTCCGAGAAAGACTATATCGCCATCAATAGACGATCAAAGGTTGATGAAGGGGATATTTTGATGCCAATGATCGGGACCATTGGCAATCCAGTTCTCGTCGACATCAAGCCTAAATTTGCAATTAAAAATATGGCATTAATTAAGTTTCACCCTTCTTCGCCCGACAGGAATTTTATTCTTTGTTTCTTAAAGAGCGACCACTTCAGAAAAATCGTTGCAATGAAGAACAAAGGTGGA
Organism: Candidatus Thiosymbion sp.; assembly: GCA_018435665.1. Classification (GTDB taxonomy): domain Bacteria; phylum Pseudomonadota; class Gammaproteobacteria; order Chromatiales; family Chromatiaceae; genus M0108. Next base: position 7,511 of record JAHDND010000258.1, on the reverse strand, counting down.
ACACAGAAGTTTCTTGCACTTGGTGAAATTAGAGCATTACCGATACCAGTTCCCCCAAAAACACTTCAAGCGAAATTCACTTATTATATTTCCGAGCTTAATAATCACTTATTGAAGCAACTAGATTCGCTTGCTGAGTTGGATGAACTTTTCACCTCCCTTCAACACCGCGCTTTTAGAGGTGAACTCTGATGCGCCCCTCTGAAGCCCTGAATCGGTACCGTGACCGTATCCGCGAGATCGCCCTGAGCCATCGCGTCACCAACCCGCGGGTGTTTGGCTCGGTGCTGTACGGGGAGGATACAGAAGTCAGCGATCTGGATATTTTGGTAGAGCCGACGGCGGAGACGACGCTGTTTGACATTGGCGCGATAAGCTTCGAGCTGAAGGAACTCTTATGCCTGGAGGTAGATGTCTTAACACCTCGCGCATTGCCCGAGAAATGGCGCCAGCAAGTGATCGATGAGGCCCTGGCGATATGAGCGCTGATAGGGGTGCCAGAAATGGTTGCCATGATTATGAGTTGTATTGATTGAGGACATTGCGATGGGCTATGCCGAGCTGATTCAAACCTTGGAAAAACTCCCCGAACATAAGCAAGCGGAAGTTCTCGATTTTGCCAAGTTTCTCGTTCAGCAGACCTCGTGTGAGGAGGCCAAGCCCAAAACCTTGGCGGAATCGTCACTTGCTCACTGGATTAATCACCCCTTGGGGGTATCTGACTTTCAACCATTGAGCCGGAAAGAAGCGAATCACTTCGCGGGTATGCCATGAGCCACTTCGCCTTCCTCCAGCCCCCCGAGTGGTCCTTTCTCCATGAGTCGGCGACCCGGGCGGAGGGCCTGGCGCAAGGCGATCCCCGCGGGTCCTGCTTTTACGCCCGCCGCACCCTGGAGCTGGCGGTGGACTGGCTCTATCGGCACGACCCCGGCCTGCGGCCGCCCTACCAGGACAGCCTGAGCGCCCGGCTGCACGAGCCCGGCTTTCGCGCCACGGTGGGGGAGACGCTGTTCACCAAGGCCCGAGTGATCAAGGACCTGGGCAACCTGGCGGTGCACGGTAGCCGCCGGATGGCGCCCCAGGACGCCATCAACGCCACGCGAGAGCTGTTCCACTTCTGCTACTGGCTGGCGCGCACCTATGGCCGCCTGGCGCGGCCGGCGCCGGGGCTGCGCTTTGATCCCGCCTTGCTCCCCGCGGCCACGGGCAGCGCGCCGCCGCCGCGGACGGCAGCCCAGCTTCAGCGCCTGGAGGCGGAGATCATCGCCCGCGACGAACAGTTGCGCGCCGCCCAGGCCCGCCATGCCGCCCTGGATGAGGAGCTGCGCCAGTTGCGGGAGCGGATCGCCGCGGCCAAGGCGGCCAACCTGGCCGAGCCCGATCGCCATGACTACAGCGAGGCGCAGACGCGCCGGGTGCTGATTGACCTGCTGCTGCGCGAGGCCGGCTGGCGCCTGGACCCGGCGCGCGACTGCGAGGTGGCGGTGACCGGCATGCCCACCCCCGGCGGGCGAGGCTATGTCGATTACGTCCTGTGGGGGGAGGATGGCCGGCCCCTGGCCCTGATCGAGGCCAAGCGCGGCACCCAGAGCCCCAGCGCCGGCCAGCAGCAGGCCAAGCTCTACGCCGATTGCCTGGAGGCGATGTTCGGCCAGCGCCCGATCATCTTCTATTCCAACGGCTATGAACACTGGCTGTGGGATGACCTGAACTATCCGCCGCGCCCGGTGCAGGGCTTCTACAAGCCGGCGGAGCTGGCGTTGCTGATCCAGCGCCGCCGTACCCGCCAGTCGCTGGCGGCGACCCCCCTGGACGAGAGCATCGCCGGGCGCCATTACCAGGTGCGGGGCATCCGCCGCTTCGGCGAGGCCTTCGAGCGCGACCGGCTGCGCAAGGCGCTGGGCGCCCATGCCACGGGCACGGGCAAGACCCGGCTGGCGATCGGCGCCACCGACCTGCTGATGCGCGCCAACTGGGCCAAGCGCGCCCTGTTCCTGGCGGATCGCAAGGCCCTGGTCACGCAGGCGGTGAAGGCCTTCCAGCGCCACCTGCCGGCGGTGACGCCGGTCAATCTGCTGGTCGAGCGCGAGGGCGAGAGCCGGGTGCTGGTGTCCACCTACCCGACCATGATGGGGCTGATCGAGGACTTCGTCGGCGAGGAGCGCCGCTTCGGCGTCGGCCACTTCGACCTGATCATCGTCGACGAGGCCCATCGCTCCATCTACCACCAGTACCGCGCCCTGTTCGACTACTTCGACGCCCTGCTCATCGGCCTGACGGCGACGCCGCGGGACGAGGTGGACCGCAACACCTATGCCCTGTTCGAGCTGGAGGAGGGGGTGCCGACGGATGCCTACAGCCTGGAGGAGGCGGTGGCGGACGGCTTTCTGGTGCCCCCGCTGGCCGTGTCGGTGCCGCTGAAGTTCCAGCGCGAGGGCATCCGCTACGAGGAACTGTCGGAGGAGGAGAAGGACCAGTGGGATGCCCTGGAGTGGAACGAGGACGGCAGCACGCCACAGGAGGTCGATCCCGCCGCCCTCAACGCCTGGCTGTTCAACGAGGACACGGTGGACCGGGTGCTGGAACACCTGATGACCCATGGCCATCGGGTGGCCGGGGGCGACCGCCTGGGCAAGACCATCGTCTTCGCCAAGAACAACGACCACGCCGAGTTCATCGCCCGCCGCTTCGATGTCCATTATCCGCACCTCAAGGGTGAGTTCGCGCGGGTGATCAGCTACCGCACCGCCTATGCCGATACCCTGATCGAGGCCTTCGGCCAGGCGGACCAGCCGCCCCACATCGCCATTTCCGTGGACATGCTGGACACCGGCATCGACGTGCCGGAGGTGGTCAACCTGGTGTTCTTCAAGCAGGTGCGCTCCAAGACCAAGTTCTGGCAGATGCTGGGGCGGGGCACGCGGCTGTGCCCGGACCTGTTCGGGCCGGGGCGGGACAAGGAGAACTTTTACCTGTTCGATTATTGCCAGAACCTGGAGTACTTCAGCCTCAATCCCGACAGCGCCGGCGGGGCGGTGGCCGAGTCTCTGGGCGCGCGGCTCTTCAAGACCCGGCTGGCGCTCATCGCCGAGCTGGACCGCAAGCTGGGGCCGCCCCCGGAGCTGGCCGAGACCGAGCGGGCGCCGGATTACGGCGGCCAGCCCAGCGAGCCGCGCTGGCGCTTTGACCTGGCGGAGGGGTTGCGGGCACAGGTGGCGGCGATGCCCCTGGACAACTTCGTGGTGCGGCCCCAGCGCCAAGTGGTGGAGCGCTACCGGGAGGCGGCGGCCTGGCAGCGGCTGGGGGTGGCGGAGCAGGAGGCCCTGGCGACGCGGGTGGCGGGCCTGCCCTCGGCCCTGGCCGACGCGGACGAGGCGGCCAAGCGCTTCGACCTGCTGGTGCTGCGCGCCCAGTTGGCCCTGCTGCGGGGGACGCCGGACATCGCCGGGCCGCGCGACCGGCTCCAGGCCATCGCCCGCGCCCTGGAGGAACAGGGCGCCATCCCGGCGGTGCGGGCGGAGTTGGTTCTGATACAGTCCCTGGCCAGCGATGAATTGTGGCAGGACCCGAGCGCCCCCTGGCTGGAGCTGGCGCGGCGGCGCCTGCGCGGCCTGGTGCGGCTGATCCCCCCGGGGGAGCGGCGGCTGGTCTATACCGACTTTCAGGATGAGCTGGGCGAGGCGGTGGCGGTGGACCTGCCGCCCCTGGGGGCGGGGCTGGACCTGGCGCGCTTCAAGGCCAAGGCGCGTCGGTTCCTCAAGGAACACGGGGACCATCTGGCCCTGCAACGCCTGCGCCGCAATCAGGCCCTGACCGCCACCGACCTGACGGCGCTGGAGGAGATGCTGGCCCAGGCCGGCGGCACCCCGGCGCTGATCGCGGCGGCCAGGGCGCAGTCCCAGGGGCTGGGGCTGTTCATCCGCTCGCTGGTGGGGCTGGACCGCGAGGCGGCGATGGCGGCCTTCAGCGACTTCATCCAGGGCGCGACGGTGACGCCCGATCAGCTCGAATTCATCCAACTGATCGTCGAGGAGCTGACCCAGAACGGGGTGATGGCGCCGGAACGGCTGTTCCAGTCGCCCTATACCGATGTGCATGATCGCGGGCCGCTGGGGATCTTCCCCCCGGCACGGGTCACGCAGATGCTAGGGGTGCTGGCGGGGATTCGGGAAAGGGCGGCTTGAGGGGGGCGGGGTGACAGGATGAGACCACATAGACACCCGCCTTTGGCCTGGCATTCCCCCATCGTCGCCAACTCATGGCAGACTTAGCACTCTTGGGATGATCGCTGGCGACCCGATAAAGGGTCGCCGTTGGTTTGAGTGATTCACCCACCTGTTCCGCACCTACCACCTTAACCTTGAGACCAAGTTCCATGAAGAAACTTGTTATCCGTCCCCTGGTCCTCGGCGCCCTCCTGATTCCCATTAGCGCCCTCGCGGTCGATCCCGGTCGCGGCATCGGTGCTCCCGGCCCCGGGGTCGCCCCTGGCGTGGGCGTTGGCGCTCCCGGCGTCGGGGTCGCGCCGGGCGTTGGCGTTGGCGCACCCGGGGCGGGCGTCGCCCCGGGGGTCGGCGTTGGCGCCCCTGGGGTGGGCGTCGCTCCTGGTGTTGGCGTGGGTGCCCCTGGCGTCGGGGTCGCCCCTGGTGTTGGCGTGGGTGCCCCGGGGGTTGGGGTTGCGCCCGGCGTCGGGGTCCATGGGCCCATGAACCGTGGCGGCCCGGTCAACCGGCTGGGTCCGCGCTAAGGATACCGATACGCGCCTGACCGAGGCGACTTGACGGTTACCGGCCTGGGGTGAGCCCCCTGATGCAAAGTCTGCAAAGCCTGTTGCTCAGGGGGAATCCCCGGCGCGATCATAGCCACCCCGCGCGGCCGGAATGTCCAGCCGCCAGGCGCCAGGCCCGCTTGAACGGGTACGAAGGGGACCCTGACCGATGACCGAACTCATTCAGGACATGCTCGCCTGGATCGCGGCCAATCCGCATTGGGCTTATCTGCTCATCTTCGGCGTGGCCATGTTCGAGTCCCTGGCGCTGGTGGGCATGCTGGTCCCGGGGGCGGTGATGATGGTCGGCGCCGGGCCGCCAATCGCGGCGGGGGTCCTGAGCTTCTGGCCGGTGATGGGCTGGGCGGTGGCGGGGGCCATCGTCGGTGACGGCATCAGCTATTGGCTGGGGCACCATTACCGGGAACGACTCAAGGACATGTGGCCCTTCTCCCGCTACCCGGACAGCATGGCCCGCGGCGAGAAGTTCTTCCGGGAATACGGGGGTAAAAGCGTCGCCTTCGGCCGCTTCGTCGGGCCGGTGCGGGCGGTGATCCCGGTGGTGGCGGGCATGATGGGCATGGAGCCCAAGAAGTTCTACCTCGCCAATGTCCTCTCCGCCCTGGCCTGGGCCCCAGCCTACATCGTCCCCGGCATCGTGCTGGGGGCCTCCCTGGAACTGGCCTCGGAGGCCACGGCTCGCCTGGGCATCCTGGCCCTGGCCCTGATCCTGACTCTCTGGCTGGTCGGCTGGGGGGTGCATCGCCTCTTTCTGGTTTACAGCCCCCGGGCCGGACGCTGGATGCAGGGTCTGCTCCATTGGGCGGATGTCCATCCACGGATGGGGGAGATCGCCCGCGCCCTGGCGGACCCTGGCCACCCCGACGCCCGCGCCCTCGCCAGCCTGGCGGGGTTCCTGCTCCTCGGGGCCCTGGCCTTCGCCCTCATGCTGGGACTGGCCATCGCCGAGGCCCCGGAGTGGCCCCTCAACCAGTGGGTCCTGAATCTGGCGCTGAGCCTGCACTCCCCGGGCGCCAGCCACCTCATGGCCGCCCTCAGCCGCCTGGGCGACCTGGCGGTGATCCTGCCCCTGGGCGTCCTGGTCCTGATCTGGCTCCTGATCCGCGGCCAGCGGCGCCAGGCGGGTTACTGGCTGGCCGCCCTGGCCTTCGGTCTGCTGGCGGCGCCGCTGCTCGGATGGCGGCTTCAGGTTCCGCGGCCGGACATTGGCCTGGAAGGGCTCTCGCCCTGGGCCTTCCCGGGCAGCCACGTCCTGCGGGCCACCGTCGTCTATGGCTTTCTCGCCGTCTGTCTGGCGGGTGCGGGGGCCATGGCCCAGGCCTGGCGCTGGCTGCCCTATGCCACCGCCGCCCTGCTGATCACGGCGGTGGCCATCGCCCGCCTCTATTTTGGCGTCCACTGGCTCACGGACGTCCTCGGCGGCCTGGGCCTGGGGCTGGTGTGGGTGGCCGCCCTGGGGCTCTCCTTCCGGCGCCACACCCGGCCGGCGCCCTCCTGGCACGGCCTGGCGGCCGTCTCCAGCCTGGCCCTGGTCCTGGCCTACGGGCTGGCGAGCCTGACCTCCCACCAGTCCGACCTGGCCCTCTACGAACCCAAGCGGGAGCGGAGCGACCTCACCGCGGCAGCCTGGCAGGCCCAGGACTGGGCCCGGTTGCCCCAGTGGCGCACCGACCTGCGGGGGGTCAACGGCCAGCCGCTCAACCTTCAGTACGCCGGCGATCCCCAGACCCTGATCCAGGCCCTGGAGGCCCGGGGGTGGCAAGTCGCCGACACCCTGTCCGCCGAAAATGCCATCCGGCTCCTCTCCCCTTCCCTGCCCCTGGCGGAACTCCCCCTCATCCCCCACGTCCATGACGGTCATCACGAGGACCTGGCCCTGATCAAGCCCGAGGGTGAGGACAACCGCCTGGTCCTGCGCCTCTGGGCCACGCCCTATTGGGTCGACGGCCGCGCGCCCCTGTGGATCGGCAATGTCACCGCCCAGCACCGCCGGATGATTCTCAACCTCCTGGCCCTGCCGGCGACGGGCACGGACATTGGCGAGCCCCTGGCCAAGGTCCTGCCGGACCTCGCGGCCCTGTCACCGCGGCAACCGGCCGCTGGCGGTCCCTGGCTCATTAACGGAGTCGAGTGATGCGCCCGTCCCGGCCGCCCACAGCCTGAACCTTAACCCCGGCTCCGAACTGAGACCGACGGTCACCGCGGCGATGCGCCCTTCCCCGTCGATGATGAAGCTCGCCGGCACCCCTTGCACCCCCCAGCGGCGGGCGATGGCGCCATCGGGATCGGAGAGGACTGGAAACGCCAGGCGGTTGGCCTGGAGATAGGCGCCGATCTCCGCCGCCTCCCCGGACTGGAGTGCGACGGTCAGGACCCGCTGATCTGCGGCGATGGCGTCGACGCTGCCCTCAATGAGCCGGCAGATGGGACACCAGCTCCCCCAGAAGTGCACCAGCACCGGCTCGCCCCGCCAATCCCGCAGGTCCCGCCACTGGCCCTGGAGGTCCAGGCCCGCCAGGGGCGGTGCCTCGCCACGGGCCAGGGGCCGGCTCTTCCACCAGTCCACCCCGGCGATGACCAGCACCACCAGGGTGATGTTGACCAGCCAGCCCCGCCAGCGGGGTCGTCCCGGGCCCGCTTGACTCGGGCGGGGCTGACCAGAACCGGGCGGGGCCGGCGGGGTATCTTCATTGCGCATCAATTTTAGGTATCCCCGTGTCGG
>JAHDND010000018.1 GCA_018435665.1 Candidatus Thiosymbion sp. | reverse complement strand
GCTGGTGGGCATCATCGCGCTCCAGGCGCCACAGCGAACGGGCCAGCCGCTCCAGGAAGGCGGCGCGGGCGGCGGGATCGAGGGCGTCGAGGTCGGCGCGGTCGTTAACGGGCGGTAAGGACAAGGGCATGGCGGGTCTCCAGCCAGGTGAGTAAATGATGGGCGTCGGCCCAGCGAGCGTGTCCCAGCCACGACGGCAGGAAACGGGCCAGGCGGTCAGGCTCGCCATGGGCGAGGCAGTGGGCGATGGTGCGCTTGGCGCGGGTCACGGAGCGCTTGCGCAACAGCTTGTGGGTGGGCCAGAGGCGGTAACCCAGGAAGTCGATGCCGGCGCTGATCGGGGCGACCCGCCAGCGGCTGAGGGTCAGCTCCCGCGCCACCCCATGCTTGCGCGGCACGGACTGGGCGATGGGGTAGAGGTAATGGACGGCTTTGTCCCATTTCTCCACGACCGCCAGCTGTTGGTAGTTACGCCCCAGTTCCGCGATAGGTTCCATCGGTCCGGATCCTCAGCCGGGCTTGCGCCCGGCTAGACAAGTTGCAAATGATCGCCGACGCCGCGCGCCCCGATGTCGCCGCTCGAGAACGATGGCGCGGCGCCCCAGTTCGACGCGCGAGAGCCGGAGTACTCGCCGTCGGGCCAGCAGGCGCCGAATCGCGCGGCGTTAGGTACGTTATAGGTCGATCCTCGGCCTTCGGTGTTGGCGTTCCAACTGGCCGCGCCATAGGGCCCGCCCAGGTCCCGCCCCCAGACCCACAGATTGCCCGTGGCCTGCATGATGCCCCAGCGACTGGTGCGCGCGGCATCCAGGCCGGTGGAGACCGGGTCACTGCCGCTGGCGGTGGCCTCGGTGACACCATAGGCCAAGGCCATGAACTCGGCCTGGGTGGGGGCGCGCTTGCCATAGGCGGCCAGGACCTCCTGGGCCTCAAACCAGGTCAGGCTGCCGTACGTCGTGCCCCCTGACCCACCAAAGACGGCGGGGATCTTGGGTGGGCTGGAGCCATCGGCGATGGTGACGCCGTGGGCGCTGGTGCCGTTGAGGTCGGGGTCGGTGTTGAGCAGATAGATGTCGGCCCAGAAGCCGCCCGCCACCAGGGCCATGCCGCGCGGGTCCGGCCCGGCGAAGCGCCAGTGCAGGTCCCAGAAGCTGTAGGGGTTGATGGCCGGGGTGCTGTCGCCCCCCGCCTGGGCGCTAGCGTTGCCGCCGGGGGCGTAGTGGAAGCCGCCGATGCGCCGGGCGTTGGCGCTGGGCGGGGTGACGTGGTTAGCGGAGGCGCTCAGGGTGGCGTCGGTGGCGCACCAGATGGCGTAGTCGGTACCCGCCACCAGGGGGTCGGGCATGGCGATGGCGGTGCTGGCGGCGACGAGGCGGATCAGGCCGTTGACCTCGACCTGCAGGGCCTGGTTGGTCTGGGCCGTGCTGGCGGTCAGGACGCTGAAGGCCACGGCGGCGGGGTTGGCCTTGGCAAAGTAATGGTTGAGGCCGGGTTGCAGGGCGCTGTTGGCCAGGGCCAGTCCGCTGTCGATCTGCGCGGCGGTGAAGGTAAGGATTTTGTCGGTCATCGCGGGCTCCAGGGAGAAGACAGGTTAGCCGGGCAGGGCAAAGAGGGGGTTGAGGTCGCTGTCGCTCAGCGGGTCGCCACCCGCTTCATACAGGCGCTCGCCCGGGGTCAGCGGGGTGGACAGGGCGATAGCCAGGCCGGGGGCGGTGGCGCGATAGGCGGTGAAGCTGACGGTGACCTCCAGGCCGTTGGGACTGGCAATGGCCGGGCTGGCCAGCTCCAGCAGGACCGGGTCGAGGGTGACGACCAGGCGCTCGTTGGCGGCCGTGCCATCGCCGGCGCCATGGGCTAGGTCCAGGGCGAGGCTGACCGGGGTGCGGTCCAGCGCCGGCTCCAGGCAGGCGGCGAACAGGTCGGTGTCGACCAGGGCGGTGAACTGACCGGAGACGCTACAGAAGCCCTCGGGCAGGTCGACGCGCCGGCCGCCGGTGCCCAGGGTGTAGCGGGTAGTGTCCAGGCCGTTGTCGACGGTCAGGCTGAAGGTCTTGACGCGGGCGGCGGGGACGCCGTCGAGGCTCAGGCTGGCGTCGCTGGCAAACCAGCCGACATGCTCCAGGTCGAGGGCGCCGGCGGCGGCGGGGGCGGCCTCCAGGGCATAGTCGCGGCCCACCAGGTCAAGGGCCAGGGTGACGGCGCCTTCCTGGGGCAGGTCCAGGGTGGCGGCGGCCACCCGGCAACCGGCAAAGACCTCCACCCGGTCGGCGATGCCGGCGGCCCGCCAGTCGCGCTCCAGGCGCAGACCAGTGGGCAGGGCGCCGGGGGCATGGGTTGCCACCCAGGGGGCGCCGCCGGCGACCTGAACGGCGCCCAGCAGGTGGCGCAGCCAGTAGGCGGCGTTGGTGGGCGATAGCTCAAGGCCCAGGCTGCCGGTGATCGCCAGGTTGCCCGCTCCGGGGGCGTGGCGGGTACGGTCCCCGCCCATGGTCGCCGAGGTGACGGCCGTGCGGCTGGCGGCGAGGCCAAAGTCGGAAAAGTAGACCGCCAGCCCGGACCCCAGCAGGTCGGCACGGGAAAACTGGGCCTCGTCGTAAAAAATGACAGGTAGATCAGCGCCAAGGATGGGCATGGTTAGCCTCGCACATACAGCCGCTGGCCGGCGGCGTCATAGAGCCAGGCGCCATCCGCGGCGCGCAGGCGATAGGTGCCCCAGGCCGGCCAGGGGAGGCGGGCGAGCAGGGCCCGGCCGATGAGGCTGGCGCGCGTGGTCAGGCGGGTGGGACGGGTCAGGCGCATGGCGATGGCTCAGGTGGGGGTCCAGGCGGTGAGGGCGACGGCGACCGTGCCGCCGCGCGGCTGTACCGGGCGGGCATAGACGTAGCCGGGGCCGATCAGGGCCCGATTCATGCCGCCGTCGCCGCCACTGGAGAGGACATGGCCCTCGATGCCCTGCGGG
>JAHDND010000241.1 GCA_018435665.1 Candidatus Thiosymbion sp. | reverse complement strand
TGATCTTGCGCTTGGCGTCATACTCGGCTTGGGCAAAGGAGATCTGCTTGGACATGGGGCGACTCGCGGTCGGAGATAGCATGGGCAATATTTTATCACATACAATCCATGAGGTTGGAATAAATCAGTGTCTCCCTAAGAACGCAAAGAAAACAAAATCTTGAGTAAGCGAACTCATTCACCGGGCAGGTGAAAGGCATGGTGCTTCCAACCGATTGAAAAATCTTTGCGACTTTACGTCTTGGCGCGACAACTGCTTTCTTTGGGTTTACGATGGCCATTAATCAACCACCTCTATCGACGGTATCTCAGCTGTTTCGCGATTAATTCTGCATGAACATTTCTTCATTACTGCGCAGGCTTCCGGCATTTCACCTCATGAGCTTCCCGGCGGATGATCGAGTGGATTATCCATCGGGTAGCCAGGTCCAGCAGGGGCCGATATCCCGGTTCTGGTGGGTCCTGATGATCCTGATTGTCCTCCTGGCCCTGCCCCTCATCGGCCAGGCGGCGCCGAGCGGCGAGGAACGGCTCCGTGGTTACCTCAAAGGCCTGAATACCTTGAGCGCCGAGTTTCAGCAGTACACCCTCAGCGCCGATGGCGGGCGCATGATCGAGTCCGAGGGCACTCTCTATCTCCAGCGCCCCGGGCGTTTTCGCTGGGAGTACCGCGCGCCCCTGGAGCAGGTCATCGTCGCCGATGGCAGCCGGGTCTGGCTGCACGATATCGAGCTGGACCAGATCTCCCACCAGAGCCAGGCCAGCGCCCTGGATGGCACCCCGGCGCAACTGCTGGTCTCGGACGTGCCCATCGAGACCCATTTCCAGATCCTGGCCTGGGACCCGGGCGATGGGCGCGACTGGGTGGAACTCCAGCCCCGGGACCCCGAGTCCCAGGTGACCCGCATCCGCATCGGCTTCATCGGCGCGGACCTGGATACCCTGCTGATGGAAGACAGCTTCGGTCAACTGACCCGCTTCAGTTTTTTGAGCAGCAAGCGCAACCCCAAGCTGGATGCCAAGCTGTTCAAGATGGAGCAGCCCATCGGTGGGGATTTCCTCGAGCTGCGCTGAATGTCGTCCCCGGCCGCCGTCCCCCCGGCCACTGCCCCCCTGGCCACGGCCCCCCTCGCGGAGCGCATGCGGCCGCGGACCCTGGCCGAATTCCGCGGCCAGGCCCATCTGCTGGCCCCGGGCAAGCCCCTGCGCCGCGCCATCGAGCTCGACCGGCCCCACTCCATGATCTTCTGGGGCCCGCCGGGGACGGGCAAGACCACCCTGGCGCGGCTGCTGGCGCGGACCTCCAACTACCATTTCCTGCGCCTGTCCGCGGTCCTCGCCGGGGTCAAGGACATCCGCGAGGCGGTGGAGGAGGCGCGGCGGGTGCGGGCGGTGGAAGGCCAGGGGACCCTGCTGTTCATCGACGAGGTCCACCGTTTCAACAAGGCCCAGCAGGACGCCTTCCTGCCCCATGTGGAGGAGGGCACCCTGGTCTTCATCGGCGCCACCACCGAGAACCCCTCCTTCGAGCTCAATAACGCCCTGCTCTCCCGGGCACGGGTCTATCTGCTCAAGGCCCTGGAGGTCGAGGACTTGGAGGCGGTGATCGACCAGGCCCTGGGGGACGCGGAGCGCGGGCTGGGCGCCCTGGAATTGCGGTTGGCCCCTGAGCAACGGCGGGTGCTGGCGGAGGCGGCGGACGGGGATGCCCGCCGCGCCCTGAACCTGCTGGAGCTGGCGGCGGACCTGAGCGCGGGCGGGGAGATCGGGGCGGGGGCGGTCAGGGAGGTCATCGCCGGTCATGCCCGGCGTTTCGACAAGGGTGGCGATATCTTCTATGACCAGATCTCGGCCCTGCACAAGTCGGTGCGGGGTTCCGATCCGGACGCCTCCCTCTATTGGCTGGCGCGGATGATCGACGGCGGCTGCGATCCCCTCTACATCGCCCGCCGGGTGGCGCGGATGGCGAGCGAGGACATCGGCAATGCCGACCCGCGGGCCCTGGCCCTGGCCCTGGATGCCTGGGACGTGCAGGAGCGGCTCGGCAGTCCGGAGGGTGAGCTGGCCCTGGCCCAGGCGGTGGTCTACATGGCCTGCGCCGCCAAGAGCAACGCCGTCTATCTGGCCTGGAAGGCCGCCCTGGCGGATGCCCGTCAGTCGGGCTCCCGGGAGGTGCCGGTGCATCTGCGCAATGCCCCGACGCGGCTGATGAAGGAACTGGGGTACGGGCGGGAGTACCGTTATGCCCATGATGAGCCGGAGGCCTACGCGGCGGGGGAGGTCTATTTCCCGGAGGGGATGCGGCCGAGGCGCTATTACGCGCCGGTGGACCGGGGGCTGGAGATCCGCATCCGGGAGAAGCTGGCCCATCTGCGGGAGCTGGACCGGGCGGCGAGGGCCGGGGCGCGAGCGGAGGCGCCATCGGTGGCGGGGACCGGTGCTCCCGTCCGGGGGACGCCGTGAATCCATCCCTGGAGGCTCGGGCATGGCATCCCTGCCATGCACGCCCCCGGCCGGGAGCACCGGCCCCCGCCTGAGAGTTTTATCCCGACGGGGGACGCCCTGAATCCGTCTCTGAAGGCTCGGGCTTGCATGCCCCTGGCTTGGGGGTCTCAGGGGGGCTTTGTGCCCTAATGTGGCCGCGTTAGGCGGTGCTCAGGGTTCTCAGGGGGCAGCAGAATGCCCTGGCGGGCGAAGAGGGCAATGAGTTCGTCCACCGCCGGGCGGGTGCGGGCCAGGAGCTGGTCGGGGCGCGACTGCCGGGTGGCTAGCTCCTTTGGCGGCGCCAGGCGGCCCTGGAGCAGGTCGTCGGTGACGGTCTGGGTGATCTGCGCGGGGGTGCGGGTGCCATCCAGGTAGCCGATGAGGCGGGCGGCGAAGGCGTCCAGGTCCAGGTTGGCGTGATTGGGGGTGGTGACCCGGCGGGCGCCGCTGGCCACCTGGGCCAGGGCCAGGGGCCAGACCCGGGGTCGTTCCAGGGCGGGTCGGGGCAGGTGGCGCGGGGTGGGGCGGGCGCCGAGGGCGTTATGGGCGAAGAGGCTGAAGAGTTCCGCCAGGCTGGCATCCAGGTCCTGGGCCAGGGCGCCGCCGCCGGCGGCCTCGACCTGGCGCATGGCGGCGGCCAGGACCTCGGCCAGGGGCAGGGAGTCCGGGAAGCGCGCCCCCAGTTCCAGGACCAGGGCCTTGGTCAGGGGCTGGCCGATGGTCAGGCGCTTGCCGGCGGCGGTGACGAAGGGGCTGTCCTTGACCCGCCGCAGCTCGGGTTTGGCCACCGGACGCAGGTCGGCGCGCAAGGCGAGACCGGCAAAGCGCTCCAGGTCGATGGCGATCTCCTCGGGCAGGGGGGCATCGGCGCGGCACAGCAGGCTCTGGCGGAAGTTGCGGTTGGTGACGAAGTCCAGCCACTGCTCCAGTTCCAGACCGTCCTCGATGGGGGCCAGGGCCTGGTCGACGGCGGGGCCATAGGTCGAAGGGAAGAGGGTGCGCGGGTCGGTGTCGCACAGGTAGCGCAGCCCCGCCGCCGATGCGTCGGCGGCGAAGTCGCTGAAGAGGAAGGCCCGGTTCTCCTCCGCCAGGTACTCGAAGAGCAGATAGCTGGGGTGGGACTGGTCGAGGTTGGCGATCTCCGCCAGCAGGTAGCGGGCGCTGAGGGCGTCGAGGCCAGGCAGGGCCTGACGCAGGCGATCCAGGGCGGCGCGGGCGGCGGCCAGGCGCGCCGTCGGACCTTCCGCCTCCCGACAAGCGTACAGCAAGATGTCCCGCAGCATGCCGCGCATGCGCCAGCCGGGTAGGCAGTTGTAGCTGACATAAAAGACCCCGGTGGGGCTGAGCAGGCGGCTGGCCAGATGGAGCAGATGCCGCCGCACCGGTTCCGGCACCCAGGAATAGACGCCGTGGGCGATAATGTAGTCGAATGTCCCCAGGTCCGCGCCCAGGTCGAGGATGTCGCCCTGGCGCAGTTCCAGGTTGGTCAGACCCAGGGCCGCCGCCTGGGCCTGGCCCATGGCGATCTGACGGGCGGAGAGGTCGATGCCCAGGCAGGTGGCCTCGGGCAGGCCCCAGGCCAGGGGAATCAGGTTGCCGCCGCTGGCGCAACCCAACTCCAGCACCCGCGCTGTGGCCGGGTTCGGGGTCGCCAGCCCCAGCAAACCGCCGAGGACCGCCAGGTGATCGGGATGGGTCTCGGGGAAGGCGATACTCTCGTAGGGAAAAGCGTCGTAGGCGTCCATCGGCGGGGAGGCTCTTCAGTGGGCAGGCTCGTCTGGTCTACAGTCAGCACATGGCAATTTTTCGGTTTCTCCGGACCGGGTGGCGTCCGTCGGGGGATAAGCTGAATGTGTCTCTGAGGGCTTGACGACTGCATCCCGGCGGTCGACACACTCGCCAGACGCCCCCGATCTTCCCATCAATCCCGAAGACTCAAATGCAAAGTCTGTAGCCAGTGGGGGAGGTGATTCTACGCCATGAAGCCAGATCACGAGCGGCCGCCGCTGATCATCCGGCCGGGGGTCTCCCGCCGGTTGCTTCATATCGTCCTGCTCCTCCATGGCCTGACCCTGCCGGTCGTGCTGGCGCTCCCGGTGGCCTGGCCCTGGCGAACCTTGCTGGTCGCGGCCCTGCTGGTCGGGCTGGCGGGGTCCCTGGGTGGGGCGGTCGGTCATCGCTGGTCCTGGGTGCCGCGCCAGGCGATCTGGCACCCGGAGGGTCACTGGACCCTCACCCTGGGCGACGGGCGGGAGGTGCCCGCCCGGCTGCTGACCACCACCTTTGTCAGCCCGGCGCTGGTGGTCCTGAACTTCCGCCTCGCGGACTGGCCAGGTTGGCGGGATCGGCCAGATCAGCCAGACCGCCCACATCAGCCAGACCGGTCAGACCAACCTGATCGGCCAGACTGGCCGTCATTCCGTGGGCGGGCCGCCTGGCGGTGGGCCCGGGCGCTGCTCGCGGTCTCGCTACCCGGGTCGACCCCTTCCCTGGTGCTGCTGCCGGACAACCTGGACCCGGACCTACATCGGCGATTGCGGGTCCGGTTGCGCCAGGAAGGAGCGCGCCCCGCCCCGGGAGGGGAGGGCGAGGGCGAGGGCGAGGGCGAGGGCGGGCGTCAGTGACTGCCCCGGCGCAGGAACGCCAGGGACAGCACCACCCCGACCACGGCGATGGCCGCCAGGGTCAGGAGCATGGCATTGTCGTCGAGGAAGGCGATGCCGACCCCGCCCCCGATCAGGAAGAGGCCGAACAGGCCCATCTTCCAGTCCATGTGGATACCCGCCAGGATCGCGGACAGCCCCATGACATAGATGGCCACGAAGCCATGCACCTCGGTGGCCAGGAAGGCCTGGAGGGTCTCGCCGAACAGCAGATGGATCACCAGCAGGGTGGCCAGCCAGTGGAGGACCTGACGGAGGAGATAAGGCCGCAGGCCACCGGCGCTGGCCTTCATCCCCTGCCAGCCGCCCCAGATCGCCAGCAGGCCCACGGCGGGAACGAATCCTTGCCAGAGCACCCGGATGCGGCCCGGATCCGCATTGCTGTCGGTCAAGGCCACGAGCCAGATGGCGAGGAGATAAAGGGCGACATAGGGCACGACCGCCAGCAGCAGCTTGAACTTGCCGGCGCCCGGGGCGGAGGTCGCGGAGGAGGAAGAGGCGGAGGATGGGGACACGTCGAGGCTCCTTTCGGTGGTCGTCGGTGGTCGGCAAAGAGGCGCCGCCTGGCCCCTGGCGGTGGTGACCGCGCTAGGCCCGCCCGCGGCGAGTACAATCACCCCGCGATCATTGCGCGATCAGCGTGAGTCGTCAATGCGGGACGCGGGGTTTGACCCCAGGTGCTTGCCAGCCGGCGGAGTGAACCGCGGTGGAAGGGGCTGATCGCCTCTCCCGACCCGGAGCGACCGGGTTCGCGGAGAGCCGGGTCGATCCAACGGGACGCAAGGGCGAAGGTGAAGGTTGGAAGGGTTGGCAGGGCCAATTGAGGGCGGAGTTAAAGATGCACATCCTGGTCACGGGCGGCGCGGGCTACATCGGCAGCCATACCGGCGTGGAATTACTGGTGGCGGGCCACCGGGTCTTCGTCGTCGACAATCTGATGAACAGCAAGGCCGAGGCCCTGCGCCGGGTGGCGGCGATCACCGGTATCACCCCCGGATTCGCCCGCATCGACCTGCGCGACCAGGCGGCCCTGGCGGCGGTCTTCCGCGACCAGGAGTGGCCTTTCGACGCCGTCATCCACTTCGCCGGGCTCAAGGCGGTGGGCGAGTCCACCCAGATCCCCCTTGAGTACTACGACAACAACATTGGCGGAACCCTCAGCCTGTGCCGCGCCATGGCCGACGCCGGGGTGCGCAACCTGGTCTTCAGTTCCTCCGCCACCGTCTACGGCGACCCGGCCAGCGTCCCCATCCGCGAGGATTTCCCCACCGCCGCCACCAACCCCTACGGTCGCTCCAAGTTGTTCATCGAGGAGATCCTGACCGACTTGCAGCTTAGCGATCCGCGCTGGAACATCGCCCTGCTGCGCTACTTCAACCCCGTCGGCGCCCACCCCAGCGGCCGCATCGGCGAGGACCCCAACGGCATCCCCAACAACCTCCTGCCCTTCATCGCCCAGGTGGCGGTGGGCAATCTGCCGCGCCTGCGGGTCTTCGGCGCCGATTACCCCACCCCCGATGGCACCGGCGTGCGCGACTATATCCATGTCGTCGACCTGGCCCGGGGCCACCTGCGCGCCCTGGAAAAGCTCGCCACCCACCCCGGGCTGCTGGTCTGCAACCTCGGCACCGGCCAGGGCTACAGCGTCCTGGAGATGGTCCGCGCCTTCGAGCGCGCCAGTGGCCGGCCCATCCCCTACGACCTAGTCGCCCGCCGCCCCGGGGACATCGCCGTCTGTTATGCCGACCCCGCCAAGGCCCGGGCGTTGCTGGGCTGGTCCGCCGAACTCGGCCTCGACGACATGGTCCGCGACGCCTGGCGCTGGCAGGCTGGCAATCCGGATGGGTATGGAGTGGGCTGATGGCGGACTGGGATTCCAGGTGCTCCGGGGAAACGGCGGATTGAGGGGCGATGACTGGCGGTCCGCAGATGCGAATGCAGATGAGTGGCGATGGGGCGGTCAAGGCGAGGCTTGAGGACCGGCCAACCCCTCCAGGGGCTCAATCAGCCGGCCGAAGGCCTCGCGATTGACATACTGAATGACCACCCCGCCCTTCTTGTCCATCGCCAGGTCCATGCCCCGGTCCGGATAGAGCCAATGGGTCACCCCCGTCTCCGGCTCCACCCGCTGTTCAGCCGGGGTGCCGAAGCGCTGAGTCACGATCTCCGTATCCAGGGATTTCCAGGGCAAATAAGTGATGCTGGCGATGGGCAAGGCCGCCAGGGAGCCGATGTCCGCCGGGTCCAGTTCCACCTTCTTGGCCCCGCTGCCCAACTGACTGATCCGCAGACCCCGCTCGAACATGGGCGCCAGGGTTGCCGCGTCCGCCTGAAGACCGATGACGAAATCGCCGCGCAGGCGGTTGAGGTAGATCTGCTCGAAGTAGGCCTCCACCGCGAAATCCGTCGCCTGCTGGTTGGCATCCAGCCGGGCGAACAGATTGATCTCCCCCGGCTCGGCGAAGACCCGCTGGACCTCGCTCAGCGGCGTCTCCCCCAGGGTGAAGCCAAAGACCCGGGTCCGACCCTGCGCATCCTGCTCCACCTGCCAGGGCAGGCGCGGGGTCGGGTCCTCCGCCCGCTCCTCGGGCAGCAAGAGCATGATCCCCACGAAGCCCAGGACGGCGGCGGCGAGGATCGACAGAATCATGCGACGTTCCATGAGGGCGCGGCTCCTGGTCAAGCAGTTTCAGGGATGCGGGAAGAGGGGGCTAGCGAGCTGGCGATATCCGGAGGAACACCGGTGGCGAAGCGGAATCAGGGATGCAGGCGGAAGAAGTTGGTTTAAAGGTCATCCGCCAAGGCCTTCGTCCTCAGGGTGGGGACGAAACCCTGCGGGGCGTGCCGATGGGAAAAGCGATTGACGAGTTCGTGCCGGATCATGGTCAGGGACTCAAAACCCTGAGCAACATTTACATTTAGATCGGCAAGAGCCCCGCCACCACCTGGCGACCCTCGCCCATGAGGATGTTGTAGGTACGGCAGGCGGCGCCCGTATCCATGACCTCGAGGCCGATGCCCCGCTTGAAGACGCTGGCCAGGAGGGCGGCGGGCGGGAAGACCTGTCGGGCGCCGGTGCCGAGGAGAATGACCTGGGGGTCCAGGGCCAGCAGAGCCTCCAGGTGCGTCGCGGTCAGGTCCTCGGCCCGGGCCGGCCCCCATTCCGGGACCAGTTGCCGGGGGCTCAGGATGAGCCCGACGCTGAAAATCCGGCCGTCGATCTGGATGCGCCCGGGCCCGTAAGCCTCGATCAGGTAGCCGTCGCCGGGATCTGCTTGGGAAAATTTCATGCCCGCACCATACCCCAAGGCCCGCCGGGACGGCAAGGTCCCTTGGGACCCTTGGGTCCCCGGGCATGGGTATCGGGTCTCCGGGATGGAAGGGTTACCCCAACAGGCGGCCGATTTGCGGCATGTCGGGATGCCAGGTTGCGGTAAAGTCAGGATGCCGGCGTGCATGATTACCGGACTCATGGGTTACCCCTATCGGGCGGCTGGGCCAGGCGGTCGGGCATGTCGGAACCGGTCTTTCCGGACAACGGTTTCATGTACAGGGGAGGGGCTTTATGGACAACGGATGGGCTTTATGGACAGCGGAGGGTCTCCACCTCGAACCCCACCAGGGACCGCCGCTCGCGGCTGAACTCGATGCCGATCAGATGGATCGGCAGCCCCTCGGCGCGGTATTTGTCGGCGTAGCCCCTGGCCTTGATCTGCGGCAAGGCCGCTCCCTCCGGGGCCAGTTCCACCACCTTGAACTCGAACAGCCAGATCCGGCCGTTGAAGCGCAGGCGCAGGTCGAGGCGGCCGTGATGACTGGCGTCCTCCGGTACCAGGTCCAGCCCCAGGGCGGCCAGGTGGCTGTAAAAGACGCTAGCGTAGAAGCCCTCGAAGCGAGCCAGGTCATTGCCGTCATGCCAGTGGTGGGGGATGGCGGCGAACAGGCTGGCGACATGCTGGCGCAGGGCCTCGAAGTCGGCGGCGACCAGGACATCATAGAGCCGACTGACGGCGCGCTCGGCCTGCATGGCGTCGCCCATCAGGCCCTTGAGCAGGGCATCGTTCAGGGCGGATTCGACTTCGAGATTGGGATAGCCCAGTTGGTGCTCCCAGCGCGCGCCGATTCGGCGCGAGCCGGTGAAGGTGAGATAGCCGGTCTGCCAAAGCAGGGCCTCGGAGGGCATGTTCTGCACGTCGAAGGTGGAGATTAGGGCCTCGGAGGCCCGCACCTGAGCCAGATCGGGCGT
>JAHDND010000048.1 GCA_018435665.1 Candidatus Thiosymbion sp. | reverse complement strand
TGGCGGAGAGAGAGGGATTCGAACCCTCGATGGAGTTTCAAGCCCCATACTCCCTTAGCAGGGGAGCGCCTTCAGCCTCTCGGCCATCTCTCCAGAAAATCGGCGGGCGATTCAAGGGGGCAAATTATAGCCCCGCCCGCCACAGGGTGCTAGCCCTAATCGAGGTCGTCTTCGCTGTCGCTTTCGGTCAAGTTGGCCTGGCCGGCCTGCTCGCGCTTGATGCGCTCATAGATCTCCTCGCGGTGGACGGCAACGTCACGCGGGGCATTGACGCCGATCCGCACCTGATTGCCCTTGACGCCAAGTACCGTGACGGTGACTTCGTCACCGATCATGAGGGTCTCGCCGACCCGTCTCGTAAGTATCAACATTTCGCGTTCTCTCCCTTACAGTCCATTATCCAGAACGCGGACCAGGAACGGCGAGGAGCGGCAGGGCCGGCTCAAGCGCTGGAACCGCGAAGCGATAGACACGGAGACCTGGATACGACTCCGTGATAATTGAATTTTAGCAATAGCCAGATACTCCCAAAAGGTTTTTTACGGCGGAAGCCACCACCATCGGAGCAATTCTCCCCCGGAATGCACCAATTTGGGGCCCAACATCGGCGATCAGGCCGTCTTGTCGAGCTCGAAGGCGCTATGCAGGGCACGAACGGCCAGTTCCAGGTATTTTTCGTCGACGACCACGGAAATCTTGATCTCGGAGGTGGAGATCATGCGGATGTTGATCCCCTCCTTGGCCAGGGCGGCGAACATCTTGCTGGCGATGCCGGCATGGGAGCGCATGCCAACGCCGACGATGGAAATCTTGGCGATGCGATCGTCACCGGTCACCTGGCGGGCGGCCATGGCCTCGGCGGTGTCCTTGAGGATCGCCAGGGCGCGCTGGTAGTCGTTGCGGTGG
The DNA here is from genome assembly GCA_018435665.1 of Candidatus Thiosymbion sp. Taxonomy (GTDB): domain Bacteria; phylum Pseudomonadota; class Gammaproteobacteria; order Chromatiales; family Chromatiaceae; genus M0108. The sequence goes on along the minus strand of JAHDND010000048.1, from coordinate 164,438 downwards.
ACGGTGAAGGTGAAGTCCGTCGTCGCCTCGTCGGCGGCGATGTTCTGGATGATCATATCCACTTCGATGTTGGCGTCCGCGATGGGACCCAGGATCTTGTAGGCCACCCCCGGCTGGTCCGGGACCCCCAGGATGGTGAGCTTGGCCTCGTCGCGGGCGAATGCAATACCGGAAATGACCGCTTGTTCCACGGCGTCCTCCTCGAGTGAAATCAGCGTGCCTTCGCCCTCTTCCAGGCTGGAGAGCACGCGCAATGGGACCTTGTACTTACCCGCAAACTCCACGGAACGGATCTGCAGGACCTTGGAGCCGAGGCTGGCCATCTCGAGCATCTCCTCGAAGGTGATGCGGTCGAGCTTGCGGGCGCGGGGCTCCACGCGCGGATCGGTGGTGTAGACCCCATCCACGTCGGTGTAGATCTGGCACTCGTCGGCGCTCAGGGCGGCGGCCACGGCCACGGCGGAGGTATCGGAGCCGCCGCGCCCCAGGGTGGTGATGTTGCCCTGCTCGTCGACGCCCTGGAAACCCGCGACGACCACGACGCGCCCGGCATCCAGATCGGCCCGGATGTTGGCGCCCTCGATATCGCGGATGCGCGCCTTGTTATGGGCACTGTCGGTGAGGACCTGAACCTGGCCGCCGGTGTAGGAGCGGGAAGGACAGCCGATGCCGTCGAGGGCCATGGCCAGCAGGCCGATGGTGACCTGTTCGCCGGTAGCCATGATGACATCCAACTCCCGGGGATTGGGTGGATTCTGGATGGCCTTGGCCAGGCCGATGAGCCGATCGGTCTCGCCGGACATGGCGGAGACGACCACCACCACCTGATCGCCCTGATCGCGCCAGCGCTTCACCCGCTGGGCAACGTTCTGGATACGCTCCACGCTGCCGACGGAGGTGCCGCCATATTTTTGAACAATGAGCGCCATGGCACTCTCCTTAGGTCATTGCAAAGTCTGGGATGCCGAACCGGTAGCCAAGCCAGGCCGCGAGCAGCACCAAGGCCCGCGGCGGGGCCTGGCGCGGCGGGGCTACTTGGCCGAAAACCGCTACAGCCGACGGATGATAGAGGAAAATTAGCCGAGACTGAAATATACAGATCGCATTTCAGCTTCCGGCTTCGATGGGGAGGACCGGGCGCGCACCGCGCCCGGGTCGTCCCTGACCAAACTAGGCCGCCGCCCGCGCCCGTGCCCACTCCTTGGCCAGGGCCAGGGCCGCCGGCAAGCCGGCGGGATCGTTGCCCCCGGCCTGTGCCATGTCCGGCCGACCGCCGCCCTTGCCTCCAACCTGGGCCGCGGCCTCGCGGATCAGGTCGCCGGCCTGGAAGCGCCCGGTGAGGTCCTTGGTCACCCCGGCGATCAAGCTCACCTTACCCTCCTGCTCGGTGGCGAGCAGGATGACGGCGGAGCCCAGCTTGTCCTTGAGCCGGTCCAGGGCCTCGCGCAAGGCTTTGGGATCGGCGCCCTCCAGACGGGCCGCCAGGACCTTGATGCCCTGGCCAATCTCCTCCGCCTGGGCGGCCAGGTCGGCGCCCGCGGCGCCGGCGGCCTTGGCCTTGAGATCGGCCAGTTCCTTCTCCAGGCGCTTGGCGCGCTCCAGCAGGGCGGCGACCTTGTCATCCAGGTCCTCGCGACCGCCCTTGACCAGGCTGGCCAGGCGCAGCAGGCGCTCCTCGTCCGCCTCCACCGCCGCCAGGGCATTGGCCCCGGTGGTGGCCTCGATGCGCCGCACTCCGGCCGCGACGCCGCCCTCGCTGAGGATCTTGAACAGGCCGATGTCCCCCACCGCCTGGACATGGGTGCCGCCGCACAGCTCAGTGGAGAAGTCACCCATGCGCAGCACCCGCACCTGGTCGGCGTATTTCTCGCCGAACAGGGCCATGGCGCCGCTGGCCTTGGCCTCCTCCAGGGCCATGAGGCGGGTCTCGACCTCATGGTTGGCGCGGATCTGCTGATTGACCAGGCGCTCGATGGCGCGCAACTGCTCGCGGCTGACCGGTTCGAAGTGGGAGAAGTCGAAGCGCAGCCGCTCCGGGTCCACCAGGGAGCCCTTCTGCTGGACGTGGTCGCCCAGGATCTGGCGCAGGGCGGCGTGCATCAGGTGGGTGGCGGAGTGGTTGAGGGCGGTGGCCTGGCGCCGCTCGGCATCCACCCGGGCCTCCACCACGTCGCCGACCGTCAGCCGGCCCTCCTCCACCCGGCACAGGTGGCCGAAGACGTCCCCACCCAGCTTCTGGGTATTGCGCACCGTCAGTCGCACCCGCTCGCCGGTGAGCCAGCCGCGATCACCGACCTGGCCGCCGGACTCGGCGTAGAAGGGGGTCTGGTCCAGGATGACCATGCCCTCCTCGCCCGACTCCAGGGCCTCCACCGCCGTCTCGCCACGATAGAGGCCGGTGACGTGGGCGCGGTCCTCCAGGTGCTCGTAGCCGGTGAAGCAGGTCTCGCCCTCCAGGCGCAGGCCGGCGCCATAGGCGGCGCCGAACTGGCTGGCGGCGCGGGCGCGCTCCTTCTGGCGGGCCATCTCCCGGTCGAAGCCGGCGCTGTCGATGCCCAGGCCCCGCTCCCGGGCGATGTCGGCGGTCAGATCGACGGGGAAGCCATAGGTGTCGTAGAGCTTGAAGAGGGTCTCGCCGGGGATGACGTCGCCGCTGAGACCAGCCACGGCCTGATCGAGGATGCGCAGGCCCTGCTCCAGGGTCTCGGCGAAGCGCTCCTCCTCCAGCTTGAGGACATGGGCCACCCGCTCCTGGGCCTTGGGCAGCTCGGGGAAGGCCACGCCCATCTCCGCCGCCAGGGGGGCGACCAGCCGGTAAAAAAAGGGCTGCTGCTGCCCAAGCTGGTAGCCGTGGCGGATGGCGCGGCGGATGATGCGGCGCAGGACATAGCCCCGCCCCTCGTTGCCCGGGGTGACGCCATCGACGATGAGGAAGGCGGCGGAGCGGATGTGGTCGGCGATGACCCGCAGGGCCTTGGAGTCCCGGTCGGGGGCCCCGGTCAGCTCGGCGGCGGCGGCGATGAGCCGGGCGAAGAGGTCGATCTCGTAGTTGCTGTGGACGCCCTGCATGACCGCCGCCAGGCGCTCCAGGCCCATGCCGGTGTCCACCGAGGGCTTGGGCAGGGGGCTGAGCTTGCCGCTGGGGTCGCGGTCGAACTGCATGAAGACCAGGTTCCAGATCTCGATGTAGCGATCGCCGTCGGCCTCCGGCGAACCGGGGGGACCGCCAGGGACCTCGGGGCCATGGTCGTAGAAGATCTCGGAGCAGGGGCCGCAGGGGCCGGTGTCGCCCATGGCCCAGAAATTGTCCTTCTCACCGCAGCGGGAGAAGCGGTTGGGGTCGACGCCGACCTCGTCCAGCCAGATGGCGGCGGCCTCGTCGTCGTCCTGATAGACGGTGACCCAGAGGCGCTCCGGGGGGATGGCGAGGACCTCGGTGAGGTACTCCCAGGCGTAGCGGATGGCGTTGTGCTTGAAATAGTCACCAAAGCTGAAATTGCCCAGCATCTCGAAAAAGGTGTGATGGCGGGCGGTGTAGCCGACGTTCTCCAGATCGTTGTGCTTACCGCCGGCACGGACGCAACGCTGGGAGCTGGCGGCGCGGTGGTAGGGGCGCTTGTCGCGACCCAGGAAGACATCCTTGAATTGGACCATGCCGGCGTTGGTGAACAGCAGGGTCGGGTCGTTGGCCGGCACCAGAGGGCTGCTGGGCACCACTTGGTGGCCGTGGCTGGCAAAGTAATCAAGGAAGCTGACTCTCAGCTCGGCACTGCTCTTCATGACGTGAAACTCATTGTTTAATCAGGTTTAGCCACTCAGACCACTTGGGTGACTTGGCTCGGGCCAGCGCACTGCCCCCTGCTGGCCCGGCTTGCTGTGCCAATGCGGACTATCCACCTTACCCGGCACGCGGGGAAGGCAACCACTGACTCAACTCAAATCACCGCGCAGGTAACGGCGGACGAGATCCGACGGAAAGCCGCGATACTCCAGGAATCGGGCCCGACGTGCCAGTTCCTTGGGGTCTGCGGCTGGTTCCGGGCCGAATTTCTTCTCCGCCACCTGGGCGAGGCGTTCCGCCCAATCCTCGGCGTCCCGGTCGAGGAGCGGGGCGATCAGGTCGTTCTCCACCCCACGTTCGCGCAGTTCCTGACGCAGGCGTTGAGGACCAATACCTTTGCGCGCACGGGCGGTGACATAGGCCTCCGCCATGCGCTCGTTGCTCACCAGATCGCTTTCGATCAGGTCATCCAGGGCCCGGGCGACGGCTGCGCCTTCAAAGCCCTTGGCCCGCAGCTTACGCTCCAGTTCCAGGCGGCTGTGTTCCCGGCTGGCAAGGAGGCGCATGGCCCGATCCCGGATCGCGTTTTCCTCGGGCAACTGGCCCGCCGCATCATCCATCATGGGCAGTTCGGGATTAGATTCCGCCTCATCCCCGCCGGGGACTGGTGGCGACCAGGGGATATTTGCATCGCGCACAAATATTCGGTTTCCTCGGGTCGGGTGGCGTCTGGCGGGGGACGCCGTGAATACGTCCCTGTAGGCTTGGCAACCGCATCCATGCGGTTGACACCCCCACCAGACGCCCCCCGACCCTCCTCCTCGATGCTGAAAAGTGAAGTGCGTCGTCTAGATATAGTGCTCAACGCATCCCTTACTCCCTCCTGGCAATGCGGATATTCGGCGACCAGGGGATAAATAGCGTTCAACCAACAGCCGCGCATGGAAATCTTGGAGGCCGAAGACCGCCAGGGGTTTAGTGGAAAACGCGCGGCCTGGCGAATGCCGGGTACGCGCATCACTCGCCCGCCAGGATCTCCAGTGGCTCCGCGGGGGCGGCGGCATCGGCCGCCGGCAGCAGCTTTTCGCGGATCTTGGCCTCGATCTCGGCGGCCATGGCCGGATTCTCCTTGAGATAGACGCGGACATTGTCCTTGCCCTGGCCGATGCGGGTGCCACCATAACTGTACCAGGCGCCGGACTTGTCGATGATGCCGTGCTGGGCGCCCAGGTCGATGATCTCACCCTCCCGGGAGACACCCTCGCCGTAGAGGATGTCGAACTCGGCCTGCTTGAAGGGGGGCGCGACCTTGTTCTTGACCACCTTGACCTTGGTCTCGTTGCCGATGACCTCCTCGCCCTTCTTGATGGAGCCGATACGGCGGATGTCGAGGCGCACGGAGGCGTAGAACTTGAGGGCGTTGCCGCCGGTGGTGGTCTCCGGGCTGCCGAACATGACCCCGATCTTCATGCGGATCTGGTTGATGAAGACCACCAGGCAGTTGGAGCGCTTGATGTTGCCGGTGAGCTTGCGCAGGGCCTGGGACATGAGGCGCGCCTGGAGGCCGACGTGGGAGTCGCCCATCTCGCCCTCGATCTCGGCCTTGGGGGTCAGGGCCGCCACCGAGTCCACCACCACCACGTCCACCGCCCCGGAGCGCACCAGCATGTCGGTGATCTCCAGGGCCTGTTCACCGGTATCCGGCTGGGATACCAGCAGTTCGTCCATGTTGACGCCCAGGCACTTGGCGTAAACGGGGTCCAGGGCGTGCTCGGCATCGACGAAGGCGCAGGTACCGCCCAGCTTCTGGGCCTCGGCGATGATGTGCAGGGTCAGGGTGGTCTTGCCCGAGGACTCGGGCCCGTAGATCTCCACCACCCGGCCCTTGGGGACACCACCCACGCCGAGGGCGATGTCCAGGCCCAGGGAGCCGGTGGAGATGACTTCCACATTGCGCACCGCGCCGGCATCGCCCATGCGCATGACCGAGCCCTTGCCAAACTGCTTCTCGATCTGGCTCAGGGCGGCGGCCAGGGCCTTCTTGCGATTTTCGTCCATCGTTGCTCCTGTCTGGGGTTTGCCCTCGCCGGGCGGTCAGGCACGGGGCCGGGAATAATTAAAGGGGGGGAAGTATCGCATAGCGCTTGAGCGGCGTCATGGTAGCCCCGAAGCCCCACAGGGCCATGGCAGGACCAGGGGCCAGCATCGCAGGATGCGATAGCGCGGTGGGGGCCCCTCCCGACCATAAGCCAGGACAAAGGCCTCGACCGGCCAGTGGATGGGCCGGTCCAAGGGGCGTGCCGTCAGGGGTCGGGCGTTGCGCGCCAGGGTGGCGTGGGGGGCAAAGGGGCGGGAGTCGAGGGGCACGCCACAGTCCCGCAGTTCGTCGCGCAGGCTTGTGACCAGGTGGTCGAGAGGCGCCGGCGCCCGGTCCGTGCCGCACCAGACCACCCGCGCCCGGGGGAAGGAACCAACCCGGTCCAGGGTCAGTTCGAAGACCGGGGAACGTACCCGTCCGGCGGCGGCCTCGGCGCAACGGCGCTGCTCCGCGGAGATGGCGCCCAGAAACACCAGGGTGAGGTGGATGTCTTCGGGGTGGGTCAGGCGTCCATGGAACTGTGGTCCGGCCGGATGGGTTTGGATTTGCCCGGCGGCGATCGCGTCCCGATTCGCGGCATCCACCGCGGGTCGGCCCGCAGGGTTCATGGACCCCGTAAGTCCGGCCTGCACCCGGGCCAGGGCCAAGCGCTGGGCCTCTGCGGGCCAGAGGGCGAAAAAGAGCCGGTCAGCCACCGCTAACGAACCACTGGCCTGAATCGTAAATCCGCCCAGGTCCGCTCGGTCGATACAAGTTCATGTGTGCAACATTCTGTTCTACAGAGAGTCTGCGACCTCGTGCCTGGACGGGACGGGACGGGACGGGACGGGACGGGAATGGGATGGGCGGAGTTGGCACCAAGACCCGATCCCTCGGTTGCGGCTGCATCGCTGCTTATTCAATGGCGCAAAAAGGCCCCTCAGCCACCGCCACCAAGCACCTCCAGCAGTCCCTCCAGGGCGATGCGGACGGTCTGGTGGCGCACCGCCTCGCGATCGCCGGGCAGTTGCAGACGCCGCACCCGCGGCGGTTGTCCCGCCAAGGCCCAGGCGATGAAGACGGTGCCCACCGGCTTTTCCGCGCTGCCACCCCCGGGACCGGCGATGCCGCTGATCGCCACCGCGACCCGGGCCTGGCTGCGCGCCAGGGCGCCCGTTGCCATCGCCGTCACCACCGGGGCGCTGACCGCCCCATGCGCCGCCAGGGTAGTACCGTCCACCCCCAGCATCTCCTCTTTGGCCTGGTTGCTGTAGGTCACGAAGCCCCGGTCAAACCAGGCGCTCGAACCCGCCACCCCGGTCACGACCTGGGCGATCCAGCCACCGGTACAGGATTCCGCCGTGGCGAGCATCAGCCCGGATTGCATGAGGCGCTGGCCCAGGGCCGCCGCCAGTTCTTCGAGATCTTGGTTCATGAGCCGAGTTTCGGTCACTGGCGGGGTGCGGCGCAAGCGATACCCTTTGGCTCCTGGGCTCATGGGCTCATGGGCTCATGGGCTCCTGGCCTGGATGAGAAGGCAACTCTCCGCAAAGCGGCCGACCGGATCGACGTGGCGTGATCGGATGCCCGGGAAGGGTCGGTAGCCACTCGATGCCCCCCTGCTCTTGCCAATCGGATCGCCGCGGCTTGATCCGGTCCCGGGGCGCCCCGAGAATGCCGGGCATCGCGGACAAACTGCGGCCGGTTGGCACACATCCATCTTCCCCGGAGACCCCACCATGAGTCAGCACGATGACTTGGAAATCCTTTGCGAGCACAAACCCTCACCCGCCAAGCTGGAGGTGCTGGGGGTCGAATACTGGCCAATCTGGCGCAAGGAGGTCGCCACCTTTTCCTGGCACTACGACCAGACCGAAACCTGCTATGTCCTGCGCGGCCGTTTTCGGGTGACCCCGGAGGTTGGAGCGGGACGTGAGTTCCAACGCGGTGACCTCATCACCTTCCCGGCTGGTCTGTCCTGCGTCTGGGAGGTGCTGGAACCGGTGGAGAAGCATTACCGCTTCGATGCCTGAAGTGCCTTAAGAACGCGAAAGCTCCCCGGGAAGAATCTCCAAACGCCACCCGACCCGGGGAAGCCGAAAGGATGCGGGTTGACCCTACAAACGAAAACCCCGATCCGCCACTGGAGCGAATCGGGGTCAGCGGACACCTCCCTGTGTCCGATCGTTCCTTATCTCACCCGGCCTGAGCGGCCGGTGGCTGCTTACTTGGCCTCAGCGGCGGGAGCGGCCGGAGGAGCGGGCGGGGCATAGGGGGCGTAGGGCGCGCCGTAGGGGGCGTAGCCGTAGGGGCCACCCCAGTAGGGGCCATAGCCGTAGCCATAGTTGTCACGATAACGGTTGTAACCGCGGCCCCAACCACGCCCGCCACCGGACATGTTCATGTTGAAGTCGCCATAGCCGTCACCGAACATGTCGTTCCACCAGTCGTTTCCGCCGTTACCCCAACCCGGGCCACCCCAGCCTGGGCCGCCCCAGAAGGCGGAAGCGGAAGCGGAAGCACCCAGCAGGGCGGCGATGGCGGCGGCGGTAGCAAGCTTTTTCATTTCAGATGTTCTCCGACTTGTTGTTTCTGTTGGCAGCAAGGGGCGGCGTCTTATGTGCTGTCTGCGCCGTCCATGGGTGTATAGAATATTAGTGTATTCTGATATGGTCAAGCACTTTTTACATTCACCCGCACTGAAGCAAATCGCGGCGCTCTGGGCGGCGCCCTCAGCGCTCCTGGGTCCGCAGCAAGGCCAGGCCGACCAGCAGGAAACCGAGACCGAAGGCCCCAAGGACCCCATAATCCAGCCATAGATCTCCCGTTTCCAGCCCCTTGGTGAAGGTGCCGACGCTAACGTGGTTGAACCAGGCGCTGGGGAAGCCATACCCCATGAAGCGCGCAGCGCCGGTCAGGGAAGAGACCGGCACCAGCATGCCGGAAAACAGGATGGTGGGGATGGTGCTGACGATGGCGGTGCCGAAGACCGCGGCAATCTGGGTGCGCATGAAGGTCGACATGAGCAGGCCGAGGCCGGTAGTGGCGAAGACGAACAGCGCCGCCCCCAGGCTGAGGGCGCCCGGGCTGCCGGTCAAAGGCACGCGGAACAGCCAGAGGGCCATCAGCAACAGCAGCAGGTAGCTCAGCAGCGCCAGGCCGAGGTAAGGCAACTGCTTCCCCAGCAGAAACTCCAGGCCCCTGGTCGGGGTGGCGTAGAGATTGATGATGGAGCCCAGTTCCTTCTCCCGGACCACCCCCACCGCCGTCATGGTGGCCGGGATCATGATCAGCAGCAGCATCAGGATCCCCGGCACCATGGCATAGACGCTCTTGAAATCCTGGTTGAATCGGAAGCGGGTCTCGATCTCCACCGGAGCTGCCAGCGTCCCGATCCCGGCACCTGAGGGCGGCGCGTCAGGCACTGATATCGCGCCAGGCGCTGATGTAGATCCGACCGCTGACGTGGCTGCGGCCGCTGATGGGGCTCCAGGCGCCGAGGGAGCGGATTGGCCCAGGGCGAGGGTCTCCAGATAGTGCCGATGCACGCCCTCCACGTAACCGCGGATGGTATCGCCACGGAAGGGGATGGCGCCGTCGATGAGGAGACTGACCTCCGGTCGCGCCCCTCGCTTGAGGTCGCGGCCGAAGCCCGAGGGGATCTCGATGGCCAGGGCCAAACGCCCGCTGGCCATCCGCCGCCGCAGATCGGCCTCGTCCACCAGGGGGGCTTGCTCGGCGAACCAGGGGGTGCCGGCAAACTGTTCCCGGTAGGCGCGACTGGCCGGGGTGCGGTCACGGTCGAGGACGGCGAAGGCGATGCCGTCCACATCGAAGGAGATGCCAAAGCCCATGGCGATCATGAGCAGCACCGGTCCGAGGAGGGCGAAGGCTAGACGGATGGGATCGCGCACCAGCTCCGCCCCCTCACGCCGGGAATAGGCCCAGAGGCGACGAAGGGAAAAACGATGCGGTCGGCACGAGCGAGGTAGCGGCGCTCGTCCGGCCACCCCTGCGTCACCCCTTTTCCCTCCCGCCGGTTCAAACTCCGTCTCCCCTCCAGACTGGCCCACAGCCGGTTCGCCATCTGCCTCATCTCTTGCCTTCTCCCTTGCCTCGACCCATGGCGCATCCCCGGCATTACCCCCGATTTCATCGCCCACCTCACCCTTTCTGGTCAGCGCGGCTGCCAAGCCTGCCCTCGCCCCTTCACCCCCGACCTCACCAGCCGCCTCAACGCTGGCCGGAAGCTGGGTCGCGACCTCACCATCCGCGCCACCCTCTTGTTCCATATAGGCGATGAAGGCCTCCTCCAGGGTCGCCACCCCCTGGGCGGCCTTGAGCTCCGCCGGCGTCCCCTGGGCCAGGACGCGCCCGGCGTGCATCAGGGAAAGGCGGTCGCAGCGCTCCGCCTCGTTCATGAAATGGGTGGAGATGAAGAGCGTGACGCCCTGCCCCCGGGACAGGGCGACGAGCTCCTCCCAGAAGCGATCCCGGGCGATGGGGTCGACGCCAGAGGTGGGCTCGTCGAGGATGAGCAATTCCGGGGCGTGGATCACCGCCACGGCGAGGGACAGGCGCTGGCGCATGCCGAGGGGCAGCTCCTCGGCGCGGGCCTCGAGATAGGGTTCCAGCCCGAAGCGCGCCGCCAGTTCCGCGATGCGCTGGGGAATGCGCCCGGCGGGCAAGCGATAGAGCCGGGCGTGGAGATCCAGGTTGCGCCGCACGCTGAGCTCCCCATAGAGGGAGAAGGACTGGGACATGAACCCCAGGCGCTGGCGCAGGGCCGCGTCCTCGGCCTCCACCGGCTGACCGAAGACCCAGGCCTGGCCGGCACTGGCCGGCAGCAGGCCGGTCAGCATGCGCATGGTGGTCGTCTTGCCGCAGCCGTTGGAGCCGAGAAAGCCAAAGATCTCCCCGGGATGGATGTCGAGGCTGACCCCCTCCACGGCGGTGAAGTCGCCAAAGCGGCGGCCAAGCCCCCGGGCGCGGATCGCCGGATCGCCATCCGCGGCGGTATCGCGGGGGGGAACGACCAGGCGGCGATGGTCACCGCGCTTGGCCGCCGGCAGCAGGGAGACGAAGATCGCCTCCAGGTCCCGCTCCCCGGTGCGGGCCTGGAGATCTGCCAGGTGGCCCTGGGCCAGGACCTGGCCCGCGTCCATCGCCACCAGGAAGTCGAAGCGGGCCGCCTCCTCCATGTAGGCGGTGGAGACCAGCACGCTCAGGTCCGGGCGGCGCTGGCGCAGGCGGTCCATCAGCTCCCAGAAGCGACGGCGGGACAGGGGGTCCACGCCCGTGGTGGGCTCATCCAGGATCAGCAGGTCCGGCTCGTGAATCAGGGCGCAGCACAGCCCCAGCTTCTGCTTCATGCCCCCGGAGAGGTTCATGGCGGGGCGATCGGCGAAGGGGGCGAGGCCCGTGGCCTGGGTCAACTCGGCGATGCGCGCCGCCCGGGTGGCCCGGTCCTGACCAAAGAGCCGGCCGAAGAAGTCCAGGTTCTCGCGGATCGACAGGCTGGGATAGAGGTTGCGCCCCAGACCCTGGGGCATGTAGGCGATGCGCTCCACCACCCGCCCCCGCCCGGCGGGCCGGCGCAGGTCCTGGCCCAGGACCTCGACCCGGCCGGTCTGGATCCGCCGCACCCCGGCGATGAGCCCCAGGAGGGTGGACTTGCCGACCCCGTCCGGGCCGATCAGCCCGCAGACGGCGCCGGCGGGCAGTTCCAGGCTCACCCCCGCCAGGGCCCGCACCTTGCCGTAGGTGTGACTCAGCTCCCTGAGGCGGACGACGGGGGACGAGGGCAGCTCAGGGCTCCCGAGGGTGGGTCGGGACCCTATCCGGCACCGGCACCGGCTCCGGCGGCAACCGGCTGGTCAGCGTCGCCGGCCAGGGGGCGTCGGGGTCGAGCCGGACATGGGCGACGCCGGGGAGGCCGGTCTTGACCAGGGACTCGTAGCGGGCCAGGAGCTCCGGGGCGATCTGGACCTTGACGCGAAAGGCCAGTTGCTCACGCACGCTCTGGGTCTCGACCTGCTTGGGGGTGAACTGGGCGCGCGGGGCAACGAAGGAAACGCTGGCGGGGATCACGTACTCGGGGGCGGCATCCAGCACGATCCGGGCCTCGCCGCCGAGGGGGACGCGGCCCGCCGCCGGCGCCGGCAGAAAGATCACCAGATAGACGTCGGTGAGGTCGAGCAGGGTCAGGACCTTGCCGCCGCTCCCCAGGACCTCGCCGGCCTCCGCCAGCCGATAGAGGACCCGACCGGCGCGGGGGGCGCGCAGCGTGCTGTCGGCGATATCCACGGCGACGCGCTCGCTGCTGGCCTGGGCCGCGGCGATCGCCGCCTCGGCGGCGACGACCTGGATCCGCGCCGCCCGCAGGGCGGCCTCGGCGGTCCGCGCCTTGGTGCGGGCCTGATCCAACTGGTCCTCGGCGACGAACTTGCCCGAGCTGGCCAGGCGTTCCAGCCGGGCCAGCTCGCGGCGGGCATAGTCGAGCTCGCTGGCGCGCTGGTCCCCCACCGCCAGGCCCTGCTCCCGTTCCTGCTCGGCCCGGCGCTGCTCCGCCTCGGCCTGGCGGCGCTGCGCCTCCAGGGAGGCGGTGTCCAGCACCGCCACCACCTGGCCCGCCGCCACCCGGTCGCCCTCCCGCACCCGCACCTCCAGCAACCGCCCCGGGATCTTGGTCGCCACGTCGACCTCAGTGGCCTCCAGACGGCCGTTGCCCTGGGCGAAGCCCGCCGGCAGGTCCTGTTTGGTGACCAGGCCGAGCACGCCCTGGGGCAGCACGGTCAGGTCAAGGCCGGTCCGCCACAGCCATACCGCCACGGCGATCGCGAGGAGGGCAAAAAGCAGTATGGCCCCCAGCAACCGCAAGCGGGTCTTCATGGGCATGGGATGGTTTCCAGGGACTTTGCGGGCGGAGCAGGGTCAACCGTCATGAGGAATCGAGACAACCCATTGAAGATGGTAATTTGCCGTGCTTTTCACGTTACCTGTCAGGAGGAAGCGCGCCACACCCCTGATAAGGAGAAACATTGCCGTGGCCTTCACGCGGTTCAGTAATAACGGTCCAGGGCCGCCAGGAAATCCTCCCGGGCGGGCAACAGGGCCGGCTGGAGCGAGATGGGCAAGGTGACGGCCCGCTGGCCGCGGCCGCCGCGAAACTCCAGGAAATCCAGGCGGCGGGCGGCGGCATCTTTCGGTTCCCGGACGATGTTCATGGCATCGAGATAGAGGGTGATCGGTTCCACCCACAGATGCTGCCCGGGATTGTCAAGGACCTCGATGACAATTTCGAGGTGGGCCTCCAGGATCTCCTGATCCGGTCCCAGCTCCTCCAGTTGGCCCGTGACCTCATCCAGTTCGGCCATGAGCGTGGCCAGGTCCGGGTGTTGCGGATCGAGCGGTTTGAAGCCCCAGCCGCCATTTTCCAGGGCGCTGAGCTTGCGCCGCAGCAGGTCCCGCTGCCGGGTCAGGTCGGCCCGTTCCAGCTTGACCTCGCTGATCCGGTCCAGGGCCTGGGTCAGGAGAAAATCGAAGGCGCGACGCATCAGTTGGCGACGCCCCTCCTCCTCCCTCACGTTGGGCTCCAGAAGCCGATGATTGACGAAACTGACCACGACCTGGGCCACGTCGCGGCGGATCTGGTCTCCCACCAGATCCAGCCCCAGGACGTTACGCTCCATCCGGTCCGCCATGAGCAGGCCAAAGACCTGCCACGCCCCCCGCCCCTCGGAACTGTCGAGATATTCCCGCAGGGCCTGGTCCCGCCCCAAGATGTCGAACATGCTCTCCGCGGAGGCGAACAAGGCGCCCAGTCGCGGGTCGGCGCCATGGGCGGCGGCGTTCACCTCCAGGAAGCCATGGATGTCCTTCACCACCCCGATGACGTGGTCGATGGACTTGACGATGGGGTCATGCAGCCGCCGGGCTAGGCCGGACAGGGCCCGCAACCGGGGGTCCGTGCCTTCCACCACCCGCTCGGTGGCCAGTTCGATCAGGGAGGCGGGATAGCGGCCGCGCTCTTCACGGCCACCAAAAATGGAATGTAAGAGTCTCAACATGGGCTCACCGCCGTGGGCGTCGCAGGTCAGGAAGGGCTGGGTTTACCGCCAACTGATGTCCGGAGCCGGCTGGCTCGCCAGTCGGTCCGGGCGCTAATCAGAGACTGGCGAGTATTGCCCTGTCAAGCGATCGCGGGGAGGGCGTGAAATCGCGCAAGACGATCTCCCGCTCAATCACTGGGAACCCTTATAAAAACCGGTACCGGGTCCACTATACTTCACCGCCAGCCTCTTCACCCCCGCCTGCCTGACGGTTCGCCGCCCCTGACGGGCACGCCCTCCCCTCCGCATCCCTCGCCACCCATGACCACCGCGACCCCGGTTCCATACCACCCCCGACGCTTCATCGGCCTCTATCTGCAGTTGGGCAAGCTGCTCTTTTTGCACGGCGCCACGGTGCAGCGGGTGATCGACAGCGTCCACGCCCTGAAGAACTACCTGGGCGGCGACGAGATCCAGGTCCTGATCGAGTACGACGGCCTGATGATCACCGACATCCAGGGCCAGCATTTCCACACCCGGGTGGAACGGCGTGGGGCCTTCGTCACCTTCAACATCGCGGTCTTGATCGCCGTCAGCCAGCTGATCCGGCGGCTGGAGATCGACCGCCCCAGCCCCGACCAGATCCGCCAGCGCCTGCGGGAGATCGAGGGTCTGCGCTCGCCCCTGCGGGGCTGGGCCCAGCACCTGCTGGTGGGCCTGGTGGCCCTGGCCTTTGGCATCGTCAACGGCGCCGATGACATGGCCTGCGCCGCCATCCTGCCCGCCGCCGTGTTGCTGAGCCTGCTGAAAAAGGTCCTCCTGGGTCGCGGTCAGAACCTCTACCTGAGCATGCTGCTCGCCGGCCTGGCGGCGGTACTGGTTTCCGGTTTGCTGGCCAGCCTGCTGGGCACCGCCACGGGGCTGGTCGCCATCATCGCCGTGCTGCTGCCCCAGGTACCGGGTTTCCCGCTCATCAATGCCGGTCTGGACATCCTGCGTAATCACAACACCGTGGCCTGGGGTCGGCTGGCCTACGCGGGGATGATGATCATCATCCTCACCCTGGCGGCGAGCGTGCCCTTGCTTATATTGTTCAACAGCTTGCAGGTCGAGACCGCGCCACAGCTCGGCTTGTGGCTGGTGCGCCTGGCCGACGCCCTATTCGCGGGTGTCGCCGCCATGGGGCTCGGGCTTCTGTTCAATGTGCCGGGGCGCTTCATCCCCCTCCTGGGTCTGGGGGGCATCCTGGCCCGCGGGATCAGGACCGAACTCGTCGCCTTGGGGGGGCTGGATATCGCCGTGGCCGCCTTCATCGGCGCGGCGGCGGTCTCGGTGCTCATGTCCCTGGTCGCCCGTCGCGGCCATTTCCCCTCGGCGGTGTTCGCCCTGATCTGCGTGCTACCCATGATCCCTGGCTTCCTCGCCATCGACGGGCTCAATCACCTATTTCTGCTCACCCAGTTGGCCCCCGCCGCTGTCCCGCCGGAGATGGCCACCCATACCTTGCAGACGCTGCTCAAGACGGCCTTTACCATCGCCGCCCTCATCTTTGGCGTCATCTTTCCCATCTTCCTCATCGAGGGCCGCAGCCCGCGGGTCTAGATCCAGGATCCCCTGCCAGACCCCCTCCCGATCCTCCCACGCCTGACCGGCTAACCGAATCCCACGGTCAGGTATAGTTGACCCCGCTCCCCGCCCAGGGACCCCGATCCGCCACTGGGCTCAACCTCTTTTCCGGAGTCTCGGCCCATGCGGCAACTCTTTCGCATCGCTGGCTTCCTGCCCTTCATCGGCATGATGTTCCTCAATGCCTTCGTCGACCTGGGCCACAAGATCATCATCCAGAACACCCTGTTCAAGACCTACGACGGCGATGCCCAGATCCTGCTCACCGCCATCGTCAACGCCCTGATCCTGCTGCCCTTCGTCCTGCTGTTCTCCCCCTCGGGCTACCTCGCCGACCGCTTCGCCAAGCCCCGGGTGATGCGCCTGGCGGCCTGGGCGGCGGTGGCCATCACCCTGGCCATCACCCTCTGCTACTACCTGGGCTGGTTCTGGCCGGCCTTCGCCATGACCTTCCTCCTCGCCGCCCAGAGCGCCATCTACTCCCCGGCCAAGTACGGCTACATCAAGGAACTGGTGGGCAACGAGGCCCTGGCGACGGCCAACGGCTGGGTCCAGGCCACCACCACCACCGCCATCCTCTTCGGCATCTTCTTCTTCTCGGTGCTCTTCGAGGGCTACCTGAGCGCGGCGGTCTACACCACGCCGGGGGAGGTCATGCACCTCATCGCCCCCCTGGGCTGGCTGCTGGCGCTGGCCTCCCTGGTGGAGGCCCTGCTCGCCTACCGCCTGCCCCAGACCCAGCCCCAGCCTCACCCCGGCGAGGCCATGACCTTCGACTGGGCCCGCTATCGGCGCGGGGCCTACCTGCGCGACAACCTGCTGGCGGCCTGGGATAACCGCGTCGTCTGGCTGGCGATCATCGGCCTGTCGGTGTTCTGGTCCATCTCCCAGGTGATCCTGGCGGTCTTCCCCGCCTTCGCCAAGGACACCCTGGGGGAGACCAACACGGTGGTGATCCAGGGCATCCTCGCCTGCTCGGGCCTGGGCATCATCCTCGGCTCCATCATCGCCGGCCGGGTGTCGCGCCACTACATCGAGACCGCCCTCATCCCCCTAGGGGCGGTGGGCATCGCCATCACCCTCTTCCTGGTGCCGGGACTGGACTCGACCTGGGCCCACGGCCTCAACTTCTTCATGATCGGCATCCTCGGGGGCTTCATCCTGGTGCCCCTCAATGCCCTGATCCAGTTCAACGCCGGCGAGCAGGCCCTGGGGCGGGTGCTGGCGGCCAACAACTTCATCCAGAACCTGTGGATGCTGGCCTTCCTGGGCATCACCATCGCCGCCGCCTACCTGGCACTGGGGGATGTCACCCTGATCCTGGGCCTGGCCCTGATCGCCCTGGTCGGCGCGGCCTACACCCTCTACAAGCTGCCCCAGTCCCTGGTCCGGTTCCTGATCCAGCGGCTGGTGGCGACCCGCTTCCGGCTCAAGGTCATCGGCCTGGACCACCTGCCGGCCACGGGCGGGGTCCTGCTCCTGGGCAACCATATCAGTTGGCTGGACTGGGCGATGGTGCAGATGGCCTGCCCGCGGCCGGTGCGGTTCGTCATGGAACGGGAGATCTACGCCCGCTGGTACCTCAAGTGGTTTCTGGACTTCTTCCAGGTGGTGCCCATCTCCCGCGGCAGCAGCCGCCACGCCATCACCCTCCTGGCGCGGTTGCTCGAGGAGGGGCAGGTGGTGTGTCTCTTCCCCGAGGGGACCATCAGCAAGAACGGTCAGCTCGCCGAGTTCAAGCGCGGCTTCGAGCTGACGGCCCGCCAGGTGGCCGCGGACGCGGCGGCGGTCATCGTCCCCTTCTACCTGCGCGGGCTCTGGGGCAGCCTCTTTTCCTACGCCACCGCCCGGCTCCGCCAGAGCCGCGAGGAGGGCCGGCTGCGGTCAGTGGTGGTGGCCTTCGGTGCCCCCCTGCCCCTGACCGCCGGGGCCGAGTTGGTCAAGCAGGCGGTCTTCGATCTGTCGGTCAGCTCCTGGGAGGACTATGTCCACGACCTGCCCATCCTGCCCCTGGCCTGGTTGCGCCAGGCCAAGCGTCACCTGGGCCGGGTGGCGATCATCGAGTCCACGGGCGCCCGGGTGAGCAACCGCCACCTGCTCGCTGGCGTCCTGCTCTTCGCCCGCCGCATCCGGCGCCTGGCCCCGGAGGCCGCCATCGGCATCCTCCTGCCCGCCAGCGGCGCCTGCGCCATCGCCAACCTGGCGGGGCTGCTGACCGGCAAGCGGGTGGTCAACCTCAACTACACCGCCAGCCCGGAGGCCCTGCGCGCCGCCATCGCCAACGCCGGTATCCGCCACATCATCACCGCGGACCGCTTCCTGACCCGGCTGTCGGCCCGGGGCATCGACGTCCGCGCCCTGCTCGGCGCGCAGGCCGCGGTCCAGGATATGGAGGGTAGCGGCCAGCCCTTTGCCGACGCGAAGGCAGCGGGTGGTGGGGATGGCGCTGATAGAACGGCTGGCTCGGTTAGCGCGAGCGGAATGGCTGGTGCACTTGGGACAGGTGAAACTGACAGTGAGGGCGGCGCGGTCACTCCCGATCAGCCCAACATCCACCTGCACGCCATGGAGGATCTGCGCGCCCGCATCGGCAAGGCCGAGGGCCTGGGAACCCTGGTCCTGGCCAGCCTGCTGCCGGCGCGGCTGCTCTTCGCCCTCTGGGGCCGGCGGACCCAGCCCGAGGACACGGCGGTGATCCTCTTCTCAAGCGGCAGCGAGGGCATCCCCAAGGGTATCGAGCTGACCCATCGCAACCTCATGGCCAACATCCGCCAGATCACGGATGTGCTCAACACCCGGCAAGACGACATCCTGCTGGCCAACCTGCCGCCCTTCCACGCCTTCGGGCTCACGGTCACCACCCTCCTGCCCCTGGTGGAGGGCATCCCGACGGTCTGCCACCCGGACCCCACCGATGCCCTGGGCAGCGCCAAGGCCATCGCCCGTTATCGCGCCACGGTGCTGTTCGGCACCTCCACCTTCCTGCGGCTCTACACCCGCAACCGCAAGGTCCACCCCCTGATGCTGGAGCCCCTGCGCCTGGTGGTGGCCGGCGCCGAACGCCTGGCCCCGGACGTGCGCGAGGCCTTCACCCTCAAGTTCCAGAAGACCCTCCACGAGGGCTACGGCGCCACCGAGACCACCCCGGTGGCCAGCGTCAATGTCCCGGACACCCTGGATACCGACAACTGGAAGATCCAGACCGCCTCCCGCCCCGGGACCGTCGGCCTGCCCCTGCCCGGCACCAGTTTCCGCATCGTCGACCCGGCCACCCTGGCCGCGCTGCCCCCCGGGGAGGACGGTCTCATCCTCATCGGTGGCGTCCAGGTCATGAAGGGCTATCTCAACGACCCGGAGAGGACCGCGGCGGCCCTCGTCACCCTGGACGGCAAGCGCTGGTACCAGACGGGCGACAAGGGGCACCTGGATGAAGACGGCTTCCTGACCATCGTCGACCGCTATTCCCGGTTCGCCAAGATCGGCGGCGAGATGATCGGCCTGACGGCGGTGGAGGAGCAGGTCCGCCGGGTCCTGGCCCAGCCGGAGCTGGAACTGGCCGCGGTCAACCTGCCGGATGCGCAGAAGGGCGAGCGCATCCTGCTGCTGGTGGCGGCGGATCTGGATGGGGACGACTTGCGCCGCACCCTGCTCGCCGCCGGGGCCAACCCCCTGACCATCCCCGCCGCGGTGCGCCAGGTCGCGGCCATCCCCAAACTCGGCAGCGGCAAGACCGACTTCGCGGCCGTCAAGCGGCTGGCGCTCTCGGAATGATGGGCTGAGCGCGTTCGGCGGCTGAGGAAAGGGTCATTTTCACATGACCTCAATTGCCATCTCTCGGCTCAGATGCCGGTGATCAGTAAATCCAGGGCCGCGAGGATAGTTTCCCGGTGATGCGCGAGGTCGGCGACTTTCGCACCCACCTGCTTCTTCGAGGTCCCGGCCAGTTGCGGGGTGAGCATGACGTACTGCTGGCCGTCGATCTCGAAGACTGGCGTCAAGATCTTGATCAATTTGCCTTTCATCGCTGAGACCGGGCAGAGGGGAACCACCACCCGGGTATTCAGGTCGGCAATGAGGTCGCTCTGAACGTCAAGAAGCAAGGGATAAGCCACCTTGGTGGCCGGATTGGGATTTTGGTAAAGCGCAAACTGAGGCATCAGAAATTCCTCAGCCCGTCACTGAAAACCCCCTGTTGCTCCACCAGGTCGTTATAGGCCTCTATAGCTTCCCGATTATTAACGACCCATTCATCTATTTGTTTTTCCTTGAGGGCTTGAATCAAGGCTCGTTCAAAGGCGGCGGACAGGTTGATGTTCAGCGCCTTGGCCCTGGTCAACAGGTCCGCGTTGATGCTCAGGTTGGCGGATCTCTTGGGGGCCTGGGTGTCATAGGCAGGTAGCATAGGGTCCTCCTCATGGTTTCTGTGCATAGCTTATCCGCAGCCTAGTGGGCATCCAAGGGTTCAGCGCTGACAGGCGGGGTTCAGCCCGGGCAATATCCATGGTCTTTCCCCGCTTCGCCCTCCCGTGGCTAGCCCCTTGCGCTTAGACTGATGCCAGGATCGCCAGCCGCATAGGTGCGCATTGACATGACCACAGTGGAACTACCCCCGACCCCTGGGCCTGGGTCCGGACCGGGGCCCGGACAAGGGCCTGGACAAGTGCCCGGGGCGCAAGCTCAGCCGGAACCAGCGCGGGCCGCCAAGGGGCCAGGGGCCAGGATCACCGGGAACCTGGACCTCGACGAACGCCCCCGCCGGCGCTGGGGCCGTTACCTGCTGGCGGCGCTGGCGCTGCTGGGCCTGGCCGTTGCCGCCCGGTTCTGGCTCACGGAGTCGGTCCCGGAGGGGCCCCGCTTCAAGACCGCCACCGTCGAGCGCGGCGACCTCGTCGTCAAGGTCACCGCCACCGGCCAGTTACAGCCGGTGACCCAGGTGGACGTGGGCACCGAGGTCTCCGGCACCATCGACGAGGTGCTGGTGGACTTCAATGACCGGGTGACCAAGGGGCAGGTCCTGGCCCGCCTCGACCCGGACACCTTCACGGCCAAGAAGCGGCAGGCCGAGGCGGCCCTGGCCCTGGCCCTGGCGGGGGTCAAGGAGGCGGAGGCCACCGCCACTGAGACCGCCAGCAAGCTGCGCCGCGTCCAGGACCTGATCGCCAAGCGCATGTCCTCCCAGGAGGAACTGGATACCGCCGCCGGCGCCGCCCGCCGCGCCGAGGCCGCCCTGGCGGTGGCCAAGGCCAAGGTCGAGCAATCCCAGGCCCAGCTCGATGCCGACAGCCGCACCCTGGTCAAGTCCGAGATCCGCTCCCCCATCGACGGCACCGTCCTCAAGCGTCAGGTGGAGCCGGGCCAGACGGTGGCGGCCTCCCTCCAGACCCCGGTGCTCTTCACCCTGGCGGAGGACCTGACCCAGATGGAGCTCAACGTCGCCGTGGACGAGGCGGACGTGGGGCAGGTGGCGGCGGGGCTCAAGGCCGAGTTCACCGTCGACGCCTATCCCAACCGCCGCTTTCCCGCCACCATCACCCAGATCCGCTACGCCCCGGAGACCATCAACGGGGTCGTGACCTACGCCGCCCTGCTCGCCCTGGAGAACGATGATCTCTCCCTGCGCCCGGGCATGACCGCCACCGCCGAAATCCTGGCGCGGGAGGTCCAGGACGCCCTGCTGGTGCCCAACACCGCCCTGCGCTTCAGCCCCCCGAGCGCCAGCAAGGGCGGCGCCAAGGCGGACAACGGCGGCCTAGTCGGGATGCTGCTGCCCCGCCGCCCCCCCTCCAGCCGCACCAGCACCCCCAAGGAGCCCAAGGCCGGCAAGGGCGCCAAGGTCTGGGTGCTGCGCGATGGCCAGCCCGAGGCGATCCCGGTCGAGACTGGCGCCACCGACGGCAATCTGACGGAGATCCTCGCTGGCGGCCTGGAGACGGGGACCGAGGTCCTGGTGGAACTGGAGCGCGGCGGGGCCAAATCATGACCGCGGAGGCCCCGGTGACGACCTCCCCGCTGGATCCGCCGGCGCCCATCCTGGTGGAGTTCCGCCAGGTGACCAAAGTCTACGGTCAGGGAGCTGCGGCCATGCGCGCCCTGGACGGAGTGGACCTGCGCATCCGGGAGGGGGAGTTCGTCGCCGTCATGGGCCCCAGCGGCTCCGGCAAGTCCACCGCCATGAACATCCTCGGCTGTCTCGACACCCCCAGCGGGGGCTCCTATCGCTTCCAGGACGCCGCCGTCGAGACCCTCAGCCGCGACCAGCGCGCCCGCCTGCGGCGCAATTACCTGGGCTTCGTCTTCCAGGGCTTCAATCTCCTCAACCGCACCTCGGCCCTGGAGAACGTGGAACTGCCGCTGATCTATCGCCATATCCCCGCCGCGGAGCGCCGCGCCCGCGCCCGCGCCGCCCTGGCCCTGGTCGGACTCACCGGCTGGGAAGACCATACCCCCGGCGAACTCTCCGGCGGCCAGCAGCAGCGCGTCGCCATCGCCCGGGCCATCGTCACCCAGCCCCGCCTGCTGCTGGCGGACGAGCCCACCGGCAACCTGGACAGCGCCCGCAGCCACGAGATCATGGACCTGCTGACCGGACTCAACCGGGACCGGGCCATCACCATCCTCATGGTCACCCACGAACCGGAGATGGCCGAATACGCCCATCGCGTCATCCACTTCCGTGATGGCCGGGTGACGGAATAACGGAGTAACGCCGATGCTGTGGAACGCCTTTCTGCTCGCCCTGCGGGAGATCCGCCGCAACGTCCTGCGCTCCATCCTCACCATCCTCGGGGTAGTGATCGGCGTCGCGGCGGTCATCGTCATGGTCACCCTGGGCGGTGGCGCCACCCAGGCGGTGGCCACGCAGATCGAGACCATGGGCACCAACCTGCTCATGATCCGCATGGGCCAGCGCATGGGCCCCGGCTCCGGCATTGGCGTCGCGCCCTTCAAGCTGGAGGACGCCGTCGCCCTCCAGCGGCAGGTCCCCAGCATCCGCGTCCTGGCGCCCTCCGCCAACCAGACCGCCACCGCCGTCGCCGGCAACAGCAGTTGGGCGACCTCCGTCACCGGCACCGACAACCGCTACCTGGACGTGCGCAACTGGCCCCTGGCCGCGGGGCGGGTCTTTTCCGAGGGCGAGTCGCGGGCCGGGAAGGCGGTGTGCCTGATTGGCGCCACCGTCCAGCGCGAGCTGTTCGGCAACCAGGACCCGGTGGGGGAAAAGCTGCGCATCAAGACCATGTCCTGCCAGGTCATCGGCCTCCTGGCCACCAAGGGCCAGAGCAGCATGGGGCACGATCAGGACGATCTGATCCTCATGCCCCTACGCACCTTTCAGCGACGCATCGCCGGCAACCTGGACGTGACCATGATCCAGGTCTCCATCAAGGAGGGGGAGTCCACCGAGGCCGCCAAGGCGGACATCGAGCGGCTGATGCGCGAACGGCGCAAGATCGGCGCCGGGGAGCAGGACGATTTCAGCGTCCGGGACATGAAGGAGCTGACCGACATGCTCACCGGCACCACCCGCATCCTCACCACCCTGCTCAGCGCCGTCGCCGCCGTCAGCCTGCTGGTGGGGGGCATCGGCATCATGAACATCATGCTCGTCTCGGTGACGGAGCGCACCCGGGAGATCGGTATCCGCCTGGCCATCGGCGCCCTGGAGCGGGAGGTCCTGCTGCAATTCCTGGTTGAGGCGGTGGTGCTGTCCTCCCTGGGTGGCATCCTCGGCATCCTCCTCGCCCTGGTCGCCGCCGTCCTCCTCGCCGATGTCCTTCAGGTCCCCTTTATCTTCAACGGCGGCATCGTCATCACCGCCTTCCTCTTCTCCGCCGCCGTCGGCATCCTCTTCGGCTACTTCCCCGCCCGCCGCGCCGCCCGGCTGGACCCGATCGAGGCCCTGCGGCGGGAATAGCGACACCCTGGGTGTCGGCCCTCCCCACCGCGGCGGGGTTTGGTCACCCTCGACCAAGTTGTCAGCGCGCCCCGCCGCCCCGGAGTTGGTCATCGTCGCCCGGGTTGTCAGCGCCCTCCGCCGCGCCGGAGATGATCAAAGGCCCGGGCGCCATAGCGACGCACCTGGCTGGCGTGTTGCTGGAGCAGGATCTTCATGGCCTGGGCATAGGCTGGCTGTAAGTCCGCGGCCAGGGTGAAACGGTCGTCGCAGAGGACAACGCCAACCTTGCGGACAAGGCCCGCCAGCCGTTCCGTCAGTACCAGGAGGAACCTGTCCAGGTCCGGGGGGCGGTCCAGACTCAAGCCCTCCAGGTCGAGGAAAAAGAGGTCGCGCTCGGGGTCATGGGACAGGCGCTCCGTCAGGGGGAGGGCCAACAGCCTGGTCCGCAACGCCATGGGCTGGGCGCGGAACAGCCGTTCGTCCATGAGCCGGGGCGGCCGTGGCATGAGCGGGACAAAATCCATCTGGTCCAGGATGTCCCGCTGGAGATCGACCCCCGGGGCGATTTCGATCAGTTCGAGCCCCTCGGGGGTGAGACGGAAGACGCAGCGCTCAGTGATGTAGAGGACCCGCTTGCCTTGAGCCGCCGCGACCGGGCCGCTGAAGGTGCGGTGTTCGACCTCACGGACGAACTTGCGCTGATGGCCCTCGGCCAGGATGCGCAGACCCTCGCCCTCGCAGGCGATCTTCAACTTGCCCGCGGTGAAGGTGCCGACGAAGACCAGTTGCCGGGCGCTCTGGCTGATGTTGATGAAACCGCCCGCCCCCGCCAGCCGCGATCCGAACCGGGAGACGTTCAGGCTCCCCTGGTGGTCGGCCTGGGCCAGGCCGAGGAAGGCGATGTCCAGACCGCCACCGTCGTAGAAATCGAACTGGCTGGGCTGGTCGATGATGGCCTGGGTATTGATGGCGGCGCCGAAGCTCAGCCCCCCCGCCGGTATCCCGCCGATCACCCCCGGCTCGGCGGTGAGGGTGATGAGATCGAGGATCTCCTCCTCCGTCGCCACCGCGGCGATCCCCTCGGGCATCCCGATACCCAGGTTGACGATGGCGTTGACGCCCAGTTCGAGGGCGGCCCGGCGCGCGATGACCTTGCGCTCGTCCAGGGGCAGGGGGGGGATGGACGCGGGTGGCACCCGGATCTCCCCGGCGAAGGCGGGGCTGTAGGCCTCGGCGAAGGTCTGCGGGTGGTACTCCTGACGCTCCGCCACCACCACGCAATCCACCAGGATGCCGGGGACCTTGACCTGGCGAGGGGGAAGGCTATGGCGTTCGGCGACCCGCTCGACCTGGGCGATGACCAGCCCGCCGGAGTTGTGCACCGCCATGGCGATGGCCTGGGCCTCCAGGGTCAGGGCCTCGCGCTCCATGGTGAGGTTGCCGTCCAGATCGGCGGTGGTACCGCGGATGAAGCCCACCTGGATCGGGAAAGCCGGGTAGAAGAGGTATTCCTGGCCATCGATCTCCAGCAGCCGCACCCGCTCCTCGCCGCCGTCCCGGGTGCGCGCATTGAGTTTGCCGCCCCCCTGGCAGGGATCGACGAAGGTCCCCAGCCCTACCCGCGTGAGAGTCCCCGGCTTGCCGGCGGCGATATCGCGAAACAGATGACTGATGACGCCCTGGGGGAGATTCCAGGCCTCGATGCGGTTGGTGAGGGCGAGTTCCTGGAGCTTCGGTACCAGTCCCCAGTGGCCACCGATGACCCGCCGCACCAGGCCCTCATGGCCCAGGTGGTTCAGTCCCCGGAACTGGCCATCGCCCTGGCCGGCAGCGTAAACCAGGGTCAGGTCGCGGGGATGGCCCCGTCCCCGTGGATCGTGAGCCTGGCTCTCCAGGAAGCGCCGCTCCAAAGCCAGGGCCAGATTCTCTGGAAAGCCGATGCCCACGAAGCCCCCGGTCGCCAGGGTGTCGCCGTCGCGAATCAAGGCCACGGCATCGCTGGGGCTGACGACCTTACCGGTAGCGCCTGGAGAGGGCAGTGCCTGGAGAGAAGGATGGGTCATGAGCGCGAGGATCCTTGGCTTAGGTGGCCTGGTTCAATGGCAGGGCCCGTGCCTGAAGCGGAACAGGCAGGAAACCGCTGAAGAAATGAGAAACCGCCTCAAGAAGAAGTTTTACACACAAGCGGGAAACGCTCGGGATCACGAATAGAATCAACCGATAAATCAATATCCAATACCGGCCAGTAAAGATGATTCTTGGTTGGGCGTTCCACATTGAGAAGCTGTTCAATCGTTGCGGACTTGAACCAGGGGAATTCCGTAAAGGGCAGCGCCAGTTCCTTATCATCCAGGAGCAGCCAGAAACCCTGGCGGGAAATATGGGTAACCTCAACGGCCGAAGTGGCGATCCCAGGCATTTTCAATCTCCGCGATATGAATTTCGACAATCGCCTGCGCCTGCCGTAATTGCCCTGGCGTGGCCTGGGTTTACCGCCAGATGAACCGTAATGCTCGAAGGCGCTCCGGGTTTTGTAGAGCGGATCGATGAAGATGCACTTGATCCGGCCAGCGTAAACCGGCAGCAGGCTCTTGAGGGCATCCAGATTGTCGACCTGGATGAGGAGGTTATCGGCGGCGGGGTCGCCATGATCGAGGGTTGAGACGGCGACCAGGGGGCGATAGGGCAAGTCACGGGCCGCCTTGACGGCTTCTTCCTTACCTGACCAATGTAGGGTGGGCATGATGGGGTCCCTTGGATTGCTAGCGATGCGCGGCACTGCCGAGTACCTGCTCAGCCCATTTGTTGAGGCTTTGTCCGCTGCGCTTGGCAGCCTTGAAAGCGGCGGCATGCACAACCGGGTCGATACGCAGCATCAGCCGGCCACTGGCCGGTTTATCGGGCTCCTGCTTGAGCCTGGCGCAGGCCTCCAGGTAACTGTCGATGGCCGCCTGAAAGGCCTGCTCGAATTCGGCAACGGACTCGCCATGAAAACTGATGATGTCATCGATATCGAGTACCCGCCCCACCAGGATGTGGTCATCCACATCCAAGGTGATGTTGGCACGATAGCCGCGATAGGTCAGGATGTTGTTCATGGTGAGATCCCTAGCTTAAGGAGGTATTCACGTACATCCTTGATACGATATCTCAGCGCCTCCTGGCGCGGGTGTGGACGGTGAAAGTTGGCACGCTGGCCGTCTTTCTCGAAGGTGACGGCGGAACCAGGTCCCTCGATGACACGACAGCCAACCGCGACCAGCAGGGCCTCGATCCTGTGCCAGGCCAGATTCCCGTTGATCGGATCGGTAAACAGGGCATCAAGGGTCTTACGGTGCTTGCTATGCATCGGCTGAATGATAGCAGTGTCGGGCCAGCCAGCGACGTCGAAGCAAACTCCATCCCCCGCCAGGTTTTCAACCCATCAGTACAGGGTGTGAAAACCGAAACTTGGCCGTAGCTCAAAACCGAGGTCATCCATGGACAACCTTTCGATCGCCTTCAACGCCGCCCTGGCCATGGCCGCCGAGGCTCACCGGGGGCAAATCCGCAAGGGCACCCACAATGCGCTGGGCCTGCCGCTGCCCTACATCACCCACCCGGTGGTGGTGGCGACCCTGGTGCAGCGCTATGGCGGCAGCGAGGAGCAGATCATCGCCGCCCTGCTCCATGACGTGCTGGAGGACGGGGGACCGACCTGGCGCGAGCCCATCCGCGCCGCCTTTGGGGATAGCGTACTGGCCCTGGTGGAGTTCTGCACCGATGGGGTGCCGGATGCCGCCGGCCACAAGCCGCCCTGGTGGGGGCGCAAGGAGGCCTATCTGGCACACCTCCGGACGGCGACGGGTCCCG
Organism: Candidatus Thiosymbion sp.; assembly: GCA_018435665.1. GTDB lineage: Bacteria > Pseudomonadota > Gammaproteobacteria > Chromatiales > Chromatiaceae > M0108. The sequence continues at coordinate 137,154 of JAHDND010000048.1, read as the reverse complement.
GCCTGCTGGTGTCGGCCTGCGACAAGCTGACCAACCTCCAGGCCATCCTCCTCGACCTGACCGAGATTGGGGAGGCAGTCTGGGCGCGCTTCACCGGCGGCAAGGCAGGTTCCCTCTGGTATTACGCCGAACTGGTCGCGGCCTTTGCCGGCCGGGTGCCGCTCCCCCTGGAACAGGCGCTGCGCCGGGATTTGGCGGTGGTCCAGGCCATCACGGATGCTTCTGCCGCCCGCTGATGCTTCTATCAACTGCTGATGCGTCTATCGCCTGTTCTGCTAACTTCTGATATGGCGTTGAGATGAAATGAAAGGCTTTGCCGTGACCTTTACCCTGACCATGGTCCTGAGCGCGATCCCCTTAACAGCCCAGCCAAACGACCTCCCCTACCGTGATCCGCGCCGGCCCGTCGAGGAACGGGTCGCCGATCTGCTGGGGCGCATGAGCCTGGCGGACAAACTCGGACAGATGGTCATGGGGGGGCGCGACTGGGTCACGCCGGCCCAGGTCGAAACACAAAGACTAGGCTCCCTGCTCTCCGGGGGCGACAGCCCGCCGCCCGCACCCAACAACCTCGCGGGGTGGACGGCCATGATCCAGGGCTACCAGGCGGCGGCCCTGAGCACCCCGCTGGGCATCCCCCTGCTCTATGGCATCGACGCCGTCCACGGCTTCGGCGCCCTGCCCGGGGCCACCCTCTTTCCCCACCAGGTGGGACTGGCGGCGGCGGATAATCCCGACCTGATGCGCCGCATCGGCCAAGCCACGGCCCAGGAACTGGCCGCCGTCGGCATTTATTGGAACTTCGCTCCGATGGTGGCGGTCGTCGACGACATCCGCTGGGGACGCGCCTTCGAGTCCCTGGGCGCGGATACGGCCCGGGTCAGCCGACTCGCCGCGGCCTATACCGGCGGCTTTCAGCAGGGCCTGGAGGCCCTGGACCAGGATCGGGAGCGGGAGCGGGAGCGGGGCCAGGATCAGGATCCGAATCGGGGTCAGGACCTGCCCCGGCCCCTGGCGACCGCGAAGCATTACCTGGGCGACGGCGGCGTGGTGTTTGGCAGCTCCCATTTCCAGATCCGGGGGGCCTGGTCACGCCTGGATCGCGGCGACACCCAGGGCGAGGAGTCCGTCCTACTGGCCCGTCACCTGCCCCCTTACCAGGCCCAGGTCGCCGCCGGGGTGGGCGCGGTCATGATCTCCTACAGCAGTTGGAACGGCGTGCGGATGCATGGCCATTCCGACCTGCTCCAGGGGGTCCTGCGCCGGCAAATGGGTTTTACGGGACTGGTGGTGTCGGACTGGGAGGCCCTGCAATTCCTTCCCGCCACGGGATTTGACCAGCAGGTGGCCATGGCCGTCAACGCTGGGGTGGATGTCCTCATGGAACCCGCCCGGACGGCGGAGGTTCTTGGCATCCTCCAGGCCCTGGCCAGCAGCGGCCAAATTGCCCCGGCCCGCATCGACGAGGCCGTCGCCCGGGTCCTGCGGCTGAAATTCGCCATGGGCCTGTTCGAGCACCCCGGTGCGGTGGCCGCCGCGGGCCCGCGGGTGGGCAGTGCCGACCACCGCGCCCTGGCCAGGGAGGCGGTACGCAAGTCCCAAGTGCTGCTCAAGAATCAGGGGGCACTGCCCTTGTGGCGGGGCCAGCGCCTCCTCGTCGCCGGGAGCCATGCCGACGATCTGGGCCTGCAAAGCGGCGGCTGGACCCTCGTCTGGAGCGGATTCCAGGGCGACAACCAGCGCTTGCCAGGCGCCACAACCCTCCTCGCCGGCCTGCGTGAGGTCGGCGGTGACAGCACCCTTATCGACTATTCCCCGACCGGCGACTTCGCGGACCCCCGGGCCACGGCGGATGCCGACACCAAAGCCGTTGCCAAGGCAGATGACAAGGATGAAGTACAGGCCGATGCCAAGGCAGATGCCGACATCGATGGCAAAGGCGATCAGAAGGCCGATGCCGCCATCGTCGTGGTCGGCGAGCCGCCCTACAGCGAATGGCTGGGCGATCGGGATGCCGAGGGCCTGCGGCTCACGGTGGAGGACCAGGCCCTGATTGCCCGCGTCCGGCCCCAAGCCCGCAAACTGATCCTGATCCTGGTCACCGGACGGCCGCTGATCCTCGATCAGGCCCTGGACGCCAGCGACGCGATCGTCGTGGCCTGGCTGCCCGGCAGTGAGGGCGCCGGGGTGGCCGACACCCTTTTTGGGGAGGCCCCCTTCACGGGCCGGCTCCCCTTTGCCTGGCCGCGGGACGTCTCCGGCATCGGGCCGGCCCCGAACCTGTCCCCAGCGACAGAAGCGCGCCTGCTGTTTCCAGAGGGCTTTGGCCTGAGTGACTGAAGGACCGCCAGAGCCAGTACCCCGCTCGCAGGCATGCCAGACCGTTCGATGCCATGCCAGTAGGGACCGGCCCGGGCCTCAGACCTCTCCCTGGACCGCGAGCGGTAAGTTGGCGCTGGGGCCCATCGCCATCAGGGTCTCAATTCCTCCGCGGGCAGGGGCTGGGCGTAGAGATAGCCCTGGGCCTCGTCACAACCCATCACCTTGAGTTGCTCGGCCAGCGCCGCGTCATCCACCCCCTCGGCCACCGTGCGGAGGTTAAGACTGCGAGCGATCTGGATGATCGCCAGGACGATGGCGCGATCCTCGGCGTTGGTGAGCAGGTCCTTGACAAAGGAGCGGTCGATCTTGAGCTTGTCGACCGGGAATCGCTTCAGGTAGGCCAGGCTCGAATAGCCGGTGCCGAAGTCGTCGATGGCCAACTGGATGCCCTGGGCCTTCCAGGCGGTCAAGGTCCGCAGGAGGGCGTCCTCGCCCTGGAGCAGGATGGACTCGGTCAGTTCCAGTTCCAGCCCAGCGGGGTCGAGACCGCTCGCCTCCAGGGCCGCCTGGACATCGGCCACCACCTGCCCCTGGCGAAACTGCACGGCGGACAGATTGACCGCCACCACCAGGTCCGGCCAACCGGCGGCGCGCCAGCGGGCGGCTTGTCGGCAGGCCTCATGCAAAACCCAGCGTCCGATGGGGAGAATGAGCCCGCTTTCCTCGGCCACATCGATGAAGTCGCCGGGCAAGACCAGACCCACCTCGGGTCGCCGCCAGCGCAGCAGGGCCTCGACCCCATAGCGCCGTCCACTGCGCAGGCCGCGCTTGGGCTGATAGTGCAGGACGAACTCCTGCCGGGCCAGGGCCTCCCGCAGGGCGTCGCGGGTCTGGATAAAGCGCGTTAGCTCAGCATTCATCCGCGGCTCGAAAAAACGGTAGGTCTGGCGCCCGGCGCGCTTGGCCTCGTAGAGGGCGGTATCGGCGTTGTGCATCAGGGTCTCGGCATCCTTCCCGTCCCGGGGAAAGAGGGTGACGCCGATGGAGAGACTGGTATAGATCCGCCGGCCATCGAGGTCGAAGGGCTCCGCCAGGCTGGCGAGGATGCGCTCGCACAGGCCGGCGAGTTCCGCCACGGCCTGACAGTTAACCACCTCCGGCAGGATCAGCATGAATTCGTCGGCGGCCAGGCGGCAAAGGCTGTCCTCGGTTCGCAGATGCTGGGCCAGTCGCTGGACCAGGCCCCGCAGCAGTTGGTCACCGGCGGCATGGCCGTAGGTGTCGTTGACGTGTTTGAAACGGTCCAGATCGAGATAGAGCACCGCCAGGCAGGCCTCCTGCCTGGTCGGGTGAAAACGCCGGGCGGCGGCGAGGGCCTGGTGCAGCCGTTGGTGGCCGATGGCCCGGTTGGGCAGGCCAGTCAAGTCGTCGTAATAAGCCAGATATTCGATCCGCTCCAAGGCCTGTTTCTGGGCGGTGATATCGCTGAAGACGATGTGCAGCAGGTCCCCGTCCCGCTGGTGGATGGCCGTGACCAAGGCCTGGGCCAGGAAGGTGGTGCCGTCCGGCCGCGCCAGTTCCCACTCGAAGGCGAGTGCCCCTTGGGCGAAGGCCGTCCCGACCATCTCGGTGGCCTTCTCGGCGGAGGGACGGCCGTCGGGCTGAAAAGCCGGGGAGACCGCGAGGGGTGTATGGCCGACCAACTGCTCCGGCCGCTCCATGCCGAGCAGATCCAGGGCGGCGCGATTGGCGGCGGTGAAGAACCCATCCTGGTAGAGGACGCTGGCCTGGCGGGTGTCCTCGAACAGGCGACGGAAGCGCTCCTCGCTCTCACTCAGGGCCGCATGGGCGGACTGAATGGCGGCGGTGCGGGCCTCGACCTGCCGTTCCAGCGCGGTGCTGAGCACCCGGTAGCGTTCTTCGCTGGCGCGGAGGGCCTGCTCGGCGGCCTTGGCCTCGGTGATATCTTCCACCACCCCATTGAGGCCAATGATCGCACCCTGGACATTGCGCAGGGGGTAGTAATGCACCCGCCAGGTCCGGGAAACCCCGGGTTGGGCCGGCGTCTCGCCGGTGATCTCGACATTGCGCAGGGCTTGGCCGGTGCTCAGGATCGCCCGGAACAGGGGTTCGGCCTCATCGGCCACGGCGGGGAGCATCTCGCGCACGGTGCGGCCTAGGTGGGCGGCGACCGGATGGCCATTGATCTCGGCCAGCCGCTCGTTGAGGCGTAGGTAACGTAGTTCGGTGTCCAGCACGATCAGGCCAACGGGGGCGGTGTCATAGTAGGCCTGGATTTCCGCCAGTTGTTGCGCGGCTTGTTCCTGGCTCTGGCGCAGGCGCTCCTCGTTGAGCTTGCGCTCGGTGACGTCACGGGTCACCCCGCAGAATTCGACGAAACGCCCCTGATCGTCGTAGAGCGCGGTGGCCTTGATATCGGACCAGTTGGTGGCGCCATCCTTGCGACGATTTTCCAGTTCGGCCTGAAAGGCAAAGGGCTGACCCACCTGAACGCTGGCGATGCCCAGGGCCAGGCCCTCCTGCACGGTCACCCAGGCCTCAGGACTGTAGGTCTTGGTTGGCGGGAGGCGGAGGTATTCCTCCCGGGAGAAGCCCAGCACCTGCTCCACGGCAGGGCTGATGTAGGTCAGTTCACCCTGGAGATTCATGGTCCAGAGGACATCGGGGGATTGCTCGGCCAGGAGCCGGTGGCGCTCCTCGCTGAGTCGCAGTTCGGCTTCAGCCCGCCGTCGCTCGGCGATCTCCGCCTCCAGGGCGAGGGTGCGCTCCACCACTCGCTGTTCCAGGCCCGCGTTGAGGGCACGGATCGCCTGTTCCTGGGCGCCAAGGGCCTGGAACAGCCGGCCAATCACCAGGTACCACAGGGCCGTGGTGAGCAGGATGTATAGCCAGCCCTTGACCATGCTCACCCAGAGGGCAGTCCCCGGGTCCGGGATGAACAGGGCCAGCAGTTCATCGCTGACAAAGATCCAGAAGGCCGAGAAGAGGACATAGAGGCCGACCACCTTGGCCAGCCGTGCACGGAGGGGGTAAGGCAATAAGGTCATGACTGGACGGGACCGGTGATTTCGGACTCGGGCTGACGGACCACTTCGCGGCGCATCAAGGCGCGCACGCCGTTCCGTCCGGCGCCTTTGGCGGCATACAAGGCCTGGTCGGCGCGTTGCAGGGCTTGGTCGATATGTTCGTCCTTGGCGTCGAGATCCGTCACGCCAATGCTAACCGTGATCCGCTGCCGGGTGTTTTGCACCCGGACGGGGCTCAACGCCACCGCCTCCCGCAGACGCTCGGCGACCGTCAGCCCCGTGGCGGGATCGGTGCCGGGCAGCAGGATGCCGAACTCCTCCCCGCCGAGGCGGCCGATCAGGTCGATATCCCGCAGGCTAGCCTTGAGGGTAAAGGCGAAGTGCTTCAGCACCCGGTCGCCGGCGGCGTGCCCATGGGTGTCGTTGACCGCCTTGAAGAAGTCCACATCCAGGGCCAGCAGGACGGCCCCGGCCTTGCTGCGCCGCAGCCGCTTGAGTTCCTGGGTGAGTTTGTCGAGGAAATAGCGCCGATTGAGCAACCCGGTGAGAGCATCGGTGGTCGCCAGCCGGAACAGACGCTCTTCATGTTCCTGAGTGGCGATGGCGCGACTGAACAGCTCCAGGGCCGACTCCAGCAATGGCACCTCGGTTGCCTGCCGGCCCAGGGCGCGCCGCGCGCCAATGAGCAGCCACAGTCGGATGCCATCACCTAGATCCAGCCCAACGCCAAGCAGCGACTCGATGCCCGCGGCCAGCAAGGGCGTCCGAAAGGGACAGGCCTCCGGCGATAAGTGCCGAATCGCCGGCCAGACCAGCGGCCCCTGGACCGGATTCTCCTGGACCGCCACCCGTTCCAGTAACCGCTGGGCCATGGGAGGTACCTGGTCCGCGCGACCACTCGGCAGCCAGACACGCCGTGTCGGCGAGGAGGGGCTGACACCGAGCCGGATCAAGAGGCCATAGTCCCCGTCGGCCAGGTCGGTGACCTCGTCCAGCGCCCAGCCGATCTCCTCGTCGCTGTGCTGACCAGGCGCCACTAACCGCCGGGCGATCTCCCTCAGGACCCGTTCGATGATCAGGTACTGTGCCTGGCGCCGGAAGGCATCCAGGAGCAAGGCGGCGATGACCAGAAACAACAGGGCATCAATCGCCGCCAGGATCCAGAGACTGTGGGCCAGGCGCATCTCCATGGCCAGACTGACCTGAGTGAGGTCCGCGACGAAGTGTTCCAGGGCTGCGGCATAACTGATCTTGTCGCGGTCATAGGCCCCACCGAACAGGAGCGCCACCGCCTCTTCGCGACGGTCGGCGCGCGCCAGGGCGAAGGCCTGGCGCTCCGCGGCGATCAAACGCTGGTTGTGGTCATCGACCTGATCGAGGTGGTCGCGACTGGCGGGGCTCAGTTCGAGGGCCCGGGCCAGGGCCTGGTCCAGCAGCGGCGCCACGCCCTCGTAGCGGCGCTCCCAGTCTGGAGCCCCGGTCAAAGCCGCCATACGGGCGGACATGGTCAGGACCTCGTCGTAGTAGCGGATGCGCGCCCCGCTGTCCTGCAACTCAAAGAGGTTACGATTGTGCGCCCGATACTGAAACAGGGTCCATGCCGTCATCCCCATGGCCGTGGTAAAGAACACGATCACTAGGGCGAAGCTGAGCTGATTGCGGCGTTCGTGGAATACCCTTCTCCAGATCTTGCGCACGGGAGGGGAAGTAACGTCCTGGTCTAGCTAAAAGATGAAGTACGACTATTGGGGCTGGCCGCAGGCAGGGAGCCTGCATTGAATTAACTGTACTGAAGCCGAAAGTAGCGCGATGAAAAAAAAGCCGGCTAATGGGCCGGCTTTTTTTTAACTTGCTGAATTTGGTGGGCGATACTGGGATTGAACCAGTGACCCCTCCCGTGTGAAGGGAGTGCTCTCCCGCTGAGCTAATCGCCCGATCAAGGGGAGCTATTCTAGGGAGTGGTCCCCAGGGCGTCAAATCAGGATCGAGACCGGGCCCTCCTACGCGCACCTAGCGCGCCCTGAACCGCGGTCTCCGGTAGACCGCCAACCCGGATAAACGCAGTGGCGCCCCACCTCGCAACCCTGGCAGGGTGATTTCCTGCAATGCGCAGGGGTGAGCCGGGCGCAACCGCGAAGGGGGGGTTCAGCTAATGATGGTGAAAGACCTCGTCATCGCGATAGTGGACGTCGGTCCAGCACTTGGGCAGCGGTTCCCCGGAGCAGAACAAAAGGTCGGCCTTGCGGAACTGCTCGGGGTCCTGGAGCTCTTCCCCAGCATGATAGCGACCCACCAGCACCTCATGGAGCGGGTTGAACAGGTCACGCAGACCCAGCACCTCCACGAGTTTGCCGCTGGTTTTGTGTTTGAGAAACATCACAAGCCTCCTCTTGCTTGGTTTTGGTTGTTGCTCGGATTCTACTGGCAAGTATGGCCTACACCAGGGGGAATGCCAGATTTACGGCACCCGGGTCAGCCACTTTGGAGCGCGGCCTGCTCCGGGGTCAGGGTCTTGATGGAGAGGGCGTGCAGTTCGCCGCTGTCGATCTGCGCCCTGACCGTGGCCATGACCAGGCGTTGTCGTTCGATGGGGCTCTTGCCGACAAAGGCGGCGCTGATGACCAGGGCCTCGAAATGGCTGCCGTCGCCGTGGACCTGGACCGCGGCATCGGGCAGGCCGGCACGGATGAGTTGCGCTATGGCTTGAGTTTCCATGGTAGTTCTCCGCGGCGGTCAGGGCTTTCGAAAGGGGCTACAGCTCCCGGGTGGCCAGGAAGCGGATATCGGGCCAGCGCTCCTGGGTCAGGCTGAGATTGACCCGGGTCGGGGCCAGATAGACGAGCTGATTATCGCCGTCCAGGGCCAGATTTTCGTAGGCCTTGTCGCGGAGACGCTCCAGCATCTTGGGGTCCTCGCATCCGATCCAGCGGGCGGTATGGACCCCGACCGCCTCGAAGACCGCCTCGACCCCGTACTCGTCCTTGAGCCGGAAGGCGGCGACATCGAACTGTAGGTTGCCCACGGCGCCCAGGATGAAGTCGTTGTTCTTCAGCGGACGGAAGACCTGGGTGGCGCCTTCCTCGGCGAGCTGCATCACTCCCTTCTGCAGGGCCTTCATCTTCAGCGGGTCCTTGAGGACGACGCGACGGAAGAGTTCCGGGGCGAAGAAGGGGATGCCGATGTATTTGAGGTCCTCGCCCTCGGTAAAGGTGTCACCGATCTGGATGGTGCCATGGTTGTGCAGGCCGATGATGTCGCCCGGCCAGGCCTCCTCCACCAGCAGGCGCTCGTCGGCCTGAAAGGTGATGGCGTTGGCGATCTGCACCGTCTTGCCAAGGCGCGCGTGGCGCATCTTCATGCCCTTGCGGTAACCGCCGGAGCAGACGCGCAGAAAGGCGATGCGGTCGCGATGCCCCGGGTCCATGTTCGCCTGGATCTTAAAGACGAAGCCGGTAAAGGCCTCTTCCTCTGGCGCGACCTGCCGCTGCAGGGTGGCCCGGGGCCGGGGCGGCGGAGCGTAGGTGACGAAGGCGCGCAACAACTCCTCGACGCCAAAGTTGTTGATGGCGGAACCGAAGAAGACCGGGGTCTGCTCGCCCGCCTGGTAGGCCTCCAGGTCCAGGGGGTGGCTGGCACCGGCCACCAGTTCCATGTCCTCGCGCAGCTCATCGGCCTGGTCGCCCAGGAGCTCGTCCATGCGCGGGTTATCCAGGCCCTTGATCATCTCGCCGGTACGGATGCGGCCCCCGTGCTGGGCGCTGAAGAGATGGGTCATGCCACTTCGCAGGTCGTAAACCCCCTTGAAGCGCTTGCCGATGCCGATGGGCCAGGTGACGGGGGCGCAGCGGATCTTGAGGACCGCCTCGATCTCGTCGAGGATCTCGATCGGATTGCGCCCCTCCCGGTCCAGCTTGTTGACGAAGGTCAGGATGGGGGTGGCGCGCAGGCGGCAGACATCCATCAGCTTGATGGTGCGTTCCTCCACGCCCTTGGCGACGTCGATGACCATCAGGGCCGAATCCACCGCCGTCAGGGTGCGATAGGTGTCCTCGGAGAAGTCCTCGTGACCGGGGGTGTCGAGCAGGTTGACAATGGCGTCGCCATAGGGGAACTGCATGACCGAGGAGGTCACGGAGATGCCGCGCTGCTTTTCCAGCTCCATCCAGTCGGAGGTGGCGTGGCGCGCCGCCTTGCGCCCCTTGACGGTGCCCGCCATCTGGATGGCCCCGCCGAAGAGCAGTAGCTTTTCCGTGAGGGTGGTCTTGCCGGCGTCCGGGTGGGAGATGATGGCGAAGGTGCGCCGTTTGGCGAGTTGCTCTGCAAGCTGAGGCATGAAGGGTCTGTCGGGGCGAGACGATGCCCGAAGGCGAAACGGCGAATTATAGACGACAGATCCCGGTTTTCGGCAGCGACGAGGATGACCTCCTCCCTCGCTGCCGAAAACTACAATGCACTATGGATATAGTTGCCCGTCAGGCGCCGAAGAAGGTGCGGGACAGGATACCGATGAGGATGCCGAAGGAACGCACCGCCTCCAGGGAGACATTGGTGCCCTTGAGATGGCCACTGCCGTCGATCTGGCTGGCCAGGTCTTCCTCCTTGCCCTCGACCATCGCCTTAACGTAGGCCGATTCCTTCATGATGATCTGACCGGTGACGCCATCGACGTTGGCGAAGAGGTCGCTATCGCCATCGGCGCTGGCGAAGAGGGCGTCGTCGGAACCCAGGGTGGCGCTGGGCAGGGTCAGCGTCAGGTCATACTGGGTCTGGTTGGCGACGCCAGGGGTGTCGGTCCAGGGCATGTTGCCCTTGAGGGCATAATCCCGCTCGCCGCAGCGGGCGCTTAGATTGATGAACCAGGATTCGGTCTGGTAGGAAAAGATCATGTCCCCGTTCCAGGTGCAGCCCTTTTCCGAGGGCAAGCCGGCGGAGGGGATGAAAAACTTGCTAAGCTGGACGCTGTCCACACGCTCGTCGATCACCGAGCCCGCGGTCTGCTCGCCCCGCAGCTTCTTCAGCAGCGCGGCCTGGAGTTCCGCCGCCCCCGGGGAGGGGTTTTCCGGCTTGAGGGTCATGCTGCCGCTGAAGGCCTCCGCGGAGGCGGGGACCTTGCCCATGGCCAGATAGCTGACGCTCAGGGTGTTGCCTTCGACCAGGCCATTCTCTTTGACCGTGAAACCGCCGGCATACTGGGTGCGCGGCAGCTTTTGGCTGGGATTGTTGGGATTGACGATGTTGCCCGTGCCCGAGACGCTGCACTGCTCGTTGGTCCGCAGGACGAAGGCCTTGGTCCGCCCGGCCTGACACTCCAGGGCCAGGCTGGTGACGATCTTGGCGTCCGCCACCGTGAACTTGAAGGTGTCAGTCCGCGCGGGGTCGCGCAGGGAGGGCATGTTGGCGTTGAAGCTGATGTCGACCTTGGCCTCCTGGGCCAGGACCGGCAGGCTGGCCATACCGCACAGGGCCGCGATGATGAATTTTTTCATCGACTTACCTCGATTGTCGGGTGGGGATTCGGGGGTGGGGGACGGGGCCGGTCTCATGCCGGTTGGTTTGAGTATGGTCGTCACCCCCGGTAGGGTCAAGGCAAGGGACCTCAGGCCTCGGCCAGACACTGGGCCAGCGATTCCTCCCACCCGGGCAGGGCGAGGCCGAAGACCTCGCGCAGCCGTCCGTTGTCCAGCACCGAATAGGCTGGCCGTTTGGCGGGGGAAGGATAGTCCCGGGAGGGGATGGGCAGCAACCGGCAGTTCAGGCCGCTGGCCTCCTGGATCGCCCGGGCGAACCCCCACCAGCTCGTCTGGCCGCCGCCCGTGACGTGGAAAAGCCCCCCCTGGGTCCGCGGATCGATATCGCCGCGCAGGATCCGGTAGAGGAGTTGGGCGCTGACCTCGGCCAGTAGCCGCGCCCAGGTGGGGGCGCCGATCTGATCGTCGACGACCTTGAGTTCGTCCCGTTCCCGGAGCAGCCGTTGCATGGTCAGCAGAAAATTCTGGCCATAACGGCCATAGACCCAACTGGTGCGCAAGATCAGGGCCGGGGCGCCAGAATCCAGCAGGCGGTTCTCCCCGTCCAGCTTGGTGGCGCCATAGACGTTGATGGGTCTGGGTTCGTCGTCTTCCCGATAGGGATGCTCGGCCTCGCCGGAGAAGACGAAGTCCGTGGAATAGTGGATGACCGGGACCCGGCGTTCCGCCAGCAGGCGGCCCAGCAGACCCGGGGCATCACCGTTGACCCGCTGCGCCAGATCCGGCTCGCTCTCGGCCTTGTCCACGGCGGTGTAGGCGGCGGCATTGATGACGGCGTCGGGCTGAGTGGCGCGGACCAGTCGGGCCAGGGACTCGGCATCGGCCAGATTGACAGCCTGCTCCCAGCGACCATCCAGGGTGGCGCGAACGACCCGCCCCAGGGGTGCCAGGGTGCGCTGCAATTCCCAGCCGACCTGGCCGTCGGCACCAATGAGGAGGAGGGTCGGAGGTGTCTTCATGGTCGGTTCCGATGGGTGACGGGAGACGGCGGGCAGGCCATACCGGTGAGGGGTGGAGGTGGTTGTGGGTCGATATGGCTGAAGCCCTGCCCTGGCCCCTGGCGCCCGTTAGGGTCGGCGCGACCGGCGGACGGATCATCCGCCGTCAGTGGGCCGGCGGGGGCGACTCATAGCTGGGCAGCCGCCCGGCCGGGACCGCGGCCAGGGGAATGGCGGCCAGGTCCTTGGCGGAGAGGATGGGCTCACCCTCCAGGGGCCAGGCGATGCCGATGGACGGGTCGTTCCAGGCGATCGACAGCTCATGCTCCGGATGGTAGAAGTCGCTGCACTTGTAGCTGAAGAGGGCATCCTCACCGGTGACGTAATAGCCGTGGGCAAAGCCCGGCGGCACCCAGAACTGGCGGTGGTTGTCCCCGGACAGGAGGACGCCGGTCCAGCGGCCAAACCAGGGCGAGCCGGGACGGGCGTCCACGGCCACGTCGAAGACCTCGCCGCGCAGCACCTGCACCAGTTTGCCCTGGGCATGGGGGTGCTGGATGTGCAGGCCGCGCAGCACGCCGTGCCGGGAATAGGCCTGGTTGTCCTGGACCAGCCCGGCGGGGATACCGGCGGCGCCATAGCGTTCCCGCTGCCAGGACTCCAGAAACCAGCCGCGTGAGTCGCCGAAGACCCGGGGTTCGATGATGAGGACGTCAGGGATCTCGGTGGGGATGATCTTCATCGGTCAGGGCTTGCAGGGTTGGGCCGGTTTTGCCGGACATGGGTTTCAGACCTCCCCCGCCGCGAGGTTGGTCGCGGTCCGCCAACGGGGTTGAGGCCCTGTTGAGGTGCTCAGGGCTCGGCGGAGCGGTCCAGCAGCCCCAGGAGGTATTCGCCGTAGCCGCTCTTGGCCAGGGGGGCGGCGATGGCGCGCAACTGGTCGGCGTCGATCCAGCGCCGCTGCCAGGCGACCTCCTCGGGACAACAGATCTTCAGCCCCTGACGGGACTCGATGGTCTCGATGAAGTTGCTGGCCTCCATCAGGGACTGGTGGGTGCCGGTGTCGAGCCAGGCGGTGCCGCGGCCCAGGCGCTCCAGGTAGAGTTCCTCCTGGGCCAGGTAGCGGTTGTTGAGGTCGGTGATCTCCAGCTCGCCGCGGGGCGAGGGCTTCAGGTCGGCCGCCAGATCGCACACCTGGCCGTCATAGAAGTAGAGTCCGGTGACGGCATAGTTGGACTTGGGCCGGGCCGGCTTCTCCTCCAGGCTGAGGACCCGGCCCATGCCGTCCAGTTCGGCCACGCCGTAGCGCTCCGGGTCCCTGACCCAGTAGCCGAAGACCGAGGCGCCGCGCTCCCGCAGGTTGGCGGCGCGCATCTGCTGCACCAGGCCGTGGCCATAAAAGATGTTGTCGCCGAGGATGAGGCAGCTCGGGTCCCCGGCGATGAAGTCGGCGCCGATGAGGAAGGCCTGGGCCAGGCCTCCGGGCTCGGGCTGGACGGCATACTGGATGGCGATGCCCCACTGGCTGCCATCCCCCAAAAGATCCCTGAAGGCGCTGGCGTCCCGCGGGGTGGTGATGACCAGGATCTCCCGGATCCCCGCCAGCATCAGGGTGGCGAGGGGGTAGTAGATCATGGGCTTGTCATAGACCGGCAGCAGTTGCTTGCTGATGGTATGGGTCAGGGGATAGAGCCGGGTGCCGGAGCCGCCGGCGAGGATGAGGCCCTTACGATTCATCATTGGCCCTCCCCCGTGCCAAGGCGCTGGCCGCGATAGCTGCCGTCCATCACCCGCCGGCACCAGGCACGGTTGTCCAGGTACCACTGGAGGGTGCGGCGCAGGCCGGTCTCGAAACGCTCCCGGGGGGCCCAGCCCAGCTCGGTCTGGAGCTTGGTGGCGTCGATGGCATAGCGCAGGTCGTGGCCGGGGCGGTCGCTGACGAAGGTCTTGAGCCGGGCGTGGGGCCGGTGCGGGGAGTCTGGCACCAGTTCGTCGAGGAGGGCGCAGAGGGTGTCGACCACCTCCAGGTTGGTGCGCTCACTGTCGCCGCCGACGTTGTAGACCTCACCCGGCCGGCCGGCCTCGAGGACGCGCCAGATGGCCCGGCAATGGTCCTCGACGTAGAGCCAGTCGCGGACATTGGCGCCGGTGCCATAGATGGGCAGGGGCTCCCCCGCCAGGGCCTTGAGGGTGACCAGGGGGATCAGCTTCTCCGGGAACTGGTAGGGGCCGTAGTTGTTGGAGCAGTTGGTGGTCAGCACCGGCAGGCCATAGGTGTGGTGCCAGGCCCGCACCAGGTGGTCCGAGGCCGCCTTGGAGGCCGAATAAGGCGAGTTGGGGGCATAGGGGGTGGTCTCGGTGAAGCGCCCCTCGGCCCCCAGGGAGCCATAGACCTCGTCGGTGGAGACGTGCAGGAAGCGGAAGACCGCCTGCCCGGCCTGGCCCAGGCCCGCCCAGTAACGCCGGGCGCAGTCGAGCAGATTGAAGGTCCCCACGACGTTGGTCTGGACGAAGTCGGCGGGGCCGTCGATGGAGCGGTCGACATGGGACTCGGCGGCGAAGTTGACCACCGCGTCCACGGCATAATCCGCGAGCAGCCGCTCCACCAGGGCCTGGTCGCCGATGTCGCCCTGGACGAAGACGTGGCGGGGATTACCCGCCAGGGGGGCCAGGGTGTCCAGATTGCCGGCGTAGGTCAGCTTGTCCAGGTTCACCACCTGGACGCCGGTCTCCCGCAGCAGAAAATGGATGAAGTTGCCGCCGATGAAACCGGCGCCACCCGTTACCAGAAGGGTTTTCATAAGGATCGTCGGCTCATGCCGTAGAGGCTGACTCTCGGGTGTGAGGGGTCTGAACGGTTACCGCGGCGGCGGCCTAAAACGGGATGTCGTCGTCGAAGTCCACCGGTCCGTGGCCACCGGCGGCCTGTCCGCCACCGCCGGCGGGCTTGGCGAAATCGTCGTCGGGCCAGCCCCCGCCACCGCCACCTTGGGGGCGCGACTGACCGCCGCCCTGGTTGTCGTAGGGCGCTGAGGTAGGCCCACCACCGCCACTACGGCCATCGAGCATCATCATGCTGCCTTTCATGTCGACCACGATGTCCGTGGAATAACGGTCCTGTCCATCCGGCCCCTGCCACTTGTTGGTGCGCAACTGGCCCTCGATGTAGACCTTGGAACCCTTGCGCAGATACTGCTGGGCGATCTCCCCCAGCTTGCCGAACAGGGTCACCCGATGCCATTCGGTCCGCTCCTGGGCCTCGCCGGTGTTCTTGTCCTTCCAGGACTCGCTGGTGGCAATGCGGATCTTGGTGATCGCCATGTTGCTTGGCGTGTAACGGGTTTCCGGATCGGCGCCCAAGTTGCCGATCAGCATGACTTTGTTAAGGCTTCCCCTGGACATGAGTTCCTCCGGCCCTGATGAAGTGATAAGTGCCCCGGCCCCTGTCGGGGCGAGGTCTGTAGGTTATGCACATCGCATTTCAGTTTTCGGCATTGTGTAAGGGAGGGTCGGAAAAACCGAAAATGGATGCGCGATGTCTAAAATAGTGGTGCTCCCTCAGCCCGCCGCGGTAAAGGCGTCCAATCTTGCCCAATCGACGCGATCCTTGTCCACCTTGAGGTAGGCAACGCCCTCCTCCGCCACGACCAGGACCTCCTCGACGCCGGGGATGGCCAGCAAGGCCTCCGCCAGGGACGGATCACTGGCCCGGTCGCCCACCGGGATCGTGTGCGGCACGGCCTGGCGCGGCGGCCGCATCCCATAGGCCACCAGGAACCAGACCAGGACGGCCAGGGCGGAGAACACCGGGACGGCATGGGCACCCCAATGCTGGTGAATCCACCCGCCGATCAGGCCACCAAGAAAGGCCCCGGTGAACTGGGAGGTGGAATAGACCCCCATCGCCGTGCCCTTGGCCCCGGCCTGGGCGACCTTGGAGACCATGGAGGGCAGGATGGCCTCCAGCAGATTGAAGATCGTGATGAGGACGAAGAGCCAGAAGGCCACGGTCAGGACGCTGGTCCCCAGAAAGTTCAGCCCCAGCAGCCCCAGGACCAGGGCCAGGAGGGTGCCGAGGAAGACCGGCTTCATCCGCCCCTTGCCCTCGGCCTGGATGATCAGCGGGACCATGGCGCCGATGGACAGCACCAGGACCGGCAGATAGACCAGCCAGTGATCGACCGGGGCCAGGCCCTGATCGCCCAGGAAGAGGGGCACGACCAGAAAGAGGGAGGTCATGGTCAGGTGTAGGGTGAAGATGCCCAGGTCCAGGCGTAGGAGTTCCGCCTCCGCCAGGACGCCCCGGAACTGGCTGGCCACGGGTTCCGCGTCCCGGTGGAGGCTGGTCTGGACCGGATTGGGCACCACCAGCAGCAGGATGAGGATGCCCGCCAGGGCCAGGGCGGCGATGAACCAGAACAGGCCCGGCAAGCCGCCCCAGTGGGCCACGATGGGCCCCAGCACCAGGGCCAGGGCGAAGGACAGGGCGATGCTGATGCCGATGCCGGCCATGGCCCGGGTGCGCACCGATTCCCGCGTCAGGTCGGCGGTGAGGGCCATGATGGCGGCGGCGATGGCGCCGCTGCCCTGAAGAAGCCGACCCAGGATCACGCCATGGATGTCAGTGGCCAGGGCCGCCACGATGCTGCCGATGAAAAAGATCACCAGCCCGCCCAGGATCACCGGCTTGCGGCCGATGCGGTCCGACAGCATGCCGAAGGGGATCTGGAACAGGGCCTGGGTCAGGCCATAGATGCCGATGGCGATGCCGATGAGGAAGGGCGTGGCGCCGGGGATGTCCCGGGCCTGGATGGCGAAGACCGGCAGGATGAGGAAGAGCCCCAGCATGCGCAGGGCGAAGATCCCGGCCAGACCCGCCGAGGCGCGCCTTTCGTCGGCGGTCATGGGGATGGGCGGGGGTCCGGAACGGCTCATCGTGGGCTTCTTCGGCTTTGCCTCGGCTGGGAATGGCTGAGCATAATAGCAGTTTCGCCCCACCCGGTTCAGGCTCATGGACAGCATCTCCATCCGCGGCGCGCGGACCCACAACCTCAAGAACATCGACCTGGACCTGCCCCGGGACCGGCTGATCGTGGTCACCGGCCTGTCCGGCTCCGGCAAGTCCTCCCTCGCCTTCGACACCATCTATGCCGAGGGCCAGCGCCGCTATGTCGAGTCCCTGTCGGCCTATGCCCGCCAGTTCCTGTCGGTGATGGAGAAGCCCGACCTCGACCAGATCGAGGGCCTGTCGCCGGCCATCTCCATCGAGCAGAAGACCACCTCCCACAACCCCCGCTCCACCGTCGGCACCATCACCGAGATCTACGACTACCTGCGCCTGCTCTTCGCCCGGGTCGGCACCCCGCGCTGCCCGGAGCATGGGGAGACCCTGGACGCCCAGAGCGTCAGCCAGATGGTGGACCAGGTCCTGGCCCTGCCGGCGGGGGACAAGCTGATGCTGCTCTCCCCGGTGATCTCCGAGCGCAAGGGCGAGTACCAGCGCCTCTTCACCGAGCTCAACGCCCAGGGCTTCGTCCGCGCCCGGGTGGACGGGAATCTGTTCGAGCTGGACGAGCCCCCGGAACTGGACCTGAAGCGCAAGCACAGCATCGAGGTGGTGGTGGATCGCTTCCGCGTCCGAGACGACCTGCGCACCCGCCTGGCGGAGTCCTTCGAGACCGCCCTCAAGCTGTCCAACGGCATCGCCCGCGTCGCCTGGCTGGATGAGCCCGACCGGCCGGAGCTGATCTTCTCCGCCCGCTACGCCTGCCCGGTATGCGGCTACAGCCTGCCGGAGCTGGAGCCGCGCCTCTTCTCCTTCAACAACCCCGCCGGGGCCTGCCCGAGCTGCGACGGCCTGGGGGTGGAGCAGTTCTTCGACCCCGCCAAGGTGGTGGTCCACCCCGAGCTGAGCCTCGCCGGCGGTGCCGTGCGCGGCTGGGACCGGCGCAACGCCTACTATTTCCAGATGTTCCGCTCCCTGGGGGAGCACTACGGCTTCGATGTCGAGACCCCCTGGCTGGACCTGCCGGACAAGATCCGCCAGGTGATCCTGAACGGCAGCGGCAGCGAGCGGATCAAGCTCAAGCTCCCCCACGAGAGCGGCACCGGGCGCCTGCGCCCCTTCGAGGGCGTGCTGCGCAACCTGGACCGCCGCTATCGGGAGACGGACTCCGTCACCCTGCGCGAGGAGCTGGCCAAGTACCTCTCCCATCAGGACTGCCCGACCTGCGCCGGGACGCGCCTCAACCCAGCGGCGCGCCACGTCTTCGTCGCCGAGCGCAGCCTGCCCCAGGTGACCCGCCTGCCGGTGGGGGAGGCCCTGGCCTTCTTCACCACCCTGGACCTGCCGGGCCAGAAGGGCGAGATCGGCGCCCGGATCATCAAGGAGATCGCCCAGCGCCTGCGTTTTCTGGTGGACGTGGGCCTGGACTACCTGACCCTGGAGCGCAGCGCCGAGACCCTCTCCGGCGGCGAGGCCCAGCGCATCCGCTTGGCCAGCCAGATCGGCGCCGGCCTGGTGGGGGTCATGTACATCCTTGACGAGCCCTCCATCGGCCTGCACCAGCGGGACAATGCCCGACTGCTGGGGACCCTGACCCACCTGCGCGACCTGGGCAACACCGTCATCGTCGTCGAGCACGACGAGGAGGCCATCCGCGCCGCCGACCTGGTGGTGGACCTGGGCCCCGGCGCCGGCGAGCATGGCGGCGAGGTGGTCGCCCAGGGCCATGCGGACGAGATCGCCCGCTGCCCCCAGTCCCTCACCGGGCGCTATCTTTCCGGGGAATTGCGCATCGCCATCCCGGAACGGCGCACCCCCAGCGACCCGACGCGCCAGTTGCGTCTGCTGGGCGCCCGCGGCCACAACCTGCGCGGGGTGGATGTCAGTATCCCGGTGGGCACCCTGTGCTGCGTCACCGGCGTCTCCGGTTCCGGCAAATCGACCCTGATCAACGATACCCTCTATCCCCTGGCCGCTCGCCATCTCAATGCCTCCAACCTCCAGCCCGCCCCCTTCCGGGCGGTGGAGGGCCTGGAACACTTCGACAAGGTGGTGGACATCGACCAGAGCCCCATCGGCCGCACCCCGCGCTCCAACCCCGCGACCTATACCGGGCTCTTCACCCACGTGCGGGAACTCTTCGCCACCGTCCCCGAGGCCCGCGCCCGGGGCTACACCGTTGGGCGCTTTAGCTTCAACGTCGCCGGCGGGCGCTGCGAGGCCTGCAAGGGCGACGGCCTCATCCGGGTGGAGATGCACTTCCTGCCCGACATCTACGTCCAGTGCGACCTCTGCCACGGCCGGCGCTACAACCGCGAGACCCTGGACATCCGCTACAAGGGCAAGACCATAGACGAGGTCCTCAACCTGACGGTGGAGCAGGCCCTGGAGTTCTTCGCCCCGGTCCCGCCCCTGGCGCGCAAGCTCCAGACCCTGATGGACGTGGGCCTGTCCTACGTCCGCCTGGGCCAGAGCGCCACCACCCTCTCCGGCGGCGAGGCCCAGCGCGTCAAGCTCAGCCGCGAGTTGTCCAAGCGCGACACGGGCCGGACCCTCTATTTTCTGGACGAGCCCACCACCGGCCTGCACTTCCACGATGTCAAGCAGTTGCTGGACGTGCTGCACCGGCTGCGCGACCACGGCAACACCGTGGTGGTCATCGAGCATAACCTGGACGTCATCAAGACCGCCGACTGGATCCTCGACCTGGGCCCCGAGGGCGGCGATCGCGGCGGCACCCTCATCGCAAGCGGCACCCCGGAGCAGGTGGCCGCCGATCCGGCCTCCCACACCGGCCGCTACCTCAAGTCCTTGCTGGAACGAGGCTGGTAGCGGTCAGAATTCCTTGAGCCAGCCGAGCCAGAACATGGGGTCATTGTCGAAGCCCATGTCGGAGTCCGGGTCACCGTTATTCTGGGCGTAGTTGAGGCTGACGGTGCCGAATTCGCCCAGCTCCCTGCCCAGGCTGGCGCCATAGTCCCAATAATCGGCATTGGGGAGATCGTCGACGCGGCCGTTCTTGAAATCGCTATAGCCGAGGTGCAATCCCAGGATCAGGTCGTAGGGTAATTCGCCGTATTCGAAGTCACCCTGAAAATACCAGTCGCCCTGGTCGTAGAGGCCGTCCTCGTTCTGGCCGTAGAAGGTATAGGCAAGGCCCAAGGTGAACCACTTGTAGGTCAGATTTCCGGCGGCTTCGGCAAAATCGCTGTCCTCCCCGTCGGGATAGGCGTAGTAGATGACGTTGAGGTCATATTCCAGCTCCTCCATGAGCGCGCCGGTGTAGCCAAGATAGAGGTCCAGCTCGAAGCTCGGGCTGTCCTCGCCAAAATCGACGTTGGAGGCCCAGGTGCCGGCATAGAGGCCACTGGCATGACTGTAATCCAGGCCGCCCTGGAGGGCCGGCCCGTTGTCGGTCTGGGTGAGGCCGCGCCAGACGTAGTTACCCACCGCGCCGATGTTGGCGCTGAAGCTGTGCGGCGACTCGGGTGGCGGCGTGCCCTCGTCGTTGGCCAGGACCGCCAGGGGAAGCAGGAGCAGACCAGCCAGACCGGCGGCCAGGAAGGTTTTTTCAGACATTCGGATTACCTGTCGTTTTTTTGTGAATCGTTGACATGGGCGGCGGGAATCAGGGCCTTCAGGGCTGTCGCCAAGCCTTCCAGATCACCATAGCCCTCCAGCCGGATGCCGCGGTTGTCCTTGCGCTTGACTTGAATGAGATAGGGGCGACCGCGGCGGCGATAGACGTTCAGGGCCGCCACCTCGTTCAGATCCAGTTCGGTGACGGTGCCTGCGGCCTGGAAGCGGACCCGGTCGGGCAGGACCTCCAGCCAATGGTCCCGGGCCAGCCGCAGATAGCGGCGGTGGCGGACATAGTTGATGAGGTTGGCGAAGAGCGTGAAGAGCACCACCGAAATCAGCAGGGCATGGTTGAAACTCTCCGGAAAGCGGAGGTTGCCCCAGTAGACCGCCAGGACCAGCCCCAGGCTCAGGAAGAAGCCATAGGCGATGTTCCGGCTCCGTTCCCGCAGGCTTTCCGGGCTGATGGTGAAGCGGCGATGGGCGTCGGTCATGGCAGTCGCTCCGCGCGAGGACAGATCTGGAGACTGTTAAAGCGGGGAAGCCTAACGAGCCCGCCCCGCAGGGGCAAGGGCCAGGCTCTCACAGGGCCAGACGCCCACGAACTGGCCCTTCGCCCTGGCGTCCTTGGCGGTGAAGACCCTGCAAGGGCCAGGTACCCACGGGCTGGCCCCTCACCCCTCCTCCCGCGGCTCCGGCTCCCCGGTGACGGACTTGGCCATGCGCTTGGCGAAGTAGTAGATGCGCTTGAGCTTTTCCATGATGTCCATTTCGATGGTGTAGGCCGGGATGCGTTTGGGTTCCGCGGCCACCAGGCGCCGGGCCTGGTGGAGGGCGGCGGAGTCGGCGATGCGGTTGATCTCCTGCTTCATGTCCATGACGGTCTGGGCCGCCAGGTGGTTTTTCTGCGAGACTGCCTGCACCGCCCCCCCCACCGACTTGGTCACCGCCCGGTGGAACCCGTTGAGCACCTCCCGGGTGGGCTGGCTGATGGAGAGTCCCTGAGCGATGCGCTCGTTGCCCAGGACCACCAGATTGGTCTCGATGACATCGCCGATATTCTCCAGGTCGTTGACCGCGCTCATGAGGCGGATGAGGTCGGCGGTCTGGGCCGCGGTGAGGGTCAGGCGGCTGATCTTGCCCAGGTAGTCGATGATCTGGGCGTTCAGGCTGTCCACGGCATCGTCCATGGCCTTGACCTCCGCCAGGCTCTCGCGATTACCGGCGATGATCGCGGGCAGGATGCGCGCCAGCATCTCCTGGACCCGGTCGCCCATGCGCATGACTTCCATCCGCACCCGGTCCAGGGCCAGGGCGGGCGTCGCGAGCAATTCCTCGTCCAGGTAGCGGGCCCGCCCCACCCCTTCCTCCTCCTCCGGACGCTCCGGAACCAGCCAGATCACCAGGCGCGCGAACTGCCCGGTAAAGCCGATGAAGAGCAGGGTGTTGGCGATATTGAACAGGCTGTGGGCGTTGGCGATCTGGCGCGGGGCCTCGGCGGCCAGACGCTCGACCCCGGTCAGTTCGGGATGGGCGGGGGAGAGCCAGGCCACGAAGTGGGCCAGGGGTCCGATCAGTTCGAACCAGATCAGCACCCCGGCCACGTTGAAGATGAGATGCACCAGGGCGGCCCGCACCGCCTCCCGGGGCTTGCCGATGCAGGCCAGCAGGGCGGTGACGCAGGTCCCAATGTTAGCCCCCAGGGCCAGGGCGATCCCCGCCGGCAGATTGATCAGCCCCTGGCCGGCCAGGACGATGACGATGCCGGTGGTGGCGGCGGAGGACTGGATGAGGGCGGTAAAGACCAGGCCCACCAGGATGCCGACCGCCGGTTGTTCCAGGCCGCGCATCAATTCCAGGAAGGGGGCATAGCCACGCAAGGGGGCCATGGCCTCGCTCATGACGCTCATGCCGAAGAAGACGAGCCCGATGCCCAGGGTGGCGGAGCCGTAATGGTGCCAGGGTTCCCGTCGGGTGACGAAGAGCAGCAGGAAGCCCACCGCGATCAGCAACAGGGCCAGTTCGTTGACCTGAAAGGCGATGATCTGGGCGGTGAGGGTGGAGCCGATATTGGCCCCCATGATGACCCCGATGGACTGGGTCAGGGTCATGAAGCCGGCGGTGATGAAGCCCACCACCAGGACCGTGGTCACCGAGGAGGACTGGATCACCGCCGTGACCAGGGCGCCGGTCGCCACCCCCAGCCAACGGTTGGCGGTCAGGCGGGCGAGGATGTCTTTCATGCGCTCGCCGGCGACGGCCTTGAGGGCGTCCGACATCTGTTCCATGCCGAACAGGAACAGGGCCAGCCCCCCCATCAAGCCGAGGATCATGGCCTCCCAGTCAATGGTCGCCACCGGTGGCAGCACGACCGCGGCCGGTTCGGCACCGGCTAGCCCCGAGGCGACCGTCAGGAACAGGGCCAGCGACCAGCGCGCGGGTGGCCTGGACCGGACCGACACCGGCCGGCGGACCCTGACGGGGTGGCCTGGGTGGGAAGCGGCCGCCGGGCCAGGCGCCAGGGACCCTCGCCAGCGAGATGGGGTGGCGTGGCCATGGGCACTCGCTGTCGCGCTGCTTAGCATCGGCGGCCTCGCCGGCGGGGCGTCGCGGGGTGGCCATGGGCCCCCGGGGGGAAGGGGTTGATCATGTGGGGAAATAGCGGAGCTTGACGAATATATTGCGTTGAAATGACGCTTTTGTTACAAACTAGCCCTGGAAGACAAACGACTGGTCACCCTCCCCGCTTTGCTGGCCAGACGCTGGCGACCTTCCACCCCCCGTCGGAGCGCGCGCGTCGTCCCCTGGGTACTGGCGGCCCAGGGGCCGGCGTAAGCCCCATCTTCTTCCCCCGTTCCCGGAGCACCGCCAAGCGTGAGAAAGATCGTCCTTCCCCTCATTTTTGCCGTCCTGGCCTACGGTTTCTGGATCAGCCCCGACTTCAAACAGATCGCCGCGGGCGTTGCCATCTTCCTGTTCGGCATGCTGTTCCTTGAAGATGGCTTCAAGGCCTACACCGGTGGGGTGTTGGAGAAGATTCTCAAGCGTACCACGGACAAGCTGTGGAAGAGCATGACCTTCGGCGTCATCTCCACCAGCATCATGCAGTCCAGTTCGCTGGTGTCGGTCATCACCATCTCCTTTCTCAGCGCCGGGCTCATCGGCCTGACCGCCGGCATCGGCATCATCTTCGGCGCCAACCTCGGCACCACCACCGGCGCCTGGCTCATCGCCGGCTTCGGTCTCAAGATCGACATCGCCGCTTATGCCATGCCCATGCTGGTCTTCGGCATCATCCTCGCCTTCCAGGGCTCGAAGACCGCCAAGGGGCTGGGCTACATCCTCGCCGGTCTCGGCTTCCTCTTCCTCGGCATCCATCATATGAAAGAGGGCTTCGAGACCTTCAAGGAGACCATCGACCTGTCCCAATTCGCGGTGCCGGGCTTCGCCGGCCTGCTCCTCTACACCGGCATCGGCATCTTCGCCACGGTGGTCATGCAGTCCAGCCATGCGACCCTGGTCATCACCATCACCGCCCTCGCCGCCGGCCAGATCACCTACGAAAACGCCCTGGCCCTGGCCATCGGCGCCAACGTCGGCACCTGCATCACCGCCATCCTCGGCGCCATCAGCGCCAACGTCGACGGCCGCCGCCTGGCCGCCGCCCACCTGATCTTCAACGTCACCACCGGCGTGGTGGCCATCGCCCTCATGAACCAGATCCTGCTCGTGGTTGACTGGACCAGCGCGCACCTGGGCATTGCCGCGGATGACTGGACCCTGAAGCTGGCCGTCTTCCACACCCTGTTCAACACCCTGGGCATCCTCATCATGGTGCCCCTGATGGGTACCCTGGTGAAGCTCCTGTACCGCATCTTCCCCCAACCCAAGGCGGACCTGGTGGCGCCCCTGTACCTCAACGAGGCCGTCACGGAGTTCCCCGACACCCTGGTGGAGACGGTGCGCAAGGAGTTACTGCACCTTTACGACAATGCCTTCGAGGTGCTCGCCCATGGACTCAACCTGCACCGGCACGACATCCGTTCCGACGCGGATCTGTTCGAACTGACTCAACAGCCTGAAAAGCTTATGGAATTCGATATCGACGAGATCTACGGCCGCAAGGTCAAGGTGCTCTACAACGCCATCGTCGAGTTCACCAGCCGCACCCAGGCCGATCTGCCCCAGGAGCACATGGAACGGATCTACATCCTGCGCGAGGCCGCCCGGGACATCGTCGAGGCCATCAAGGATGTCAAGCACATGCGCAAGAACTTGATCACCTACATCGTCTCGGACAACCCCAACATCAAGGCGGAATACAACAAGATCCGCGCCCAGTTGGGCGAGATCCTGCGGGAACTCACCACCCTGCGCGATGCCGGCGAGGCGGCGGACCTGGTGGCCCTCGACGGCCTGCGCCTGCAGATCGAGGAAAACGATGTCACCCTCAACGGTGACCTGGATCGCCTCATCCGCGAGGGCCGGATCACCGCCCCCATGGCGACCTCGCTGATGAACGACAGCAGCTACTCCTACGACGTCGCGAAAAACCTCATTGCCGCCGGCGCGGGGCTCTTCGGTCCCCACGATCTTGGCATGCGCCAGGCGGCCGAGGACATCGAACTTAATGAAGAGGAGTTGGACCAACTGGTGCGCAACCCCGCTTGAGTCAGCTATGCTTATGAATGGCGGAGTTCACCGCGTACCGCTGATACCTCATTCATCGCCGGGAGAAGCCGACAATGGCCGTCAAGAAATTTCTTAACCAGGTAGCCGACCTCTTTGATCTCCGCAAACAAAAATGCAAGGACAAACAGGTCTGTCTGGAGGAGGCGGTGGGCCGCCTTCAGGCCCGCCAGGTGGAGCTGGAGGCGAGCCTGGGGGAGGAGCAGACCGACAAGCAGCGCAACAAGCTCACCAAGCAACTGAAGGTGGTGACGGCCAAGCGGCAGAAGGGCGAGAAGATCCTTCGGGAACTGGGGGAAAAGGGCTGATCCTGCCCTCCCCCCAGATTCCCCTTCCGATAAGCTCCACTTCCGATAGGTTCAGCTCCCCATAGGTTCTGCTACCTCCAGATTCCGTCCCTCAGATCCTGCCACCCCAAGCCCTTACCCCCAACCCTTCCCCCAAGTTCCGCCCTCCCCGATCCCGTCCGGCCAGGGCGGCATCCCCCCTCACCCAGGCCCATCAGGCCCGCGCCGGATGGGCCTGGGCTTTTACGCCGCTGTTGTTTTTTTATCGCCTGCGCGGGTCATGGTCCCGCCTGACCCTGACCAGTATCGGTCACGTGCCCCCTTGTCCGGCCCTTCCCCAGAGAAACCCGGGATGGCCGATAGGCAGCCAGGACAGCCATCGCGCGGAAACCGCCAGGCAATTGGCCGGCATCTGCGGCGAATGACGAAAAAATTACTAGCTTGTTACGAAAAAATTACTACACTGTGTCCCTCCGACAACAACGACAGCCCGGGGGGAACCACCACCCATGGAATTACTTTCCATCCTTGTCTACGTTGCCGTTGCGGTGGTCCTCATCTTCGATTACACCAACGGCTTCCACGACGCCTCCAATATCATCGCCACCCCTATCGCCTCCCGGGCCCTGACGCCCGTTCAGGCGGTGGTCATCGTCGCCACCTTCGAATTCCTCGGGCCCCTGCTGGGCGGCACCGCGGTGGCCAATACCATCGGCAAGTTCGTCGACCTGGAAGGGGTCAAGGATATCTTCTCGGTCACGATCATCCTTTGTGGACTCTCCGGGGCCATCTTTTGGAACCTGATTACCTGGTGGTTCGGCATTCCCTCCTCTTCTTCCCATGCCCTGGTCGGCGGCCTTGCCGGCGCCGTCATGGTCGGCGTGGGCGTGGACCATGTGGTCTGGGGCTTCACCGAGCTCTTCACCCAGGGTAAGTTCACCGGGGTCACCAAGGTCCTGCTGGCCCTGATCATCTCCCCGGTGGTGGGCTTCGTGGCGGGCTACCTCATCCACCGCTTCGTCTTCCGCCTGACCTGCCGGGCCAAGCCTTCCCTGAACAAGTTTTTCAAACGCATCCAGTTTCTGTCCTGCGCCGGCCTGGCCTTCTCCCACGGGGCCAACGACGCCCAGAAGAGCATGGGCATCATCACCCTGGTCCTGCTCACCGGCGGTTTCATCGACGAGTTCAAGGTGCCCTTCTGGGTGATCCTGTCCTGCGCCATCGCCATCACCCTGGGCATCCTCTCCGGCGGCTGGCGCATCGTCCGCACCATCGGCTTCGGTATCTTCAAGGTCCGGCCCATCCACGCCTTCGATGGCCAGCTCACCTCGGCCGCGGTCATCATGACCGCCTCCGCCATCGGCGCTCCGGTCTCCACCACCCACGTCGTCAGCTCCGCCCTCATGGGCATCGGCGCCGCCGAGCGGCCCAAGGCCGTGCGCTGGGCCAAGGCCCAGGAGATCGTCACCACCTGGATCATCACCATTCCCGGCGCCGGCGTGGTCTCCGTGCTGACCTACCTGGTGCTCGATCTGCTGGTCCCGGGGCTCTGACCCGGCCACCCCCTACCAAACATAACGCATCAAGACCTTATCAAGCGAGGATAAACCCCATGAGTGGTGGCAACAATTCCATCGTTACCAAACTGACGAACCGAATCTTCCCGGTCATGCCGGATTTCTACGGCATGATGGTCGAGCAGTGCGACGTTACGGCCCGCGGCATGGATGTCTTTCTTGAGTTCATGAAAACCGGCGACACGGCCAAGGCGGACCAGGTCCGGGCGATCGAAAAGGAAGGCGATGAGCTCAAGACGCGGCAGATGGAGGTCCTCAACCGCGCCTTCGCCACCCCCATGGACCGCGAGGACATCTTCCGCGCCATCATGGCCATCGACGAGGTCCTGAACTACGCCAAGACCACGGTGCGGGAGATGGAGGCCCTGGAGATCAAGCCCGATCAGCACATGATCGCCATGGCGCAACTGGTACGCGACGGGGCTTACAGCCTGAAAAGCGGCTACAGCAAGCTCTCCACCAACCCCATGGACGCGGAGGTGGATGCCGCCGCCACGCGCAAGGGTGAGCGCAATACCGAAAAGGCCTATCGCAGCGCCCTCGCCGACCTCTTCAGCCCCGACAAGGAGATCGAGGCCGCCCTGCGGGCCGGCACCCCCGGGGTCCAGGCCGATGCCTTCCTCCATATGATGGAAGTGCTGAAGCGCCGCGAGGTCTATCGTCACCTATCCAATGCCGCCGACAAACTGGAACATGCCGGCAGCGTCCTGCATGACATCGTGGTCCAGATCGCCTGATTAGGCGCGCTGCCTGCGGGGCCGGTGGCATCGACCGGCCCCCCTCCCGCCTGCCCTCCCCGGTCTTCTTTCCCTGATATCCCCTCAACCCACCCCGCCCGCTCCGGGCACAAACGCGCCAGCGGGGAATCCTTTTGGGTTGCAGGGACCCGACATACCCAGACAAGATCTCCCCGATCCGCCGTGACTGGCTTGGCCCCTGAGGACCTCAATACTCATGCAACATGGCCAGGTCCTGGTCCGCCCGCCGCAGGCGAATGGCCAGGGTCCGGGCCAGACCCTCCAGCATGTTGAAACCCAAGCGCTTGTGACCCTCGGCCAGGAGGTCGAAGTTGCGGCGTGACAAGGCATAGACCTCGGTGTCGGTGAAGGCGATCGCATCGTGGTTGCGGGGCCGGTTATCGAGGAAGGACAGACCACCAAAAAAATCCCCCCGGCCAAAGGTGCCGGCATGACGGGTCCTCCCGGCGCCCACCGGCAGAAAGATGCGAACGGCGCCGCGGCGGATCCAATAGATCTCGTCCCCGCTGGCCCCCTTGGCGTAAATGGTCTCCCCCGCCGGGTAATGGCGTTCCTCCAGACAGGCCTCCAGATCCTGTAGGGTTTCATCCTTCCGCTGACTGAAAATCTCCATCTCCTGCAAACGCAGGGGCGGCTCCTCCTCCTCGAGCACCGCCAGGGGCGCGTCCCGCTCGCCCAGCAGCCGGTCCTCCACCCACTCGATGGCGCTGTCCAATTGCGGAAAGACGCGGATTGCCCCCTCGTCAGCGATGATGACGCCGGTATGTTCCAGAAATTCCCGCAGGTTACTGCCATTCGGCAGGGCCTCGGGGATGCTGGAGAGGATGAGGAGCGCCCCCTTTTCCTGCAGGGCATGCCGCACGATCACCAGCAGGTGGGCGGCGGTGACGTCCATGGACTGGACCCGCTTGAGATCCAGGATCATAAAGCGGCGCTTACCGAACTCTGGCTCCAGTTGGGAGTAGATCTGATGAGAGGTGCCGAAAAAGAGGCTGCCCTGGAGCTCGAAGATGACCCCCTGGTCGCCCTTGCTCTCGATGATCTGCATCTCCGCTTCGGTGCGCACCCAGGTCGAGGAGGTCTGGTGGACATAGATCTTGTGGCGCACCACGGTGCCCCCGATCTGTTCGCGAACGAAGAGCAGGATGGCCAGGGCCACCCCCACGCCGGAGGCCGCGATCAAACCAATGGTCAGGGCGGCGACCACCACGGCCAGCACCACCACGAAATCGAAGACCGTGGCCCGCGACTGGACGAAGTGCAGGGGCTCGCGGTCGATCATGCGGATGCCGACCACGATCAGGATACCCGCCAGGGCGGCCACGGGGATCCAGGCGAGGAAGGACCCCAGGGCAAGGGCGGCGACGAGAGCGAAGACCCCTTCCAGGATGCCCGACATCCGGGTGCGGCCGCCGCTGTTGACGTTGACCAGGGTGGGACCCATGGCCCCGGCCCCGGGGATGCCGCCGATGGTGGCGGAACAGATGTTGGCGATCCCCTGGGCCACCAGTTCCCGGTCGGAGTCGTGGCGACTGCGGGTCAATTGATCGACCACGATGCAGGTCTTGAGGGTATCGATGGAGAGCAGCACCGCCAGGGTCAGGGCGCTGCCGAACAAGCCGGCGACCTGACCCAGCCGCAGGTCCCCGATATCCTGCCACAGCCCGGTCACGGTCTCGATCAGGCCCTGGCCCTGGGCCTCCATGGTGCCGATGATCAAGGGGTTGCCCTGGATTTGCCACAGACTGGGATCGACGAATTCCGCCAGGCCGAAATAGGTCCCCAGACCCGCGAGGATGCCGAGGATGGTGCCGGGCACCAGTTTCGTCAGCCGGGGGCCCAGGAAGGTGAAGAGGATGGTGGCCCCGCCCACGGCCAGGGCCCGCCAGTCCCAGTGGTCGGGGGCCATGAGGATCTGCCACCAGGTATCGCCGGCGGCGCCCAGGAACTTCGGGATCTGGCTGCCGATGATGATCAGTCCCACCCCGGTCATGTAGCCGCTGACGACCGTGTAAGGGATGAATTTGATCAGGCGGCCGATGCCCACGAAGCCCAGCAGCATCTGCGCCAGACCGGCAATGACGGTGAGCAGGACCAGCAGGAGGATGATGGTATCCGCCCCGACGCCTTGGCGGGTCATCTCGATGGCGAAGGCGGAGAGCACCGCGGCGGCCGGGGCGCAGGGGGTGGTGATGAGCCGATCCGTGCCACCCAGGGTCGGGGCCACCAGGCCGAGCACGGTGGCGCCGATGATCCCGGCCAGGGCGCCCAGGGTGGCATAGCCAGGCCCGATGGCGGCATAGATGGTGACGCCGAAGGCGATGGAGGACGGCAGCACGACCAGCATGGCCGCAAGGCCACCCCAGAAGTCGCCCAGATCTTTTTTTCGGCGGTTGATCATGACGCTGGCGTTCAAGTATTTCCTTCCCGGGGCGGGCGGCTGCTCGGCGGCACCCGGCGGTGTTACACCCCCCGGGCCATCCGCGCCGATCAGCATGGCGATTGGGCCGAAGATTCAGCGGAAGATCTATTTATAAGCAGATACCGCGCCAATTTCGGCTAAGCCATGACCACCTCAAATCGCCTGACCCAACGGCATTTCCCCGGGAAATCCCTAAGCGCTTGGGATGCAGCCATCCGTGACCCTCGTGGCGCATCCATCCGTATTCGTTTTTTAAAACAGCTTCTTGATGGACCCCCAACCCCTGTCAGGGTGCAGCATTTGCTGCACCCCTATCTGCCACCATGGTCGGATCCGGTCACCTTGTCAGGACTGCGGAGGATTTGTATCGCTGGCGCCCACTGACAGCGCAAGGGCGCCGACCATCCATGGCGCCGCTTTACCCCCGTTGCATGACCTGCAAACGCCGGTTGAGGGACTGGCGGCTGATCCCGAGCAACATGGCGGCAATGCCCTGGTTGTGGTTGGCCCGCCGCATGGCCTCCTCCACCAGGAAGACATCCGCCTCCTTGAGGGTGGGAAAGCGCCCCGGGATGGCCAGGGACGGACCCAGATCTGCGGGAAGGACGGCTTGCTCGGCTAGCTCCCGTTCCCGCCGTATCACCTGCTGAAAGCTGTCCAGGCCCAGCACGGCCCCACCACGATGCTGGGCCAGGGCATTGAAGACCAGGGCGCGTAGTTCACGGATATTGCCAGGAAAATCATAGAGGGCCAGCAGGGTGAGCAACTCCCCGGGAGCCCGGGGCGCGGGCCGGCCCAGGGTCTGGGCCGCCTCGTCGATGAAGTGCTGGAGTAACAGGGGCAGGTCGTCCAGCCGCTCCCGCAGGGGCGGCAGTTCCACCGGATGGCTGGAGAGCCGGAAGTAGAGGTCCTGACGGAACTTGCCCCGATCCATCCGCCGATGCAGGGGCTGGTTGGTGGCGGCGAGGATGCGGGCGTCGCTGGTGCGGGGCACGTCCGAACCGATGGGGTAATAGCTCTGGGCCTGGAGCAGGCGCAACAGCTTGACCTGGGAGGCGGGCTTGAGGTCGCCGATCTCGTCGAGGAAGAGGGTGCCGCCCGCCGCCTTGGCGATCAGGCCCTCGCGCTCCCGGTCGGCGCCGGTGAAGGCCCCGCGGACATGGCCGAAGAGGGTATCGGAAAAGAGGTTGTCGTCCAGGCCGGCCACATTCAGGCTGACCAGCTCCCCGGCCCGGCCACTGAGGCGATGGATGGCCTGGGCGATCAGTTCCTTGCCGGTGCCGGTCTCCCCGGTGATGAGCACGGGCTCCCCGGAGTCGGCGACCGCCTCCAGATAGCGAAACAGGCGCTGCATGCGGTGGTTGCGGGTGACGACGGCGGCGAAGGCCTCCGGATGCGCGATCCCCTCCCCCATGAGGCTGGAGCGCAAGGAGCCGATTTCCTGACGAAGCTGGCGGATCTCCAGGGCCCGGCGCACGGCGGAGACGAACCGGCTCTCCTCCACCGGTTTGACCAGGTAGTCGAAGGCCCCCTCCTTCATGCAGGACACCGCCGTCTCCACCTCCTGGGAGGCGGTCATGACCACGACAGGGATCTCGGGATACTCCCGGGTCAGGCGCGGCAGCAACTCCTGCCCGGAGACATGGGGCATGAAGAGGTCGAGGATGATCACCCCCGCCGTCTGGCCCTCGAGGAAGGGCAGGAGTTCCCGACCATCGCTCAGGGCACTGACGGCGGTGATGCCATGGGTATTGAGCAGGTATTCCGCGCCGAAGAGGATCTCCTCCTCATCGTCGACCAGGACCACCGGCCACTTTTGTCGGGTTTCCACGCTTGACCTCCGCTAAGGGTCATGAGGGGGCGCGCCACACCCCTGAAAACATCAGTCGGAGGGGCTGAAGACCCGCCCCGCGCGTCAGCTTTGTTCCCCCGCCTTGGCCAGGGGCAGCAGCACGCTGACCCGGGTGCCCGCCCCGGGCGCGGAGTCGATCTCCATCCGGCCGGAATGATGCTGAATGATCCGGGCGCAAATGGAAAGCCCCAGCCCGGTCCCCCCAGTTGTTCCCCGGGTGGTGAAGAAGGGCTCGGTGACCCGCTCCCGCACCTCCTCCGCCATGCCCCGGCCCTCATCGGCGACGCACACCCGCACGAACTCCCCCTCCGGCTCCAGCCCGGCGCTGATCAGGACCGCGGCCGCGCGCTCCGGCAGGGCTTGCAGGGCATTGAGGATCAGGTTGATGAAGACCTGTTCCAATTGCTGGGCGTTGCCCCGGACGTAGGGCAGGGCCTCCGGCAGTTCCAGCCGGCAATGATCGGTGTAGCGATGAATCTGGCTCTGGAGAATGGACATGGCCATGGGCAGGACCTCCCCCAGGTCCACGGCATGGTCCAGGTCACCGGCATCCGGCCGGGCCATGTGCTTGAGGTTACCCACAATCTTCTCGATGCGCTGCGCCCCCTTGACGATCCCTTCCACCAGCCGCGGCAGCCCCGTGAGGGCGCGGTCCACCGGGACGCCGCCAATGGTGAAATCGCCATAATCGCGCCGATGCTGATCGAGCACCTTGCGCAGATCCTCCCAACTGCGGGCGAGGATGGAGGCGTTGAACTGGATGGCGTTGTTGGGATTATTGATCTCGTGGGCGACACTGGCGGCGATCACGCCCAGGGAGGCCAGGCGGGCGTTGCGGATGGCATGGGCCTCCAGCACCCGCTTCTCCGTGACATCGGTCAGGATGACCATGGCCGCGGCGACCCGGTCGCCCTCGCGCAGGGGCACCAGGCGCAGTTCCCACCAGGTCGAATCATCCCCGGCGTAACCGAAATGCTCCGGCTCACCCAGACTCAGCACCTTGGCCAGTGCCTGGTTGAAGCGCTCCCGGGCCCGGATCGGCAGAAAGCCGGCGCCGCACCGGCCCCCCGCGCCCTCGCCGGTGGCCAGGGGTCGGTTCACGATCAGGACGCGGCCCACCCGATCCACCGTCATGATGATGTCCGGCGACTGGTCGATGAGGATGCGCAGTTTCTGTTCCGACGCCCGCAGTTCCTCCTCGATGCGCAGGCGCAGGCGCAGGGCGGCGCGGAAGTGGGCGATGAAGAGGACGACCACCAGGGTCAGGGCCAGGCCACTGCCGAGGATGATCCAGGGCCCTTCCCGGAAGACCTCGGTGGTGAACTGCCGGGTCGGGGAGCAGGTGATCGACCAGCGGCGATCCGCCACCGGGAAGCTCTCGGTGACGCGCGGCGCCGGTTCCAGGTCCCAGCCCCGCCATTCGGTGGTCGCCGGGGTCGGGAAGCGATTGAGTCGGCTGGCGTAAAAATCGAGCAGTTCCTCCCCGGCGGGGGCGGACTCGTCCAGGACCAGGAATTCCACCCCGCGCGGCTCCAGCACCCCCATGGCGGCATCGGCGATGTCCGCGATCCGGAAGACCCCGACGGCGAATCCCCGCAGTCGGGCCAGGGGCTCACCCCCTTGCCCCTCCGGCGGGGTCTCCGCCAAGGCCTCCGCCGGGGGGGCGGCGTAGACCGGCTTGAAGGCCATGAAGCCGTACTGGGGGTTGGGATCATGGATCAGGAGGATGCGACCGCTCACCACCATGTCGCCACGGGCCAGGGCCCGGTCCATCAGATTGCGCAACAGGGGCTGGGCCCCCAGGTCCTGCCCCGCATGCAGGGCGCTGTTCCCCTCCGCGGCGAAAAACCGGATCGGAAAGCGGTCCTCCTCCGCCGGTCCGGCCTGGGGGGTGACCCAGGCCAGGGCCTGGATACCCTTGAAGCGATCGGCGAGACCATGGGCAAAGCGGTCGAAGGCCTGCTCATCGACCTGGGGGGCGACCAATAGAAGGTCGTGCAGGGAGCGGACGGCGTTAAGGCCCTCCTCGATCCCCTTCTTCAGGACCCGGTTACGATTCTGGGCCAGCCATTCGAATTCCAGTTGATGGCGTTTCTCGATCTCGACCTGGACCACCCAGAAGGCGCCCGTCGACAGGAGCACGCCCGTGACCCCGACCAGGATGGCCAGCCAATGGAGTTTGAGCAGTCTGAACATGCGGGAGGACGCCCGGCCCTTCCAGGCCTAACCGTTAATCGGGATGCTCGGGTTACGCCGATCGCATTTCAGATTTCGGTATCGATAAGCAGGGAAAACCGGACATTGAAGTGCGATGACGATAAATGCGGAGTCATGATCTCAAGCGCCCGATCATGACGCCAGGTTCACCTGAAAAAAAAGACCGGCACCCGTCCAGGGTGCCGGTCTCCATAACGGGGATGGAGTAAATTCAGGCAATCTTGACGACGATATCGTGCAGAACGCGGCTGGCCTCCAGCAACTGATCCGCGGCATCGTACATGTCACGATAGATTTCCCGGGTACGGAAGATGTCGAGGGTCATTTCCATGGCATCCGCCGCGGTCGCCTCGCCTTTGCTGGCCAGCAGCTTCAGGTGGGCCTCCTTATCGTACAGTTGCACCAGAGCGCGACGGTAGGTCTGCTCCATCTTCCGCTCGGCGTTGCGCGCGAAGGTCGCATCCTCGTCGGCGAGGGCGGGATTGCTCCCCAGTTTGCCATAGCCACGCTGTAGGGCCTCCACCCCGCTCTTGAGCAACACGGCCATTTCGAGGATGTATTTATCGGAGTCGAAATGCAGGGCCCCCATCTCCCGGGCGGTGATCTTGGTGTAATTGATCACGTAGTCCAGGGTCTGGATCGCCCGGAGGATGTCCTCCCGGTCCATGGGCGTGGCGAAGGCCTTGTACAGGGCCTCGACATTGCGGTTCTTCATCTCGTCCGCTTCCTTTTCCAGGGCACGGATCTCATTCAGGGCCGCTTCGCTGCCCGATTCCATGAACTCGACGAACGTGGTCGTCGCCCTCACCGCCACATCGCACTGATCGCACATCATGCGGAAAAAGTCCGGCATGACCGGAAAGATGCGATCCATCAATTTACCGACGGTCGAATTCGGGTTGCCACTCATGGTGATACTCCTCGATGAAAAGTAAGGTTAATCAGGGGTCTGGCCAGAAGGCCAAGCAAGTCGCCAGGGACCAGGGGCTTCGCCCTCAGGCGACCCCGGTCAGCAGATACAAGACATAGAAAGTCAGGGCACCCACGGCGCCCGAACCGGGAATGGTGATCACCCAGGTGCTGGCGATATCCCGGGCCTTGGCCCAGCGGACGGCCTTGGGTCGTTCCGCGGCACCGATACCCATGATCGAGGAGCTCACCACATGGGTCGTGGAGACGGGGGCGCCCAAGGCGGAGGCCCCGAAGATGACCGCCGCGGAGGTCAGTTGGGCGCTGACGGCATGGATGGGGCGCAGTTTATAAATGGCGAAGCCGACGGTTTTCACGATCCGCCAGCCCCCCGAGAGGATGCCCAGGGTGAGGGCCGTGGCGCAGGTCATTACGACCCAGAAGGGCACCACGAATTCGTCCTGAAAATTCCCCAATACCAGCACCAGGGTGATGATACCCATGCTCTTCTGGGCGTCATTGGCGCCATGGGAAAAGGCGAGCGCGGCGGCGGTGAAGAACTGGACCTTACGCAGGGGCTTGTTGGCCGCGGGGGTGGCCCGGGCGAGGACGATGCCCAGCAACCGCATGACCAAAAACCCTACCCAGAAGCCCAGCAAGGGGGAGACGATCAGCGACAGGAGCACCTTGGTGACGCCATTCAGTTTCCCTTCGGTGATCAGATCGTTGAAGCCCCAGACCACCGCCGCGGTGCCGACGGCGGCAATCACGGCCCCCGCCAGACCGCCCACCAGGGCGTGGGAAGAGGAAGAGGGGATGCCGTACCACCAGGTAAGGATATTCCAGAAAATGGCGCCAAAGACGCCACACATCACCACCGACACGGACAGGACCGTGGATACGTCGCTAAGGTTGATGAATTTGCCAATCGTATTGGCGACTGCCGTGCCACCCAGGAGGGGGCCCAGAAACTCGAAGCAGGCGACAATCGCCACGGCCTGCACCGGGGTCATGGCGCGAGAGGCAATCATGGGCGCGATGATGTTCGCGGCATCATGGAAGCCATTGGTGTAATCGAAGATCAGCACGATCGCGATAGCCAAGATGGCAAAGATTATGACGGTATCCATTAGGTGTCCGGCCGTTGGGTTGAGGTCAGGGGGTTAAGGGGGCAATCCACTCCGC
This sequence comes from Candidatus Thiosymbion sp., assembly GCA_018435665.1. Lineage (GTDB taxonomy): Bacteria > Pseudomonadota > Gammaproteobacteria > Chromatiales > Chromatiaceae > M0108. The sequence continues at coordinate 100,839 of JAHDND010000048.1, read as the reverse complement.
GGAATGGACGCTGGTCTAAGGGGATGGGGTAACGCGCGCGATCGGGGCCTCAGTTAGCCGTGGCTTGATCGGACAATGACGGCGGATGGCGGTAGCCACCTCGCCCTGCGGCTGGGGCGGCTGGAGACCTGGCCGGGTCTTTCAGATGCAAGGAAGAGCCAGGCGCATTCACCGGCACCGGGGTATGAGACGGCCCTTCCTGATCGCCGGACCGGTAATTACGGACCGAGGCGGGCCTGTAACCATTGCGCTTCAAGATCTCGGTCATGGTGGTGATCGAGGGGAGCTTCTCCTCAGCGACGCCATGCTCGCGCAGCGACTGGATGACCTCCTTGGCGGTCAGCCAGCCTTGTCCAACCCGCTTCCGGGATGGAGCGGGGAGCGGGACCTGGCCACTGACCAACTGCCTGAGCAGTGCCATCAATCCGGGATGTTTTTCTTCCCAGAGTTTGTTGCCGGAAAAGGCGGGGCGGGCGCTATAACAGACTAGGCCGGTGCGAATCTCATGCAGACCCAAGGCGACCGCCTCTCGCCCCCAGCCAAACAGCTTTTCCGCCCGCGCGGGATTGCCTCCACAGTATTTCATGGCCATGGTGGCCTGAAAGGCACGCCGGGCCGGACCCCGCAACTGGCGGGCGGAAGCGCGCAGCGACTCGCGACGGGCTTTATCGAGACTGGTTTGAATCATTGGCAACTGATTGAGTTTGCTTAATTCATAAGCCATCGCCGCCAGCCCTGGATGCAGGGGGCTTCCCAAGACCCGGGGCTCGGGCGGCGTTAACGACCGGAAAAAATTGCTGGCGTTCCAGCCTAGCAGGACGGGGGTGGCGCAACCCCGGGGGAGACATCAACTCTGAGGCAGAGGAGTCGCGAGTCGCAGCTTTCTGAAGTGGAAATCGCGATGCAGTTTGGGTTCGCGACGGTGGCGGGAGGAGCCGGGCATGGCGGAATTGAGCGCCATGACCAGAAAGAATAGGCAGCCGACAATGGCGGCCAGATGGATCAGGACCCCGGAGCCACCGAGTTCAGGGGAGAGAAGCAAGATGCCATAGCCCAATAGGGCGATCTGGAACCGACGTTGCATGCTCATCAAATAATTCCTCTCGGGTATCACCTGAAATTCACCATGCCCAAGCCAGGTGGCGCCTGACGCTTGGGCATTCCCATCATCTGGACGAGGACCCGATCACCATCCGCTGGGTGGCGGTCTGAATCCGACGTTTGCGCGGAAAGGTCTGGTTATCGGCCTCGTCAGACCGTCCCCAATAAAAGCATCATCCTTGCCAATCTCACCCAATCCAAAAATGGTAATTAAGAACAGCGGGTTAGATCAAAATCCGTCGGGTTGCCACTCCAGGGGTGGCTGCAACCATTGCGTTCAGGCCAGCGACGGAGAATCGGAATAGTCTTTAAATTCAGTGCTTTGTCAACCCTGGCGGCATGTCATGGTGCAGCATTTTCTGCACCCCAGGAACCGACCTGACCGCCCGCGCCCAGCGCCGGGGCTTAGCCCCGGCGTCGTGAGCACCGGGTCTTCAGGCCACCTGCACGATGATGTCATGCAGGATGCTACCGGCGTTCTCGACCCGATCCGCCGTATTGGACAGGTGGCGATAGACCTCGCGGCGCTTGAGGATGGCCATGACGTGCAGGTGATAGTCGTTCAGTATCCCCGGCAGAATCGTGTTGAGCGCGGCATCGCCGGCTTGACCCAAGGCATCGAAGGGCGAATTGACATGAAACAACTCCACCAGGGCGGCGCGGTAGACCTTTTCCACCGAACGCTCCGCCTTACGCGCGGCGATGGCGTCCGTGTCCGCCTCCTTGGGACGGGTACCCAGTTTCGCGTAGCCGGCCTTGAGGGCATAGGCGCCATCCCGTAACAGGCGGACAATCTCCACCATGTGCTGGTCGGGCTGGATCGCCAGGTCCTCCATCTCGCGTACCGTGGTTTTGGCGTAATTGAGGATTTCGTCGATGGCCATGATGGCCCGGTAGATATCCTCCCGGTCCAGCGGGGTGGCAAAGGCACGGCTCAGGGTTTCCATCTGGCGGCTTTTGAGATCATCGCCCTCCTTTTCCATGGCCCGAACCTGATCGCCCTTTTCCTGGTCGCCGGTTTCCATGAACTCGACGAAGACGTCCATGGCCCGGCAGACCAGGTCGCAATGATCGACGATCATGCGGTAAAAATCCGGTACCACCGGGAAGATGCGTGCCGTCAACTTGGCCATGATGACATTCGTGTTACCACCACTCATGGATGATATCCTCCAGTAATAAGAACTTGTTTATGCGGATGGTTGCGCCGGCGGGCCCGGCTTATTCCAACCCGGGGACCAACAGGCGCAACAACCAAAAGGCCAGGGTCGCGACGACAAACGTCGCGGGGATAGTGATGACCCAGGTTGACACGATCTCCTTGGCCTTGGTCCAGCGGACCGCCTTGGGTTTTTCCGAGGCACCAATCCCCAGCAACGAGGAACAAACGACGTGGGTAGTGGAAACCGGGGCGCCCACGACTGAGGCGGTCATGACGACCAGGGTGGAGGAGAGTTGGCCGTTGAAGGCATGCACGGGGCGGACCTTGTAGATACCGAAGCCGATGGTGCGGACAATCCGCCAACCTCCGGAAAGGATGCCCAGCGTCATGGCAATGGCGCAGGAAAGGATCACCCAGAAGGGAACCTCAAAGGTGTCGAGGAAACCACCCGTCAGCAGAATCAGGGTGATGATGCCCATGCTTTTCTGCGCGTCGTTGGCGCCGTGCGCGAACGCCAGGCCGGCACAGGTAAGGAACTGGATTTTTTTGAAAAACACGTTGGCCTCCGGCTTCGCCCACCGCAAGGCGTACATGACGCCCCGATGGGTCCAGAAGCCCACCCAGAAGCCCAGGATGGGCGAGAGGATCAGGGCGATCAGCACCTTGGTCACGCCGATCACCTCGCCGTGCTGCGTCAATTGGGCAAAGCCCCAGAGCACGTGATCGGCGCCCACACTCGCGACCACCGACCCGATTAGGCCTCCGACCAGGGCATGGGAGGTGGAGACGGTGATGCCCACCGAGGCGGCGGCGATATTCCAGAAAATGGCGGCGAAGAGTCCACACAGCACCACCGTGATGGACAAGACCTCACGCACGCCCTCTAGGTTGACGAAGGTGCCGATGGTATTCGCCACCGCCGTGCCACCCAGTAGGGGACCGAGAAACTCGAAGGTGGCGACAATCGTCACGGCCTGGGTGGGTGACAGGGCCCGCGAGGCAATGGGGGTAGCGATGATGTTGGAGGCATCCTGCATCCCATTGGTGAAGTCATAAATTAGGACCACCACGACCCCAACGTAGACCAGAAGGTGGATTAGATCCATGAAGCAGGATTCTCCTCTGTGATTGTTATGAATAAATAAACCCCCGGGGGGCAAAGTGGAGCTTGCGGGCTGCCACACAGCTACTTCCCCCTCGGGGGTAGAGGCGCTAACGATCATCTGGGGCGCGCCACACCCCCTAGAAAACGAGATTCTTCGCCGGGACTACTCCGCTAAAGCGACTCAGAGGCTACTTGAGGGACTTCGAAGTAGCTGAAGATGTAGTCCAATTGCTGGCCAAGCTGTTTGTTGAAGGGCTTGTTGATCTTATTGTTCTCCAGCTTCCTCCACGCCGGGGTCAGGCTGGCCAGGGCATCGTAGAGCTCCCAGCGGTGCGCGAAGGCGCGCCCTTGCAGTTGCTCCAGGGCCCGGACCTGCTCCCCCGAAAGGTAGGCCCGATCCAGCTTCTGGAATTTGGCGGCGTCGATGAGCAGTGAATGGATCTCGGCGGCGGCGATGACCTTATCCTCCTGCTCGGGCGGCAGTTGCACCACCTCCCGCAGACGATTCTGGAAACGCAGACCACCCACGATTTCCCGGTCCTTGAGGGGCGTCAGCTCGGTGGAGGGCACCCCCTCCTGCTCCAGGTGGGCCAGCACCGGTGTGCTCAGCTGGTAACGCACTTCGTAGTAGACGGTCTGATTGAAGACGTTCTGCAGCACGAAGAGCATGACGAAGCAGATGAGCGCGGAGATGATCGGCGTGGTGACCCAGCCCGAGGCGATGCTGCCCAAGGCCTTCCAGCGAATGCCTTTACCCCCGTGCAGCAGGCCGATCCCCACCACCGCGCCCACCACCGCTTGCGAACTGGATACCGGGATCAGTGGGATGGTTGGCAGCCCCTGACTGGCGAGGAAATGCTCCAGGGTGATGGAGGAAAAGAGGAAGAGCACGATCGACTGGGCGATGACCACCACCCAGGCCGCCACCGGAGACAGGGGCATGAGGCCATCACCGACCATCATCATTACCCCCTTGGAATAGGTGAAGACCCCCACCGCGATGGCGATGGCCCCCACCAGGAAGAGTTGCTCCACGGAGGAGATGGTGACGCCCGCGACGGTAAAGTCGGTGAAGGGGGAGGAATTGACGAAGACCCCCATGACGTTACCGATGTTGTTGGCCCCCAGGGTGTAGGAACCGAAGGCGCCGGCCAGGATCAGCCCGATACGGGTATAACTGTCGAGGCGCAGCAGGTGCAGCTTGGCGCGGTTCAGGACCCACACCGTCAGCTTGTACAAGAGGGCCCCAAAGATCCCCGCCAGGATCGGGCTGGCGATCCAGGTGGACATGATCGTCGTCAGGGCGGACAGGTCCGTCACGGAGCCGCTGAACCAGTTCCAGCCGATGATCGCCCCCACCACGGCATGCGTGGTCGAGACCGGCAGCCGGGCCAGGGTCATCCAGTAGACGGTCAGGGCCGCCGAGAAGGCAGCCATGAAGGCCCCGGGCAGGGCATTGAGGGTACCCAGTTCGCCCAGGCCATGGGCCGCCCCCGCCCCGCTGAAGACCGCGCCCAGGATGATGAAAACGCTACAGATCAGGGCCGCCGTGGTGAAGCGGATCATGCGGCTGCCGACGGCCGTGCCGAAGACGTTGGCGGCGTCGTTCGCCCCGAGTGACCAGCCGAGAAAAAGGCCACTGGACAGAAAGATGAGGATGGCGATATCCATCAGGGTTCCTCGCAGTCATCAAGAGGCGCCGCCGCCCGGAAGGACGCGCGGCGGTGGGAAGCGGCTCAGAGGGAGCGCTTGATGGAATAGATGGCGAGCCAGTCGCCCACTTCCTCGGCCTCGTCGGCGAGGCCGTCGATGCGGTCTACGAAGTAACGGAGGTGCATCTTCTGGTCGAGGCCGAGCGAGGAGGAAAAGATGGCGCGCTTGAGGCTGGTTGCGATCTGGTCGCTCTCATCCTCGTGGAAATAGACCTTGGCCAAGTGATCCCGCACCGCGGTGATGTTGCGGAAGAAGGCGCGACTGCCGAGGATGCTGGCCTCGATGGCTTTCACCACCGAACTGGTCAGGAGCTTGAAATCCGCCCGATAGGGCTCGTCGATGATCGGCTGCTCCACGGTGATGGCCAGGAAAATATCCTCCAGTTTGCCGAGGACATAGTTCAGGTCCTCCAGCAGGCTCAGCACATCGCCGCGGAAATCCGGGATCAGCATCTCGGTATAGAGTTGCGTCTCGATAGTGCGCCGCAGCCGATGTCCCTCCCCCTCGGTCAGACGCAGCTGCTCCGCCCGCTCCGCCAGGCGCTCGGGCGTCGCCTGGTCGATGTAGGCGGCGATCCCCTGCTCGAAGCGCAACCCCCCCTCCGACACCTTATCCAGGAAATCGTCGATCAGGGTCTCCATGGCCTTGGTCTTACCGAACAGGGCGAGTTTGGGTTCTTTCATGACAATCACATTGAAATGCTGGGGAAAAACAAAGGGACAGGGCACCCGCCGCACCCTTGCGGCAGGTAGCATGCGGGCTGTGACTTAGCGGTGAATTGGCTGGCCGGTCGACCAGACCAGGACAATGCCGGGGCGCCAAAGGCCCGGGCTGCGGCGATCGCTTAGAGGTGCACCCGGCCTGTGGTCCGCGCAAAGACCGTGTAGAGCAGTAAGGCCCCGGCGATGACCAGGGACAGGTCGTCTGTCCAGAACTCGCCGGCCAGAACCAGTATCAAGGCGGCCAGGGCACTGGCCATGCGACCCGAAGGGGTCTGATGGAAAATCCGCATGCAAGTCACTCCTGCGAGGGCGGGATGAGCCACCTCCAGGATTGCAGGAACCTGATCAATCCCTGGTACAGGTTTAGCGAGGGGCTCCAAATACTCCCCATTGATAATTCACATTCCGCGCCAAGCTGGAGCGACGGAATAAAACCCAGTCGAATTAGATGGCTATGAAGGCTGCAACTGCCGACCACCCGCCAAAAGGGGTGCAGCAAATCGTGCGCCACCTCATGCGGGGTCGGCTGAATAATGACTGAATTTCATGGAGATGGAATGTATTGCTCGTTTCCGGTCAGCAATTTTTGCTGCACCCCTACCCGGCCAGGAGGCCGGCCCCGCATCGGATGCCTCTACCGAATTTCCCTTACCGGACACCTCTCACCAGACACCCCCTCACCGGAGGCCCCTCATTGGATGCCGGAATCAAGAGAGGCCCCCATCAAGCCCCGCGCCCTGGCATCCCCGCCGGGCATGAGGGGTCGTCCCCCTGATCGGCGTCAAGCGGCCCTGTCACGCATGTATTCCCGGCACCCCATATCGGTCTCGCGAAAGTGATGATCGATGTAGTCCGACAGAAGTTTGGCGATCTTTTTGGACTTGAGATCCTTGAGCATCGACTGATAGATCAGTTCGGCCAGCAATTCGATGAACTGGTAATGCTCCGCCTTGTGCTCCGCCAGGGTAGGGCAGCCATTCAAGGCCAGGATGCGCTCCTCGGCGGCGAAATGCACCTCGGCCAGATCGATGATTTCATTCAGCAGGTGCCGGAATTCACGGCGGATATGGTTCCCGGCCTTATCGTTGAGCAGATCCGCCGCCCGCTGGTTGAGGGCCAGGAGCAGTTTGTGCTGTTCGTCGAGTTCAGCGTTACCCACGCTCAGACTCGGGTCCCAGGCCGGTAGGGTCTCCATATGTATTCCCCTCGAGATCATAATTGTCGCCGGCATCGAAATTGGCACCGATGCCGGCGCTGGCACAGCCGTTGGCTAACAGGGGATCACGATTTTCTGGTAGAGCCCACGAAAGAAGGTGGACTTGCGCAGGTTGGACAGGTGGGGACCGGCCGGCAGAAATTCCGCGACCTCATGCCGCCACAGATCCAGGGCGAAGGGTTCAAGGGCCGCCAGGACCCCCCGCATGGGCAGGCGCAGGAGATGCCCCTCGTCCGGACGATGATAGTCGACGATCACCAGCTTGCCGCCGGGCCGGGTCACGCGCAGGGCCTCGGCCAGGGTGGCGCGCCGGACCTCCTCCGGTTGCTCATGCAGGAGGAAGAACAGCAGGGTGCGATCAAAGGTGCCGTCAGCGAAGCGCAGCGCGCTGGCATCCTGCCGATGCAGGTGCCAGCGCGGGTCCGGCCGCAACTTCCGTTGCAGGTTGTCCAATTGGATCGGCGCCACATCGACGACATCCAGCCGATCTTGAGTTCCCATCTGCCCCAGCAGCCGTTCGGTGAGATCGCCATAGACACAGGCCACCTGGAGGAACCGCCGCTCCCCGCGCCCAGCGCCACTCTCCGTCGAAGGCACCGCCGCATCGCCGGCCAGACATTCGGTCTCCCCCAGTTCCGCCAAGGCGGCATCGCACAGGGACCGGTAATTACCCCAGAGGATCAGATTGACCAGCCAGTCGCGCTCGAAGACATGAACCGCCTTGGGGTGCAGGTAGGCCCACCAATACACCTTTTCGAGGTAATCCGGGATAGGGGGGGCCGCGATCTCGCCACCGAGACCGTTGCTGATACCGCTCATGCACTCCTCCTGGGCTCATGGGCCCTGTGTAGTTATCGCGGCCAATAGCGTGGCCGTCGTTGTAATCATGGCCATCAGGGGGGCCGATGGCGGGGCCGGGGACTTGCGAGGTGGAGCGTAACATGACTGTCATCACGCGGTAACAATTTGTATACATCGCGCGGGGTGAGGGCGGGCTGGCGAGGGGCCAGCGGGGTCAGCTGGCAGAACTCAGGTGCAACCACCAGACAGGCAGGCGCCTAAGGGACACTCCAGGTGGGGGATTCAGGCCGGAAAGTGGCTGTTGTACAGAACCGTCAACGGCTCGACGGGATAACGCAGGGGCAGGAAGCGCTCGGTAGCGAGGGCGACGATGCCGATCCACTCCGGGTGGGCGCCGAAGACGACATGATGGGCCTCGATGTTGCCGGCCTCGAGCCACAGGGTGTCGTCATTGGAGAGGGGGGTATGGCCGACCAGGAGGGGGACGTAGGGGCCGAGGCCCAGGGCCTTGCGCAGGCGCTTGATATCGCCGGGGCCATAACCGGCGGGGGAATTGGGTTTACGCAGACGTACCCGGGTGACCTCCCGCTCCAGGCGGGGGTTATCGCGGATGTCGATGAGCATGGTACGGGTCACGCTGGAGGTCGGAGGACCGGCGTGACAGGCGACGAAGCGGGACGAGGTGGCGACATAGGGCAGGCGCTGATAGAGCCGGCACATGGCCTCGTAATAGGCGGTACCCCGCTGATTGCGCAGGGCGTGCTCCCAGAGGACGCCTTGGGGGACGCCATTCTTGCTGATCTCTTCGGAGAAGCTGTCGTGATTGCCCCGCAGGTAATAAACCTGGCCGGGGAAGGCGAGCTGGAGACGGAAGATCAGGTCCATCAGCAGCATGGAGGTACCCATGTCGGCCTCCTGCCCCTCCTCGTCCGGATGGGGGGCATCGCCGAGGATAATCAAGGCCACCCGTCCCGCCGCCAGGCCGTCGAGGACCGCGTTCTGGGTCAGGACCACCAACAGGTTGTCGATCCGGGCATGGAGGTCGCCGACAAAGACCGGGTCCAGTGCCTCCGGCACCTCCACCAGGCCGCCGGGACGCCCCTGGCTGTCCTTGATCTGCTGGGGATCGGCGGCGATCTGGGCGATGACCCCCTCGATGAGGGCCAGGGCCGTATCGGGGTCGGGTTCGGCGATGGGGGCACCGAGCAGTTGGGCCAGGTGTTCGAGCTTGGCCAGGCGCAACTCAGCGGACGATTTCCAGCCCGCCTTGGGCGGCAAGGGCGAGAGACAGCTCCCCTCCGTGGGGGCCAGATTCTTCAGGGTCAGGCCGTCGGGGCCCAGCTTGATGCGCAGATGGCGCTCCGCCACCGTCTCGGGATAATCCATCAGGTCCCGTTGCTGGAGTTCCTCCCGCCCCAGCACCAGGGAGTCCCCCGGCACCAGGCGCAGGAAGCCCTGAAGCTGGCCGACGGTATAGTCCGGGTCCTCGATCAGATAGGCCCCGCTCGGGACCATGCCCCCCGCCGCCGTGAGCATGGGCTCGGGGTAGAGTTGCAGTCGTTTGCCCTGTTCGCCACCCAACTGCATCTGGATGGGGGCCAGGGGGCAGGGAAAGCGCACCTTGGTCTCCCCCAGGCTGATGGAACCGGCGATCTCGATATCCTCGCAGGCCCCGTATTCGTCCACCAAGTCGCGGAAACGGTTAAAAAAACCTTTCGAGGACTTCTTGGTGGGAAAATTCATGGTCAGGCTCCGGTCGCTTCCAGATCAATGCGCCAGGGCGGCTCGTCGACGTTCTCGCGCACATAGACCCCCATGCCGGAACGCTGAAAATGAGCCGCGACCTCGGCGAAAACCTCCATCTGGCGGCGAATATGCGCCAGGTCAAGGAACTCATCCACCGGATGGGTACCCTCCCGGGCCCGGGCGAGGCGTCGCTCCAGTACCAGCTCCGCGGGGGGCAGCAGAAACTCGAAGACGAAGCGCCTGGTCCAGTCGGTGTCCCAGAAGTGGCGCTTGAGGGGCGGCAGGCGGATACGGCCCGGCTCCAGGCGCAGCGCGGCGCAACGCGACAACCACTCCGGCTCGAAGAGGGCCAGGCCCTCCTTTTCACCAACGAAGGGCAGACCAAGCTGCACCTCCCGGGGGCGCAGGGCCATGGCCTGGGACTTCCACCAGCCGGCAAAGCTGATGTCGATATAGCCCTCCTCCGGCCAACCCTTGATGCGCTTGATCAGGGTCGTCTTCCCCGAACCCGGGGGTCCGGTCACCACCAGTTGACCGAACCGCAATTCGGGCGGAAAGAGGACCCCCTTGATCTCCTGGCAATTCTCGATCGGCACCAGGGTCAGGCCGGCGGCAGTCTGTTTCATAACCCAGCGCACCCCATGGGGCTGGGAGGTGGATCTCGGCGCAAAATCATCTCCAGTCGACCGGGCAAGGGTCGATTACCACTGAATCCATGAACGGGAAGGCACAGGCAGCAGGACGGCCGCGGCCACCCTGTTGCCTGTGCCTCACCCCCCGCGAGGGGGACGAGGCACGGAGGCCGGCCCCCGCCCCGCCCGAGCGGGGTGGGGACCGAGCGGCGCGCTAGGCGCCGAAGATCATCAGCAGGATGTAGTAGCAAATGGCGGCCAGGATGGCGCCCACCGGCAGGGTGATGAACCAGGACACGACGATGTTGCCCAGCACCCGCAGGTCCAGGGCGCCGATACCACGCGCCAGGCCCACGCCCATGACCGCGCCCACGGCGATGTGGGTGGTGGACACGGGCATGCCCAGGCCGGAGGCCACGACCACGGTCGCCGCCGCCGCCAGGGTGGCGCAGTAACCCCGGCTGGGGGTCAGCTCGGTGATCTTGGTGCCGATGGTCTGCATGACCTTGTAGCCGAAGGTGGCCAGGCCGACGACGATGGCGACGCCGCCCGCGAGCAGCACCCACCAGGGCACCGGTGCCTTGGAGGCGAGCTTGCCGGAATGGACCAGTTCCAGGACGGCGGCCAGGGGCCCGATGCCATTGGCGACGTCGTTGGAGCCGTGGGCGAAGGACATGGCCGCGGCGGTGAAGACCATCATGGGGATAAAGACCTTTTCCACGCTGGCGTAGTGGAAGCTCTTGTCGGCGGTGTTGTCGACCTTGACCTTGCTGACCAGTATCTTGCCGATGATGGCACAGATGATGCCGACGATGACGGACCCGATCTGGGTCTCCAGGACGGAGAAGTGGAGATCGAAGTTCTTCAGGCCCTTGGAGATGGTGACCACGGAGACGATGTAGCCCACCAGGAAGACGTAGAAGGGGGCCCACTTCTTGGAGTTGCCGAAGGGGTCGTCGGTCTCGAAGATCAGCTTGCGCACGCTGAGCATCAGGACCAGGGCGATGATGCCGCCGGTGATGGGCGAGATGAACCAGCTCGCGACGATACTGCCCAGACCACCCCACTTGACGGCGTTCATGCCGATGCCGGCGATGCCGAAACCGACCAGGGCGCCAACGATGGTGTGGGTGGTGGAGACCGGCCAGCCGCGCCCGGAGGCGACCATCAGCCAGATGCCCGAGGCGAGCAGGGAGGCCAGCATGCCGTAGATGAGCAGTTGCGGCGTGTCGGCCAGGACCGAGGGGTCGATGATGCCGGACTTGATGGTGCCGGCGACGGTGCCGCCCGCCAGGAAGGCGCCAGCGAACTCGAAGATACCGGCGATGATGATCGCCTGCTTGACGGTGATGGCGCCCGAACCCACGGAGGTGCCCATGGCGTTGGAGACGTCGTTGGCGCCAATGCCCCAGGTCATGTACATGCCGAAGACAAAGGCGAGGATGAGGAACCACATGCCGTATTCGGCAATGATCGGATTACCAGCGAAGATTTCCATGAATCCCCCAGAAAACTTGAGATCAGTAGGAGTCGGTCATCCCATGGGCGCGCGCCGGCCAGGGGCCAGGAGGCGGGACATGGGCCTATCCGGACTTGGCCGGGCTCAGCGGGCGATGAGGAGACGCAGACGATCTCCGACCTTCTCGGCGTAATCGGCCAGGTCACCGATCCACTGGATCAACTCGTACCAGAAGATCACCGCCACCGGCTTGAGACTGTCTTCCTGGGCGAAGAGGGCCTTGGACAGGGCCATGCCAAGCTTGTCGGTGTCGTCCTCGATGAGATTCAGCTTCTCGATCATGCCCGTGACCGTCTCGGCCTCGCGGCCGCCGAAGCCCGTCTCCACCAGTTCGTCCAACTCGGCGATCACCACGCCGGCCTGATTCACGGCATCGACGCAGCGGGCCACCAGGGCGCGGAGGTCATCGGCCATGCCCGGGGGCACCTGCATGTCGCGCTCCACCAGCAGGCCGGCGATGTCCTGGGCGGTGTCGGCGATGGAATCCTGCATCCCCAGCAAGTCCAGCAGGTCGCGGCGATCGACCGGCATGAACATGCTTTTGGGCAGATGGGCCCGCAGGTCATTCTTGATGGCGTCCGCCTCGTGCTCTTTGGTAAAGATGAAGTCCTTCGACTTCTCGATACCGGCCTGGTCGTTGGCGATCAGGGCCTCGAACAGCGCGGGTACCTCGGCGACGCACTCGGCAACCACCGCCATGTGCTTTTGCACCGGCTTGAAGGGGGAATGCGCGAACAGCGAAGCGATAGGATTAGTACCTTTCAAGGGACTCACTCCTTATGCGATTGTTTTGGAAGTGTTATGGCGACCACGCTGGCAAGCTCCGGAAGCGGCCCCCGTGCCGCCCCGCCTCCTCTGGATCCGTTGACATGAATCCACTGGAACCACGGCGATGTCCCGCCCAGCGCAACCGCTATTTTGTCAGCGAAATGTCAAGAAACGGCAATTTTTTTGTCATCGTTGCTTGATCAGGGTCATCCATTGACCAGTCCCCTCCCTGTTAAGATTTTGATCCTGCCAGGGTCAGCGGTTTCAGGCTGTGCCGCCCCCTCCCGGCCGGGCAACCCAACCCGACCGCCGCGCCCCCGGCCCCTGATCCCCCAGCCCCACCCCGGGGCAAAGGCCCTCTCCATTTTCCGGATTCCCGGACCAGCCCCAGGTGCATGCCTTATGGAAGCGGGTGACATCGAATTCATCCTCCGTATCATCCTGCAGGTCGCCCTGCTCTCGGGCTCGGCGATCTTTTCCGGCTCCGAGGCCGCCCTCTTCTCCCTGAGCCGCATCCACCTGCAGAAGCTGCGCAATGCCCGGGACCCGGCCTCCGAGGGCATCCACGCCCTTCTCGACGAGCCGCGGCGGCTGATCATCTCCATCCTCTGCGGCAACGAACTGGTCAACATCGCTTCCTCCGCCAACATGGCGGCCATCCTCCTGACCATTTTCGGCGCCGAGGACGCGAGCTGGATCAACATCGTCGTCATGGTGCCCCTGCTGCTGCTGGTTGGCGAGGTCACCCCCAAGACCATCGCCGTCACCTTCCCGGTTGGTTTTTCCAAGAACGTCAGCGCCAAGATTCTGCCGCGCTGGATCTGGCTCATCACCCCCTTGCGGGAGGCGGTGCGGCTGGTGGCGGATCGGGTGACCACCTGGGTGGTCGGCGACGCCGTGGCCCGGGAGAACCTGCTGCAACCGGACGAACTCAAGACCCTGCTGGAAGAGGGCGAGGAGACGGGCGTCATCGACGCCACCGAGCGCGTGCTCATCGACAACCTCATGGAGGCCTCTAACACCGAGATCTCCCACATCATGACCCCGGGGCCACGCATCCGCTTTCTCGACGCCGAACTGCCCATCGAGGAGCTGATCGAGGAATTCCGCCGCCACCGTCACCCCCGCATCCCCGTCTATTCCGGCCATTGGGACAACGTCATCGGCTTCCTCTATTCGGAGGACGTGCTGAGGCTGATCCGCGGCGGCGTCGACCTGGAGCGGGTCCAGATCGAGGACCTGTTGCGCCCGGTCCATTTCGTCCCCCCCACCATCAAGGTGGACGAGATGTTCAATTACTTCCAGAGCCACAACACCCGCTCGGTGATCGTCCTCGGCGAGTTCGGCGAGGTGCTGGGCATCGTCACCATCAAGGACGTGCTCAAGTTCATCTTCGGCGAGATCTCCAGCCCCATGCGCAGCGTCGCGGATCACGAGCGCGACGAGGTCGGCTTCATCGTCCCCGGCGACATGCGGCTGTTGGAGTTCTACAACCTGACCAACATCGACATCACCGACCCGGTCATGACCACCGTGGGTGGCGTGGTCTTCCGCCTCTTCGGCCGCCTGCCCAAGGTGGGCGAGAGCGTCGCCCACGACGCCTATAGCTACACCGTGCTCCAGGTCGACCGCTTGCGCATCGCCCGCCTGCGGGTGGCCCCGGTGGAGGAAGGCGACCTCGAAGCCCAGGAACTGCAAGAGCTGATCGATGATCAGGAGGCCGTTCAAGACGAGGCCCCCCCGGGCCTGGAGGCGGCCCTGGAAGTGGGAAGGGAGGCCCCGAACCCAGCGCCACCGCCGTCGGCGCACCCGCCCGCGGGAGGGGCGGAGGCCGCTGCCGCCCCCGCGGACACCACCCGCAACCCCACCGCCGACGCCCGTTAGGAGACCCGAATGGAACTGCTCATCACCTTCCTGATCATGCTGGTCTTCCTGGTGCTGAAGGGCTTCTTCTCCGGCTCGGAGATCGCCATCGTCAACTCCGACAAGTTCAAGATGCGCCACCTGGCCAAGACCGGGGACCGCAAGGCGGCGCTGCTGCTGAAGATGTTTCGCACCCCGGACGTCATCCTCGGCACCACCCTGGTGGGCACCAACATCGCCACGGTGACCATCTCGACCCTGGGCGCCATCATCGCCATCGAGGCCTTCGGCGATATCGGCGACCTGATCGGCGTTCTGGTCATGACACCCTTCCTGCTCATCTTCGGCGAGATCGTGCCCAAGAGCGTCTTCCAGCAGAAGGCCGACGACGTGGCCCGGGCCATCATCCCCATCCTGCGCTTCTTCTCCATGATCTTTTACCCGGTGGTGTTCGTCTTCAGCCGCATCGCCCGTTTCGCCACCCGCCTGGTGGGGGGGGCCTCCACCGGCCACACCCTCTTCATCACCCGGGAGGAGCTGAGCGTGCTCCTCGACATCAACGACACCGGCACCGGCGCCACCCCGGGCAAGGTCGACCGCCGTAGCATCCGCCGCGTCATCCGCTTCGCCGACACCACCGTGGGCCAGGCCATGATCCCCCTGGCGGACGTGGTGGGCTTCAACGAGGTCCGCACCACCGCCGACGCCGTGCAGACGGTGCTCAAGTACGGTTTCAACCGCCTGCCGGTCTACCGGGGCAACATCACCAACGTCAAGGGCGTGCTCACCCTCACCACCTGGGACATGCTCGATCCCACCACTGAGGAGAAGCGCCTAAGCGAATTCATCCGCCCCCCCCTCTACCTGTCCCCGCAGCAGACCATCGACCAGACCCTCAAGCTCCTCCAGGCCCGGGAGGACCACATGGGCATCGTGGTGGACGAGTTCGGCTCCGCCATTGGCATCATCACCATGGAGGACATCTTCGAGGAGGTGGTGGGCGACATCGAGGTCGGTTACGACTTCGACGAATATCAGTCCAAGCGCCAGTTCACCATCGAGGAGGAAAACGAGAACAGCTATGTGATGAGCGGCCGCGCGCCCCTCTCCGAGGTCAACGACAAGCTGCACATCAAGCTGCCGGTCTATGCCGCCCACACCATCGGCGGCTACGTGGTCTCCCGCCTGCGCCGTATCCCCCAGGAAGGGGATTTCGTCCAGGACGAGGGCTTCCGCTTCACCGTCCTGGAGGCCGATCCCCGGACCGTGCTCAAGGTGCGCATGGAGCGGATCTGAGGCCGGCCCCCGGAGCAGCCCTGGCCGCGTCGTCATCATAAGTTCACCTTCTGGTCATAAAGTGGATCTGGATCGAACCACCTCATGACACGGGGGCCCTTATGGACCACTTCGCCAATCGCCTGCGTATCGGCGAGAAAATCGGCCTGGGCTTCGCCCTGGTCGGCCTGCTCTACCTGGCCGCCATCTGGCAATACCACCACGGCCAGGATGCCCTGATCCGGGATCACGGCCAGTTACAGTCCTTGTTCGTCGGCCGGGTCAACCAGGCCTTCGCCATCCAGACTCATCTGAACCAGGCCCGCCTGGCGGAAGGGGAGTTTCTGCTCCACCGTCGGGAGGCGGCGATCCAAAGGGTCGAGGTGGAGACGCGCCTGCTACGCGACCTGACGGGGCGGTTGGCCCAGGACCCGGACCCGGCCCTGGCCAACCTGGGCCAGCGGATGAGCCAGCAGGCCGAACGCTATCAGCAGGGCTTTGAGAGCATCGCCGCGGCCTGGCGGGTCAAGGGTCTGGACGAGAACAGCGGCCTCCAGGGGGCCTTTCGCCGTTCGGTCCATGAACTCCAGGAACGGTCGCGCAATTTCGATGCCGGCGCGCTCTACATCACCCTCTTGCAGATGCGACGGGGAGAGAAGGACTTGCTGCTGCGGGGCGAGGAACAGTATGCCCAGCGGGTCCAGACCCTCATCGGCCAGTTTCGTGAGCTGATCCACGCCTCCGGGTTCTATCCCGAGGTGCGTCAGGCCCTCCTCGACGAGCTCCAGGTCTATGCCACCACCTTCCAGGACTATGCCCAGGGCGTCCTCGCCGGCCAGGACGTGCCGGGCGGCAAGGGCCCCTTCCGTGACGCCGGCCATCGCCTGGAGGCCATCCTGTCCGCCCATTACGTGCCGGGCCTGGAAACGGCCATCCTGGAGATGCGGCGGCGGGAAAAGGACTATCTGCTCCGGGACGACGCCGCCTATGCGCGCCAAGTCCAGGACCTCGCCCAAGGCATCCTCGACCGGATCGCGGGCTCGGCCCTGGCGGCGGCGGACCAGGCCCAGCTCACCGCCCTGCTGGGGAATTACGAGCGGGACTTCCTCGCCCTGGTGGCCCAGAACGCCGCCATCGCGGAACTGGCCCAGGCCATCGCCCAGGCCGCGGCGGAGATCGAACCCCTGGCCCGGCAAAACCTGGAGCGGGCGGATCGCGAGATGGTCGAGGAATCGGACCGCCTGGCCCAGACCACCCAGGCGCAGGCCCGGATCAATCTGCTGGTGGTCTTGGGGGCCGTGGCCCTGGGCATCCTCTTCACCGTCCTCCTCACCCGACGCATCGTGCGCCCGGTGCTGGACATGGCCGGGCTCCTCGATCGCCTCACCCACGAGAGCCCCAGCGACCGGATCCCCACCGTCCCCGGTTCTCGCGACGAGATCGACGCCATGGCCCGGTCCCTCAACACCCTGGCTGACCATCGCGCCAACTTCATGCATTGGTGGAAGGCCGCCATGGACGAGGCCCGCGCCCTGCGGAAACTGCACGAAGCGGCCCTCCCCGACCTTCGCGACGAGGCCCTGGAGGAACTGCGCCGCGCCGCCCTCGCCCAGGTCCAGCAGCTCAACGGCCTGCGGGGCCAACTGCTCCAGGAGGCGGACGACCTCGAGGCCCTGAGCCAGCGCCTCGGCCAGGCCTCGCCGGGCGACCTGGTCAGGGAGACCAAGGAACTGGAACACCGCGCCCAGACCATTCGCACCCTGCTCCAGGTCACCACCTGAGGGGTCCCGCCCGGGCCCGGCCTCCCGCCGAGCCCCGGTCTGAGGTGGCGGCATTCCAGGTTGGCATCCGGGAATACCGCGGGTAACCTGTAGCACCTGCATCACCCGCCGGTTATCCCATGCCTTCATGACCCCCTGGTTTCAACGCATCCGCTCCCGGCTGCTGGTCTTTCTCCACGACCTGGCGATGATCCCCCTGGCCTGGGGGCTGACCTATTGGGTGCGCTTCAATTTGGCCTACATCCCGCCGGAGTTCCTGGACGAGGCGCTGGCGATGTTGCCACTGGTGATGCTGGTGATGGGGACCAGCTTCTGGGCCTTCGGCCTCTACCGCAGCGTCTGGCGCTTCGCCTCCCTGACCGACCTGGTGCGCATCGGCCAGGCGGTCGGGACGGGGACGGCCCTGCTGCTATTGTTGTTGTTCATCTTCAACCGCATGGCCTTCGTGCCGCGCTCCCTGCCGTTGCTGTTCCTGATCTTTCAGGTGCTGCTACTGGCGGGGCCACGGCTGTTTTACCGCTGGTTCAAGGACCGGCGCCTGGACTTCGGCCACGGCCAGCGGGTCCTGATCGTCGGCGCTGGGCGGGCGGGGGAGATGCTGGTCCGCGACCTGCTGCGCGATCGCCAGGCGGGTTACG
The DNA here is from genome assembly GCA_018435665.1 of Candidatus Thiosymbion sp. Lineage (GTDB taxonomy): Bacteria > Pseudomonadota > Gammaproteobacteria > Chromatiales > Chromatiaceae > M0108. The sequence goes on along the minus strand of JAHDND010000048.1, from coordinate 82,797 downwards.
TGCCAGTGGCCTTCGCCGACGACAAGCCAAGGCGTCAGGGTAGCGTGGTCCACGGGGTGCCGATCCGCGGCGCCTGCGCCGGCATCCCCCAGTTGGTCGAGGTGTTCGGCATCGACCTGATCCTGCTGGCGGTGCCCAGCGCCTCGGCGCGGGAGATGCAGCGCCTGGTGGGCCTATGCGAGGCGGCGGGCAAACCCTTCCGCACCGTGCCCCAGATCAAGGAACTAATGGCCGGCCAGGTCGCGGTCAACCAGTTGCGCCCGGTGTCCCTGGAGGATCTGCTGGGTCGGGACCCGGTGACCCTGGACTGGGTCGGCATCCGCCGCGGCCTGGCGAACAAGGTAGTGCTGGTCAGCGGCGCCGGCGGCTCCATCGGCGCCGAGTTGTGCCGCCAGATCTGGCACTGCCGCCCCCGCCGCCTGATCCTGGTGGATCAGGGGGAGTTCAATCTCTACCAGATCGAGACCGAGTTGACGGAGTCCGGCGGCGAGGGTGTTCACCTGAGCCGCTATCTCCTCGACGTGACCGCCGCGGGCAAGGTCGAGGCCCTGTTCGCCCGCCAGCGCCCCGAGGTGGTCTTCCACGCCGCCGCCTATAAGCACGTGCCCCTGCTGGAGGACCAGATCGCCGCCGCCTTGCACAACAATGTCCTCGGCACCCAGGTCATGGCGGAGGCGGCGGTCCGCTGGGGCAGCGAGCGCTTCGTGCTCATCTCCACCGACAAGGCGGTGAACCCCTCCAACGTCATGGGCGCCACCAAACGCTTCGCGGAGTTGGTCTGCCAGGACCTGGGCCGACGCGCCGCCTGCCGCTTTCTGACCGTGCGCTTCGGTAACGTCCTGGGCTCGGCGGGCAGCGTGGTGCCGCGCTTTCAGCGTCAGATCGAGCGCGGCGGCCCGGTGACCGTGACCCATCCGGAGATCGAACGCTTTTTCATGACCATCCCCGAGGCCTGCCAGTTGATCATGCAGGCGGCGGTGATCGGCCAGGGCGGGGAGACCTTTGTCCTCGACATGGGCGAACCGGTGAAGATCCGCTACCTGGCGGAGCAGATGATCCGCCTGGCGGGCCGGGAACCCGGGCGGGACATCCCGATCGTCTACACCGGCCTGCGCCCGGGGGAAAAGCTCTACGAGGAATTGTTCTACGCCTCCGAGGCCTACGCGCCCACGCCCCACCCCAAGATCCGCGTTGCGCGGCCCGAGGGCGCCTCCTCGCCATCCGCGCCACCCACCACCCCCGTGCAGACCGCCCTGGCCAACCTGCCAGAAGCCCTGGCGCGGGATGACGAGGCGGAGTTGACGGCCCTGCTGGCGGCGGTCGTCACGGATTGGCATCCCTCCCCCCGGAACCTTATCAAAACAAACCGATGACTCAACCAATTCACCACCAGAGCGCCCCCTGTCATGGCGCTGATAACGCTGGCGGCCAGATTGATACCAGCCTCCGGGTAGACGCCGTTGACCCGACTGCTGGCCACAGCCCAGCCGCCGCCTCCCTCCAGGCCGATGCTGTCCGCCAACAGGTACGGCAGGACTACACCCGGGTCGTCCAGGCGCAGGGTGGGACAAGCTGTTGTGGACCCGCGCCCAGTTGTTGCGGGCCAGGGCCGGAGGTCAGCATCCAGACCCTCGCCTCCCTGCGCTTGGGCTACAGTCAGGCCGATCTGGACCTGATGCCCGCCGGCGCGGATCTGGGTCTCGGCTGCGGCAACCCCGGCGCCATCGCCGCCCTCCAGCCCGGCGAGGTGGTGGCCGACCTGGGCGCCGGGGCCGGCATCGACGCCTTCCTAGCCGCCCGCGCCGTCGGTCCCGGCGGATGGGTCATTGGGGTCGACATGACCCCGGACATGGTCAGCAAGGCGCGGCACAACGCCAAGCGGGGCGGTTTCACCAACGTCGAGTTCCGTCTCGGCGAGATCGAGCACCTGCCCCTGGCGGATGCCTCGGTGGATGTCATCCTCTCCAACTGCGTCATCAACCTGTCGCCGGACAAGCCCCAGGTCTTCCGCGAGGCCTGGCGGGTGCTCAAGCCGGGTGGCCGGTTGGCCATCTCCGACGTGGTGGCCACGGCCGAACTGCCCCCGGAATGGCGGGATGACCCCGCCCTCCACTCGGGCTGCATGGCCGGGGCGGTCCGGATCGAGGCACTGGAGGCCATGCTCCGCGCCGCGGGCTTCATCGCCATCGCCATCCAGCCCAAGGATCAGTCCCGGGAATTCATCCGCGACTGGGCCCCCGGCCGGGGGGTCGAGGACTATCTGGTCTCCGCCACGATCGCCGCGCTCAAGCCGGCAGGTCCCGCCCGCCTCCCGTAGTCATGCCATGACCTTGCGGTACATCGGGCCATGGGGATTATCATCCGCCCCTTGTGTAGCCCCCCACCGAGATTGCCCGCCATGCTGAAAGCCTACCGCCTGCAAGAAGGTCGCCTGGTCACCCTGAAGGCCGACGAGGAGGGACTCTGGTTGCAGGAGGCCCAATGGCTCGACCTGGTCAAACCCAAGGCTGCCGACCTGGCACTGGCCCAGCAGGCGTGCAAGCTGCCGCTCCCCAGAATGAAGGAGGTCGACGAACTGGAATCCAGCTCTCACCACCTGGCCTTCGACCAGGGCTTCCAAGTCAACAGCCTCTTCTTCCACCGTCCGGATGGCGAGCCACGTAACTCCAACCTTGCCCTGGTCTATGATGGCGAACGCCTGGTCACCCTCTGTTCCCAGGTCTTGCCTCATACCCGCCTGCTGCGTCGGCGCAACAAGATGGGCATGACCTTGCTCGCCGACCCCCTGGAGATCCTGCTGGCTCTTCAGGAAAGCAAGATCGAAGGTCTGGGCGATGAGACGGAGCAGGCCTATCACACCCTGTCGGCCATCCAACTGGAGGTGCTCGGCCGCCGCAGCCAGGACCTGGAAGACGCCGTGGATGGTCTGGCCGAGCAGGAGGACCTGGTGGGCAAGGTCCGGCTCTGCCTAATGGATGGCCAGCGCGACATTCGCTTTCTCGCGCGCCAGCCGCAGATGCCCAAAAAGTACGGCAAGCGTGCCGCGGAACTGCTGCAGGATATCGAGGCCCTGATGCCCCACAACAATTTCCTGTCGGAAAAGGCCGACTTCCTGCTCAACGCGGCCCAGGGCTTCATCAACATGGAACAGAACCGTCTGCTCAAGATCTTCTCCGTCGCCGCCCTGGTCTTTCTGCCCCCCACCCTCATCGCCGGCATCTATGGCATGAATTTCGAGCACATGCCGGAACTGGTCTGGCCCTGGGGTTACCCCCTGGCCCTGAGTCTGATCGTCACCGCCGCCGTCGTCCCCATCCTGCTGGTCAAGCGCAAGGGCTGGTTGTAAGGGCTGTTAGTTCAGGCGGCAACCCTCCAGGCTCTTACCCATCCCGCCTTTCGGATCAGAGCGATATCACCAGGCGTATCCCGCCCACGGCCATGTCGGGATAGGTTCGAGGGGGAAAATCATTCTGGCCGGGATTAACCACGTATTGAAAGAATGGCTGGATTTTCAGCCAGGGATTCACCACCGCTTGATGGGTCAGCTCCAGGAAGGCCTCATGACTCGGAATGGCGAAATCGGGCTCCTCGGAAGGGTCCATCGTCCGAATGAAGGCGGCGTAATCCGGGCTCATCTCGAGCCAGGTCATCCCGATCCCGGTTCGGTCCAGGGGCCGTCCCGGGATGAGCCCGGTGTAGGCCAGGCCGGCGTCCACTAGCCAGTGCGCGACATTGCGATCGCTCTGCGGATTGATCGTCAGGGTGCCGAACAGATTGAGCCCCCGACTGCGGGTATCGCTCTCATACCAGAGTGGCCGGTCCAGGGAGAAATAGAGGGCGTAATTGCCCCTGAGTGCTTGCGGTGGCGGATCATCCTCATCGGCGTCCCGTGGCTCCCCCGTGTCGCGGGTGGTATAGCTGTCAAACTCACCAGAGTGATACCAGGCCCCGAGTTTATAGGCATGGGGCAAGGTGTCTTCCTGGCCAGCTTCCGGAACGTAACTGAATTCCAGGAAGGTCAAGGCACCCTGACCGATGGGAAAGCGCAGCCCGTTGGTATTGCCCTCAGGGTCATTACCCGTGGGGCTGCCATTGAACACCGCGGCCTGGACGGTCCATTCGGGGTCTGGCTGGAGAATCAGTTGCACGGCCGGAACCGGATAGGGATAGGTCGGCCCGGAGCCGGGGAGATTGGCGGACCAACTGCCGAGCCAGCCCCAACTGCCGTTGATGAAGAAATCCGCGGAACCCAGGATATTGAAGTTGATGTCGCCTTCGATCTGTCCCAGTTTGATCGCCAGCCGGTTGTCGAACAATTCCTGTTGCAACCACAGCTCGGCGAGCTTGGTGACGGCGGGGCTGTATTCGATGTTGGTCGGGGAGAGATAACCCCTCAAGCCACTGGGGGTAGTGATGCCCTCCCCTTGAATGACATAAGCGGAAACATTGAAGCTGGCGCCCTGCCAACCAATCAGCCGGGCGAGATCGACATTGAGGTCTGGGAATAGCAAGCCGTCGAAATAGCCCCCCTGCTCGTTGCCACCGGTATTGAGCATGAAGTCGGCGATTTGCGTGACCTCAAGGGTGATGCCAGCTTGCCTGAGCCGTTGGCGGACGCCATGCCATTCACCGGTCAAGGTCGCTGACTGAGAGATGTCATCGGGGGGAGGATAATCCGTATGAGCCTGAAGGCTAGTAGCCTGCACCAGGATGAAGGCCAACAACACCCACTTAGCCACTTGGTCGAGTACAAAGTGCGCCATCGTTCTTCTACCAATCGGCTGACCTTCTGGATGTGCCTGCTTTTTCGTGGCAAACAGGACGCTATCAAATGCTTTCAAAACGAGCACCCTGACCACCGCGAAATCAGCCAGGAAAGCAATCCCTCCCGGCCTGCCCGGCGGCTATCGGTCAGGAGGCGTCCCCGGTGAAACCACAGGTCACGGGAACGCGCAGGTAAAAGAGGTTGAGGTCTTCCCCGGCTAGATGGGCCAGGAAGCGATCCGCCTCCACGGTGGTGACGACAAAACCGACCTCCACCGGCAGATCGCCCTGTAACTCAAAAAAACGCTCCTCGTGCAGGCGCCCGTGACGGCCAAAGCCGGCCAGGGCGCGAAAGGCGGAGCCGCCATGCAGGCCGAACTTCTGCGCCTCTTGCAGTAGCCATTCGTAGACCAGGAGGTGACGATGGCGGCGGTTCTCCGCCACGTAGAACTGGAGATAGCAGTCAGTCATGGCCGGTTCCTCGGCGGTGGCTCAGGGATGGGAGTGGTCGGGGCAGGCGGCTCACGGCCGCGCCAGGATGGCCAGCAGCAGGTGCGCCAGGGCCATGCCGAGGGCCGTCAGGGCCAGGGAACCGAGCAGATGGGCGGCGGCGGTCCCCAGGCCCCAGAGGTAATCACCGCGGGCCAGCAGGCTGACCACCTCGGCGGAGAAGGTGGAAAAGGTGGTCAGCCCGCCGAGGAAGCCGGTGACCAGGAAGAGCCGCAGCTCCGGCGGCAGGCCGGGGTGGCGCCCCAGCCAGGCCAGGACGAAACCGATCAGTAGGCCACCCAGCAGGTTGGCGGCCAGGGTGCCAAGGGGCAGATGGGGCAGGATGGGATTGAGCCGGGCGCCGAGCGCCCAGCGCAGGAGGGCGCCCAGTCCGGCCCCGATGAACACGGCGAGGCCCGCGTAACCGATCATGATCCCGCCTGACCTTCGCTTCAGGCGGGATCAAGAGGACTTAAGGCCGGACCAGGAGGACTTAAAACCGGGCCGGGAGGACTTGAGGCCGCCCCGGGGAAGAGCCGCAGCCCGTCCCCACCAGCCTGCTTGGCCAGATACATGCCGTCATCGGCATGCCGGGCCAGCTCGATGGCGTCCTGGCCATGATCGGGATAGAGGGCGATCCCGATACTGGCCGAGATCGTCACGGTCAGGCCAGGGAGCGCGTAGGGCTGGGCCAGGCCGCACCGCAGGTCATCGGCGACCTGGGCCGCGTGGCCCGCATCCGTGACCTCGCTGAGCAGGGCGACGAATTCGTCCCCGCCGATGCGACCCACCGTATCCGAGCTGCGCAGGCGTCCAGTCAGGCGCTCGGCCACCAGGCGCAGGAGTTGGTCGCCGACGGCATGGCCCCAGTTGTCATTGATCGGCTTGAACTTGTCCAGGTCGATGAAGAGCAGGGCCAGCCGCGTGCCATGGCGGCGCGCCAACGCCAGGGCCTGGTCGAGCCGATCGAAGAACAGGACCCGGTTGGGCAGGTCGGTCAACCCATCGTGATTGGCCAGGTGGGTGAGCCGTTCATGGGCCTGTTTGAGCTCGGCCAGGCGCAGTTCCAGCTCCCGGGTGCGGCGCTGCAACTCCAGGATGACTCGCACCCGGGCCCGCACCACCGCGACATTGAGCGGCTTGGGAATGAAGTCGACCCCGCCAGCCTCAAGGGCACGGATCTCGCTGGCGGCATCGGTCCGGGCGGAGACGAAGATCACCGGGATGTCCTGGGTGACAGGGTCCGCCTTGATCCGCTCACAGACCTGATAGCCGTCCATACCTGGCATCATGACATCCAGGAGGATCAGGTCCGGCAGTGGACCCCGGGCCAGATAGTCCAGGGCATCCGCCCCGGAGGTCACGAAGCTCATTTCATAATCATGCTCCAGCATCCCCAGCAGGATCTCGATGTTGATCGGCATGTCATCAACAATCAGGATCTTGGCAAGCGTTCCTAGGTTCATCGGCGACTCCGTCAGTAGGGCATACCCTTCAAGATGATCTATAGACATCGCACATCAAGTTCTGGGGCGGCAGGACCTGAACCGGAACTATAGATTGCCGCCCTGACTGGCGTCCACCAGCCCCGGTGCCAGCCGAAGCCAGCTCGGCTCGGCCTGCTTCAGCCCGCCGTCGGTGGAAGCGCCACCCCCTGTTCCCGGGCGAAACGCTGTAAATGGAGGGACGCGGCGGCATAGTCGAGCCGATAGATCGCCGCCGAGATGGCCGCATAGGCCGCTTCCGCCGCCTGCTTGGCCGCCCTCAGTTCGGCCTCGGCCTCGACCCGATCGGTGATATCCAGGCATTGATCGATATAACCGATGAAGCGCCCGCCGCTGTCGTAATGAGGGGTGGCCGAGTCCCGGACCCAGCGATAGGCGCCGTCACCGCGACCCAGCCGGTAATCCAGGCTAAAGGGCTCGCGGCGGGGGCACTGCCGGGCGAAGGACTCCCGACAGCGCGCCTGATCCTCCGGGTGGATACAGGCGCTCCAGTCGCCCCCGACGTCGGCCTCCGGCGCCCAGCCGGTCAGTTCGCGCCAGGCCTGGTTGACGTAGAGACAGCGTTGCTCCGGGTCGGAGAGGCGGATCAGGGCGGCACTGCTGTCGGCGAGGCTGCGCCAGGCATGCTCACTCTCGCGCAGGGCCAGGTCGGCGCTGCGGTCGACCAACACTAGGAGGGTGTTTTCCTCCAGCTTTGACGCTGCCCGTAACGGCATGACATGGACGTCGCAGGGCAGGGTCCGGTCGGTACCCAATCTCACGCCAAGAAAGTTCAAGGCGCCGTGCGCCGGCTTCTCCTGACGCTGCACGACCGGGCGCAGCCGGGCACGGCTGTCGAAATCGAAGAGCTGGAAGACCGATCCCCCCCGTAGCGAACGATGCCGGCTGACGCCCAGGAGCTCGGCGGTCTGGCGGTTGGCCTCGACAATGAAGCCCAGCCCGTCGACGACCAAGGCCGCCAGCGGCAGATGGTCGAACAAGAGACGATAACGTTCCAGCGCCCCGGCGATCTTGGCCTGGGCCTGGACTAGTTCCTCGTTCTGGAGCTCAAGCTCGGCCTGGTAGACGCGCAACTCCTCGACCAACTGGGTGAAGTCGCCCTGGCCCGCGCCCCCCGGGGCATCGAACTGGCTGGCCTGGCCCCGCACGATGGCCCGCTCGGCCCGCGCGCGCAGTTCCAGGAGATTGACCTTGGGTTGATTCATGAGGCCCCGCCCCGCTGCCAGGCGCTGACATGGATGTGACTGACCACGGCGCCGATGCCCTGGCTCATGACTGGGGCCACGTGCATCAGGAACCAGCGCTCCTCGGTCGGGGAATGACAGGGATATTCCAGGGAGAAGAAGGGCAGGCTGCCCTCGATCACCCCGCGCAGGCCACGATAGGCCCGGTCGGCATCCGCATCCCCCTGCTGTCCGCCATGGCAAACCGCCAGGTAATTGACGCCCGGCCCACTGTGGGTGAGCTGCCGGTCGCCGTTGGCCTGGGCGAAGCGCCGCCAGGCGGCGTTGACCATGACGATGGTCCCGGCGGGGTCGAGGACCGCGACATGCTCGGGCAAGGCGTCGAGGATCGCCTGCAAGCGGCGGGCGTCATGAAAGGCCGTCATGTCGACGAAGGTCGCCACGACCCCGTGGATGGAGGTCGAGGGCACCAGATAGGGCAGGATGCGCAGCAGATAGGTCTTCTTGTCGTCCCGGGTCGGGATCTCGGCCTCGATCGAACGTTGGGTCCGCAGGGTCTGCCGCAGATCGTCCATCAGATTGGCATGACGCAACTGGTGCGCGATATCGTCCAGGGGCCGGCCGATATCCGACTCGCGCAGCTTGAAGATCTGGGTCGCGTCCGGGCTGAAGCGGGTGATGTGCAGGTCGGCGTCGAGAAAGATGGTCGCCACCCCCGCCGCCTTGGCCATGCTGTCGAGGTCGGCGTTGAGCCGGTTGAGCACCAGCATCTTTTCCTGGAACTCGGCGTTGACCGTGCTCATCTCCTCGTTGACGGACTGCAACTCCTCGTTAGAGCTTTGCAATTCCTCGTTGGAGGCCATCAGCTCCTCGTTGGTCGCCTGTAATTCCTCGTTGGAGGTCTCCAATTCCTCGATGGTTGCCTGGAGGCTCTCGCGGGTCGCCGCCAGTTCCCGCTCCAGCACCGCGACCCGGGCCATGGTCTCGGCATCCACGTCCACCGGCGTCTCCGCCGTCCGATCAGCGGCCAGCGGCGGGGTCTCGAAACACAAGAGGGTGAGGCGTTCTTCACCCTCGGTCGGCACCGGATGGGCGGCGAGGCGCAGGGTGCGACGCTCGCCACTGGGGAGCGTCACGTCAAGCAGATCGGAGACGATGGAGTTGCGGTCCCGCGTCGCCTTGTAGAGTAGCGCGGCCGCGACCGGGGTCAGCGACTCGGGCAGCAGGCGGTTGATCTCCAGGCTGGCCACGCCCTCCCGGGGGGCAAGATAGGCGTTCACCTCGCCAAACAGATGGACCGCCTCATGCTCCTGATTCACGACGATCGCCGGCGGGGCATAGCACCCGAGGAGGGTGCCCATGCTGGCATGGGCGATGGTGCCGTCGCTCGGTCGCTGCCGAACCTTCGCCAGGGGCGGCGCCTTGCCCGGGAGCGGTGGGGCCTGATTGCCCCGGGGCTTGCGCTCGACGTAGGGCAGGGCCATGGGACCAGCGCGCCGGAACAGCTTGTGCTTGGCGTTGATCGTCCGCAGCCCCTCGGTCAAGGCCGAGAGCGATTCGCTGGAGCCCAGCAACAGCACCCCCCCGTCGCGAATCGCATACTGCAGCGAGCGCAAGGCATATTCCTGGGCCGTCACGTTGAAATAAATCAGGGTATTGCGACAGATCACCAGGTCCATCTTGGTGAAGGGCGGGTCGGCGAGCAGATTATGGCGGGCAAAGACGATGCACTGTCGCAATTCGTTCTTGATGACGAAGCGGTCATCCTTCTTGACAAAGAACCGCTCCAGGCGCTCCGGCGAAAGCTCTGCCGCGGCCGATTCGGGATATTGACCGAGGCCGGCGGTCTCGATGCACTGCTGATCGACATCGGTGGCGAAGATCTTCAGGTTCGGCCAGCGGCGCTCCCGCTCGAAGGCCTCGATGAAGAGCATGCCGACGCTGTAGGCCTCCTCCCCGGTCGCCACCCCAGCGATCCAGACGCGGATCGTCTCCCCCGGCGGTTTCTCCGCCACCAACGGCCCGATCACCTCCTCGGCCAGCAGGGCGAAGGTCTCGGGATCGCGAAAGAAGCTGGTCACCGAGATCAGCATCTCCCGCCGCAGGGTGATGATCTCGTTGCGATCGTGCTCCAGCAGGTCATAGTACTGATAGAGCTCCGGGGTATGGCGAACCTGCATGCGCCGGTCGATTCGCCGCATGATGGTGGTGGGCTTGTAGTCCGAAAAGTCGATCCCGCCGACCTGATGCAGCAGACGCAACAGGGCGGCCATCACCTCCTCGCTGGACATGGTGGCATGGGGGATGAGTCGCGGCGACGCGACCTCGACCCCCTCGTAGGGCAGATTTCGGATATGGGCTAGCAACCGCGCCGGGATCTCCTCCGCCGTCAGGATGGCATCGACCAGACCGGTGGCGATGACGCTGCGCGGCATGCCATCGAACTTGGCCGACTCGGGCTCCTGGGCCATCAGAAAGCCACCGGCGGCGTTGATGGCCACCGCTCCCCGGGTGCCATCGGTACCGGTCCCGGAGAGGATGATCCCGACCGCGTGGCGCTGATAGACATCCGCCAGGGACGCGAAAAAGATGTCGATGGGCAGGGTCAGACCGCGGGGATTCTTCGGCGTCAGGTGTAGATGCCCCTTGGTCGCGTGCATGATCGCCCCGGGGGGGATCAGATAGACCTGATTGGCGTCGATCGGCAGATCGTCCTCCACCATGGTCACCGGCATCGTCGTGTGCCGCGCCAGGAGGGTGCTCATCATGCTCTTGTGGTCCGGCGAGAGATGCTGCACCACCACGAAGGCCGCCCCAAGATCGGTCGGACAGGCCTTGAAAAACTTCTCGAGGGCATCGAGCCCCCCCGCGGAGGCGCCGATGCAGACGACGTAACCGTAAAATGGAGAGGCATGATCAGCCGCGCCGGGGCTGTTATTCATCACGGTTTTTTTCATCAGGATCCCGAACAGCGAAAAGGCCCCGCAGGCTGACGGCAACCAGGGGCGGGAAGGGGCAAACGACCCGGCAGCCCCGCTCTCCAGCGAATTCCTTGCAAAGTTCTATTGTAAATCTTGTCATCCGGGAAAACAGGCCCAACTTAATAGCCCCGTTTTAGACTTGGGCGGCGGAGCCAGTCACGGGCCCTGCGGTCATCCCTGACCGGGCCACAGGGTACCCAGACCGGGGGCCACGGGGTACCAAAGGTAACGCCTTATTACAGAACCGACAGGAAACTGCATGATGGGAGGCCGTCCATGATCTCCAGGCCCTTGCTGTCACCTCACTTTTCAGCGACGAGGATCCTGTCGCAGCACTCCCCGTTGACGCCTTCCCCGTCACGCCCCCTCCTGGCGCTCGTGCTGCTGGGAACTTTCTTGCTGCTGAGCGGCCCCCCCCTCGGCGCCGCGACGGCGGGCGATCCCTGGTTGAGCCACGACGAGCGCGGCCAGCCCCAGGTCCATCTCTATTTCTTCTGGAGCCCCACCTGTCCCCACTGCCGGGCGGCGAAGCCCTTCGTGGCGGACCTGCCGCGGCGCCTGCCCTGGCTGGTGCTGCACAGCCATGACGTGACCGACCGCGCCCATGCCCAGGCCTACGTTGAGCTGGCCACCGGTCTGGGGGAGACCGCCCGATCAGTGCCGGCCTTCCTCTTCTGCGGCCAGATGGTGGTGGGCTATGGCTCGGACCGGGACAGCGGGGCGGCCCTGGAGCGGGCACTGCGCGCCTGTCACAGGGCGAACGGTGGCGGCGCGGACCCGGAGATGGCGCGGATGGCGTCCACACCCGGGGCGACCCCGCTGCCGGGGAACGGGCGATCAGGTGACAGGACCCCGGGTGCCCGAGTGAGCGGTGAGGAGATGACGGGTGACGGCGTGATCCTTGACGGAGCGATGGATGACGGGGTCCCGGAGTTACCCTTCCTCGGCCGCCTAGACCCGGCGGCCGTCTCCCTGCCGGTCTACACCCTGGTGATCGCCGGCCTGGACGCCTTCAACCCCTGCGCCTTTTTCGTCTTGCTGTTCCTGCTCTCCCTGCTGGTCCATGCCCGCAGCCGGGCGCGGATGCTGTTCATCGGCGGGGTCTTCGTCCTCTTCTCCGGGCTGATCTACTTCCTGTTCATGGCCGCCTGGCTCAACCTCTTCCTCTGGCTGGGCGAGTTGCGCCTGGTCACCCTGGGGGCCGGGGTACTGGCGGTGGTGGTCGCCCTGGTCAACATCAAGGACTACTTCTGGTTCCGGCGCGGCCCGTCCCTGAGCATCCCCGACGGCGCCAAGCCGGGCCTCTACCAGCGGATGCGCGGCCTGTTGCGGGCGGACAACCTGCCGGCCCTGACCCTGGGCACCGTGGCCCTGGCCATCGTCGCCAACTCCTACGAGCTGCTATGCACCGCCGGCTTCCCGATGATCTATACCCGCATCCTCACCCTGGCGGGCTTGTCACCCCTGGCCCATTACTTCTATCTGGGCCTCTACAACCTGATCTATGTCCTGCCGCTGCTGGTGATCGTGGTGATCTTTGCCCGCACCCTGGGTGGGCGCAAGCTGTCGGAGGCGGAGGGCCGGGCCCTGAAACTCATCTCCGGGCTGATGATGCTGGGCTTGGGCACCCTGTTGCTCATCGCTCCCGCCGCCCTCAACAACCCGCTCGCGGCCCTGGCCCTCCTTGGCCTGGCCATCGGGCTCACCTGGGTGATTCATCGCCTGATGCCCCGGACGGAGGAAGGCAAGTAATCACTCCCACGGAGAGTCGGCAGGGAGGCACAAGCTCTATCCCAAACCAATCACAGGGACGTGGAGGAAGGCCTAGGATGGCGTCGTCATCCGCAAACCCAGGATGCCGATGAGGATCAGGCCGACAAAGAAGAACCGCGCCAGGGTGGCCGCTTCCCCAAAGAGCCAGATGCCGATGAGAAAGGTCCCCGCCGCCCCGATGCCGGTCCAGATAGCATAGGCCGTGCCCATGGGAATGCTGCGCTGGGCAAGCAGTAGCAGGGCACCGCTACCGACCATGCACAGGATGGCGAAGCCAATCCAGCCCCAACGCAGCCCCGCCGCGTTCCAGCCATATTTCAGGCCCACGGGCCAGCCCCACTCGAAGACCCCCGCGGCGATCAGATAGAACCAGGCCATGTGGCGGACTCCCGTGTTGTGCACATCGCATCTCAGATTTCGGCAGCGATAAGGAGGGTCGGGAGGCGTCTGGCGGGGGTGTCGACCGCAAGGATGCGGTCGTCAAGCCTACAGGGACGTATGCACGGCGTCCCCCGCCAGACGCCACCCGACCCGGGAAAACCGTAAATTCAGATGCGATGACTGTAGTGTGAAAGACATGACAGCGGCTTTCATGTCAGGGGCGTGGCGCGCCGCCTAATGACAGTTAGCCCAATGGCTTGATAGCCCATTCGCCGGTTGCTGTCCACCACCGGTGATCGGGTGCCCCCCGGGCGGAACACGAGGTCCTCGCCGCCGCCCTGCGGGGGCATGGATTGACTTGCGGATATATCCTCATAATCGTATATTTTTCACGAAGCATATATTAACCCCGTCTGAGGAGATGATCGCCATGGCTGTTCGTATTGGAATCAACGGCTTCGGCCGCATGGGCAAACTGGGCTTTCGCGCCGGCTGGGGCAGCCCGGAGTATGACATCGTCCACGTCAACGAGATCAAGGGCGACGCCGCCTGTCAGGCCCATCTGCTGGAGTTCGACTCGGTCCATGGCCGCTGGTGCAAGGACCAGATCGGCTCCCGCCCCGAGGCCCTGATCGTCGCCGGCCGAGAGATCGGCTTCAGTATGGGTGCCACCCCGGCGGAGGTGGACTGGGTGGCCAAGGGCATCGACATCCTGGTGGAGTGCTCCGGCCGCTTCAAGACGCCGGCGGACCTCCAGCCCTATTTCGACCAGGGCATCAAAAAGGTCGTCGTCTCCGCCCCGGTGCCCGATCCGGCCCTCAACCTGGTCTATGGCGTCAACGATCACCTCTACGACCCGGCCGTCCACCACCTGGTCACCGCCGCCTCCTGCACCACCAACTGCCTGGCGCCGGTGGTCAAGGTCATGCACGAGAAGATCGGCATCCTGCGCGGCAGCATGACCACCATCCACGACATCACCAACACCCAGACCATCGTCGATCGGGGTCACAAGGACCTGCGCCGCGCCCGCGCCCTGGGCGAGTCCCTGATCCCCACCACCACCGGCTCCGCCAAGGCCATCACCAAGATCTTTCCGGAGCTGACCGGCAAGCTCAACGGCCATGCGGTGCGGGTGCCCCTGCTCAATGCCTCCCTCACCGATTTCGTCTTCGAGGCTGCGCGGCCGGTGACGGTCGATGAGGTCAATGCCTATTTCCGGGAGGCCGCCGCGGGTGAGTTACAGGACATCCTGGGCTACGAGGAGCGCCCCCTGGTCTCCGTCGATTACAAAGGCGATACCCGCTCCGCCATCGTCGACGCCCTCTCCACCCTGGTGGTGGACAACACCCAGGTCAAGGTCTATGCCTGGTATGACAACGAGTGGGGCTACGTGAACCGCATGATGGACATCACCCGCAAGCTCGCGCGGATGCTCTGACCATGGACGCGGCCCTGCGCACCTACCTGGTCGTCACGGGGGCCTACTGGGGCTTCACCCTGACGGACGGGGCCATCCACATGCTGGTGGTCCTGCACTTCCACCAGCAGGGTTTCAGCCCCCTGGAGATCGCCTTCCTGTTCCTCTTTTACGAGGTCTTCGGCATCATCACCAACGGCTTGGGGGGCTGGATCGCCTCCCACCTGGGGCTCAACCGCACCATGATCGCCGGGGGTTTTCTCCAGGTGTTCGCCCTGGGGATGCTGGCGGTGGACCCGGCCTGGCTGACGGTGGCCTATGTCATGACCGCCATGGCCCTGTCCGGGATCGCCAAGGACCTTAACAAGATGAGCGCCAAGTCGAGCGTCAAGATGGTGGTGCCCAAGGGGGCGGACGCCGAGACGCGGCTCTTCAAGTATGTCGCCATCCTCACCGGCTCCAAGAACACCCTCAAGGGGGTGGGCTTTTTCCTCGGCGGCCTGCTGCTGTTCACTATCGGCTTCCGCTGGGCGTTGATCGGCATGGCGGCGGCGCTGTTCCTCATCTATGCCTATGTCGCCTGGGCCCTGCCCTCGGGGCTGGGCACCAGCAAGGCCAAGGCGAAGATCAGCCAGATCTTCTCCAAGACGCGGGAGATCAACCTCCTTTCCGGGGCGCGCTTCTTCCTGTTCGGCTCGCGGGATGTCTGGTTCGTGGTTGGCCTGCCGGTGTTCCTGGCCTCGGTGACCGGCTGGAATCACCTGGAGGTGGGCGGCTTTCTGGCCCTGTGGGTGGTGATCTATGGCTTCGTCCAGGCGGGCGCGCCGGCCCTGCTCCGGAAAGGCCATGGCGGGCGCGGCCCCCAGGGCAAGAGCGCCCGCAACTGGGCCCTGCTGCTGGCGGCCTTTCCGGCCGGTATCGCCCTGGCGTTGATGGCGGGCCTGGACCCGGCCCTGTCGCTGATCATCGGTCTCTTTGCCTTCGGCGCCGTCTTCGCCATCAACTCCGCCGTCCATTCCTACCTGATCCTGGCCTATTCGGATCAGGACAAGGTGGCCATGAACGTGGGCTTCTATTACATGGCCAACGCCGCGGGTCGGCTGACGGGCACCGTGCTGTCCGGCTGGGTCTATCAGACCCAGGGCCTGGAGGGCTGCCTCTGGTGGTCCACCGGCTTCGTTCTGGCGGCGGCGCTGATCTCCTTCCTGTTGCCGCCGGTGAAGGGGGAGTCAGGCCCCGAGTCGGTTGTTGCTGAGGTGCGGTCATGACGACTAACGTCCTGTTTGTTTGCTCCGGCAATTCCTGCCGTTCGCAAATGGCTGAGGGCTGGCTGCGTACCCTGGGTGGTGGCCGTTTCGCCGTAAAATCGGCCGGCATCAGCCCCCAGGGACAGAATCCCCGCGCCATCGCCGTCATGGCCGAGTCCGGGGTCGATATCTCCGGGCAAGCCTCAAAGGAACTGACCGACCTGGACTTACAGTGGGCCGACCTGGTCATCACCGTTTGCGGCGAGGCCGAGGAGACCTGTCCCCTGCTGCCGCCTGGGACCCGCAAGGAGCATTGGCCCCTGCCGGACCCTGCCAAGGCCAGCGGCACCAACGAGGAGATTCTGGTGGTCTTCCGCGCTAGTCGCGATGACATCCGCTGGCGTATCACCGATCTGATAGCCCGTCTCAACCCCTAAATCTCGACTGGAGTATCACGGTGAGCGCCCAATGCGAAATTGCCGGCAAACAGGCCGCCGGCACCCCCATGAACCTGTTTGAACGCTGGCTGTCCCTCTGGGTGGCCTTGTGCATCCTCGTGGGGATCGGGTTGGGGCAGTTCTTCCCCGCCCCCTTCCAGTTCCTGGGCCGACTGGAGGTCGCCCAGGTCAACCTGCCTGTGGGGTTGCTCATCTGGGTGATGATCATCCCCATGCTCATGAAGATCGACTTTGGTGCCCTCCACCAGGTCAGACGTCACTGGAGGGGCATCGGCGTCACTCTTTTCATCAACTGGGCGGTCAAGCCCTTCTCCATGGCCCTGCTGGCCTGGCTCTTTATCCGCGGCCTCTTCGCCCCCTGGCTGCCGGCCGAGCAGCTCGACAGCTATGTGGCCGGTCTGATTCTGCTGGCCGCCGCACCCTGTACCGCCATGGTCTTCGTCTGGAGCCGGCTCACCGGCGGCGATCCCTACTTCACCTTGTCCCAGGTGGCGCTCAACGACGCCATCATGATCGTCGCCTTCGCCCCGATCGTGGCGCTCCTGCTCGGTCTCTCCGCCATTGTGGTGCCCTGGGCTACGCTCCTGACCTCGGTAGTGCTCTACATTCTGATCCCGGTCGCCATCGCCCAGGTCTGGCGCTACTTCCTGCTCCAACAGGGTCAGGCCAAATTCGATGCCACCCTGTCTACCCTGGGCCATGCCTCCATCCTCGCCTTGCTGGCCACTCTGATCCTGCTCTTCGCCTTCCAGGGCGAGCAGATCCTGAAGCAGCCCCTGATCATTGCCATGCTGGCGGTGCCGATCCTGATCCAGGTCTTTTTCAACTCCTCCCTGGCCTACTGGCTGAATCGCCGGGTGGGCGAGCAACACAGCGTCGCCTGCCCCTCGGCCCTGATCGGCGCCAGCAATTTCTTTGAGCTGGCGGTGGCCGCCGCCATCAGCCTCTTCGGCTTCCAGTCCGGCGCCGCCCTGGCGACGGTGGTCGGCGTGCTGATCGAGGTGCCGGTGATGTTGCTGGTGGTAAGGGTGGTCAATGCCAGCAAGGGCTGGTATGAAGCCGGTCTGGCGGGGACGGCGCGGCCAAGCTAACTGAGATGAGGGGGTAAGCCTCACCCCAAGAGACGAAAGACTCCGCTGGTGTTTTTAACGCTAAGCCATTGTTGCATAGGCCGCCCGCAGCCATGGGTCCCCGGAGCGGGATGCCATCCGACTCCCCGGGGCTGGCATTCCCTAATCCTTTTTCTCGCCCTTGGCGAAGAGACCGATTTCATATTCCAGATTGAAGTGGCCGAACACGAGATTGGCCTCATGCATGAGTTCCTCGAACAAATCCTGAGGTTCCTCCCCCGCGTCGATCCGTTGGTTGACCAAAGTCTCCAGGGCTTCTTTGAAACTGGTCGCCATTTTGTCCTCCGGGTCAGGTTCGCTGCCACATCAAGTTGATTGAAACAGGGCTAAAGGTAACCCTCGATCATGAGGCGGAGGTGGCACCCTCGACAGCCACCCCCTCCCTTCTAATTGTATTTCACGGAGCAAAGCATGCCACATCCCTACGATAAATTGACCCTAAGCAACGGCGGCACCCTGATCTTCACCCCCTGCCCCGGCACCAAGGACACTACCGTGGCTGAGGCGGTGGCCACCCTCAAGGACGCCGGAGCCCGATCCCTGATTACCCTCATGCCGGAGGACGAACTAGCCAGGTTTGCCGCCGAGTGCCTGCCAGACCAGTGTGCCACCCAGGGGCTCCAGTGGTTGCATTTGCCGGTGGAGGACGATCACGCCCCGGACGAGCGTTTCGCCACCGCCTTCGCCACCCAGAAGCAGACCCTGCTGTCGCTGCTGGAGCAGCAGGGCACCGTCGCTATCCACTGTCGCGGCGGTTCGGGACGCACCGGCTTCATGGCCGCCATTCTCCTGCTCGAGACCGGCTTGGACCGCGCCGAAGTCGTCCGCCAGGTCCAAAGCCTGCGCCCGAACGCCCTGAAAATGCCCGTGCATCTGGATTACCTAGAGCAGAACTATCCCTGAAGTACCCCAGACACCCACCTGTCCTTCTCAAATGCCAACTCCTGTTTAGATACATCGCCGTCCTGGCTCTGATAGTTACTGGCATGGTTTTAACACACAGGATCAGCAGCATGATTACCTCCCCTCACGACAACCCTGACCCGGATGAGGCGGCCACTCCCGGCACCCTCGGTCGACTGCGCGCCCTCCTGAGTGGAAATCCGGCGGAACTGAAATGGTTCGCCAGTGCCCTCGGCCTCTTCCTACTGATCTGGTACCTGCCGGTGGACAGCCCGCGCTTCGCCGGGGCCTTGCTGGAAGGCGTTGCCTTGCTGCACTGGTACGCCCGGGAGCACGTCCTGCTGTGCCTGGTACCGGCCTTTTTCATCGCCGGCGCCATCGCCGTCTTCCTCAGCAAGGACGCGGTGATGAAGTACCTGGGTCCCACCGCCAACCCCTGGGCGGCCTATGGGGTGGCCTCGGTGTCGGGATCGATCCTCGCCGTCTGCTCCTGCACCGTCCTGCCCCTGTTCGGCGGCATCTATCGCCGGGGCGCCGGGCTGGGGCCGGCCATCGCCTTCCTCTACGCCGGACCGGCCATCAATGTCCTGGCCATGATCCTCACCGCTAAGGTCCTGGGGGTGGAACTGGGCCTGGCGCGTGCCCTGGGGGCGGTGGTCTTCGCCCTGGTCATCGGGGTCATCATGCACGGCATCTTCCGCCGGGAGGAGCAGGCCCGGGCGGCGCGGCCCCAGGGGCTGCTGCTTGGGGGCGGCGCCGGCCGGCCCTTGGGGGAGACGGTCCTGTTCTTCGCCCTCCAGATCCTGATCCTGGTCCTGGCCAACTGGGCCCCGGCCAGTGCCGAGGACAGTGGGGTCTGGCATGCCGTCTTTGTCTGGAAGTGGCCCCTCACCGCCCTAGCGGCCCTGGGCCTGGCCCTGTTGCTGGCCTGGCGCTGGCGCTGGCCTTGGCCGCCCCTGGCCGGGGCCGCCGTGCTGGGGATGGTGCTATTCGCCCTCTTTCCCGGTCACCCGGAACTGGCCTTCACCGCCGGCGTGATCGGGGTGACCCTGGCCGCCGCCCTGCAACCTGGCGAGGGCGAGGAGTGGCTCGCCGAGACCTGGGGCTTCGCCAAGCTCATCCTGCCTTTGCTGCTCGTCGGCGTGCTGGTGGCGGGCTTCCTCCTCGGGCGGCCGGGGCAGGAGGGCCTGATCCCCTCGGCCTGGGTCGCCGCGGCCGTGGGGGGCAACGGGCTCGCGGCCAATTTCCTCGCCGCCCTGGTCGGCGCCTTCATGTACTTCGCCACCCTGACCGAGGTGCCCATCGTCCAGGGACTGCTCGGCGCCGGCATGGGCCAGGGCCCGGCGTTGGCCCTGCTCCTGGCCGGTCCCGCCCTGTCCCTCCCCAACATGCTGGTGATCCGCAGCATCCTCGGCACGGCCAAGACAGTCGTCTATTGCTCCCTGGTGGTGGTCATGGCGACCCTCTCCGGCCTGCTATTCGGGTCCTTTTATGGCTGATCTTCCAACAATCCTTACTCACCCTCCCACAACGGAAGCAACCGACATGATCAAACTGCAAATCCTGGGCACCGGCTGCGCCAAGTGCGCCACCCTGGCCCTCAATGCCGACGTGGCCGCCAGGTCCCTGGGCCTCGACTATGCCTTGGAAAAGGTGACGGACATGAATGCCATCATCGACGCCGGGGTCATGAGCACCCCGGGCCTGGCCATCAACGGTGAGGTCAAGAGCGTCGGCCGCGTCCTGTCGGTACAGGAGATCAAGCAACTATTGACGGCCTGACGATCATGAGGGCACCACCACGAGCTATGCTCGAATCTGGTGTATTAGTCGGGGCTGATGGGACTTGGAAGGCGGCGCACCGTTGCTGACAATGTGGTTGTCAAAGACCCAAAGCAGCAACTGAGAGGTGCGCCATGCGAAACGATACGTTCACCCTGACCAGCCGTGCAAGTGACCTGAAACCAGGGGTTGAGACGGAACTGGGACTGTCCCTGGAAGAGTTGGTGCGCCGCGGTGCTCGGGACATCCTGCAGCGCGCCATTGAAGCGGAGGTCCAGACGTTTTTGGTGGGGTTTGAGACCGTGACCATGATCCACGGCCGCCGAGCGGTGGTGCGCAACGGCCACCTGCCCGAGCGCGCGATCCTGACCACGGTCGGGCCGGTGGCGGTGCAGGTGCCGAAGGTGCGCGACCGCAGCGGCGCCGGGGTGAAGTTCCACTCCGCCCTGGTGCCCCCCTATGTGCGGCGCAGTGCCCGGGTCGCCGCCGCCGTGCCGTGGCTCTATCTCAAAGGTATCTCCAGCGGGGACCTCGGGGAGGCCCTGGAAGTGCTGGTCGGGGAGGATGCCAAGGGCCTGTCCCCGGCCGCGCTGGGGCGTCTAAAAGCGCAGTGGAGTGCGGAATACCAGGGCTGGACGCGCCGCGACCTGAGCGCGCGGCAGTATGCTTACTGGTGGGTCGATGGCATCTACACCCCCCTGCGCGAAACCGATGATCCGCGCCTGTGCCTGTTGGTCATCATCGGCGTGACGGCCGACGGGACCAAAGAGTGGGTCGCGATCAGTGACGGCCTGCGCGAGTCCACGGCGTCCTGGCTGGAGGTGCTGCGCGACCTCAAGGAACGCGGCCTGAGCGTTGGTCCACGGTTGGCCGTTGGCGACGGCGCCCTGGGGTTCTGGGCCGCCGTGGAACAGGTCTATCCCGACACCGTGCACCAACGCTGCTGGTTCCACAAGATGGGCAATGTCCTCGCCGTCCTGCCCAAGCACCTGCAGGGCCAGGCCAAGGCCGACCTGCAGGCCATCTGGATGGCCGCCAGCCGTCAGGAGGCGCTGGTGGCCTTCAAACGCTTCGTGAAGCGCTACGAGGCCAAATACCCCAAGGCGACCGAGAAACTGGAAAAAGACCGGGACGCCCTGCTGGCGTTCACCGCTACCCGGCCGAGCACTGGGTGCACCTACGGACGACCAACCCGATCGAATCAACGTTCGCCACCGTGCGCCATCGCACCACGCGGACCAAGAACTGCACCTCGCGGACCACCTTCCTCGGCCTGGCCTTCAAGTTGGCTGAAGAAGCGGCCAAGACCTGGCGACGGATTCGTGCCCCCGAGAAGGTCGCCGACCTCCTCGGCGGAACACGTTATCAAGACGGTATTCCGGTGACCGATGACCCGCCGGAGGAGCAACGGGAAGCCGCCTGAAGCTGCACTCGCCTCGACCTCATACACCAGAATTGACCATAGCTCCACCACCACTTTGGTTTTGATCTGAAGCCGTTGGGCTTTGCGCGCAAACCTGCGGTCATCGAAGGTCAAGAGTCGATGACAATGCCGACTGCCAGCCAGATGCAAGGCGTCGGCGAAATCAATGCCCTCCCGGAGCAGAGTCACGGCTAGGGTTACCCAATCTGCATCTTCGACAGTGAGATTCGGGAGGCCTAGCAAATGGTCGAACACATCGGCAACCTGGGAGGCGGCGAAGCCATAAAAGGCGCGTAGCACCCATTCCAGTTCCAATATCACCGTCAGCGGCACGAAAAGCCCCAGTGTCTCGCTGATGATGGCGCGCGCCAAAGGCCGTTGCTTGAGGGCCTCGGTGTCGCCAGGATCCTCTACGTAAAACCGTGCCAGGATGTTGGTATCAAGGGCGATCATATCCGCCGCCATCATGGGTAAGCCGCATGGCCGTAGCGACGTCAAAGTCCAGCAAGCTGCGTTGCCCTGGTTTGCCGCTGACCAACATGCCATAACCATCCTCCGGGCGCGTTGGCTTGGCGCGTTTCACTTGGCGGACCTGGATGGCATCGCCAACCAGTTCTATATCCAGTTGACTTCCTGGTGCAATTCCCAGGCGTCTGCGTATAGCCGCTGGGATGACCACCTGACCTTTATCGGAAACGGTTACCGTTGTCATGGACCACCTTCATTGGAAGAAAATGAAAAAATAGCACAAACGGCAATCGCGCCCGACCTATCTGGATCCCAACCTGGACCACTTCATCCTGTAATCAACCCCAGAACCGAGACACCATGCACGCCCCCCCCTTCCTCAAAACGCGACTCCTGACGCTCGCCCTGCTGCTAACCGTTCTCAACCCCGTCCTAGCGGCCCGGGACTTTCTGGTCGATGCGGACTGGCTCGCCGCGGAGCGGGACAGCAATCCCAGGCTCGTCGTGCTGGAGGTGCGCTATCACCCCCACCGCTACTTCACGGTCGGCCACATCCCTGGCGCCATCCAGGTCCAGCGGTTCAAGGACCTGGGGGACAATGAGGGGCCGGTGATCATGGCCTTCCCCTCCCGTGAGGCCTTCCAGGCGACCCTGCGCCGATGGGGGGTGAATGACGACTCCACCCTAGTCCTCTATGACGATGCCCGCTCGGCCCTGGCCGCCCGCCTCTTCTACCTGCTGCGGCTCTACGGCTTCAATTCCGACCAGATCAAAATCCTCGACGGCGGCGCGCTGGAGTGGAGCGGTCTCAACGAACTGACCCAGGAACCCTCCCCTGCCCCCGCCCCGGGCACCGTCACCCTTCAGGAGGCGGATGCCGCCCTCTTCGTGCACTGGACGGACGTCTACGCTGACGTCGTCTCCCGCCGCGACCCCGGCGTCACGCTGGTGGATGCCCGCCCCGCCGAGATGTACAGCGGCGAAATCATCCGCCATGCGTTGCAGGGCGGGCACATCCCCGGGGCGATCAACGTCGTCTCCCTGGACGGCACCGACCCCCTGACCCAGAAGTGGCGGGACGATGCCCCGCTGGCTGAGATCTATCAGGCCGTGCCCAAGGACAAAACCGTCTACCTCTACTGCCATGACGGCTTCCGCATGAGCCTCGGTTGGCTGCAATTGCACGCCCTGGGCTACCGGGACATCCGGCTGGTGGATGGTGGATGGGGAGTCTGGGATCGCGCCCTCACCTTGCCGGTGGTCAGGGGGGATAAGCCCTACGACGAGGAGTTTGCGTTATAGAACTTCGCGTTCTAGAACAATGTCATCATGACCTTGTAGGGAAGGACCCCTTTATCGTGCATGGAAAACCTGATCCGGCCCAATGACATGACGACTGACCTATAATGAGTTTCTTCACCCATTTCGCATCGGGGGGCCAATATCATGTCCGCTACGGCTAACGAGGTTTGGACGCTGCTACGGGAATTGGTAGCCGCGCAACAGGATACTGACCGTAAATTTCAGGAGACGGATCGCCAGATCAAAAAGGTAGTGAACTCCCTTGGCCGCCTGGGTAACAGGCTGGGGGATTTTGTGGAGGAAATGGTCAAGCCGGCCTTGGTGCGGCTGTTCCAGGCACGCGGCATCGCCGTGCATGAGGTCCATCGTGGCGTCAGCGCCGAGCGCCTCGGCGAGGCCATCGAGATCGACCTGCTGGTGGTCAACGACAGCGATGTCATCGCGGTGGAGTGCAAGAGCAGCCTCTCCAACGACGATGTCGATGAGCACCTGGCACGGCTGGGCAAATTGCGGCGACTCCTGCCCCGCTACGCGGAAGCACGGATCATGGGCGCCGTCGCCGCCATGGTCCTCCCCGACGACGTCGCCCGCTATGCCTACCGCAAGGGGCTTTTCGTCCTTGCCCAAAGCGGGGAAGGCGTAGTCATCCGCAACGATTCCGGCTTTGTACCGGTAACCTGGTGACACGGACAGGTCCCTGACCCCTGGCCCTTTTCGGTTGTATGACGAACACCTTTAGCAATTCCAGATCCCGCGGATCCAAGCTCTCTGGCCTTGGGGCGGATCGATCCAGAGCGACTGGACGCCACCACCGAGGCAGATCTCGCCCGACAAGCGACCGCAGATGAAGCGGAAGCCAGGCAGGAAGTGGCCAAACTCGTGCTGCGTGTCCGTAAGCGCCTGGGATTGAAACAAGCAGAATTCGCCGCGCGGATCGAACTGCTCCTGGAGACCATCCGTAATTGGGAGCAGGGTAGGCGCTACCCCACAGGCGCCGCCAAATCCCTGCTCAAGGTACTGAAAAAAGCCCCCGAATTGGCATTGGCCGCGCTGCATTGACCCTGTCCAGCGCGTAGGCCACCTCGCAGCGTTTCGGTTTCGGCGTGGGTTACCTATTAATAAGTACATTGATTTAAAAAAGTTTGTTCCTGGACAGTCTCTAAGACGGATGCCCCGGTAGTGGAGGGTTGCCGATGTTCAAGCACCCAGCAAGCGGCGAGACAGTAGCGATTGCATATCACGCCTTCCATCGGCAATCAGATAAATGATGACTTGGTCGCCTGTCACACGGTAGATCACGCGGTTCGGCGTAAAGAAGGCTTGGCGATATTCTTTAATCCCAAGTCCAATCAGTTCCTTGGGGTAGCTGCCGCGTTCCGGAAATTCCGCCAGACGTTCCACCACGTTCAGCAACTCATCCAACACGTTGTTGGCGTTGGCCACACAGTCGAACGCGGAGATGTAGTCGTGGATGGCCTCCAGGTCCTGCTCCGCCCCCGCGGTGAGCAGAACGTCGAACTTGGCAGGTGCGCCAGCCATCAGACAATGTCGCGCTTGGCGCGTAGGCGGGCAACGACGTCGGCCACGGGTTTGACCTTGCCGGCGGCCACATCCTGGTTGCCCAGGGCAAGGATTTTCAGCAAGGCCAGCGCTTCTTGCGTCTCTTCGAACGAGGCGACGTCCTGTAGGACAGCATTGGCCTCACCATTCTGGGTGATGACCAGGGGCTCACGCTGCTCGGCGAGGTGGGTCAGAACCTCGGCAGCGTTGGCTTTGAGATAGCTGATCGGCTTAATTTGTGATGAGTAGCGCACGTCTATGCTCCAGATTTGATAAGGACTGAATATCGTCTTTTTATGGTCTTTTCGCAAGATACCTGCCCAGTACCTGCCCCGGGGGCGGACCTATGCCCTGCCCCCGCATGCTCCGGGCGCAGGCGCGGGTGGGTGAGGTGGGGCGTAAGGCCGCGGGCTTTGATCTCGACCGAGTGATCACCAGCGGTCAGTTGGACTTGGACCGCTGCACGGTGATTGATCCGGAGCTGCGGGTGCGGGGCTATGCGGTCGATATACTGCTTCCCTAGCTGCATGGCCGGCGTTCCTGTCTGCCCGGGGTGGGCGGTACAAGCCCGGCGCTCTCAGGGGCCATAACACGAAATTCGGGTTGCGCTGGGTATAATTCCCGCCCCACCAGGAGAAACCAATGAGTCACCATTTCGTCGAGACCGCCTTCGTACCCCTGCACATCGCGGTGCTGACCGTCTCGGACAGTCGCGGCGAGGCGCAGGACAGTTCCGGGCAGTACCTGAAGGAGGCCGCCGAGGCGGCGGGCCATCAGGTACTGGCCAAGGAGATCGTCCGTGACGATGTCTATCAGTTGCGGGCCGTTCTGTCCCGCTGGATTGCCGATCCAGCGGTCAACGTGATCCTCAGCACCGGCGGCACCGGGATCACCGGGCGCGATAGCACCCCGGAGGCCCTGCTGCCCCTGCTGGACAAGGTCATCGAGGGCTTTGGGGAACTGTTCCGTCAGGTCTCCTTCAAGGACATCGGCACCTCTACCGTCCAGTCCCGCGCCATCGCTGGCCTGGCGAACGGCACCTTCGTCTTCTGCCTGCCCGGCTCCACCGGGGCCTGCCGCACCGCCTGGGAGGAGATCCTCCGCCCCCAGTTGGACATCCGCACCCGCCCCTGTAATTTCGCCCAGCTCATTCCCCGCCTGCTGGAACGTTGAGGTGACCTTATGAACCCGCAAGATTGCTGTCCCCCCAGCGCGGGCGGCACCCACCTGCTGCCCTGGCGCCAGGCCCTCGACCTGATGCTGGCCCCGCTGGAACCGGTGGGCGACACCGAGGCGGTGCCGACGGCGGCCGGACTGGGGCGCGTACTCGCCGCCCCGGTGAGCAGCACCATCGAGGTCCCCGGCTGGGACAACAGCGCCATGGACGGCTACGCCTACCGCCATGCCGACCTGGCCGCCACGGGCGGGCGGTTGCGGGTGGCCCAGCGCATCCCAGCCGGGGCGACGGGCGTTCCACTGGCGCCCGGCACGGCGGCACGGATCTTCACCGGGGCACCGATCCCCCCCGGGGCCGATACGGTAGTGATGCAGGAGGTCTGCCAGGCCAGCGGGGACCAAGTGCAAATCCCCCTGGATGTCCCGGCGGGGTCCAACATCCGCCGCGCTGGGGAGGACATCCGCGCTGGCCGGCAGGTGCTGGCCGCCGGGACCCGCCTCGGCCCCCAGCACCTCGGCCTGGCCGCGGCGGTGGGGGTCGGTGAGTTGCGCGTCTACCGGCGCCTGCGTGTGGCGGTCCTGGCCAGCGGCGACGAACTGGTCATGCCTGGCCAGCCCCTGGGGCCGGGGCAGATCTACAACTCCAACCGCTTCACCCTCCGGGGCCTGCTCCAGGGGCTGGGGTGCGAGATCCTGGACCTGGGGATCGTCGCGGACAGCCGGGAGGCCACCCTCGCCGCCCTGCGTCGCGGGGCGCGGGAGGCGGACCTGATCGTCGCCAGCGGCGGCGTCTCCGTGGGCGAGGAGGACCACCTCAAGCCGGCGGTGGAGGAACTGGGCCACCTTGACCTGTGGCGCCTCGCCATCCGCCCCGGCAAGCCAGTGGCCTATGGCCGGGTCGAGCATACCCCCTTCTTCGGCAGTCCCGGCAATCCCGTGTCCCTGTTCGTGACCTTCTGCCTCCTGGCCCGGCCCCTGGTCTTGCGCCGGCAAGGGGTGAGCGGCGACCTGCAACCCTGGTCTTATCCCCTGCGCGCCGGCTTCGACTGGCCGAAACCGGACAAACGCACCGAGTTCCATCGCGCCCGCCTCCAGCGGGGGGCGGACGGTGAGCCGGAGGTGACGGTCTTTCCCAGCCGTTCCTCAGCGGCGCTGTCCTCCGTTGCCTGGGCGGACGGCCTGGTGGAACTGCCCGCGGGGCGCGTCATCCGCCGGGGGGAGATGGTGCCCTACCTGCCCCTGGCGACGTTGCTGGGCTGATCCGGAGACCCGTCCCATGATCAAGCTGCTCTACTTCGCCAGCCTGCGGGAACGGCTCGACCTCGCCGAGGAGCGCCTGACCCTGCCACCGGCGGTTAGCACCGTGGCCGCGCTCCTTGACCATTTGCGCGCCCGTGGTGGGCGCTGGGCGGAGGTGCTGGGGCCCGGGGAGACCCTGCTCACCGCGGTCAATCAGGAGCTGGCTTCCCCCCAGACCCCGGTCGCGGATGGGGACGAGGTGGCCATCTTCCCGCCCGTCACCGGCGGCTGAGCGGGCTCCCTATCCCGTCCCGGCATTTCAGTCTTCGGCATGGCGGGAGGGTCCGGGGAAACTGAATTCAGCCTGATCCCTCGATGCCCTTTTCCGCGGCGCCTCTCAGCCGCCGTGCCAGAAAATCGATCAGGGTCCGCACCCGGTGGGGCAGATAGCGGTTGCTCGGCAGCAAGACATAGATGCCCAGCTCCGGCGGGGTGAAGTCGTCGAGCAGGGTCACCATCCCTCGCTCCCGCAGATAGTCCTCGGCGACGAAGTCGGGGACCATGGTGATCCCCAGATCGCGGACCGCCGCCTCGGCCAGGGCCTCGCCGTTGTTGGCCTGGAGCTTGAAGGGCAGATAGAAGGTTTCCACCTCACCACCGATGCGGAAGGACCAGGGCTGGACCTGACCGCGGTAGGTGTAGCCGATCAGGTCGTGTCCACCGAGTTCGGACGGATGGCGGGGCTCGCCGTGGCGGGCCAGGTAGGCGGGGGTGGCGATGACCTGGAGCCGTGAGCTGCCCAGCTTGCGGGCGATGTCCCCGGGCTCCAGACGCGAGGCGACCCGGACCAGCAGATCCTTGCCCTCCTCCACCAGGTTCTGGGGGCTGTCGGTGAAGTCCGTGGCCAGGGTGATGCGTGGATAGGCCTGGGAAAATTCCAGGAGCAAGGGGACCAGCTTCTTCAGCCCGAAACTCAGTGGCACGCCGATGCGCAGATGTCCCTGGGGGGTCAGGCTGTCCGCCATCACGTCCGCCTCCGCCGTCTCCACCAGGTCGAGGATTTCCCGACACTTGCTCAGATAGACCGCCCCGCCCGCGGTCAGGGTCAGGCGGCGGGTGGTGCGCACCATGAGCTTGATGCCCAGGTGATCCTCCAGGGCGGCGATCTGGCGGGTAACCACCGACCGCGCCACCCCCAGCCGCCCGGCGGCGGCGGCAAAACTCCCCAGTTCCGCCACTTTGATGAAGGTGGCCATGGCGTCGAAGCGATTCATGCGGGCTTTGCTCCGGTTTGCTCCTGGAAGGGCTGAGAGGCGATGGCCGAGCGGCCGGGTCCGGGCGGTGGGCGAGCGATCTTTCGGGCCTTCGGGCATTAGAGCGACAACTACCCACGGATTGTTGCTGATTAAGCAATACACAATTGCGTTCCGCCACCTATTTCGCATCGGTCGTGGTGGGTAAAGTACCTCCAATCCTGATGATGCCCCCGCGAGGCGACCCAGCCCGCGGGCATCCAGTCAACCAAAGCCCAAGCCCAGGTATCACCGGGGGGACCGGTCAAGTCCCGGCGACGATCCGCCCCCCGCGGACCAGGCGAGGTTTCACCGGAGGTAATCACCCATGCTCGAACTCAGACCCGCCGGCGACCGCGGCCTCGCCAAGCTCGGCTGGCTGCATTCCCGCCATAGCTTTTCCTTTGGCAGCTATTACGATCCGGAACAGGTCGGCTTCTCCGACCTGCTGGTGATCAACGACGACCAGGTCCAGCCCGGCCGCGGATTCGACACCCACGGTCACCGCGACATGGAGATCTTTTCCTACGTCCTCGAGGGGGCACTGGAGCACAAGGACTCCATGGGCACCGGCTCCGTCATCCGCCCCGGTGACGTGCAGATGATGAGTGCCGGTACCGGCATCCGTCACAGTGAATTCAACGCCTCGCGCCAGGAGCTGGTGCACTTCCTGCAAATCTGGATTATCCCCAACCGCCAAGGGGTCACCCCCCGCTATCAGCAACAGCGGTTCGCGGACGCCGAGAAGCGCGGCAGGCTGCGGCTGATCATCTCCCCGGATGGGGCCGAGGGTTCCCTGTCGGTCTATCAGGATGCCCGGGTCTATGCCGGCCTCTTCGACGGGGCGGAACGGCAGGTCCTGACCCTGCCGGAGAACCGCCATGCCTATGTTCACGTGGCTCGCGGCGCCCTGGAGGTCAATGGCCAGCGCCTGAGCGCCGGCGATGGCGCTCGCCTGCGCCAGGTCCGGGAACTGACCTTTGCCCAGGGCGAGAACGCCGAGGTGCTGGTCTTTGATCTGCGCCCGGTGGAGTTGCCAAGCTATTGATATCGCAGACCTACGCCGCACTCCGACCGGCAGCCAAGTCCCAGAGGGCATGGTTCCAGTAACGCTGAGCGGATAGCGCCGTGCAGACAGCATCGTGCAGACAGTGGCGCGCCGGTCTGGCGCTCCGCCGGACCAGTTTTCAGCAACCTTCCACCAACCTGAAACACCCTTAACTCAAACCCTGGAGTCCTCTCGATGAAAATCCTGCAAATCAACGCCAGCGCCCGCTCCGAGGGCGGCAACTCCACCCGTCTGGCCAATGCCATCACCGCTCACCTGAAGAGCCACCACCCGGAGGCGGAGGTCGAGGTACGCGACCTGGCCCGCAACCCCCTCCCCTTCCTGGACGAGGCGGGCGTCACCGCCCTCTTCACCCCCGCGGATCAGCGCACCCCCGAGCAAATCGCCCGCATCGCCCAGGACGAGGCGATGATCGCCCGGGTCCAGGCCGCCAATGTCCTGGTGCTGGGCGTGCCCATGTACAACTTTGGGGTCTCGGTGCAGTTGAAGAGCTTCATCGACAGCATCGCCCGCGCCGGCATCACCTTCCGCTACACCGAGTCCGGGCCCGAAGGCCTGCTCAAGGGCAAGCGGGTCTATGTGGCTTGCGCCCGGGGCGGGGTCTATCGCGATACCCCGGCCGACTCCCAGACCCCCTACCTGCGCCAGGTCCTCGGCTTCCTGGGCATGACCGACGTGGAGTTCATCTATGCCGAGGGCATGAATATGGGTCCGGAAAGCGCCGAGAAGTCCTTCGCCGCGGCGGAAGCGGCCATCGCCAATCTGCCGGTCTGAGGCCTGCGTCAGAGAAGCGGACAGGTGAATATTCCGGGTTCTACGATGGTACGGCTACCAGGAGGGACCCCACCTAACCCCACTTCAATTCACGCTGACCTGACACTCAACCAAAGCCTGGATGATCCCGGATACCGCCCTGCCAGACCAGGACCCAGTCCTCCACCGCGGCGGCGGTGTCCAGGATGCATCGCCAGAAATCCCCGACGGCGATGAGTTGGCCACCCGCAAACAGGCGCGGGACATAGGGCCTCAACCAGGGCGGGATGCCCGCCTCCTGGAACAGGTGCTTGAGACGCCGGTGATGGCCCTGAACGCCTGGCCGGCAAATCAGGCCCTCGCCGGTGAAACGCACTTCCAGACCCCCTGGCCAGCAGTCCTCGGGGTTCATCATCTCCAATAATCCCCCCTCCCTTTCCCCGACCAGTCGCAGTTGCCCCAGACCCGCAGGCAGGAGCAGGTCACCCCGACGCCATCTCAGGGTCAGGGCAATGGCAAGCGGCTGGGGTGAGGCGCGGTGGCCATCATCCGCACCCGGCCATGCGACAGGCACCCGCGTTGCCGGGTGGACGGGCAGCGGCGCCATGACATAGAGGTCGTCGCGATAACGCCGCGCCTCGGCGCCGGGCCAGGTCACCAGGGGCTGACGGTCAGGGCGGGCGGTCAGCAATTCGTCCTGGATGCGCCCCAGATGCCGGCTGTCCGGGGGCGGCAGGCCCAGCCCCGCGACCCAATGACGCAACACGGCGGCCAGCAGGGCGGGATCGAGGGCGGCGAGCCGGCTCAGGGACAGGGTGCCAGGCCGGCTACCGATCAGCCTGGGGAGTTTCGCCGCCGCCTGACCCTCGATCAGGCCCTGGGCCGCGGCGCAATGGGCGGCGGAGCGAGACAGACTGGTGGCGCAGGCAGGCCAGCGCTCGGCCAGCAGCGGCATGATCCGGGCGCGCAGGAAATTGCGGTCGAAAGCCGGATCCGCATTGGATGGGTCATCGAGCCAGCTCAGGCCCCGCGCCCGGGCCAAGTCCAGGAGTTGGGCCCGGGTATGGCCGAGCAGGGGCCGCAGCAAGTAGGCCTGTCCCAGGTGCGCGACCTGAGGCATGGCCGCCAGGCCCTTGACCCCGCTGCCCCGCAGCAGGGCTAGGAGCAAGGTCTCGGCCTGGTCGTCCTGATGCTGGGCGGTGAGCACCAGATCCCCGGGACCGGCCAGCTCGCGCAGGATGGCATAGCGCCCCTCCCGGGCCAGGGCCTCCAGGCTCTCCCCGGGCCTCCGGCGCAAGGTCAGACGGCGGACGGTGAGGGGCACGCCCAAGGCGGCGCAGACCTGACGGCAATGCTCCGCCCAGGCCGGGGAATCCGGGTGCAAGCCGTGATCGACGTGGATGGCGGCCAGGGGCAGGGTTGCCTCGGGCCTGGTGGCGAGGAGGTGGAGCAAGACGGTGGAATCCAGCCCCCCGCTAAAGGCGACCCAGACCCGAGGTGCCGGGAGCCAGGGGGCCAGGGCCCGATGAAGGCCCGCCGGCGTCAAAGACACCCCAGCCAGGCGGGACACTTATTCCTTGAAACGCGCGAAGCCCATGAGGCGCTTGTAGCGGCGCGCCAGCAGGTCGTCCAGATCCTCGTCGGCGAGGATGTCCAGGTGACGGACGAGGGCCTCTTTAAGGCTTGCCGCCATCTGGTCGGGGTGACGATGGGCGCCGCCCAGGGGTTCGGGGATGATCTCATCCACTAGGGCGTGCTCCTTGAGCTTGTCGGAGGTGATGGCCATGGCCTCCGCCGCCAGGTCGGCCTTGTCGGCGCTGCGCCAGAGAATGGATGCGCACCCCTCGGGGGAGATGACGGAATAGGTCCCGTATTGCAGCATCAGCAGCCGGTCGCCGACCCCGATGGCCAGGGCGCCGCCGGAGCCGCCCTCCCCGACCACGGTGCAGATGATGGGGGTGCGCAGGTGGGCCATGACCATGAGGTTGCGGGCGATGGCCTCGCTCTGGCCGCGCTCCTCGGCGCCCACCCCGGGATAGGCGCCGGGGGTGTCGATGAAGGTGAGGATGGGCAGGCGGAAGCGCTCCGCCAGTTCCATCAGGCGCAGGGCCTTGCGATAACCCTCCGGGCGGGGCATGCCGAAGTTGCGGTGGATCTTCTCCTTGGTGTCCCGCCCCTTCTGGTGACCGATGACCATGACCGAACGCCCCGCCAGGCGCGCCACCCCACCCACGATGGCGGGGTCGTCGGCGAAGGCGCGGTCGCCGTGGAGTTCCTGGAACCCGGTGAAGATCCGCGGCACATAGTCCAGGGTGTAGGGTCGCTGGGGGTGGCGAGCGAGCTGCGAGATCTGCCAGGGCGTCAGGGTGGAGAAGGTGCTCTCGGTGAGGGCGCGACACTTGGTCTGGAGGCGTTCGATCTCCTCGCCGATGTTGATGGCGCTGTCATTGCCCACCAGCCGCAATTCCTCGATCTTGGCCTCGAGCTCGGCGATGGGTTGTTCAAATTCGAGAAAGTTGAGATCCATGATCAGGGCACTACGGGCAAATTTCGTTCCATCTTAATCAAAATCGGCCAGGGGCGACAGGGCTGATCGGGACATCTGATCAGGACATCTCTATTTTGGACAGAAGGGGACATATCTACTTTGGGTCGACAGGGTTGATCGGAGCTCTTGGCGCCAATGCTGACCTATCACCTTGGCAACCGCGACCGGTATGGGCTCCCCCCGCCCTCCTCGTTGCTGTTGAAAACTGCCTTGCATCCTCCCCAAGCGCACCTCCTCGTTGCCGCCGAAAACGGCGCTGCCTCCTCTCCGTGCGCACCTCCTCCTAACTAGCCTGAACACATTTCCGCTCATCCCCGCTATGACAATTGTCATTTCTATGCTTTCATTTAGTCACGACCCGTCCCGGCGGATCGCCTTGCCACCGCACGGCCCCTTGTCGCCGCGCGCTAGCACCAAAAATAAGAGGCTGCGGCTCCACCCACCCAGCAGTCCCCGAGGCATTCCACTCCCCTGTCACTGGTAAAGCCGTATCGCCATCCCGGGGAGTACCACCTGTGCGAGGAGGTTTCCCAAGATGACGAGCATCGCTTTCGCCGGCCAGGCCCCCCAGGGCCTGTGGGGCATGCTGAATGGCTGGCTCCTGGCCCGCCGCGCCACCCGCGAGGCCGAGCAGGAGCGAGCGGCCACCATCGCCGAGGCCATCGAGGAGGTCATTGCCGGGACGGAACCCAAGCTGCGGGCCCTGAGCCATTACGACCGCTTGCTCGAACCGGTCATCGCCGACGCCCTCGATTACATCGCGGAACTCATCGCCCGTCTCCCCCCGCCCATCGAGCTCAGCCGCCGGGCCTGGCAGCGGGACCCCCATGTGAACGCCTTCTTTGCCACCGGCGCCGATTTGCCTCTGTTCCTCAGTCGTAGCAAGGAGTTGCAGGATTTTTTCCAGCGCCGTCCCAGCGCTAGCCAGGCCTTCGCCATCCTGACCCTGACGCGGAAGGAACGGCAGGTCTTCGGCCTTAGCCTCCAGGACGAAATGGTGCGACGGGACGTGGCGCAGATCAGCGTCGGCTTCACCGATCCCCAGCTCCTGTACCCGTCCGCCACCGAGGAGGAGGTGCGCGCGGAGGCCCGCCATTGCGCCCTGAACCTCTACATCGGCCTGGCCAAGAAACGCCTGACCAAGCGCCAGGGGCAGCGGGAGGGTCTGGATCATGAACGCCTCATCCTGGAGACCCGGCTCAAGGGCCTGCGCGCCCAGGCCCGCCACGGGGCGGCGGACCCCGCCGAACTTCAGGAGAAGATCACCGCCACCGAGGCCCGGCTGGCGGCCAATGGCCAGGAACGGGCCGCCCTGGGCGGCTTCACCAGCCGGCTAGAGGCCATGCTGGCGGAGATCCATCGCATCCTGGCCGACCCCCGCAACGAGCTCAAGCTCGCCCCCTCCTCCCTGCGGGTGGATCGACTGGGCATCAAGCAGGAAGGGAGCCAGGGGGCCGGGTCACCGGCCAACGACCTGTCCCTCCTGGAATGCACCACGTCCACCAGTCAGCGGGTCATCGCCCTGGTGCGCTGTTCCCGGGACGAGTTGTTGACCCTGGATCAGATCGTCGCCCAGGTCGAGCCCTATCTGGCCTCCCAGATGGGCATCAGGGCCGCTTGAGCCGGAAAGGGGCCGGCTGGCCGTCGCGCCCTACCACCGGGCCGGATAGTACCGCCAGCCCCGCGGATCGGGTGCTGGCTAAGCCTGTTCAGCCAGCTGCTGGCGACCTTCAGCCGGCAAGTGGCGACCGTCCCTCGGCCTCCGGCTCCGGCAGGGCCGTCGGACAGCGGCTGGCCAGGCAACAGGCGCCGCACCGCGGCCTGGGGCGACAGACCGCCTTGCCGTGGCGAACGATGAGGGCGTGGTATTCGTTGAAGAGGGCGATATCCGGCCCCAGGGCGGCCTCCAGGCCCTGGCGGATGGTCTCGTAGCCCTCCTCACCCCCCAAAAGCCCCAGGCGGGAGAGGATCCGGCGGGTATAGGCGTCGACGACGAACACCGGCCGGTCGAAGGCGTAGAGCAGCATGTCGTCCGCCGTCTCCGGCCCCACCCCGGGGATCGTCAGCAGGCGGTGACGCAGGTCGGGGGTCGCCAGCTGGGACAGAGCCTCCCGCTCCCCGGCGGCGAGATAGGCGTCACAAAAGGCCCGCAGGCGCCGGGCCTTGACGTTGAAATAGCCCACCGGCCGCAGGCAGTCGGCAAGTTCCGCCTCCGGCAGGGCGAGGATGGCCCGGGGGGTCAGGACCTCCGAAGGATCGGGACCCAGCAGGGTCCCCTTGAGACGCGCCAGACCGCGCTCGACATTGGTCCAGGCGGTGTTCTGGGTGAGCACCGCCCCGACCATGACCTCGAAGGGGGTCTCCGCCGGCCACCAGTGCTGGGGGCCATGGGCCGCCAGCAGGGCCTCGAAGACCGCGAGCAGCTTCCCCCGCTCCAGGGCCAGGAGGGAGTGGCTCAGAAGCGGAAATCCTTGGGAATGACCACCACCCCCCCCGCGGAGACCTGGAAGCGGGCACGATCCGCCACCGGGTCCAACCCGATCTGGGTCTGGGGTGGCACCTGGATATCCTTGTCGATGATGCACCGGCGCAGGTGGGCCCCCTCCCCGACCGAGACGCCGTTGAAGAGGATGGCGTCCTCGACGATGGCGCCATCCTGCACCATCACCCGGGGGAAGAGGATGGAGTGGTTCACCCCCCCGCCGCTGACCACCGTACCCGCCGCCAGCATGGAGTTAACGAAGATCCCCTCGGTGCCCGAGAGGCCTGGCACCGTTCGCGCCGGCGGGTTCTGGCCCTGGGCGGTGAAGATGTTCCAGTCGTTCTGATAGAGATTTAGCGGCGGGTCGTGCTCCAGCAAGGCCATGTTGGCGGCGTAATAGGCATCGATACCGCGCAGGTCGTTCCAGTAACGATCCGGAGACACCCGGCCGCGCTCACCGCCGAAGCGATAGACGCACACCTCCACCCGTTCCGCGAGGCGGGTCACCGCCTCGGCCATGGACAGGGCATCGGCGGCGGAGACCTCCTCCGGCGACTCCAGCAAGTCGAGGAGAAAATCCCGCTCGAACAGGTACACGCCCATGGGGGCGCAACCGCCGCCGGCCGGCAGCTCCGGTCCTGGCAGCAAGCCCCGCACCCGATCCTCCCCCGCCAGGTCGAAGACCACCTCGGGCGCCGGCCCCGTATCCACCCCCCGGCAGGCGATGGTGATGGCGGCCCCGCGCTCCCGGTGGTAGCGGATCAGCTCGGCATAATCCATGCGGTAGACCAGGTTGCCATCCAGACACAGGACATCCTGTTTGGCGTTGCGCTCGATCAGGAAACGGTTCTGGCGCATGGCGCTGAAGAAACCGCCATACCATTCGGACCCCTCGCGCATCTGCGGCGGAATGGGGGTGATGTATTCCCCGAGTTCGGGATGAAAGATCGACCAGCCATCGCGCAGGTGCTTTTGCAGGGAATGGGACTTCCACTGGATCAGGACCAGGATCTGGCGCAGGCCGGAGTGCAGGCAGTTGGCGAGGGTGAAATCGATGACGCGAAATTTGCCGCCGAAGGGCACGGCGGCCTTGGCCCGGTGCTGGGTCAAGGGGGCCAGGGTATCGTCCTGACCCGTGGCCTTGACGATAGTCAGTGTCTGAGCGGGCATGGCTCTCCTGGTGGGATCGGGATGGAAATGCGGTCGGGCAGACAGCGCCGAGCGAATTTTAACCCATCCAGCGAAGCGCGAGATTCAGGGTAAACCCGAAGAAGTCAGACGGGAGCGACCGCAAAGGGATGGCTACGCCCCCATCCCCCGAGGGCTCAACCCGTGTTGCGCACCCCGGCGGCGATGGCGTTGATGGACCGCAGCAGGGGGTCCAGCCACTGCTCGCGGTCCTCGGGGGTGGCGCCCTGGCGGTAGCGCTCCAGCAGCGCGACCTGGATGTGGTTGAGGGGGTCCAGGTAGATGTTGCGGCGGGCCAGGGAATGCTGGAGTTCCGGGGTCTCCTCCATCAGATGATGGAGCCCGGCGATATGGAGGATCTGGCGGACGCTGCGCTGGTATTCCTCGCGGATGCGCTGGTAGGTCCGACCAGCCTGGACCGGGTCCCGGGCCAGGCGCAGGTAGTGCTCGGCGATGCGCGGCTCGGCCTTGAACAGGGCCATCTGGCTGTTGCTGAGCAGGGCGCGGAAGAAGGGCCAGTCCCGGTACATCTTCTGCAACTTGGCCAGGCGCTCCACCTCCTCGCCGCGCCAGCGCTCCAGGGCGGTGCCCAGGCTGTACCAGGCCGGGAGGGTATGGCGGGACTGGGCCCACCCGAAGACCCAGGGGATGGCGCGGATGGAGGCCAGGGAGCGATCCCCCTGCTGGCGATGGGAGGGCCGGGAGCCGATGTTGAGCAGGGCGATGGCATCCATGGGGGTCACTTCATAGAAGTAGTCCAGGGTGCCGGGGCTGGCGATCAGGTCACGATAGGCCTCCTCCCCCAGGCGGGCCAGTTCGTCCATCACGCCCAGGTAGTCCTGACGATCCGGGGTCGGGGCCTGGATCAGGCAGCGGCTGGCGAGCATCAGGCCACTGATGCCCAGGGTCAGTTCGTAGCGCGCCGTCTCGGGATTGGCGTAGCGGTAGGAGAGGACCTCGCCCTGTTCGGTGAACTTGATCTGGCCATGGACCGTGTCCGGCGGCTGGGCGAGGATGGCCTCATAGGTGGGTCCGCCCCCGCGCCCGACGGTACCGCCCCGCCCGTGAAACAACCGGCAGTCCACGCCGCGCGACTGGGTCAGGGCGATGAGCTGGCGCTGGGCCTCGTAGAGATGCCAGGTGGAGGCGAGGATGCCCCCGTCCTTGCAGGAGTCCGAATAGCCGAGCATCACCTCCTGCTGGTTGCCGGAGGCTTGCAGCAGGGCGGCGTAGGTCGGGTCGTCGAGGAGGGTGGCCATGACCCGCTCGCTGCGGTTCAGGTCATCGATGGTCTCGAACAGGGGACTGACGCGCAGCCGGCAGAACCAGCCCCGGGGGTCACGGCCGGCCAGGCCCGCCAGCCGCGCCAGCAGCATCACCTCCAGGACGTGACTGGCCTCATGGGTCATGGAGATGACGTATTCCCCGAAGACCTCGGGGCCGATCTCCGCCCCCAGGCGCGCCATGACCTCGAAGACCTCCAGGGTCTCCCGGGTGGCGGCGGTGAGGCTGGGCTTGTCAATGTGGAAGGGATGGGGGTGACCGATGGCCTCCGCCAGGGCGAGCCGCTTCTGTTCCTCGCTCAGGGCCTGGTAGTACGGGGCGCCGGTCTGGCGGGCGAAGAGTTCCGCCACCGCCGCGGTGTGGCGCCCCGCCTCCTGGCGCAGGTCCAGATGCATCAGGTGGAAGCCGAAGCTCTCGGCGAGACGGATCAGGTCCCGCAAGGGACCGGTGGCGGCGCTGGCGTCGCCATGGCTGATGAGGGAGTCGCGGATCAGATAGAGGTCGCGGCGGAAGTCCTTGGCCTCGTCGTAACCCCGGGGTGGGTCCTCGTGGGCGTTGGCGAGGCGGGCCTGGACCCGGATCAGGTTGGCCTCCAGGCGATGGCGGACGATAGCCAGCTTGCGCCGGTAAGGCTCATGAACATAACGACGCAGGCTCTCGCCCATGGTCTCGACCCAGTAGCCCTCGTCGGCATCCAGGCTGTCGAGGAAGGCGGGCGAGGGCTGGCAGAGGCTGTCGGAGTGGCTCAGCATCCGCCCCAGGTCGCGAACCCGGTCGATGTAGGCCTCCAGCACCAGGGCGTGATGCATGCGCACCGCCAGGGCCGTGGTCTCGGGCTTGACGAAGGGATTCCCGTCCCGGTCGCCGCCGATCCAGGAGCCGAAACGGATGAAGCTGGGGATGCGGATGCCGGCCTCGGCGCCATAGACCCGCCGGGTGACCCGCTCCAAGCTGGCGTAGACCTGGGGGACGGCCTGGAAGAGGGACTCGCGAAAGAAGTAGAGCCCCTGCTTGACCTCGTCCGCGACCTGGGGCTTGTGCACCCGGACCTCGTCCGTCTTCCACAGGATCTGGATCTGGGCAAGGATGGCCCCCAGGCGCTCCTCGGCCTCCTCCTCATTGAGGCGGCGGGTACGCAGGTCCTGGGCCAGGAGGAAGATGCGGCGGAAGGTCTCGAGGATGGTGCGGCGCTTGGCCTCGGTGGGATGGGCGGTGAACACCGGCAGGTAAAGCAGGCGGTCCAGGAGGCGCTGCAACTCCCCCGGGCCAATGCCCTCCGCCTGCATCTGGCGCAGGCTGTGATCGAAGGAACCGACCCAGAGGGGACCGCCCTCACTGACCTGATCCAGCCGGTGTCGGTAGCCGTGGACCTCCTCCGCCGTGTTGACCAGGCCGAAGTAGATGGTGAAGGAGCGGATGATCTCTGCCAGGGTCTGGGCATCCAGGGCCTGGATGCGTTGCAGGAGCCGGTCGAGCTGGGCGGGGTCCGGCCGCTCGCGCAGGGCGGCGAAACCCTCCCGCAGGCGCTCCACCATCACCAGCACCCGCTTGGGGCTGTGCTCGCGCAGGACCTCCCCGAGGAGGGCGGTGAAGAGATCGATATCGCGACGCAGTTCGTCGTCGTCAGCGGGGCTGTGCATCGGGGGATTCGAAGCCAGGCGAGGCGTCGGCTTCGCCCCACGCCCGCGGGCACGGGGCGGGCGCGGGGCCAGTCTCAAAGACTAATTGGCGCTTTTGGCAGCCGGCGCGGCGGGAGCCGCGGGCGCGGCATAGGGATAGGCGCCCCAGCCGGGATAACCCCACCCCGGATAGCCGCCCCAGCCCGGATAACCGCCCCACCCGGGGTAGCCACCCCAGCCGTAGGGATTGCCCCAGCCCCCGTAGTAGGGGGAGTAACCGCCATAGGGATAGTATCCGCCATACCAGGGATCACCCCCCCAGCCCCAAGGCCCACCACCCCAGCTCCGGAAGGGGTTCATGGCGCCGAAGAAGGCATTCGCGGAGAAGGATGCCAGCACCGTCGAACCGGCGATGGCGGCGGCAAGCAGCAAACGTCTGTTGATCGACATGGATATTTCTCCTCAAGGTTGGAGTTGTGCGCGGCCCCCGGCATCACCCGCCGAGGTCCGTCGCAATGAAGAATACTAGCAGCCAGCGCCCAGGGTTTTGACCCCGGTCAATATATTAGTAAATCCTGTTACGCTAATACTCTCCACCACCCAGTGCCGCGAACATATCCTTCCGGGCGCCTCTGGCCTGGCATCTGAACCAGATTGGTCCAGGTCGTTACCCGGGAATCAGGACCGACATGGCCGGTTGGCTTCCCGCCCAGATCCAGGGTGACGGGGGAATGGGCAGCCGGGCACCCTGCATCGCTCGCCCCGTTCAAGCCTCAAACCCGGAGGCTACTCAGGACTCGGGCGGCCGGCGGCGCGGTTTAAAGCCCCGGGGCGGTCCCGGGCGACGCTCGGGTCCCGCTCCGGCCCCGGCCCCGCGGTCATCGCCTCCCGCCGGCCGGAACTCCCGGGGCTTGAAGGGCCTTTTGCCGGGCCCGCCCCGGTCGCGCTCATGGCCGGCCCCGGACAGACTGATGTTGAGCCGCTTACCCCGGACGAAGACCCCGCGCAGGTGCTGGAAGATCTCCCGCGGCATGCCTTCCGGCAGATCGACCAGGCTGTAGTCATCCTCGATGTCGATGCGACCGATGAACCGACCCTCGATCCCCGACTCGTTGGCGATGGCACCCACGATCTCGCGGGGGGCCACACCATCGCGACGCCCCACCTCGATGCGGTAACTCACCAGCCCGCTGTCACGATCCCGGTCGCGACGCTCGAAACCGCGCTCCTCGCCATAGCCACCCTCGGGTCGCCGGGGGGGGCCAGCCTCTAAACGGGGCTCACCCCGCTCCTGGTAGCGCTCGGGGCGCTGCGGCTGATCGGGACGGCCAAAGCGCTCGCCGGGTCGGCCCTGACCCTCCCCCCGCGGGGGTCGCGGGGCACGGTCGAAGCCCGGGGCGCCCGGGGCGCGCTCGGCCCGGAAGGGGCCACGCCGCCGGCCCTCGCCCTCGGTGAAGTCCGACCGCTCGCGAAAATCGTTGCCCGGGGCGTAGCCCTCATCCTCCTCGGACTCCGTCCACTGGGAACGTTCGTGATGTTCCTGCTGGTAGAGGCGCTCACGCCAGTCCTCGGGCTTGAGAAAATCCAGACCCTCGACCCATTGCCGGCGTTCCTGACGCTCCTGGGGGGGCTTGCGCGGCGGCCGCTCCGGGCGCGGCGGGCGCGCCGCGGTGGCGGGGCTGCCCCGCTCCTGGCCCTCCTCGTAGCGGCCGCGACGCTCGAAGCGCTCTCCCTGCTCCGCGCGCCGCTTGAACCTGGGCTTGGGCGCCGGCTCGGGCTCCGGGGCCGGTTGGAGGGGCCGCTCGCGCTGAGCCAGGAAGCTCAGGGCCGCGGCGATGTCCATGGCCTCCAGTTCACCCTCGCGGGCGATCCGGGCCACCAGGCGGTAGAAAAAGTCCAGGTCCTCCTCCGCCAGGGTCTTGGTGACCAGGGTGGAGAAGCGCTCGATGCGATGGGCGCTGAGATCCGCCGGGGTCGGCGGGGTCAGTTCGGGGATCCGGCGGCGGATGGTGCGCTCGATGGCCTTGAGCAGGTGGCGCTCCCGCGGCTCGACGAACAGCAGGGCGCGCCCCTCGCGCCCGGCGCGGCCGGTACGGCCGATGCGGTGCACGTAGGCGGACGGGTCCATGGGGATGTCGAAGTTGATCACCAGGCTGAGGCGCTCGAGGTCCAGGCCCCGGGCGGCCACGTCGGTGGCGACCAGGATGTCGAGGCGGCCGTGCTTGAGACGCTCCACCGTGCGCTCGCGCTCACCCTGGGTCATGTCCCCGTTGAGGGGCTCGGCATTGAAGCCGTGGGCGGTGAGCTTTTCCGCCACCTCCAGGGTCTGCAACTTGGTGCGGACGAAGACCAGCACGGCGTCGAAGGTCTCCACCTCCAGCACCCGGGTCAGCATGTCCGCCTTGTGGAAGCGGGTCACCAGGCAGTGGTATTGGTCGATGGTCTCCACCGTCTGCGTCGCAGCCACCAGACACACCTCCACCGGCTCGCGCAGATGGGCGTGGGCGACCTTGCGGATCGCCTCCGGCATGGTGGCGGAGAAGAGGGCCACCTGCCGCTCCGGGGGGGTCTGGGCGAAGATCCAGTCGATGTCCTCGGCGAAGCCCATGTCGAGCATCTCGTCGGCCTCGTCCAGGACCAGGGCGCGCAAGGCCTTGAGGTCCAGGGTGCCACGGCGCAGATGGTCCATGACCCGCCCCGGGGTGCCGACGATCACTTGCACGCCCCGCTCCAGTTGCCGCGCCTGGAGGCCGAA
The DNA here is from genome assembly GCA_018435665.1 of Candidatus Thiosymbion sp. Taxonomy (GTDB): domain Bacteria; phylum Pseudomonadota; class Gammaproteobacteria; order Chromatiales; family Chromatiaceae; genus M0108. Next base: position 40,622 of record JAHDND010000048.1, on the reverse strand, counting down.
GCTGGAACCCCCGTAGAGGGGCAGGACGTGGAAGCCGCGCAGGCCGCGGGCATAGGTCTGGAAGGCCTCCGCCACCTGGAGGGCCAGCTCGCGGGTGGGGGTCAGCACCAGGACCTGGGGCTTGGGCCCCAGACCCAGATCGACCCGGCTGATCAGGGGCAGGGCGAAGGCCGCGGTCTTGCCGGTGCCGGTCTGCGCCTGGCCGAGCAGGTCACGCCCGGCCAGCAAATGGGGGATGCACTGGCACTGAATGGGCGTCGGCACCTCGTAGCCCAGGGCCTGGACGGTATCGAGGACGGCGGGGGCTAGCCCGAGCTGATCAAAGCCCTCGCACTCCAGGAGGGGGTCCAAGGGGGGGGCCAGGGGGGAGATGGCCTCCGGCACGGCGGGCGCTTCCGGCGGGGATGGGCCTTCCGGCGGTGATGGGTTTTCCATGGGAGAGAAAGGTTCCACGGTGATGACCTCGGGGACCTGAGACTAGGATACAGAGACAGTCGAGCGAACAGCGGGCGGTCCCCCGGGGGGCGAGCCGTCGCGATGGAGCAGTCCGGATGGACTGGGCAAAATAGCACGATCCCGTGGAGAAGACACGGAAAAATCGCCTTCTGGCGAGGCGGAACCCACGCCAGCCTTGAAAATAGGAATGCTTCGCATTAGATTGCGATTACAGTTTTGCGTGCTCGGTGGGGAGCCCCCCTTGCCGAAGCGCTCGGCGCGAACCTGGTGCGCCTTCGTGAACCTTCCCGCCTTCGTGAACGCTGCGCACCTTGAGCGAAGCTTGCGCAACGGCGTGAAGCTTTCGCAATTTCGTGAAACTTGCGCACCTTCGTGAACCTTTCGCGCCTTCGTGGCCCTTGTGCATCCTTACAGTAACTGGAGTCCCCTGCTCATGCCTGTCGCCCGTCATCACCTGATTGCCGCCGGCCTTCTGGCCCTGACCGCCCTCCCCCTGCCCCTCCTGGCCGCCGAGGTCAACCTCTATTCCGCGCGCAGCGAGGAACTGATCAAGCCCCTGCTGGACCGTTTCAGCCAGGAGACCGGGATCAAGGTCAATCTGGTCACCGGCAAGGAGGACGCCCTCCTTCAGCGGCTGCAAAGCGAGGGGCTGAACTCTCCAGCGGACCTACTGATCACCACGGACGTCGGCCGGCTCCATCGCGCCAAGGAGGCCGGGGTGACCCAGGCGGTCACTTCCGCACGCCTGGAGAGCGCCATCCCCCCGGCCTACCGGGACCCGACGGGCCACTGGTTCGGCCTCACCCTCCGGGCCCGACCCATTATGTACGTCGCGGGCAAGGTCAAACCGGAGGAGCTGTCCACCTATGAGGACCTGGCCGCGCCCAAGTGGCGGGGGCGCATCTGCATCCGTTCCTCGGACAACGTCTACAACCAGTCCCTGGTTGCCTCCCTCATCGCCGCGGACGGCGCCGAGGCGACGGAGGCCTGGGCCAAGGGCCTGGTCGCCAACCTGGCGCGCCCGCCCAAGGGCGGGGACCGGGATCAGATCCTGGCCGCCGCGGCGGGCCAATGCGACCTGGCCATCGCCAACACCTATTACCTGGCAGGCATGCTGAACGCCCCGGAGGCCAACCAGCGGGAGGCCGCCGCCAGAATGAAGGTCTTCTGGCCCAACCAGGAGGGCCGCGGCGTCCATGTCAACGTCAGCGGCGCGGCCCTGACCCAGGGGGCCAAGAACAAGGCCGAGGCCATCCAGCTCTTGGAATACCTATCCGGGGATCAGGCTCAGACCTGGTATGCGGAGACCAACGGCGAGTACCCGATCCGTCCGGGGGTGCCGATCAGCGCGACCCTGGCCGCCTGGGGTGAATTCAAGGCCGATGGCATCAATCTGACGCGCCTGGGCGAGCTCAACGGCGAGGCGGTGCGACTGATGGACCGCGCGGGCTGGAAATAGACGCGGCGGATAAGCCTCGCGCCTCGGGTATAATCCCGACCCCCATTTTCTGACCGGGACCCCTGGCCCCGTGGCGTCAACCTATCCGCCCCACCCAATGATCAGCGCCTTAACCACCACCGGCACTGATCGTCGCTCGCCCGGCCGGGCCGCTCTTCCTGCCGTCCCTGTCCACTGGACTGAAGAAACCGACCTCCCGGCCAAGCATCATGATGCCTCACCATGCTAACCCTGGCAGCGACTGAAACTCAGCGCGCTCGGCCGGGCCCTTGGACGCTGGGGGTGACGGCCCTGGCCCTGGTCCTGGCCCTGCCGGTGCTGGTGGTGCTGGGCTTCCTGCTCGTCCCCGCCGGGGAGGTCTGGGACCACCTGGCGGCGACGGTGCTCCAGGATTATGTTGTCAATTCCCTCTGGCTCATGCTGGGGGTGACGGTGGGGACCCTGATCGGCGGCGTGGGCACCGCCTGGCTGATCAGCATGTGTCGCTTTCCCGGCCGGGGCCTGTTCGAGTGGGCCCTGCTGCTGCCCATGGCCATGCCGGCCTACATCATCGCCTATACCTATACCGGGCTGCTGGACTTCGCTGGCCCCGTCCAGTCGGCCCTCCGCGGCTGGTTCGGCTGGGGCTTCGGCGACTACTGGTTCCCCGAGGTCCGCTCCCTGCCGGGGGCGGTGGTGATGCTGTCCCTAGTGCTTTATCCCTACGTCTATCTGCTGGCCCGCGCCGCCTTCCTCGGCCAGTCCCTGTGCGTGCTGGATGTCAGCCGCACCCTGGGCAACGGGCCCTGGCGGACCTTCTTCACCGTCGCCTTGCCCCTGGCGCGGCCCGCCATCGTCGCCGGCCTCTCCCTGGCCCTGATGGAGACCCTGGCGGACTATGGCACCGTCCAGTACTTCGGCGTCGCCACCTTCACCACCGGCATCTTTCGCACCTGGTACGGGCTCGGCAACACGGCGGCGGCGGCCCAGCTCGCGGCCCTGCTGCTGGGGTTCGTCTTTCTGCTCATCCTCCTGGAGCGCCTGTCCCGGCGCCAGGCCCGCTATCACCAGACCAGCCAGCGCCATCAGGCCATCCGCCGCCATCCCCTCACCGGCTGGCGCGGCCTGGCGGCCCTGGGCTTCTGTCTCCTGCCCCTCACCTTCGGCTTTCTGGTCCCCGCCGGGCAGTTGGCGGCCTGGGCCCTGGAGGTCGCCGGCGCCACCCTGGACGAGGCCTTCTGGCGGCTGGTCGGTCACAGCCTGGGGCTGGCGGCGACGGCGGCGGTCCTGGCCCTGCTCCTGGCCCTGATCCTGGGCTATGGCCAGCGCCTGCAACCGACCCGGGCGGTCCGCACCGCGGTGCGGGTCGCGGGCCTGGGCTATGCCGTCCCGGGTACGGTCATCGCCGTCGGCGTCATCATCCCCTTCGGCTGGCTCGACAACCGGGTGGACGCCTGGATGCGGGCGACCTTCGACCTCTCCACCGGCCTGCTGCTCAGCGGCACCCTGGCCGCCCTGCTCTTCGCCTACCTGGTGCGCTTTCTGGCGGTGGCCTTGCAGACGGTGGAGAGCGGCCTGGGAAAGATCCGCCCGGCCATGGATGAATCAGCCCGCGCCCTGGGATTGAGCCCCGGGGCGGTCCTGGGACGGGTCCACCTGCCGATGCTGCGCGGAAGCCTCTTCACCGCCTTGCTGCTGGTCTTCGTCGACGTGCTCAAGGAACTACCCGCCACCCTGATCCTGCGCCCCTTCAATTTCAATACCCTGGCGGTGCGCGTCTATGAACTGGCGGCGGACGAGCGCCTGGCGGACGCCGCCCCGGCGGCCCTGGCCATCGTCCTCGCCGGCCTGGCGCCGGTCATCCTCCTCAGCCGCTCCATCACCCGGTCCCGCCATGCCCAGCCCAACTGAACGCCTTCCCGCCCCTGGCCACGAAAATTGATGCGCGATCCTGCTAACTGCCCTGAGGGGGCGCGCCTCGCCCCGGAGAATGAAAGTCTTGGCAATGACTTTCACGCCAACCAGCCGAGTCCTGGCCCCCGTGTCGCCAGCGGGCAACTGGTGATCAGCGGCGTCTCCGTCGCCTATGGCGGGGTCCCCATCGTCTCCGGGGTGGATCTCAGCCTGGTCCGGGGTGACATCGGCTGCCTGCTTGGGCCCAGTGGATGTGGCAAGACCACCCTGCTGCGGGCGGTGGCCGGTTTCGAGCCCGTCGCCAGCGGCGAAATCCACCTCCACGGCCGCCAGGTCGCCGGTCCCGGCCTGAACCTGCCCCCGGAGGCCCGGCGGGCCGGCATGGTCTTCCAGGACTTCGCCCTCTTTCCTCACCTGACGGTGGCGCGCAATGTCTCCTTCGGCCTGCGCCACCTGAACCGTCGCGAGCGCCAGACCCGGGTGGCGGAACTGCTGGAACTGATCGGGATGGCCGGCGCCGGGGACAAGTATCCCCATCAACTCTCCGGCGGCCAGCAGCAGCGCATCGCCCTGGCTCGCGCCATGGCGCCGCGTCCGGACATCCTGCTGCTGGACGAGCCCTTCTCCAGCATGGACGCCGAATTGCGGGAGCAGCTCGCCCGGGAGGTGCGAGAGGTCCTGAAGCGCGAGGGGAGCACGGCCATTCTGGTCACCCACGACCAGCACGAGGCCTTCGCCATGGCGGACCGTATCGCCGTCATGTCCGGGGGGCGCATCCATCAGGTCGGCAGTGGCTTCGACCTCTATCATGAGCCAGCGGACCGCTTCGTCGCCGACTTCATCGGCCAGGGGGTCATGCTCCCCGGGCGGGCGGTGGATGAGTGGCGGATGGACACCGAAATCGGACTGCTCACCGGCTGCCGCACCCACGGCCTGTACCCTGGCGCCCGCGGGGAAATTCTGCTTCGGCCCGACGATATCCTCCATGACGACGCCAGCCCCCTCCAGGCGGAGGTGGTCAATCGCGCCTTCCGTGGCGCCGAATACCTCTACAGCCTGCGCCTGGCTAGTGGCCAGGTCATCCTCTGCCTGGTGCAGAGTCATCACAATCACGCGATCGGCGAGCGCATCGGCATCCGGGTAGCGGTGGATCACCTGGTCGCCTTCGCCGATCAGACCCCCTCCTGAAGCTTGATTTCCCCCCTCACCAGGCGAGGGAGCGCCGCGATTTACCGCAACTTGCGTTGCGGCAACCAACCCTCAGGCCGTCATCCCCGCCGGAACGGCTGGGTCCGCGGCCGCCGCCTGGCGTCGGGCCTGGATACGCTCCCAGGCCTTCTCGTGGAAGAAGTAGGCGATGGTGTTGATCACCGGTTCCACCAGGGCAATGGCGCTACCGATGAGGATGCTGCCGCTCAACGCATAGGCCACGCTGAAGGCCACGGTGAAGTGGACGATGGCGAAAGTGAAGGTTTTGGTCATCTTGGCTGCCTCCTGTTGACGTTGGGGAGAGGATAGGTGCCGGCGGACGACTTTTAAAATCGAATGTTTCTGTGATCTCGATCGAATCTACCGATCAAATCCCATCAATTCCACGGCATTCCCGGGTCGGGGTGCGTCTGGCGGGGGGCGCCGTGAATACGTCCCTGTAGGCTTGACGACCGCATCCTTGCGGTCAACACCCCCGCCAGACGCCCCGCAACCCTCCTTCATCAAGGCCAAAAACTGAAATTCGATGTGTGTAAATCTGCCGAAAACTTGAATGCCCTGACCACAAACGGTCAGGACCAGGTCACTCACACGGCCAGGGCCTCGCGTAAGGCCTCCGCCACCTGAATCTGTTCGGCGTCCCGCAGATAGGGATGCATGGGCAGGCTGAGGACGCCGGCGGCGGCATTCTCCGACACCGGCAGGGCGCCGGCGGAGGGGCCGATCCCGGCAAAGGCCGGTTGCAGGTTCAGGGGGATGGGGTAATGGATGGCGGTGGGGATGCCCAGTTCCCCCAAGCGGGCGGCGACCCGGTCCCGCTCCGCCAGGTGCACCGTGTACTGGGCATGGACGCTGGTATTGTGGGGCGCGATGAAGGGGGTGACGCAGGGGGCGCCTGCCAGGAGTTCCGAATAGCGGGCCCCAAGCCGGCCGCGGACGGCGACCTCATCGGGAAAGATGGTGAGTTTGGCCAGGAGCACCGCGGCCTGGATGGAATCCAGGCGGCCGTTGAGGCCGAGGCGGATATGGTGATAACGGCGGTCCTGACCATGATCCCGAATCTGGCGCATGGCCAGGGCCAGGTGGTCGTCGTCGGTAAAGCAGGCCCCGCCATCACCGTAGGCACCCAGGGGCTTGGAGGGGAAGAAGCTGGTGCAGCCGATGGTGGACAGGCCGCCGGACTGCCGCCCCTTGTAGGTCGCTCCCAGGCTCTGAGCGGCGTCCTCGATCACCGGCAGACCCGCGTCGGCGGCGATGGCGTTGATGGCGTCCAGATCCGCGCACTGACCATAGAGGCTGACCGGCAGGATGGCCCGGGTACGGGGGCCGAGGGCCGCCGCGATCCCCGCCGGGTCCAGGTTGTAGGTGCGCGGATCGATATCGACGAAGACCGGCCGCGCCCCCAGCAGGGCGATCACCTCGGCGGTGGCGATGAAGGTGAAGGGGGTGGTGATGACCTCGTCACCCGGTCCGACCTCCAAGGCCATGAGGGCGATGAGCAGGGCATCCGTGCCGGAGGCCACGGCAATCGCGTGCCGGACCCCGACCATGGCCGCCAGGCGCTTCTCCAGTTCGGTGATCTCGGGGCCCATCACATAGCGGCCGTGGCTCAGGACCGCCTGGATACGGGCCTGGACATCCGCCTCGATGCGTTCGTACTGGGTCTTGAGATCGACGAAATTCATGGTCATGCCTCGGCTGGGCGTGGAGAGTGACTGCGATCCGCGGGCTGGAGTCAAAGACTGCTGGCGGAGGGCGGGGGACTGATACAAGGGGACGGAGGTTAACTGCTGGCGATGTGTAGCGCGGTGAGAGCGGCGACCGCCCCTTGGCTGGCAGAAACAAACAACCCCGGCGACCGCTCCGGGCCGACGGGGTTGAGGGGTATGACGGGCATCCCGGGCGGGGCCAGACCCCCCGGTAGGATCAGCCGCTGACCTTGATCCGCTGACCCGCCTTGATGGTGTTGTCGTTGGGGCTCATCTTGTTGAGCTTTCTGAGTTCGTTCACGCTCAAATCGTACATGACCGCCACGCGGAAGAGGGTCTCGTTGGGCTTGACGACATGGGTCTTGACGGCGGCCTTGTCCTTTTCCTTGCCCTTGCCAGCGCTGGTATCGGCTTTGGCCAGGACCTGCTTGTCCCCCTTCTGACCCTTGGCGCCAGTCGCACCGCTAGCTGCCTTGGCCCCGGCCTTGGCCGTCGCCTTGGAATCCGCCTTGGCCAGCATCGGCTTGGCGCCCTTGTCATCCCTGGCCAGGTTCGCTTTGGTGGCCGTGGCCTGACGGGCGGAGGCGGTTTTACCCTTGGCGCCGCCACGAGTCTCCGCCTGGGCCAATGTGGCCTCCGGCCTGACCTCGGTCCGCCGTACCGTAACGTAATCGTTGGCGCGCTCTTCCCGAGGCTCCGCCTGGGCGAGGAGCGTGGAGCTGGAGGCCGGCGCGGGGTGATCGGTAATCCGCTCGGTGGTACCGGCGGGCAGCCAGACACTGGCCCCAGCGGGAATGCTGGCCTTACCCTGGACGATGGCATTGCTCCAGGAGGGGTTCAGGTCATCCAACTGATAGACCGACAGCCCATAATGCCGGGCCAGGTGCTGGGCGGGCATGGCATTTCGTAGCACTAGCCGGTCGTGATCGTGGGGCTTGTGGTAGGCAACGCCCTCGGGGAAGTACTTGTCGGGATTACCGGCGACCTCCCGGGCGGCGACGAATTGGGAATAGAAGTTACGGGAATCGAAACCAAAGGCCTCGCCCTTGTAGTTCTGGACGATCTTACCGATGTCGTTGCCATGGAGGCTCTTGGCCTTGGCCATGCCGCCCTGACCGTGGTTATAAGAAGTGATGGCCAGAGGCCAGCTCCCCAGCTTCTTGTGGGCCGCGGCCAGGTAGCGGGCCGCCCCCTCGCAAGCCAGCATGGGGTCCATGCGTTCGTCCATGCGATGATCTACCTGGAGATCGTAGACGCGCCCGGTGGCGGGCATGAACTGCCAGAGGCCCGCGGCGCCGACCCCGGAACGGGCCCGGGACTGGAAGGAGGACTCGACATGGGGCAGGAAGGCCAGGTCCTCGGGCACGCCGTGCTTGCGGAAGATCTCGCGGAAGGCCGCATCATAGCGGCCACTGATCTCCATGCCGGAACGGAATCGCTCCCGCATACCCTGCTGGGTACGGACCCGGTCGGAGGCGCCGAACACCGCGTTCCGGCCGCCGACGGCCTCCAGCTTGGACTGGAGATCCCTATCCGCCGCGGTCAGGGACTCCCCGCTGACCAGCTTTCGTTCCAGGGTGGCGAGACGATCCTGATACTCCTGCTGCTTGCCCTTGACGAAGGCCCGGCGGCTCTCGCTGCTACCCCGGTAGGCGGCGGGGACCTCGACCACCTCGTAGATCGCCCCCATGTAGAGGTTATCGTGGACGGCCACCTGGGAGCGATCCATTTCCCCGTAGACCTTGCGCCAGAATTCAACGTTATCCTCGACGCCCGGAGGAATGGGGAAGGTCGCATCCGACGACGTCTTGTGACCCACCTTATGTCCCGAGTCACCGGTACTGGAGCATCCGGTCAGGTAGACCAGGACGCTAGCCAAAAGCAAAAGGAAAACATAGCGCACAGCCAATGTCATGAGCGTCTTCTCCCCCCCGTCCCCTCACGGGGTCTCTTGCAGGCAACAGCTATCGCTCGTTTTGAGCAACGCACAGTTCAAACTATAGCCACTCCCTGACAAAAAAGGCAAGAATTTCCCGCGTAAGGATCGTGTTCTTCAGGTAACCCCAACAGTTTAGGCATCTCGTGGATCGGGCCGGGCGGGATGCCTCGTCCCCACCCCTGCGCTTGCTTCCGCCTCCCGGAGGCAGGACCATAGCCCCTCGCACCCTCCTACACGCGTTCTGCCGGGAGCCATCCCTTGTTCCTGATTCGCCGGTTCGTCGCCTTTCCGCTCCTGCTGGCGCTGAGCACCGCTGGGGCGCAGCCAACGGCGTCGTCTCCTTCCGACCCTGGCAAGGGCGGTGACGCCCGCCCCACCAGTGCCGAGACTCTCGACGCGAAAGGGGACCCAGCCGCCACGGTGCGCTTTGTCGAAAGCCGCATCAAGGAACTGGAATCCGCCAGCGGAGCGGATGCCGAGGCCGCCAAGCGGCTAATCGAGCTCTACCGCAAGGTTCTGAGCAACCTGGAAGCGGTACGCAACCAGGACGCCAAATCCGCCGCCCTGACCCAAACCCTGGAAACGGCGCCGATGGAGATTCAGCGCTTGCGCAAGGAGATCGAAAACCTCCAGGTCAAGGCGGAGGTCAAACCGGCGCCCCCGTCCGCCGCGGCCGCGATCACGGATATCGAACAGCAACTGATCAAAGAGGTGGCCGATGAGGCCGCCCTGACCGCGCGCCTCACCGATCTGGACAAAACCCTCCAGGATTGGCCTCAAGGCCTGGCCGTGGCCCGCCAGGGCATGCAGGATACCCGCAAGACCCTGGATGATCTAGAAAAGGAGGTCGCCAAGCCGGCCCCGGAAGGGGAGAGCCCAGCCATGAAGGAGGCCCGCCTCCTGGTCCAAGACAGCCGCCAGCGGGCCCTGCGCGCGGAACTGCTGCGCCTGGATCGGGAGGTCCTCTCCCAAGGCGTCCGCGAGGACCTGCTGCGGGCCGAGCGTGACAAGGCCCTATTGGAACTGAAGCACATCCAGTCCCGGGTCCAACTCCTGCGGGAAGAACTGAGCAAACGGCGCCAGGCGGAGGCGGAACGGGCCAAGCAGGAGACCGCCGTGGCCAGCCGCGTCGCCGAGGGCCGGCATGCCCTGGTCGGTGAACTGGCGGCGGCCAACGCCAAGCTCTCGGAACAACTGAGCGAGGCCAGCGAGGCCCAGGGACAGCTCGGCGCCAACCTGAACCAGATCCGCGCCGAGACCAAGAAACTGGATGAGGAATACCGCAATACCCGACAGCGCATGGAGATTTCCGGTCTGAGCGAGGCCATGGGCCAGGTGCTTCTGAGCAACCAGCAGCGGCTCCCAGAGATCGAGGACCTTCAGAATGCCAATCGCGAGCGGGAAAAACGCCTCGCCGCCGCTAGCCTGCGGCAGATTCGCTTCAGCGAGGAGGTGCAGCAATTGCGCGACCTGGATGAACAGATCAGGGAGCAGCTCAAGGGCGTGCCCCCGGCGGAGGACACCACCCAACTCAAGGCCCAGGTGAAGGAACAATTGGAACGTAAGCGGGAGCTCCTCGGCCAGGCCCTGGACGCCAACCAGGCCTATCTGCGCCTGCTCAGTGAACTGGACTTCGCCGCCCAGGAGCGCCTCACCACCGTCACCACCTACCGGGATTTTCTCGCCCAGCACCTCCTCTGGACCCGCAGCGCGCCGCCCTTCTGGGATCCGGAGGCCTTCGAGTCGGTCCCCCGGGGGTTGCGCTGGCTCCTGACCCCGGACCACTGGCTGGGGGCGGGCCAAGCCCTGCTCAACGACGCCAGCCAACCCCAATTCTGGTTCACCCTGGGGCCCCTGATCTGGCTGCTGTTTCGCGGCCGCGCCATCAAGCGTGCCCTCCTGGCCCTGGCGGAGCCCTTGCGCCGGGTCCAGACCGACAGCTTCAGGCTCACCCTGGAAGGCCTGGTCCTGACGGCCATCCTCGCCCTGCGCTGGCCCTTGGTGGTGGCCGCCGTGGGCTGGCGCCTGCTGGATGACCCAGCTCTGGCGACCCCCTTCAGCAAAGGGGTGGGGGCCGCCGCGCTGGCCATCGCCGTGGGCTTTTTCTCGCTACACTTCTTGCAATTGCTCTGTCTGTCCGGCGGGGTGGCCGACCGGCACTTTCGCTGGACCGGCGCCACCCTGACCTTGATTCGGCGCACCATGACCTGGGCGACGGCCACCCTGGTGCCCCTGTCCTTCGTCGTCGCCCTGCTGTTCCAGGACCCCGACGCCAGTTTCGGCCTCGGCCTGCAACGCCTCAGTCTCATCGTCCTGGTGCTGGCCCTGACCTACTTCCTCGGTCGCCTGCTCCATCCCGGCTCCGGCATCCCCCAGGCCTATCTCAGCGCCCACCCCGGGGGATGGTTCTACCGCCTGCGACACTTCTGGTTTTTTGGCTTCCTGGCCATCCCCCTGGGCTTGGCCATGCTCGCCCTGCTCGGCTTCGTATATACCGCCGGCACCCTGTTGGTCTCCCTGGTGGAACAGCTCTGGCTGTTGCTGGCCCTGGTGATCCTGCAACAATCCATCCTCCGCTGGCTCAGCGTCACCCGGCGCCGGCTGGCCCTCCAGGTCGCCCTCGATCAACGCGCCCAGCCCCAAGACGAAAAGCGCAAAGTCACCACGAATCCCGTCGTCGAGCGGCGCCTGGAACTGGCCAGCCTGGACGAACAGACCCGGCGCCTGCTCAATGCCGTCATCTTCGTCTCCGCCCTCCTGGGCCTCTGGGCCATCTGGTCGGACGTCATGCCCGCCTTCACCCGCCTGCGGGACATCGCCCTCTGGACCTACATGGGCATGGAGGGTGGCGAGGAGAAGCTCAAGAACTTCTCCCTGGCCAGCGTCGCCTTCATCCTGGCGACCATCACCCTGGCGACGATCGCCGTGCGCAACCTGCCGGCCCTAATCGAAATCCTCCTCCTGGACCGCTTCGACGTCTCCCCCGGGGCCCGTTACGCCATCAAGACCCTGACCGCCTACGCCCTCATCGCCATCGCCGCCATGATCGTCTCCGATGCCCTGGGCATCTCCTGGGGCCGGGTCCAGTGGCTGGTGGCCGCCCTGGGCGTGGGCATCGGCTTCGGCCTCCAGGAAATCGTGGCCAATTTCATCAGCGGCCTCATCATCCTCTTCGAGCGGCCGGTGCGGGTCGGCGACGTGGTCACCATCGGTGACACCACCGGCACGGTCACCAAGATCCGCATCCGCGCGACCACGGTGCGCAACTGGGACCGCCAGGAACTGCTGGTGCCCAATAAACAGTTCATCACCGGCCAGTTGCTCAACTGGACCCTGAGCGATGCCCTGAACCGCATCGTCATCCGCGTGGGGGTGGACTACAACGCCGACGTGGGTCTGGCCATGCGCCTCATGGGGGAGGCGGTGGCCGAAGACCCCCGGGTCCTGAAGGAACCGGCGCCCACCTTCGTCTTCGAAAGCTTTGGCGACAGCGCCCTGTTGCTTCAGGCCCGGTGCTTCGTCCCCGACATCGACGATCGCGGGCCGGTCTCATCCGAACTTCAGCAGGCCATCCTGCGTAAATTCCGCGAGCACGCCGTCTCCCTCCCCTTCCCCCAACGCGACATCCATCTGAAAGGGTCCGATCCCCTGGAGATCCACCTGTCCAGCCAGAACCCCCGGCACGGGGTCGGAACAGCGGGGACGGCATGACCATGACCGCTGCCTTCATCCTCAGGGTGCGGCGATCTCCAGGGAGAAGACCTGTTCCGCTCCCGCCACGGGCAGACCCTGGCTGTCCATGCCCGTGGCCTTGACGCGGAAGCTCCCTGGCATGGCATCCAGGACGAGTTCGTGCTTGAACTCGTACACGGAGGGTGACAGCTCGTCGGGCTTGGCGGGGTCATAGATTCGGTTCAGCCCTACCGACTTTTCCGTCGTGAGCAGGGTTTCGCCCGCGGCGGTGCCGATCTCGTAGCGAATCGTCGAAATATGATTATCGATGCTGTAGGTGCTCTGTAATCCCGTGGGCGTGACGGTGGAGGGGATGGGCCTGGCAATTCCAAAAAGCGCGATGACCTCGCCCGCGGCCGCCTGGATACCGTCGCCCACCTCAAGATCGTAGGCCCTCACCACCGACTGATTGACGCGATAGCGGTTATCCCCCTCGGCGGCCTGGGGCGTCTGGATCTCGGCGCGGACCATGACCAACCCCTGTCCGGGGGCCAAGGCCAGATAATCTCCCCACAGGTGCGTTTCACCCCCGGGGGTGAAGAGGGTCAGAGAGGGTTCCCCGATGGAATAGTAGAGAAAGGTGGTCTGGGGTTTATCCACGAAGTCATGGGCGACAATGTTGGCGAGCTCGATGGTTTCGGTCACGCTCCAGGGGGAGATGTTGTAGAGGATGGCATCGTTGACGGCGTTGATCTCGGGTCCGTAATGGATGCCCGGGGTGGTGTTGACCACCTCCAGGGCATTGTTGGCGCGCCAGCGGGTCTGAATTTCATAGCCGTCGTTACCGGACCAGTAATAGCCGGGGAAGGGGTCCTGGAAGATACGTAGCCCCTGTTCCCGGGCATGGGCCTTCAGGCGCTCGGCATGCTCCGGGGGTCGGAAGCGGCCGATGAGCTTATGGCTATGGCCAAAGCTGAGTGGCATGGTCCAGACGGCATCCGCGAGGTCACCGGACAGGCCCGTCACCCGCAAGGTATAGGTGCCCGCCAGCAGATCCTCCAGTGGCCGGCCCAGGGCATCGCTGTAGTCGGTATCGAAATTCCGGGTCACGCCCCCCAGGATGACCCCGGCGAAATACTCCTTCGTCACCACCACCTTATTGCCGGGAAAGAGGAAACCCTCCGGTTCTTGGACGATATCCGGGACCATGATCAGGTTCTTGCCCCCTTTCCTCTCGCCATTGGGGTAGTCGAGATAGAGCGCCTCGAGCGGCGTCGTCCCCGTGGCCAGGTCCACGCTGCTCTCGATCAGCCGCACGGGCTCTCCCTCAAGGCGGGTGCCCTTGAAGAGTTCGATCCGAACATTCCCTGGCCGCGTCACCCAGAACGCCAGGGCCCCCCGGACGTAGATGTCCCGCGCCTCGCCAAAGGTCGTCTCCGACAGGCTCGGGACCTCGATGACGAAGGCATCGGACCGGTCGGTCCTCGGACTTTTCGAGCTGTCACAGGCAACCAAGAACAGCAGCGAAACCGCGACCGCCAGGACTCTCAGGATGCTCATGACGCCAACCTCCTCCGATTAACCGACTAGGCGGGGGCCCGCCAAGACCTCCGACCACGAAAAAGCCAAGGACTGGCTTGGGCGAACAGCCCCCCAAGCCCGAGATAATCATAAGGCGTGTTATGGCAAGGCAAGCCAGATAACTTAAGCCCGCTTTTTGGCCGGCCAGATGGAACTCAAACTCATCTTTGCCTCTGGATACGTGCCCTGCTGCGCCGGTGCAGCAAGAACATCCTGATCATCACCGAGATTCGTGGCCTGGAGGAACTGAAAATGACCCCGGCGGAAAAATTCGATCGGTGGGCCGAAGGAACATAAGCTCAAAGGCCTTCAGGAGGGACCTTATGAGGGGCTCCGGGAGGGACTCCAGAAAGCCGGCTTCACGTCTATGTCATCGGTCGCCGTTCCGGCTCGATGGAGATGGCGGCGGACCGGTCGCGCCGATTAGACTATGCGCACACTGGTATACGCATGGAGATGGCAATGCCCACTGCCCCGCCCGCTCCACGCGCCCGAGTTGGCTCATCGGGTAAGCGTGCCACCAATCTGAGCCTGAGCATCGATGTGCTGGATGCCGCCAGGCAGCTCGACATCAATCTTTCGCAGGTCTGCGACACCTATCTCCGCGAAGTTGTCCACCGCGAGCAGGAGCGCCGGTGGCGCGAGGAACACGCCGATTTCGTGGCGGCTTATAACGCCACCCTCGAAACCGAGGGCCTGCCACTCGATGAGTGGAGAAGCTTCTGATGGCGCGCTTTGACGTCTACGCCAACCCGGGCAGCCACGCCGCGACCACGCCGTTTTTGCTCGATGTGCAGAGCGATCTGCTCGACGGCCTGGACAGCCGAATGGTGATTCCGCTGCGCAGCCTGGCGTACTTTCCGCGGGTCAAGCTACCGACTCGACTCACGCCCGTATTGACCATCAACGGCCAAGACTTTTTGCTGGAAACCCCCAAGATGGGTGCGATACCAAAACGTGCCTTGAAGTCGCCGGTTACCTCACTGGCCACCGCGCAAACGCAGATCACCGCGGCCTTGGACTTTCTCTTTCAGGGGTATTGAGGGGTAATCCCTCACCTGGGGTAGTTGCCGCCGGGCAAACTGGGCCTGTGGCAGATGCCCGCCCTGCGCGGGGGGGCGGGAAGGCCTGCATGGAACACCCGTGCTGAGGCCTTTAGCTCAAGCGGGAGGAAGATTTGTAAGGCACCTTCCCCGCCGGATAGGCGGTGGATATGTCTTGCAGATGCAGGTCCTGATCGTCGAAAAAGATATGCGGGCGAAAGGCCTTCAGGATCTTGGCCTTCTCCATGCCGCCCAGGAAGAAGAGTTCGTCGACGTAAACGCCCCAATGGCGCAAGGTCTTGATGACCCGCATCTCCGCGGGGGCGCCGCGGGCGGTGACGATCGCGATCCTGACCGGGGATAATTCCACGGTCTCCGGAAGCCGGTCCTGGAGCAGGGCCAGTTTGCGCAACAGCGTGGCATAGGGGCCCTCGCCCATGGGGATATCCTGCCGGTCGTTCTCGGTACGATGAAAGGCGTCGAGGCCTTCGGCCTTGAAGACCAGCTCGCTGGCTTCGTCGAAGAGGACGGCGTCACCATCGAAGGCAATCCGCACCTGACCCTGGGGCAGGTCCCGGGGCTCCTGGGGCGGGGGTTTGACGATGGCGGCGGGACACTGGCCGCTGTCGATGACCCGCTGGGCATCCTCGACGTTGGTGGTCAGGAACAGGTCGACATCGAAGGCGTCGAGGTAGTCGACCACCGATTCCCCGCCGGTGAAGGCGTGGCGGCTGATCCCCAGGTTGAGCCGCCGGATGTGATTCAGCACCCGGATGCCCGTTTCGGGGCTGTTGCGCGACATGACCACCACCTCCACCAGGGCCGGCTCCCCCGCGGGGGTATGGCGATTCAAATCCAGCAGGGCGACCACGAGGGGCATGCCGGTACCCGGTGCCAGGGGCTCGTTTTCCCGCTGCAACATGTAGTCGCGATAGAGGCGGATGGCGGTGGTCGGGTCGGAGGACTGATGCTCCTGGAAGATCCGATCCGCTTCGCGCAGATCGAACAAGGCCGTGGCCGAGATGCCGATGACCAGGGTCTGGGAGAAATCGGTGGGCATTTGAGCACCTTCAGGGGCTGGATTGATCCCGCGCGGGAGGAGTCGCGAATCCCGGGATGAAAGAGGTCTTTTCACAGCCTCTGAAGTCAAGAATCAGGATGATGGCCCCCGCCGGGTCCCCGAGGTTGGCCAGGGCCCGCACCAGCGGCAGGCGCAGGCGGGCCGCGATCAGGGGCGGCAGGGGCTGGATGGCCATGGCATCCAGCCGGACCCGGCGCAGGGGTTCCTGGACGCGCAGTCCCAACCCGGGGCCTGGCCTTCGCAGGCCCAGGCGGCGGATGCGGGACAAGGAGGGAGGGTTCGGGCCCCCGTCCGAGGTCGCGGCGGGCAGCTCGAGGAGATCGCCCACCGTGGGTGCCTCGGGGTCGGTATCCGGCCCCAGCCCCGTTACCTGGCTGGCGGGGACGGCGAGCTGCCAGGGCCCCCAGTGGAACAGCACCAGATCCAGACCCGAGGCGGTCCCGACGGCCGCGCTGACCTCCCGGGACGCCGCCGGGGTAGCGGGCGCCCCTGGGGCCTTCATAGGCGCCCGTCCTGCCAGGCCTGAAAGATGCGCTCCATGTCCAGCACCAGGACGGGGCCTTCCGGCCGTTGGAAGACCCCTGTCACCAGTCCCGCGAGGGGTGGTGGCAACTGATCCGGCGGGGGAATCAGGCTCTCCAGGATCACCGGGGTCACGTCCACGACGCGATCGACCCGCAGTCCGCTCTCCTGGTCACCCACACGTCCAAGCAGGATGGCGGCATGGCGGGCGAGGGGGTGGTGGGCCGCCCCCAGCAGGTCACCCAAACGTAGGACCGAGCGGATATTGCCCCGCACGTCCATGACCCCCTCCACGGCGGGCGGGCAACCTGGAACCGGAAAGATGGGCGCAAGCGGCAGGATCTCCGCCACCTGGGCCCCCGGCAGGGCGAATTGCTGGTCGCCGATGACGAAGATCACCAGTTGGATAGTGGCCGCGTCCACGTTCACGATCTCCTGGCGCCCCTCCCGGCGTTGGGACAGGATTACCCCCAGCTCATCGCCCGGATCGGGCCGGGGCGGCGCGGTCCCTGGCCCGGTGACCGGACCCGCCTCGGGCTCAGTGACCATGGCCGAACTGGCCACCGCGCGGGGTCGTGACCGCGGACGGCTCCGGGGTGGATCTGGAGTCAGTGCTGACGGCGGTCGCGATCTCTACCCGATCGCGACCCCCACCCTTGGCCCGGTAGAGGGCCAGGTCCGCGGCTTCCAGCATGGCCTCAGGGGTGGGGAAGCGCGGGAAGCTGGCTATTCCGGCGCTGAAGGTGCAAGTGAAGGTCTCCTCGCCGGCATAGAAGATGACCTCGGCAAAGCCGCGGCGGAGCTGATCCAGGACCATCTTGGCCGGGGCCTCGCCGACCCCGGACAGAATCACCGCGAACTCCTCCCCCCCATAGCGTCCCACCACGTCGCACTCACGCAGACGCAGGCGCAGGCCCCGGCTGAGGGCCATCAGGACTTGGTCACCCGCCGGGTGGCCATGGGTATCGTTGACCCGCTTGAAGTGATCCACGTCGATCATGGCGTAGCAGAAGGTACCCTGTTCACGGCGGGCGTTGGCTACCTTCAGTTCCAGGAACTGCATGATGGCGTTGTGGTTGAAGAGCCCGGTCAGGCCGTCGCGCACCATGAGGGCATGCAGGATGCGCATCCGCTCCGCCCGCAGGGTGACCTCCGCGATCAAACGCCGGGGGTCCACCGGTTTGACGAGAAAGCCGTCGGCACCCACCTCCAGGGCCTTGATCTGGCGCTCATGATCCGTCTCCGAAGAGACATAAATGATGGGCAGACTCACATGGCCGGGCATCTGGCGCAGAACCTGGGCCAGCTCCGGGCCTGAACATTCCGGCATGTAGAGGTCCATCAGCACCAGGTCGGCGTTGAAGCCCTTGAGCAGGTGCGGGACCTGGGCGGGGTTGGTCGCGACCACCGTGATCATGCCAGCCTCCTCCAGGATGAGGGCGTGGAGGGCGGCGAGTTCGGGGTCGTCATCGACCACCAGGACATGAATGGGCAGCGGGGACTCCCGGTTGGTCAGGGCATCCAGGAATTCCACGATCTCGGTGGTCTTGACCGGTTTGGTGCAGTAGGCGCTGCCACCGGCCTTGACGGCCTGCAGCCGGGCCTGGAAGTCATCGCGACTGGAGATGTAGATGCTCGGGATGCGGCGCCCGGTCGCGGTCACGAGGGAGGCCAGGGTCTTGGGCCCGGCGTCGTCACCCTCCGGAAACATGACGTCCATGATGACCGTGGCGGGCGGGTCTACCGCCACTACCGCCGGCAGGTCCGCAAGGCTGTTGATGGCCGTGACCTGGTAACCGAAGCAGGCCAGTTGGGTGCACAGCTGCTTGGCCAGGTCGCCGTCGTCGTCGCACAGCAGGATGGGACGCTCACCGCGGGGATTGGCGGTGGGGTCAGTGTCTAGGGTGATGAGGGCCGCGGCTATCCCGGGCTCGGGTTTGGGCGGGGCCGCGGGCATGGGCTCGAAGCCGAGGCGGTCCCCGGGGCCGCCGCCCGCCGGCTCCAGGTCCGTCTGGGCCAGCCGGTCCAGCAAGGCCTGCAGGGTCATGAGAAGGTCTGGTGTCACTGGATCCGGGGTGGCCAGGGCCGTCTTGACCATATCATCGACCTCCCGCACCGCCTCGCTGGTCCCGAGCAGACCAAAGGAGCCGCTACTGCCCTTGAGCGTGTGCAAGAGCAGTTCCAGGCGTGCCAGACCCTCGCGACCGGCCTCGCCGGGCTGGATCGTCGCCAGGCGCTCCCGCGCTTCCGCCAGCCGCATGGGCAACTGGGCACGGAATGCCTCCCGCAGCCGCGCCTTGCGCGCCTGGAAGCCCTCGGAGGGTGGTGTCGCCATAAGCCTTTGTACCGTTATTATTTTTAAGGGAATGGCCGGTGTTCGTCAGCCCCGCTGATCAGCCCCCCCCCCAGCGATGCCACCAGGGCCGGGAGGGTCTCTTCCAGATCGCCATCCTTGCGCAGCACCCCGGAGAGCCCCGGGGTTTGGGCCCAGAGGGACTCGGGGTCATCCCCGGTTAGCAGGATGAAGGCCACCTCCTGGCCCTGCTCGCGCAGTTCCTGGAAGAGCTCCAGCCCGCTCACCAAGGGCATGTTGAGGTCCGAGATCACCAGCTCGATCCCCGCCTCGGGCCCCAGGCACTCCAGGGCCGCGATGCCGTTCTCCGCCAGTTGGCACTCATGGCCGAAGTCCTCCAGCAGGGCACCGACCAGCTCCCCCGCCAAGGGGTCATCATCGACGATCAGGATCTTCATGGGTCTCCCAAGAGGGTGTGCAGGGTATCGAGCAGACTGGACTGGTCGAAGTCACCCTTGACGATGTAGGCATCGGCGCCGACCTGGACGCCCCGGCGCTTGTCTTCCTCCCGCTCGCGGGAGGTGATGATGATGATGGGCGTGCTCTGGTATTGGGCATGGGCACGCAATCGGGCGGTGAGGGAGAAGCCGTCCAGCCCCGGCATCTCCACATCGGTCAGGATCGCATTGTAGCGACCACCCAAGGCTTTTTGCCAACCATCCAGGCCGTCCTCGGCGGTGGTGACCCGGTAGCCGTAAGCCTCCAGCACCTCCTTGACGATCTCGCGGGTATTGAGGGAATCATCCACCACCAGGACCCGCCAGGGCTCGCCACGGGGCGTCGCCCCCGGAGCCTGCGCCGCGCTCCGGGTCATGGCCTCGCCCCGGTAACGCCGGGCCAGATCCATGAGGCCCGGGGCCTGGAGTACGCTGACCAGGGCCTGATCGCCGGTGACCACAATACCGCTCACCAGACCGCAGCTCCGCATCTGGGAGGGCAGGCTCTTGATGACCATGTCCCGTGCATCCACCAGGCCGTCGATCATCAGGCCCAGCTTGGCCTGGCGCACGCCGATGATCACCGCCAGCCGTACCCCCTTGTCCCGGGGCCCTGGCCGCTGGGCACTCAGGCCCAGCAGTTCCGCCAGCGGGACCAGGGGGATGAATTCGTTGCGCACCACCACCGCCGGACGCTCGGCGACGCGGATGGTCTCCCCGGGGGTGACCCGGATCAGCTCGATCACGTGCTGGGTGGCGAGGCCAAAACGGTGCCCGCCGCTGGTGAAGAGGAGGACCCGCATCTGGGCCAGTGACAGGGGCAGATTGAAGGTGAAGCGGCTGCCCTCGCCCGGACGGCTGACCAGGGACAGGGCGCCGTGCAGCTCGTCGATGACGGTGCGGCGGATCACGTCCATGCCGACCCCCCGTCCGGACAGGTCGGTGATGATGTCGCTGGTGCTGAGACCGGGTTCGTAAATGAGTTCCCAGACCTCCTCGTCGGTCAGGGTCGCGGCCCGGGCGGGGTCGAGCAGGCCCTTGTGGATGGCCCTGGCGATCAGTCGTTCCCGGTTCAGGCCCCGCCCATCGTCACTCACCTCCACCACCACCCCGCCACCGGCATGGCGGGCGCTCAGGCTTACCCGACCAACCTGGGGCTTGCCGGCCGCCCGCCGCTCCTCCGGCCCGTCCAGGCCGTGGTCCACGGCATTGCGGACCAGATGGACCAGCGCGTCTCCGAGGCGCTCGATGATCTGGCGATCCAGTTCGATCTCGCCGCCCTGGACCTCGCACCGCACCTCCTTGCCCGCCGCCCGCGCCAGCTCGCGCACCATCCGCGCGCTGGGGTCGAAGACCGTGGACAGGGGCAACATGCGCATCACCAGGGCGCGCTCGCCGAGGCCGGCGGTCAGCAGTTCCTGGGCCTGGACCGTGTCCCGCAGGTCCCGGACAAAGCGGTGGAGGGCGGCGCTGAGGTCGGGGTCCCCGCCCAGGGCGCTCCGATCGCGGGTGGTCTGGGCGGACCGGTCCAGCGCCTGGGCCTCCAGCAGGCGCTGACGCAGCCGGGCCTGGACCGAGAGGACCTCCCCGATCAGCCGCACCAGTTCATCCAGCTTGGCCAGGGGGACCCGGACGCTGTCCGGGGCGCGGTAGCTGACCGTCGGGGAAGCGGGTGTCGGTGAGGGCGCTGGGGGGCGGGCGAGGGTTTCCGCAGTGGCGGGCGTCGGGCGGGTCGCGGGGACGACGGCCGCCAGGGACCCCGCCGCGGCTGTGGCGGGGGGCTCCTCCAGGCCCGCGGCCTGGGCCAGGGCCTGGCAAAGGGCCACGTCGGCAGGCGGGTCCCCGCCGCTGGCCTCGACCTGGTCGAGCTGGGCGGCGATGGCATCCACCCCGCGGAGCAGCAGGCCCAGATTGGCGGCGTCCGGGCGCCGGGTACCGGCGCGCAGGGCCCCCAGCAGATCCTCCAGGCGGTGGGCGTTGGTGCTGATGCCCGACAGCTTGATCATCCGCGCCGAGCCCTTGATGGTGTGGGCGGAGCGAAAGAGGGCATTGATGGCCTCGGCGTCGTCGGGCTGGGTTTCCAGGGCCGCGAGCCCGGCCTCGAGGCGGGTCAGGTGGTCCCGGGCCTCGCCGATGAAGCGACCGATGAATTTGCCGATGTCCAGGGCCACGAGGCGGCTCTCAGTTCAGGTGCCCCAGGCGGGCCAGCCGCGCCTGGTAGAGTTGGCGCAGGTCCATCCAGGTCAGGGCCGGCGGCAGGGGCCCGGCCTGGGCCAGGACCTCGGGCCCCGCCGCCAGCAGGCGCAGGGCGATGCCGTATTCGCGCCGGGCGGCCTCGTCCTGGCCGGCGGCCCGCCGGCATTCGGCCAATTCGCCATGGGCCGGCCAATGGTCCGGCTGCTGGTAGATAGCGCGGCGCAGGTGCTCGACGGCCGCGTCCAGGTCCCCCTGGGCACGGCTGATGCGTCCCAGCAGGACCAGGGCCTCCAGCGCCCAGGGATCGGCGACCAGGACCTGGCGGGCGGTCTCCGCGGCCACGTCCAGATCCCCTTGAGCGTACAGGATCTGGGCCCGCAGGGTCAGGTGGGCCGGGTCCACCTCGGGCGTGGCACAGAGGGGAGCCAGGATCTCCAGCGCGGCGGTATAACGCTCCGCTTGCGTCAGGGTCAGGGCCTCTTGGTAACGCTGGGCCGGCGACGGGACCGGGCTCCGCGTGAGCGAGGGCGAGGTGCGGCTGGTGGGTAGCCGGGACCCCGACCCAGCCTCCCGGTCACCGATCCGGGAACGGGCAGCCGCCTCCGCGACCGCTGGCCGGACACGGATCGGAGGCTTCCGGCGGGGCGGTGTGGTTTTGGGTCCGGGCGCGGGGGCGGCGGGCTGTTTGGCGAAAAACCAGACGCCCCCCTGCTCGCGCAGCGTCAGGAACCCGAAGTCATTGGCGAGGGTCTCGGCCACGCCCAGGATCAGATAGCCCGCCGGTTGCAGCAGATCGCTCAAGCGGGCCATGACGAGTTGCCGGGTCGGGGCATCGAAATAAATCGAGAGGTTGCGGTAAAAGATCAGGTCTTGACCCTGAAGTTCGTCGGGATAGGGGGTGGCGAGCAGGTTCAGTTGCAGGAACTCGACGCTGCCACGGATGCTGTCCGCCAACCGCCAGTCACCCTCCGGGTTGGCGGTGAACCAGCGGGCTCGCAGGGCGGGGTCCAGGGCGCGAAAGGCCAGGGGGCGATAATGGCCCCGGCGGGCCGCGGCCAGGGCCTCCCGATCCAGGTCCGCGCCGCTGATGGCGAAATCGCGGTCGGACTGCTCGCCCCAACGCTCGCGCAGGGCCATGCGGATCGAGTAGGGCTCCTCGCCGGTGGCGCAACCCACGCAGAGGATGCGCACTGGCCGTCCTGGGGGGCGGTTGCGCCGCAGTTCCGGCGCCAGGTGGTCCGTGAGCAGTCGCAAATGCTCGGGCTCGCGGTAGAAGTAGGTCTCGTTGATGGTCAGGAGGCTGGTCAGGGCGTCCAGTTCCTCGGCGTCAAGGGCAAGCCGCGCCAAATAGTCCAGGTGGGCGCTGGCCCCGGTCGCGCGGGTGGCCGCCTGGCGGCGCTCGATGGCACGCCGGAGGAGGTGTTCCCAATGGCCCTCGAAGCTCAGGCCCAGGCGACTCTTGAGCAGAGTCTTGGCGGCCTCCAGGCTCACGCCCCGGCCCCAGCCATGGCGAGCTTGACCAGGGGCCTTCGCATGCGCTCCGCGAGTCGGATCAGTTCCCCGGCGATGGCCTCCAGGGGCAGTACCCGCTGGATGCCGCCGGCCAGGATCGCCTCCCGGTTCATGCCGAAGACCACCGAGGTGGCCTCGTCCTGGGCGAGGGTGACCCCGCCGGCGGCGGCGATGGCGGCCATCCCCCGGGCGCCGTCCCGGCCCATGCCCGTGAGGATGAGGCCGATGGCCCGGGCTCCGATCGCCGCCACCGAGTGCAGCAGCCGGTCGCAGCTTGGCCGGTAGCGATCGGCCGGCGAGCAGGGGTCGAGGCGGATCAGGTCACCCGACGCCAGGGTCATGTGAGACGCGGGGTCGGCGAGATAGATATGACCCGGGAGCAGGGCCTCGCCGTGGCGGGCCACTGTCACCGCCAGGGGGCAGAGGGTATCGAGCCACTGGGCCATGCCTTGGGCGAAGCCGTCGCTGATATGCTGGGCGATGAGCACCGGGGCCGGGAGCCCAATGGGCAGCGCCGGCAGCAGCTGGGCCAGGGCCTGGGGGCCGCCGGTGGAGACGGCGATGGCGATCACCGGGCCGCCGGAGCCGGCCACGCCGCCGCCCTGCCCCAGGTCCAGAGCCACGGGTCCGGCCTCCGCCAGGCTCCGTAGGTGGCGGATCACCGGCACTCCGGCCAGCATCCGCAGCCGGGCGGTGAAGGCCGGCCCATCGTCCAGACTGGGTTTGAAGGTGGCGTCCAGGGCGCCCCGAGCCACGGCCGCCATGGCATTGGCGGCATCCGCCGCATCCGAGACGACCAGGATGCGGGTGGCGCACCGGTCCATGATCTCCGCGATCGCCTGCAAGCCATCCATTTCCGGCATCCGCAGGTCCATGGTCACCAGGTCCGGCCGCAGGGTCTGGGCCTGGAGGACCGCGGCTCGCCCATCCTCGGCCTGGCCGCACACCGTCAGACGGGAGTCGGCCGCGATGAGGGCGCTGATCAGGTCCCGGGCGGTGGGGCTGTCATCCACCACCAGGACCCGGATGGGATGGGTGCGGGGGGCCGCCATCAGGGCTGGCCCTGAGGGGCTGCGTCGGACATCAGCTGGAAGCGGTCCACTTGCTCCTTGAGGCTGGCGGAACGGCCGGTCATGTCCTGGGTGATGGCGGCGATGCACCGCACGGAGTTGGCGGTGTCCGCGCTGGCGGTGACGATCTCCCGCAGGGCCACCACCACCTGATTGCTGGCGGTGCGCTGTTGCTGGCTGGAGAGGCTGATCTGCTGGGCGGCACTGGTGGTCTCCCCGGCCCCGTCCACCAGGGCGGTGAGGAAATGCACCACCTGGTTGGATTCGGTCATGCCCTGCTCGATGCCCGCGGTGCCCTTTTCCGAGGTCACCACCAGCCGGCCGATGGACTCCTGGATCTCCGCCACCTTGCGGGCGATTTCCCCGGTGGACTCGGAGACCGAGTCGGCCAGGCGGCGGATTTCCGCCGCCACCACCGCGAAACGTTTGCCGGCCTCCCCGGCGGAGGCGGCTTCCAGGGCGGCGTTGAAGGCGATCAGCCGGGTCTGGTCCGCCACCGTGTCGATGATCTCCATGATGCGGGAGATCTCCTTGGACTTGGTGCCCAGATCCAGGATCTCCCGCAGGGCGCTCTGGCTGTCGTCGCGGTTTTCCGCCATGCGGCTCGCCAACTGTTGCATGGCCTCGGCCCCGGTGTGGCTGTCCTCCAGGGTCCGGCGGGCGACCGCCACCACCGATTCCGAATACTCGGCGATCTGGGACGAGGAGGCCGAGAGTTCCTCCATGGTCGAGGTGATCTCCGCCACCGAGGCGGACATTTGGGTCGAGTTGGCGGCCTGACCATCCACCGCCCGGGCGATCTCCTGGGCGGAGTGATGGACGGCGGTGGCGTTGGCCTCCACCTCCGCCACGAGCTGATGCAGATGCCGCCGCATGGTGTCGGCCGCCCGGGCCAGCCCCGCGATCTCGTCCCGGCCCGCGCTGGGGATCTCACGGCTCAGGTCCCCCGCGGCCACCCGCTCCACCCCGGCGGACAGGAGCCGGATGCGCCGCCCCAGGGAGCGGGCCGTCACCTGGGCGATCAGGAGACTCAACAGCAGCGCCAGGCCGCCGATCAGCCAGGACTGGCGAGAGGCGGCGGTGAGGATGGCATCGGCCTCGGAATGGTCGGTGGATAGCTCGATAACGCCCAACGGCAGACCGGAGTAGTCACGCAGCAGGGCCGCATAGACCAACAAGGGCCGACCCTCGTGTTCGATCTCGACCAGTTGGGGTTCTCCCGCCAGGACCGCGCGCAAGCGCGCGGGGTCGAGCAGGTGGCTCTCCCCCAGGGTGGTGGCAAAGGTGGTGAATTTATCACCATTCGCCAGGTACAGACCCGCATCGACCCCGAAGGTGGCCTTGAAGTTTTCAAAGAAGGGTTTGCCGAAGGACATGCCGAATTCGACCACCCCGAGATGCTGGTCTCCGGCAAAGATCGGCACCATGCCCCGGGCACCCAGGCCCGCCACGCCGACCTCCAACCCCCGCTGGGGGGCGAGGGTGCGGTTGGTGTCCATCACGGTCTTGCGTATGGCGGACAGATCGTCCCCAAATTTTTCGAGCAGATGCAGCCGCAGGAAGGAGGTGGCCGGCGGGGTCAGGAACTGGAATTGCACGGCCCCGTAATGCTTGGCCAGGACCTGATAGGCGGGGAGCAAATTGGCCTGGAGCCAGGCCCGGTCCCCCGCCGCGAAGCGTTCCTGAACCTCCGGAATATTGGCCACCAAGGCACTCAAGGCCTCCGCCTGGCGGGTATCCGCCGCTATCGCCGCCTGCAGACTCGTCATATCCTCGCTCAAGCGCGTCCGCTCGGCGGCCATGATGACCCTCTCCAGGCTCAGCAGGCTGCCATAGCCCTGGGCACCGACCGCCATCAGGATAGCCAGCACCATGCCCAGCATGATGTTGGCCCAGAGGTGCAGGTTCTTGAACATGGCTAATCCATACTCCACGCAACCCAGCGCCCGGGCGTTGGGGGCCTTGTTTACCATGTCCACATCTTAATGGAATGCCCAAGCCCACGCCTGGCAAACCCGGCGCCATGGGCATTCCAGCCTCCCGCCCCCGGTCAGCAAGTGAGCTGCTTGACCCGTCGCCGAACCCGGTGATGGCCTTCAGAAATCCAGGGGCAGATAAAAAAAGACGAATCGCCCCTCTTGGATATCAACCATCAGGGTCGCCCCGTGGTGGAGGCCGTAGTCCACGTAGCCGGGGGTGGCGCTGTCCTGGTGGCACTCGCTGCTGTGCTGGGGGGATTCGAAGTCCCGATCCCGGTCGTACCAGGAGAGGAGCATGCATTCGCCCAGGCGCGCCTGGGCTTCCACCTCCGCCAGGCGCATGGCCGCCAGATAATCCGCCAGGGGCGGCTCGGGGTGGAGACTGACGCGGGTAAGGGCCGACAGATCGGCGGGGCGCGGCGCTGGGCAGGCGGGACCCGCATCCGCGGGGGTCAAGGCGGTATCAAGGGCAGGGTGATCGGGGATTGCCATAAGACCTGGTTCCTCGGGCGCTGGGCTGAGTAATTTGTCCGCCTCGGCTTTTTAACTGTCCCAGGGTGTAGCTCCACCGGGTTGGATTGCCGAAGCACAAGGCCGCTTTGACCGGATCGGGGGTCAGGGTCGCGGCCGGAAGGTCCTGAACACCCGATCATGCTCTTGCTTGGTCAAAGGCCAAACACCGCGCTCAGGCCATGGCCTTGGCGGCCACCTCGTAGCTGTCCTTAGACAAGCCCGGCAGGGCCAGGACCCGCTCCAGTTCGGCGCGCATCAGGGCCTGCCGGCCGGGATCAAAGCGGCGCCAGCGGACCAGGGCCTGGAGCAGACGCGCGGCCAGGTGGGGGTTGAGGGGGTCGATGACACGCACCTGTTCTCCCAGGAAGGCATAACCGGCGCCGTCGGCGGCATGGAAGCGGACCTGATTCAGGGTGAAGCTCGCCACTAGGCTGCGCACCCGGTTGGGATTGGTCAGGTCATAGGCCGGGTGATCCAGCAGGGAGCGGACCCGGGCCAGGGTGTCCGTGGCCTTGGCCCCCGCCTGGAGGGCGAACCACTTGTCCAGGACCAGATCATCCCCTGACCAGCGCTCATGGAAGGCGGTAAGGGCCACCTCGCCCATCGTGCCTCCCGCGTCCACCAGCAAGCGCAGGGCGGCGAGCTGGTCGGTGAGGTTGTGGCCGGCGGCGAACTGGGCCTGGCAGAGGGCCAGGACCTCGGCGTCACCCGCCGCCGCGAGGTAGGCCAGGCACAGGTTCCGCAGGCTACGCCGGCCGATGGCGGCCGGGGTGGGCTGGTAGGGGGCCGGGTCATGCAGGCGGTCATAGGTAGCCAGCAGTTCCCCGCGCAATGCCATGGCGATGGCAGCGATCAGTCGCTCCCGGGCGCGGTGGATGCCCTCCACGTCGACCAGCGCCACCTGATCGGCCAGGTAGGCCTCGCTGGGCAGGGTCAGGATCTCGGCGAGCAGGGCCGGCTCGGCCCGGTGGTCGGTCAGTGCGCGGCGAAAGGCGGCGATGAAACCGGCCACGCCCGGCTGGCCCTCCGCGCCGCGATGGCGGGCACCCACATCCGCGCCGATAGCACTTCCCGTCTCGCCCTCCCCGCTTGAACACGCTCCACCGCTGGCAGTCCCAAGGGACTCACCGCGGGTCGTGCCACCTATTTCCACGCCATCCGGGTCCAAGGCCTCCGTGTCCTGTCTACCAACCACCGCCCCCAAGAGCAGGCGCTGAGCCAGGGTCTGGGCCGCCTCCCAGCGGTTGAAGCCGTCGCTGTCGTGGGCCATGAGGAACATCAGTTCCTCGTCCCGGTAGTCAAAGTGGACCTTGACCGGGGCGGAGAAGCCGCGCAGCAGGGACGGCAGGGGCGCCGCGGGCAGATCGACGAAGCGGAAGACCTGCTCGGCCTCGCGCAACTCCAGGACGCGGGTCCCCGCCTTGATCGTGCCGGTTTCCCCCGCCAACCGCACGGGCAGGTCCCGGCCCTGAGGATCGAGGAGCCCCAGGGCCAGGGGCAGGTGCAGGGGTTCCTTGTGGGGCTCTCCGGGCGTGGGCGGGGTGTGCTGGCGCACCCGGAGTTCATAGGCCTGACCCTCGGCGTCATGGCGGCCGGTGATGGCCAGTTCCGGGGTGCCCGCCTGGGTGTACCAGCGCCGGAACTGGCCCAGGTCGCGCCCGCCCGCCGCCTCCATGCAGGCCAGGAAGTCGTCCGTGGTCACCGCCTCGCCGTCGTGGCGGGTGAAGTAGAGATCGGTGGCGCGGCGGAACAACTCCGGCCCCAGCAGGGTCGCCAGCATGCGCACCAGCTCCGCCCCCTTCTCGTAGACGGTGGCGGTGTAGAAATTGTTGATCTCGATATAGGCATCCGGCCGGACCGGGTGGGCCAGGGGGCCTGCGTCCTCGGGAAACTGGCGGGCGCGCAGCATCCGCACGTCGGCGATGCGCTTGACGCCGCGGGAGCCGCGGTCGGCGGAGAACTCCTGGTCGCGGAAGACGGTGAAGCCCTCCTTGAGGCTCAACTGGAACCAGTCGCGGCAGGTGACCCGGTTGCCGGACCAGTTGTGGAAATATTCGTGGGCGATGACTCCCTCCACCCACTGGAAGTCCAGGTCGGTGGCGGTGTCCGGGCTGGCCAGGACCGCCTTGGCGTTGAAGATGTTGAGCCCCTTGTTCTCCATGGCGCCCATGTTGAAATGGCTGACGGCGACGATGTTGTAGACCTCCAGGTCGTACTCACGGCCGTAGCGGTCCTCGTCCCAGCCCATGGCGTTCTTCAAGGCGGTCATGGCGTGGCCGCACTTATCCAGGTTCTCCGGCTCCACCCAGATGTTGAGGGCGACCTCGCGGCCCGAGGCGGTGCGGAAACGGTTCGCGACCCGGCTCAGGTCCCCGGCCACCAGGGCGAAGAGGTAGCAGGGCTTGGGGTAGGGATCGACCCAGCGCGCCCGGTGGCGACCATCCGGCAGGTCCTCGGCACCGGCGGGGTTGCCGTTGGCCAGCAGCACCGGGTACTGGGCCTTATCCGCCTCCAGGGTGACGGTGTAGCGGGCCATGACATCCGGGCGATCCAGGAAATAGGTGATGCGCCGGAAGCCCTCGGCCTCGCACTGGGTGCAGAGCATGCCCTTGGAGAGATAGAGCCCTTCCAGCCGGGTATTTTCGGCGGGACGGATGCGCACCCGGCTCTCCAGACGACAGCGCTCGGGGACCTGGAAGAGGGTCAGGCCGGTAGCGTCGACGGCATAGTCGCCGGGGCCCAGGGGCCGACCGTCGAGACGCAGCCAGGCCAGCTCCAGGTCCTCCCCATCCAGCCGTAGGGGGCCGGCCTGATCGGCCAGCCCGGTGGCCGCCGGTCCCCCCGCGCCTCGCCGGGCCAGCGGATTGCGGCGCAGGTCCAGGGTCGCTTCGACCCAGGTCTCCGTCGCCCCCAGTTCGAAATGCAAGGCTACCTCCTCGATGAGGAAGGCGGGGGGGCGGTAGTCCGCGAGGCGCGTGATGGCGGGGGTGGGCGGTGACATGGTTCTTCTCGGGCAACGGGTGAAGCGCCTTGACGTGGCTGGGCGGCGGCATTACAAGGGAGGTCGTTTCGTTAACGCGGCGCCCCTGGCAGGGTTTAATTCTGCCCGGGCGCACCGATTTCAAGCCGTCACGCCAGCCGGACGCAAGGATGCCCGGGCCATTGCGGTTTTCGGTCAGGCCGGCAAGAAACGGCTTATCGCTTGCCTCCTGGATCGAGCCAGTCCCTCTGGGGACACAAATCCTAACCTAGATAAGGGACTTATCTTAAGGGTCGGGGCGGCCAGAAGCTGGCCTGCCCTGTCTTTGTCCAACTTCAGCGGGCACGCATTATGCCGACGATCCAGATCTACACCACCCTCCTCTGCCCCTACTGCGTCCGCGCCAAACAGTTGCTGCAGCGCAAGGGCGTGGACTACGAGGAGATCCGCATCGACCTGGACCATGAGCAGATGCGCCTCATGCTCCAGCGCAGCCGGCGCCAGACGGTGCCCCAGATCTTCATCGACGATTATCACGTCGGTGGCTATGACGACCTGGCCGCCCTGGATGCCCGGGGGGAACTCGACCCTCGCCTGGGCTTATGAACCGCCAGGTGCCAGAGCACGAGGGCGCCGGCCAGCGCCTGGACAAATGGCTCTGGGCCGCGCGCTTCTTCAAGACCCGTCAACTTGCCACCGAGGCCATCAACGGTGGCAAGATCGAGGTCGAGGGTCAGCGCGCCAAGCCCGGCCGCCCCATCCGGCCCGGGGCCCATCTCATCATCCACAAGGACTCCCTGACCTGGGACATCCAGGTCCTGGCCCTGGCCACCCAGCGCCGACCCGCCGCCGAGGCCGCCCTGCTCTACGAGGAGACGGAGGCCAGTCGCCTGCGCCGCCAGGAGCTGGTCCGGGAACGCCGGGAGCTGGGCATCCTGGCGGAGCGCCCCGGCCGCCCCACCAAGCGCGACCGGCGCCAGATCGAGCGCTTCACCGAGGGCATGGATTCCTGAGCCCTGGCCAGGAGGCGCGGCCCGGGACGCGTCATCCCGTCGAGAAACCGACTACCGACGAGGCCCGGCCCGAGACCGGTCACCACCTCGCGCAACAGACCACCCCCAGCGATCGACCCTCGCCCGCTACCGCTGGCAACCACCCACCACCGCGAGCGCGCAACATGGACCAGGAAATGTTCCGCCAGGCCTATAAGGCCATCAACGAACGCTTCTGCCCCTACGAGAAGACCCTCCTCACCCGTAACGGCGACTGCGCCCGCGCCGAGCGCTTTTGCATCGCCGAGCGCGAGGGGGTTCGCTGCAATGACGACGCGGCCCAGGCGCGCTGCGAGGCCTTCCTGGCCCTGGCCCGGCAGAATGCCCGCTTCGCCCTCAAGGCCACCGACCAGCGCACCGCCCTGCCCCACGCCAAGGCCATGCGCGTCCAGGTGGGGGGGCTGCGCGGCTTGCAAGTCGCCCTGACCCCGGACCGACCGCCCCCCGGCCGCATCCCCGATATCGACCGCTTGCTGAACGAGGCCCGTGACCGCTTCGGGGACCTGGCCTCCGCCCCCTTCCAGCCCATCATCCAGCAAATCGCGGCCTTTCAGGGCCGTAAGCGCTCCGTGGTTCGGGGCCCCAAATCCAGTCCCCCCAAGGCCCCCTAATCCGGCCCCGGGTCCGGTCCCGGGGCCTGACATGGACGGATCGGATCGACGACCGGCCGGACCGGATTGCTGACTGGACCGCCAGGCGCAAGTCTTTGGCCTTGACCCCCGCCCCCGGCACCGGCACCGGCCGGGTCAGGGGCCCTCAGAGTTCCAGGGTGCGCAGGTAGGCGCGGAAGTCTTCGCCCAGGTCCTGATGGGCCAGGCCATATTCCACCTGGGCCTGGAGATAGCCCAGCTTGCTGCCGCAGTCGTAACGCTTGCCGCGGAAGGGGTAGGCGATGACGGGCTCGTCCTGGAGCAGGGCGGAGATGGCATCGGTGAGCTGGATCTCGCCCCCCTTGCCACGCTCGGTGGTCTCCAGCTTGGCGAATATGCGCGGGGTGAGCAGGTAGCGGCCCACCACCGCCAGGTTAGACTTGGCATCCTTGGGCGCGGGCTTCTCGACGATGGAGGTGACCCGTAGTTCGCCCTGGGGCCCCGGTGTGGTCTCGACGATACCGTATTTGTTGGTCTCCCCCCAAGGCACCTCCTCGACGCAGAGGATGGAGCAGCCGTGGCGCTCGTACATGTCCGCCATCTGTGCCACGGCCCCCTGGCCCTCGCCCTTGATGAGGTCGTCGGCGAGGAGGACGGCGAAGGGCTCGTGGCCCACCACCGGCTTGGCGCAGAGAACGGCATGGCCCAGGCCCAGGGCCTCGGCCTGGCGCAGATAGATGCAACTCACCTGGGGCGGCAGGATATTGCGCACGATCTCCAGCAGGTCCCGCTTGCCAGCGTTGCCCAGTTCCATCTCTAGCTCATAGGCCTTGTCGAAGTGGTCCTCGATGGAGCGCTTGGCCCGGCCGGTGATGAAGATGAGCTGGCTGATACCCGCCGCCTCGGACTCCTCCGCCGCGTACTGGATCAGGGGCTTGTCCACCACCGGTAGCATCTCCTTGGGGCTGGCCTTGGTGGCGGGCAGGAAGCGGGTGCCGAGTCCCGCGACGGGAAAGACGGCCTTGCGGATCATGGCCATGAGACATCCTCGCTGGAAGTTTCTGAGGTTGTTGTTCGAGATTGTCGATCAAATTACGGCTTTTCCGGGTCGGGGGGCGTCTGGCGAGGGACGCCGTGAATACATCCCTGTAGGCTTGACGCCAGCATCCTTGCTGGCGACACCCCCGCCAGACGCCCCCCGACCCTCCTTTAACGTTCCAAGCCGAGTGGCATCCTGGGGGCGCCGTGAATATATCCCTCTAGGCTTGACGCCTGCATCCTTGCTAGCGACACCCCCGCCAGAGGCCACCCGACCCGGAGACACCGCCAAGTGAGATGTGAGGCCTTTATGTCCCCGGGAACCCGTCTTGTTGCCACTCCGCCTCGATCGCCGCCAGGGCGGCCAGGGGATCGGGGGCGGCGGTGATAGGCCGGCCGATGACCAAGTAGTTGGCGCCGGCGGCCAGGGCCTCGGCGGGGGTCATGACCCGTTTCTGATCCCCCGTGTCGGACCCCGCCGGGCGGACGCCGGGGGTGACGAGCCGGAAGTCCGGACCCAGGGCGGCGCGGACCGGGGCGGCCTCCTGGGGGGAGCAGACCACGCCATCGAGACCGGCGTCCCGGGCCAGGGTCGCCAGGCGCAGGACCCGCTCCCGGGGATCGCCGGGACAACCGATGGCCGCCAGGTCGTCCGCGTCCAGGCTGGTGAGGACGGTGACGGCGATCAACAGTGGCGGGTTGGCGCGGTGCGCCAGCCGTTCCCGCGCGGCTTCCATCATGCGCCGGCCACCGGAGGCGTGGAGGTTGGTCATCCAGACCCCCAGGTCCGCCGCCGCCTCGCAGGCGGCGGCCACGGTGTTGGGGATGTCATGGAATTTCAGATCGAGAAAGACCTGGAAGCCCTGGGTGACCAGGCGCTCGACAAAGGGGGGCCCCAGGCGGGTGAACATCTCCTTGCCCACCTTGAGCCGGCAACGGCGGGGGTCGAGGCGCTCGACCAGGGCCAGGGCCGGTTCCGGTCGCGGATAGTCCAATGCGACGATGATGCGGGGTTCTGGGTTCAATGGCTTATTCCTGGCATGGCTCAGAGGCTGTGAGGAAAACCCCTAATCAGGGCATCTGGGAACCTTGAATAACGAGTGGAACGCGGGTCTGTGGCTCAGCGGAAACGGAATTTTTCACCCGTTCTCGTTTGGAAAGTTGTGACCGCGGGTCGGGTGTGCATGCCTGGGCGGAAACCCTTGCTTCAGACGGAGCCGTTCGCCGGCCTCTCGGCCAGGGTGGAGGCCTCGACGGGGTGGATGCTCGCCCAGTGCTTGCACCCGGGACACTGCCAATGCAGCCGGCGGGCGACATAGCCACAATGATCGCACCGATAGCGGGGCTGGTGCGAACGCAGGTGGCGGACCACCCGGCTCAGGGCGCGCAGCATTTCCAGGGCCTCGGCGCCTTCGGCGGCCAGGGGCAGCTCCCGCAGTTCCAGCAAGCGCTCGACGGCCGCCAGGTCGGCATGGCCACGGACATGCTCGACCAGCAGCCGAATGGCCGGCGGACGGCCTTCGATCCGCTCGACCGCATCCGCCAGGGCCAGCAGCAGGGCGCCGTTTGGATGGGCGCGGTGCAGGGCGCGCAGGGTCTCCAGCAGGTCCGAGGGCGGCCGGCCACGGAAGGCCTCCAGCAGCCCGGGCAAGATCTCGGGGAGAAAGCGCGGCCCCTGATCCCCGACCCGCTGGAACAGGTGGATGGCGCGATCCGCCTCGCCACGATCCAGGGCCAGGCGGGCTTGCAGCAGGGTGGCGCGGACACAGCCGGCGTCCGTCGCCAGGGCGTCACGCAGGGCGGCCGCCGCGCCCTCGTCGTCTCCCAGGCGCAAGGCCTCCTCGGCCAGTTCGCAGTGATAGTGGGCCATCGCCACGCCCATGGGCTCGCCGAGGAAGCTCTGCAAGCGGTCGGCGGTCTCCAGACAGCGACGCCAGTCCTTCTCCTGCTGATAGATGTCGATCAGGCTCAGGAGGGCGCGCCGCCGCTGGTCACGAAACTGGGTCAGTTCCTCAAACAAGCGCTCGGCGCGGTCGAGGAGCCCGGCGCGCATGTAGTCCAGCGCAAGCTCCTGAAGGGCCAGGGCGCGCAGGGCCTTGGGCAGGTCCTGACGGGCCATGAGCCCCTGATGGATGCGGATCGCCCGATCCACCTCGCCCCGCCGCCGGAAGAGGCCCCCCAGGGCCAGTTGCACCTCGGCGGTCTCGCTGTCCATCTCCGCCAGCTTGACGAAGACATCGATCGCCTTATCGGGCTGGTCGTCGAGCAGGTAATTGAGGCCACGGAAATAGGCCGGGTCTGGCGCGCCGCCCCCACCAGACCGCTGGGAACCGCGCAGGGCCGCCCACCAGCCGGAGGCGGCGGCCAGGGGCAGGAGCAGCAGGAACCATTCACTCATGACGGGGAGGGCAGTCGGGCCGGTTACCGGGTCGGGGACTCAAGGGGGTATCATAGCAGTCCCAGGCCGGGCGGGACTTGCCGCGGCCGTCCTCCAGCCCAACTTGGCAGTTTGCTGATTGATGAGGATTCACCGGGACACCTTCCTGTCTCGTGGGTCTGAGGCCTGGCCTTACAAATCCTTCAGCCATCACCATCCGCGGGAGAACCACTGATGTCCGAACTCACAGGCAAGGTCGCCATCGTCACCGGCGCCGCCGGCAATCTCGGTCGGGCGGTGTGCCAGACCCTCGCCGCCCGGGGGGCGAGCATCGCCCTCCTGGGCCGTGACGCTGAATCCCTGGAGGCGACCCGGGCCGGCCTGGGGGAGAGCGCGGCATTCGCAGTCGACCTGATCGACCCACAAGGCCTAGAGCAGACCGTGGCCGCCGTCCGGGCCCGCTTCGGGCGCATCGACATCCTCGCCAATATCGCCGGGGGCTTCACCATGGGTCCCCCCCTCCACCAGACCAGCGACCAGGACTGGGACCGGATGATGGACATGAACGCCCGCAGCGTCTTCAACGCCTGCCGGGCCGTCATCCCCCACCTGCTGGGGTTGGGCGGCGGGCGCATCGTCAACATTGCCGCCCGCGCCGCCCTCAAGGGTCAGGGCCACATGGCGCCCTATTGCGCCGCCAAGGCCGTGGTCATCCGCCTCACCGAGAGCCTGGCGGAGGAGCACCGGGACGATGGCATCAACGTCAACTGCATCCTTCCCGGCACCCTGGACACCCCGGAGAACCGGGCGGCCATGCCGGACGCGGATTTCAGCCGGTGGGTGGGCACCGACGCCCTGGCCGATGTGGTGCTGTTCCTGGTCACCGATGCCGCCCGGGCCATCAGCGGCGCCGCCATTCCCGTTTACGGGCGGAGTTGATCACCGCCGCTCATGGCCGTGATGCCCGGTACATCAGCCTTCACCCTCAGGAGCCCTTGACCATGGCGACCCATGCCCGGTGGCGACGAATAGGCGGGCAGGGCCCGCGCATTTTAGGAACCATGCTGCTGGGGCTGGCCTGGCTGCTGCCCCTGTCCACCCAAGCCCAGTCGCCACTGGATGAGCCGACCAGGAACCTGTTGATCGAGGCGGTGACCGCCGCCACCGAGGTGGATCTCTACAACGCCCGCTGCCGCAGCGACCAGTCCGGACGCCGCACGGACAATCTCAACAAACTCCTGGCCAGCAAATTCCGCCTGACGGTGCTCAAGGTCCAGGACGATCTCTTCCCCGAGAAATCCTACCGGCGCGCCCAGACTCGCCTCCAGGAGGAGTTCCTCGCCCGCCTGAAGGCGGCCGGTGGCTGCCCCGGCGCCAAGGAAGCGGGCCTGCCCGCGCAGTTGGGGGATCGCTATCAGGCCCTGATGCGGGAGATCGAGCGCCTGCCCTGAGGGCCCCCTGAGCCCCCCCTGAGGGCCTGAGTTCCACCGGGGACGCCTACGATCAGGAACAAGGCCTGATTGTCAGCGCACCGCGACTTTCGAACTGTCTCCTCTCTGACACCTCTCCCCCAGCTTCCTCAGCGGCCCTCCTGGGTCATCTGATCCAGCCGGCTTTGGGCCAGGCGCGCCTCGCCGCTCTGGGGGAAGCGGCGGATCAGCTCTTGCAGGGTGGCGCGGGCGGCACGGGGGTCCTTGGCGTCGTCCTGGATGTAGCCGATCTTCAGCAGGGCCCCGGGTACCTTGGAGCTTTTGGGATAGTCCTTGAGGACGGTCTGAAATTCCTTCAGGGCGGCGGTGACGTTGCGGTTGACGTAATGCGTCTCGGCCAGCCAGAAGTGGGCCTTGTCGGCACTGGCGCTGTTGGGATACCGGGCGATGAAATCGCTCAAGGTCACCGCGGCCTCTTCGAAGCGGCGCTGCTTGAGGGGCTCGACGGCCTTGATGTAGGCCTCCTGCTCGCCACGCCCTGGCGAGGCGGCGGCGGCTGACTGTTCCAGAGCCGGTTGCTCCGGGGCCTCCGCCGCGGGCGGTGGGGTGACCTCTCCCGCGGACGGCGCTGGCGGCGCCACCCCCGACGGGGTGGCGACAGTGGTCAGCGGCGGCACCGTGGACTCGACTCCGGCGCGGGTCCCGCTGGGCGGCTGGCCGGCGGGCGTGGCGCTGGTGGCCGGCGAGGAGGCCTCACCCGGGCGCGCTGGCTCCGCGCCTTTTGGCGCCGCCGACGCCTCACCCCGGGCCACCGGCGCCCCCGTCCCCGCCGCGGCCGCGGTCTCTGGTTCTCCCCCGGGGGCCTGGCCCGCGGGGGAGCCCGGCCGCGACCCACCCGCCGGGGCGGCCTGGCCGCCCTGCCGCCGCAGGCGGTCGAGCTCGAACTGCTGCTGCTCGACCAGACCGCGGAGGCGCTGCATCTCGCGCTCCATCGCCTGGAACTGGATGGTCAGGTCGGAGGCCCGTTGGCTGTCGAGCATGTTCTCCAGCCGGGTCACCCGGCCATCGAGATCCTCGGCGGGGGACAAGGCCGGGACCAGGACCAGAAGACCGGCGACGGCGAGGGACAGGGGACGCTGCTGCATGGATGATGACCTCAATAGACGAGTTCGACGCGGCGGTTCAGGGCCCAGACCGGCTCGCCCTGGCCGGGCTGGGTGGGCTTTTCCTCGCCAAAGCTGAGCAGACCAAGCTGGGCGGCGGCGGCGCCCTCGGCGCGCATGAAGCGGCGCACCGCGTTGGCGCGATCCTCGGCCAGGGCCAGGTTGTATTCCCGGGTGCCCCGTTCATCGGTGTGACCTTCCAGCATCACCTTGGCCTTGGGGGTGGTGGCGACGTAACGGGCATGGGCGCGCAGGATCTCGACATACTCCGGCTTGATGGTACTGCTGTCGTAATCGAAGTAGATGACACGCTTGGACAGGGGACTGTTGGGATCATTGAGCCCAGGTGGCCCCGGGCGATCCGCGAGGGCGGTGGTGGTGGCCGCGCTCCCCGGGGCCTTGACCTCGGCCTGCTTGGCGGGGCTGGCACAGCCGCCGAGGGCCAGCAGGAGGACCAGCGACAGGAGCAGGCTACCGATGACCCGGTCATCTTCAGGGGTGTGGCGCGCCCCCTCATGAAAGTTAGCCAGACAGACTGGGGAGAGGGGAAAGGGATTCATGGGCTTCTCCATGAGGCGGGGCTCAGCGTGGCGGGGGGGACCAGGCCGGTTCGCGCACCTCGCCCGCATCCTGGGAAAGGCGCTGACCGACCTTGCCATCGGTGGAGACCACGGCCAGCACGCCGCGACCATTGCTCTGGGTGGCGTAAATTACCATGCTGCCATTTGGCGCGAAACTTGGCGATTCGTCCAGCCCGCCCCGGCTCAGCAGCCGGGTGCTTTGGGTGGCCAGGTCCATCAGGGCGATGCGGAACTGGCCGTTGACGCGGGTGACCATGACCAGGGAGCGGCCATCCGGCGACAAGGAAGGACGGCCGTTGTAATCGCCGGTGAAGGTGACCCGGGTCGGCTCCCCGCCCAGGGCGGACATGCGGTAGATCTGGGGGTCGCCACCGCGCCCGGAGGTAAAGAAGATCTCGCGGCCATCGGGGGACCAGGCCGGCTCCGTGTCGATGCCGGGGTGATCGGTGAGGCGCCGCAGGGCGCGGGTGCCCAGATCCAGGATATAGATCTCGGGATTGCCATCCTTGGAGAGGGTCAGGGCCAGTTGGCGACCATCCGGGGACCAGGCCGGGGCACTGTTGATGCCCGGGAAACTCGCCACAAGCTCGCGCCGCCCCGTGGTCAACTCCTGGATGAAGACCGCGGTCTGCCGGTTCTCGAAGGAGACGTAGGCCAGGCGGCGGCCATCCGGTGACCAGGCCGGCGACAGGAGCGGTTCCTTGGAGGCCACGATGGTCTGAGGATTGTGGCCGTCGGCATCGGCGACCCGCAGGGTGACCCGCTGGCCATCCACGCCCCACTCGCTGGTGACATAGGCCAGACGACTGGTAAAGGCCCCGGGTAGCCCGGTGAGGCGCTCGTAAACGATATCGGCGATGCGGTGGGCGGTGTGGCGCAGATCGGCGGCGCTGCTGGGCAGGCTCATGTTCGCCAGTTGCTCGCCGCTGTAGACATCGAACAGGGCGAAATGGACCTCATAGTAGCCATCCGGACGGCGATTGATCTGGCCCGCCACCAGGTTATTCATCCCCAGCACCCGCCAATCCCGCAGTTCGACCCCCTCCACGGTGGGCGGCGTGGGGGGCATGTCCTGGCGCGGCAGGGGCTTGAAGCGACCGGTGCGCGCCAGATCGGCGGCGATCACCTGGGCCAGGTCGTCCGGGGCCGGCCCCACGCCGCCTTCGAGGGCGAAGGGCGCCACGGCGATCGGCTGGGCCCCCTCCTGACCGCCGACGATCTCGATGGTCAACTCCGCCCGCGGGACGCCGCTGGCGCCGAGGGCGAGGAACAAGAGGGGCAAAAGGAATCTGCCCAGGAAGCTGCCTGTATTCACGGTCATGGATCGCCTCTTGTGTTCCGAATGAGATCCGTCGGATTGAACGCCCGCGGCGGGATTTAATGGCGACCGGGTTTACCGGCCACCGGGTTTAAATTCTAGCCTGAGCCTACGGAAGCGCTCGAACAACCGGCCCGTGGGCACCGGCAGGGGTGAGGCCTGGTAGATGGCGGCGATCACGGAGCGGTCATAGGCCGGGTCGCCGCTGGATCTGATGACCCGGACACTGTCGGCCACCACCTCCCCGCTGGACTGGAGCTGGATCTCGACGGTGCAGGACAGATCATGCCCGCTGCCCAGGGGACGTAACCAGGTTTCGCGAATGCGGCTGTCGATGGCCGCGGCGTAGAACTGGATGTCGCTGGCCACCGGCTCGGCCCGCGCCGCCTCTTCGGCGGCCAGGGCCGCCGCCAGGGCCTGTTCCTCGGCCTGCCGGGCCGCCAGTTCCGCCGCCTGACGGCGCTCTTCCGCGAGACGCTGCGCTTCCGCTTGGCGTCGCGCCTCCTCCTGCCGGTTCAGCTCCGCCTGACGCTCCGCTTCCACGCGCCGCCGTTCCTCGGCCCGCCGCGCCTCTTCTGATCGGCGCCGTTCCTCCGCCAGACGTTGCTCCTCCGCCCGGCGTTGTTCCTCAGCCTGGCGCGCCGCCTCTTCCGCCGCGCGCCGTTGCTGTTCGGCCTGCCGCCGCTCCTCCGCCAGCCGGCGTTCCTCAGCCTCGGCCTGGCGCTTTTCCTCCGCCAGCCGGCGTTCCTCGGCCTGGCGCTTGGCCTCTGCTTCCGCTTGGCGCTGCCGTTCGGCCTGAACTCTTTCCTCCGCCAGACGCTGCTCCTCAACCCGGCGCTGTTGCTCCGCGCGCTGGCGGGCCTCTGCCTCCGCCTGCCGTTGCCGTTCCGCCTGACGCTCCAGCTCGGCTTGACGTTGCATTTCGGCCTGACGAGCTTGTTCTTCCACCTGGCGCGCCGCTTCCTCCGCCTGGCGTTGCGCCTCGATCTCGGAGAGCCGCCGTTGTTGTTCAAGCAACTGGCGCTCCTCTTCCGCTTGCCGACGCCGGGCCTCTTCCGCCCGGGCCTGGGCCTCCGCCGCCTGACGCTCTCGGTCCATTTGAGCGGCGGCCTCCGCCGCCTGCCGCTCCCGCTCAAGGGCGCGGGCCTGCTCCTCCTCCCGCAAACGCTGAGCTTCCTTAGCTTCCCGCGCTTCCTGCCGGAGTCGATTCTCGCGCTCCGCCGCAAGTTGCCGCTCCCGCTCCTCGGACTGGCGCCGCTCCTGCGCGACGGCCTGGCGCTGAACATCCCGCTGGGCCTGGTCCTGCCGCTCCACGGCCGCTGCCAGGATCGCCGCATCGACGACGGTGGCCTGGATGACCTGGGGCCGGATGGCCTCTTCCTGCCCCCAATCCAGCCAGGCCGCCCCGGTCAGGGCGAGGACCCCGAGGAGCAGGTGCAAGGATAAGGAGGCGACTAGGGCGCCAGGGT
>JAHDND010000214.1 GCA_018435665.1 Candidatus Thiosymbion sp. | reverse complement strand
TGGTCCTGATCCGCATGGCTCAGTATCAGGGTGTCGATCCGGTCGTCGCCGATCTCCCGCAGGTAGGGCGCCACCACCGCCTCGCCGGTGTTGAAGCCGCCGGCGAAGGCCGGTCCCGTATCGAAGACCAGCAGGTGCCGGGTGGTGCGGACCACGGCGGCCAGGCCTTGGCCCACGTCGAGGAGTTGGAACCAGGCCTCCCCCGGCCCCGGCGCCGGGGGCCGCAGCACGACCAGGGGCAGGAGCAGGGTCAGGCCCAGCCAGCGCCCGGGCAAGCCACGGGGGGCAAGCAGCAGCAGGGCGCCGCCAAAGGCGGCCACCCAGGCCCAGGCGGGACGCGCCGCGAGGGCCACCGTCGCCCAGGGCCAGGCCGCCAGGGCCCTCAGCCCCTCCAGCAGCCAGGCCATCAACTCGGCGGTCCAGATCCAGGGCAGTTCCAGCCCCGGTACCAGGGCAAGGAGGGCCGTGATCAGCACCAGGGGCAACAGCACCAGGCTGAACAGCGGGACCGCCACCAGATTCACCGCCGGGGAGATCAGGGAGGCCCGGCCGAAGAGCAGCAAGAGCAGGGGCAGCAAGCCCACGGCGACCACCCACTGCGCCCGCCCCCAGCGGCCCCAGAGATCCGCCGCCGGGAGGCGGTTGCCCAGCCCCAGAATCAGGGCGGCCACCGCGCCGAAGGACAGCCAGAGGCCATAGCTCAAGACCCCCACCGGGTCCAGCAGCAGGACCCCGGCCAGGGCCACGGCGAGCCCGGTCCAGAGGCGCGGCGTCCGCCCCCAGAGCACGGCGGCCAGGATCATCGCCAGCATGATCAGGGCCCGCTGGGTGGAGATGGCGAAACCCGCCAGGGCGCTATAAAGCAGCGCCGCGGCCAGCCCGCCCAGGGCCCCGGCCCGGGGCGCCGCCAGCCGCAGGACCAGGCCTGGCCGTCGCGACCAGGCCCAGCGGAGGAGAAAGAAGGCACTCGCCGCCACCAGGCCCACATGCAGCCCGGAGATGGCCAC
Source organism: Candidatus Thiosymbion sp. (assembly GCA_018435665.1). Taxonomy (GTDB): domain Bacteria; phylum Pseudomonadota; class Gammaproteobacteria; order Chromatiales; family Chromatiaceae; genus M0108. Next base: position 8,833 of record JAHDND010000214.1, on the reverse strand, counting down.
CAGGTGGTTCACCCCGGTGCGGGTCAGCAGGGTCCACTGTTCCGGCGGGATCGCCGCGCGCTCGCCCAGGACCAGGGCCAGCATCACCCCCCGGGCCGGGGAGTCCGCGATCAGTCCCCCCAGGCGCTCCCCCAGATGCTGGCGCCAGCGGTCGAGGGCGAAGGGCCCCGGTCCCGGCGCCAGCAGTCCCAGGTCCCCCTCCTCACGGACATAGCCCGTGGCGAGGAGCCCCTGCTGGAACAACCAGCGTTCGTAATCGAACCCCCCGGCATTGGCGAAGCCATGGGGCGGTTTGAGCCTTGCCCCCAGGGCCCGCCGCTCCCCCACGCGCAGGGCCGGCGCCCCCCGCCAGGAGAGACGCACCGGCCCGCGGAAGGCCAGCCGCTCCTTCCCCCGCCAGGCCTGCTCGACCAGGAAGCGAAAACGGGTGGTCCCCGGCTTGACCTCCGGCAGGGAGGCCACCCGCCCCTCCAGGCGCAGGTCGGCGCTCGTCAGCGCGACGGGAAAGGCCTGTACCAGGCGCTCCTCGACCGCCAGGTGCGCCCAAAGGGCGCCGAGCACCAGCAGACAGGGCAGCCGCGCCGGTGGCCAATGACTGGCCAGCCAGCCCAGGGCCGCCGCCGGCAGGGCCAGGGCCCAACCCGGGGGCAGTTCGGGCAAGGTGAAGAAGAGTCCGACGCCCAGGGAGAAGGCCAAGGCACCGGGCATGAGTCCCGAGCCAGCGGCCCTGTCCACCTGTCCCTGCATCCGCGGGGGTCTCAGGGTTCCCACGGGCAGGAACCGGTCACACCGATCGCCATCGGCGGGGGGGCGATCCACAAGGGGCTCCTGTTGCTCACGCCATCGGCCAGGGGTCGTTCCAGAAGGGCCTCCTGTTACTCAAGTAGAGGGGCCGATCACGTCCGCCCTCCGCGCCACCGCCTGGCCACCGCCTCCGGCATCATAAGCCGACCTTCAGAGGTCATAAAAAATCTTTGGGCAAATGTCGGATTTGGACGGATCTCGACGGATTTCATGTCTGTTATTGATCAAGGGGTTTGCGCATACTGAAGGCTAATCGAGCCGCCCCGGGAAGACAACGCCCCGTCCTCCCGACCCATCGCTTGGCTCCGGTGTCCGGTTTCTGCAACGCTGAAGACAGGGATTTCCCTCGCGGAGTCGACACGGAAACCGTGGCTCTCAGGAGACCGGACACCCGAGCCAAGCCTGGCGACTCCCGAGCGACCAGCCACCGTGCCTGGGCCGAGACCCAGTCGCTCTCGGGGTACCTCCAGCCGCGCAACCTGTCATCCCCATGGTCCCGAAGAGCCGCCCTCGATTCCTCACCCTTACCGCCTAACCCTCCACCGCCTCGTGGCCCGGTCCCACATGAGCCCTTACGCCTTTCTTCTGCATCACGACAGCTTCCGACGCTTGCAGGACTATCGCGTCCAACTCACCGTCCAGGGCCTGGCGACGGCCGGGGGCCGGTTGCGGGCCGCGCTCCATGGCCAGGACCTGGGCAAGCTGGATGACGAGGCCTTTCTGGAGCACCTAATTGGCGCGCCCCTGGTCTTCATCTGTGGCACCCTCCTTTGCTATGTCTACCTGCCCCTGGACCTGATCCCGCGCACCCTGCTCTGCCTGATCGCCAGCCTAACGTTATGGGGAAGCTGGATCTTTTTTCGTCACCCGTCCCCCCCGGAAGCGGATTTGATCCATGCCACGCTCTGGCTCACCCTCATCCACCTGGTCGGCTTCAATACCGCCCGCATCCAACAGTTCAAAAACCGTCGCATCTTCTCCCAGGTGCGGGAACTGGAAGAGGCCCTGGGATGGGAACAGGAGGCGCGCGACCAGCAGATACGCTTTACCGAATTGATTGCCCATGAGTTTCGCAATCCCCTGGCGATCATCAAGAGCCAGGCCCAGGTGGGGCAGCGCGAGGCCAGCGCGCATTCCTTGACGGCGGACCAGGAGCGGGCCTTTCGGCGACAGCAAACCATCGAGCGCGCGGTTGACCGGCTGGAGACCCTCTTCGAGCAATGGGTGGCGGCGGACCGCCTCACCTGTGGCAAGCTCGATCCCCAGCTCGACCGACTGCCCCTCGCCCCCTGGCTGATCCACCTGACCGCGTCCGTCGGCGCGCAGGTGGGGCGGCGCCTGACGCTCGACATCCCGGAGCCGGTGGCCAGCGCACTGGTGCAAGGCGACGAGCGACTCCTGGGCTCGGCCGTCCTCAATCTGCTCGATAACGCGGTGAAATACTCCCCCCGCGCTGCCGCGATCCAGGTCCGGACGCTGCTGAGCGGCCAGGAGATCGGCATCCAGATCCGTGATCAGGGCATCGGCATCGCCGCGCGGGATCAGGCCCGCATCTTCGACAAGTCGGTCCGGCTCAATCCGGAGGCCGGCATCTCCGGCATGGGGCTTGGCCTGCCCCTGGCCCGGCGCATCGCCCACCTGCATGGCGGTCGCATCGACGTAGCCAGCACCCTTGGCCAAGGCAGTACCTTCACCCTCTGGTTACCTCTCACCCCATGAACCCACCGCCCCCCTCCTCCCCCTTGCGTTCTCCGCCCTCCCCCGAGCCCCTGCGGGTCCTCGTCGTCGAGGACGAGGAGGACCTCCGCCAGGCCATGATCGACTATCTGGAACTGGAGGGCTGGGACCTGAGCGGCGCCGGGGAGATCGCCGCCTGCCAGGGCTGGGTCCAGGATCCCCGCCACGGGGTGGTGGTGCTGGACCTGGGCCTGCCGGATGGCGATGGCCTCGCCGGGCTGGCGGGACGGCTTGATCGTCGTCGCCATGGGCTGGTCCTCGCCACGGCCCGGGGGCGCCTCCAGGATCGCGTCCGCGGTTATGAGGAGGGTGGCGACGCCTATCTGGTCAAGCCGGTGGATCTGCGCGAACTGGTCGCCGTCGTCCGGGGGATCGCCAGCCGCCTGGACAGCCAGATGGCGGAGCCGAATCCCGGGGTCTGGACCCTGGGGGGCATCAAGTGGCGCCTGACCGCGCCCAATGGGGCCGAGTGCAAGCTGTCCAATTACGAGATCCGGCTGCTGCGCCTCTTCATCGACCAGCCCGGCCAAACCCTCGCCAAGGAGGAGGTGCTCCGCGCCATCGACCGGGAGGGCAAGGGTTACGACCCCCGCAACCTGGAGGTCCTGGTCCGGCGCCTGCGCAACAAATGTCAGGGGGAGATGGGGATGGAGCTACCCCTCCAGACCGTTCATAGCCTTGGCTATGCCTTCCTCGCCGAACTGCGGGTCAGTTCCTGAACTGGGGGGGAGGGTCGCCCCTCGCCCCTCCCTATCGCTGCCGAACACTGACAGGCGATGTGGATAGGCCCCGAATTTCACGCCGACCGCAGCACCCCGTCGTCGATGCGCAGCATCCGCTCCATGCGACCGGCGAGTTGGGGATCATGGGTGACGATGACGAAACTGGTGCCGATCTCGGCATTGAGGGCGAGCATCAGCTCATAGACCCGCTCCGCCGTATGGCGATCCAGGTTACCGGTGGGCTCGTCCGCCAGGACGCAGGCCGGACGGGTCACCAGTGCCCGGGCGATGGCGGCGCGCTGGCGCTCGCCCCCGGAGAGTTCGCCGGGTTTGTGCCGGCCGCGATGGCCGAGACCGACCTTATCCAGCATCTCCGCGGCGCTGGCCAGGGCCGCGACCGGCGCGGTTCCCCCGATCAGCAGCGGCATGGCGACATTTTCCAGGGCGCTGAATTCGGGCAGCAGGTGGTGGAACTGATAGACGAACCCTAGATGGCGATTGCGCAACCGGCCGCGCTCCGACTCGGACAGGGCCATCACCTCCCGCTCCCGCCAGCGCACGGACCCAGTGGTCGCCCGATCCAACCCCCCCAGGCAATGCAGCAGGGTGCTCTTGCCGGAGCCCGAGGCCCCGATCACCGCCACCCGCTCCCCGGCCGCGATGACCAGGTCGATGCCCTTGAGGACCTCGACCTCCAGCGGTCCCTGGCGGAAGGTCTTCACCAGGCCACGGGCCTCTAGCACGGCCCCGGCGGAATTCATGGCTGCCTCACTCATCACGCCGGGCCTCCCCCGATTTCGTCCGTGACAGGCGGCGGGCAGGGTAGTTGGAGAAGCTCGGGATCGCTTCATTCATAGCGCAGGGCCTCCGCCGGCTCGGTCCGCGACGCGCGCCAGGCGGGGTAGAGGGTGGCGAGCACGGACATGAGGAAGGCCCCCAAGCCCACGGCAATCACGTCGGCGGCATGGATATCCGAGGGCATGTTGCTGATGTAATAGATGTTCGGGTCCAGGAAGTGGATGCCGAACAAGTTCTCGATCCCCGCGACGATGGCCTCGACGTTAATCGCCAGCAGGATGCCACAGATGACCCCGAGCAAGGTCCCGGCGACGCCGATGGCCGTCCCCTGGACCATGAAGACGCCCATCACCCGTCCCGGTGACAGCCCCAGGGTGCGCAGGATGGCGATATCGGCCTGCTTGTCCGTAACCACCATCACCAGGGTCGAGACGATGTTGAAGGCCGCCACCGCCACGATCAGAAAGAGGATGATGCTCATCATCCGCTTCTCGGTGCTCAGGGCGGCAAAGAAATTCTTATGATGCTGGGTCCAGTCCACCACCCGGTAGACCCCGCCCAAGTCCTTGGCGATCTCCCGCACCAGGCGGGGGGCGGCGAACATGTCCGTGAGCTTCAGCCGCAGCCCGGTGACGCTCTCCCCCAGGCTCATCAGCTTGGCCGCGTCCTGGAGGTTGATGAAACCCGCCCCGCGATCGTAATCCGACATGCCCACGGCGAAGATGCCACTAACGGTGAAGGACTTGAGCCGCGGCATGACCCCAATCGGGGTGGCGCTGACCTGGGGCGTGACCACCGTCACCTTGTCCCCCGGCCCGACGCCGAGGACCGCCGCCAATTCGCGCCCCAGCACGATGTTGAAGGAGCCCGGGGTCAGGGAATCCACCTCCCCCCGGTGCATGTCCTGGCGCAGTTCCGAGACCTGATCCTCCTCCACCGGCTCGATGCCGCGGATCAGGGCGCCGCTGACCTCCCCCCCGTTGGCCAGCATGACCTGCATCTCGATGAAAGGCGCCGCCCCGACCACCGCCGGGTGGGCGCGCACCCGCGGGAGGAGTTCCCGCCAGTCCGCCATGTCGCCGGTGGGTTCGGACAGGGTGGCGTGAGAGGCCATGCCCAGGATGCGCTCCTGGATCTCCTTGTGGAAGCCGTTCATCACCGACAGCACCACGATCAGCGCCACGATGCCCAGCATGATCCCCAGCATGGAGATCAGGGAGATAAAGGAAATGAAGTGGTTACGGCGCTTGGCCCGCGTATAGCGCAGGCCGATGAAGAGGGGGAGGGGTCGGTACATGGGCTCATTAAACCACAAACACGGTAACCTCGCTGACACCCTAAGGCCGGGAGCAAATCAGTGTCGGCGCCAATCAAGGGCACCGTGGAACAGACCCGCAGTGCAAAAAAGGTGGGTCGCGTCTCCCAAGGGTGTCGGCCCCATGAAAACGGTCGTCAGACATAAGGGACCTATTCACGGCATCCCTCCCAGACGCGAACCAAACCAAGACGCAAGACACACACTTTTCATGGCAAAAAAAATGGGCGCCCGGTGGATCAACGGAGCGCCCAAGACCTGATTAAGGACCAGCTGTCAGACGATCTTGATCTCGACCTGCTCCCCGGTCTCCGGATCGCTCACATGGACCGCGCAGGCGATGCAGGGATCAAAGGAGTGGATGGTGCGCTGGATCTCGATCGGCTGCTTGGCGTTATGGATCTGATGGTTGTCCTGCAAGGCCGCCTCATAGGCCCCGGGGACACCCTTGGGATCGCGGGGCCCGGCGTTCCAGGTGGAGGGCACCACCGCCTGGTAGTTGGCGATTTTGCCATTCTCGATGACGATCCAGTGGCCCAGGGCGCCGCGGGGGGCCTCCATGTAGCCGGCGCCCTGGCACTTCTTCGGCCAACTTGCCGGGTCCCACAGGGTCTCGTTGAAGGTGCGGGTGTCGCCGGCCTTGATGTTGGCCACCAGGGCGTCGAACCAGGTCTGCATCTGGTCGGCGATGAGCTTGGACTCCAGGGTGCGGGCAGCGGTGCGTCCCAGGGTGGAGAAAAGGGCCCGCACCGGCACGTCCAGCTTGGTCAGGGTCATGTCCACCAGTTCCTTGGTCTGGGGATGGAGCGGTGACTGGGGGCTGGCATAGAGCATGAGGACCCGCGCCAGGGGGCCGACCTCGACCGAGTGGCCCTTCCAGCGCGGGGCCTTGAGCCAGGAGTAGCCATCGTTGATATCGAGCTGCCGGTAAGGCGGCTTGACTCCACCGCGGCCGTCATAGTCCAGCTCGGTCTCCCCGACGTAGGGGTGCAAGCCCTTCTTGTTGTCCTCGACCCCGCGCCCGTATTTGTACCAGGAGTGGGCGATGTATTCCTCGATCTGATCCGGGGCATCCAGGTCCACCGGATGGATCTGGCTGAGGTCGCGGTTGAGGATCACGCCCGGGGGCACGAGGAAACTGGTGGGGTCGTCCATGCCCTTGGTCGGGAAGTCGCCATAGGTGAGGAAGTTGCCCAGGCCCTCGCCGCGGGCGCCCCAGTCCTTGTAGAAGCTGGCGATGGCCAGGGTGTCCGGCACATAGACCTGATCGACGAAGGCCCGCATCTGGTTGATGATGTTCTGGACCTGGGCAAGGCGCGCCGAGTTGATGGCCGAGTCCGAGTTGAGGTCGATGGGCGAGGGCACGCCACCGACGACGAAGTTGGGGTGGGGGTTGCGGCCACCGAAAACGGCATGCAGCCGCGCCACGTCCCGCTGCCAGGCCAGGGCCTCCAGGTAATGGGCCACCGCCATGAGGTTGGCCTCCGGCGGCAGCTTGTAGGCCGGGTGGCCCCAGTAGCCGTTGGCGAAGATGCCGAGCTGGCCGCTATCCACCAGGCCCTTGACCCGCTTCTGCACGTCGCTGAAGTAGCCGGGGGAGGAGTTGGGCCAGTTGCTCAGGCTCTGGGCCAGGGCCGAGGTCGCCTTGGGATCGGCGCTCAGGGCGCTGACCACGTCCACCCAGTCCAGGGCATGCAGGTGATAGAAGTGCATGACATGGTCGTGGATGTACTGGGCGCCGATCATCAGGTTGCGGATCAACTGGGCGTTGACCGGGATCGGATACTTAAGGGCGGCCTCCACGGCGCGCACCGAGGCGATGCCGTGGACCAGGGTGCAAACGCCACAGATGCGCTGGGCGAAGGCCCAGGCGTCGCGGGGGTCGCGGCCGCGCAGGATGATCTCCAGGCCGCGCACCATGGTGCCAGAGGAATAGGCCTGGGCGATGTTCTCGCCCTCCATCTGGGCCTCGATGCGCAGGTGGCCTTCGATCCGCGTGATGGGATCGACGACGATGCGTTCGGTCATTGTCTTGTGTCTCCGTAGGGGGCGGCGGAGCCGGGCTCAGCCGCCATGGTGCCAGGGCCGACCCGGGACGCCGTCACGGCGCCCGGCCGGGGTCGGCCCGGACCCGGGTTATTTCTCTACCAGATGCTCGGCGATCATCTCGGTCAGGCCGACCACGGGGATGTCCATGTTGAACTCCTCCAGGCCCTCCTCGAGTTGGGTGCGACAGGTGGCGCACATGGTCACCATGCGCTCCGGGGCGACCTCCTCGATCTGCGCCTTCTTGCGCTTGAAGGCCGTCATCTTGAGTTCCGCCGCCCGCTCGTTGCTGCTCACGCCGCCGCCGGCGCCGCAGCACCACTGGTAGCGACCGTGCTCCTTGAGGTCGACGAAGTTGTCCGCCACCAGGTCCATGAGGTTGCGCTGCTGCTGGATGACGCCGCTCTTGCGTCCCAGGTTGCAGGGGTCATGCATGGACAGGCGGTCGTCCTCCTTGCCCTCGGTCTTGATCCGGCCGCTGGCGCGCAGCTCGTCCAGGACCTCGATGATGTGGAAGACGCGGAAGGGATAGGGCTTGCCGATGAGGTTGGGACCCTCCCAGCGCACCGCCGTGTAGGCATGACCACACTCGGGGCTGATGACGTTCTTGACCTTGAGCTTGACCGCGGCGTCATAGATGCGCTGCACCAGGACGCGGCCGATATCCTTGTTGCCTATCTGAATCCCGGCGTTGGTGGCCTCGAAGCAATCGGTGCTCAGGGTCCAGGTGACCCCGGCATGGTCGAAGATCTTGGTGATGGCCTCCAGGTACTCGGGGAAGTTGATGACCTCCATGGAGGACAGCATCACCAGATAGTCCACACCCTCCTGGTCGATGGGCACCGTCAGGCCGGAGCTGGACTGGACATGGTCGATCTGCACCTGGAGGGTCTTCCATTGCAGGCCCATGGGGCTGCCGGTGCGCACGGCGCGGCCCGCCGCCGTGATCAGGCCCTCGGGCACATGGCCCGAGGCGGCCATGCCCTCGCGGGTCTTGCGGATCATGTATTGGATGTCATTCCCCACCGGGCAGACCAGGGAGCAGCGGGCGCACATGGTGCAGGAGTCATAGAGCAGGGGCTCCCATTCCGCCAGCAGCTCATCGGTGACCTTCTTGTTCAAACCAAAGAGACCCTTGAGCCGGCCAAAGAGGGTGAACTCGGCCTGCCAGACGCGACGCAGGGGCTCCAGCTTCTTGATCGGCGTGTACTGCGGGTCCCGGGTCTCCTGGTAGAAGAGGCAGGCCTCGGCGCACAGGCCGCAATGGACACAACTGGAAAAGAAGGCGGCGACCGGGGCGTCGATCTCGGCGCGCAGGGCGGCGATGCCCCGTTGCAGTGAGAGCTCGCTCATGACTGGACTCCCTTGCGCCCGAAGATGGCGCCGTTATACCAGCGGGCAATGAAGGCCG
>JAHDND010000249.1 GCA_018435665.1 Candidatus Thiosymbion sp. | reverse complement strand
GCAAGGGGCGTAATGGACCACAAGAGCCACTCAGAATACCCAAAATGAGCCCAAAAACGGGTTAAAACGGGCTGCTAAGTCAAAAATGACGCTCTCCAAGGGCGGAAAGAGAGAAATCGGGTCATTCTTCAGCGTTTCCTAAAGGGTACTTCTGGCAAAGCCGTCTTTGCTTTCACCCATTCATCCCTGATAAGCTGGCCATGACGTTATTACTGAAATGGGCTCCGGTGAATGACGGCAATTTAGTAGTAGAAGTATTTTGTGGCTCGTTAAATTTAGAAAATTCTTCAGAAGTACTTGCGGTACCCAATAATAGGTTGAGGAGTAGGGGGTAAAGGGAAAGACCCGCGGAGAATCCTCAGACTCATTATGAAGAACAACGACCCGGTCTGGGCGAATACTTCTGGGACACCTTGTTGTCGGAGGTAGAATCTTTGGTCATTTATGGTGGAATCCACGTTGAAGAAATGGGCTTTCATCGGATGTTGTCAAAGCGTTTTCCGTATGCAATTTACTATCAGGTAAAGGACAATAGTGCATTTGTTGTTGCTGCTCTCCCAATGCGTCGTGATCCATAATGGATTAGAGAGACTCTTGGGGAAAGATGCTAACAAGGCAAATTCAGACGCCCCCCAAGAGCGCGCGCTGTGCTTACGGTGCATTCCATGCCTGAGGGCAAGCACCCGTTTGGGTTGGCAGATTTGCAGAGTTAGAATCTCAGAAGCCTAGCATCATGACCTTGCCAGATGGTTTGTATGACCAGTTGCTCACCGAGGGACTCGCTGGCCGCCTCGATCCCGCGCGGTCCGATATCCAGCCACTCCAGACGGGGGCCGCCGAGCAACTGGTCGATACCCTCTCGCGCCAGTTGGTGGCGATCCTGGACGATCTGCCTGGCGACGATGGCGAGAAGGTCAAACGTCAGCTCGATCTGGTCAACGCCCTGTTGGTACAAGTCCGACAGCGCCTGGCCCCCAAGGCTGCGAGCAGGGCCGCTAGCATTGCCACGGATAACCTCGTTGACCTGGTGGCCTCACCCCTGCGCCAGCTACGCGGGATCAAAGGAGATCGGCAATTCCCCACCCCGCCCGCCGTCGGCCTCGCAGTGCCCTGGCTCTTCACGGCGGGTAAAGGGTCACCCTCGCTCCTGCAAGAGATTCGCTGCGAGTTGGCCTCGGCGGATCAGGTCGACATCCTGGTCAGTTTCATCACCGTTTCCGGGGTGCGCAAGCTCCAGGACGTGCTGAAACAGATCACCGCCCTGGCGGCAGATGGCGGTTCCACTACCCGCCTGCGCATCCTGACCACCACCTACACGGGGGCCACCGAGGCGCGTGCCCTGGACGAACTGGCGCGCCTGCCCGGTTGCGAGGTGCGGGTCTCCCTGGATGGCCGGCGCACCCGTTTGCATGCCAAGGCCTGGATCTTCCATCGCCGGACCGGCTTCGGCTCGGCCTACGTGGGGAGCGCCAACCTGTCGGGTGCCGCCCTCACCGGCGGGCTGGAATGGACCGTCAAGCTGACCCAACGCGCCCAGGAGGCCCTCTTTGCCCGTGCCGTCGCCCATTTCGAGACTCTTTGGGAAGACAACGAGTTCCAGCCATTTGACCCGCACAACCCGGAGCATCACCGTGCCTTGGCGATCGCCTTGGGTCGGGAGGGCGGTGGCGACGGTCGTCCGGCGACGCTGCTCAGCTTCTTCGATTTGCAGCCGAAGGCGTATCAGCAGGAGATGCTCGAACAACTGGTCCAGGAACGGGACCATGGCCGTTGGCGCAATCTGGTCGTGGCCGCCACGGGCACCGGCAAGACGGTGGTGGCGGCCTTCGACTATCGGTCGACCTGCCAGCGCGTGGGCGGGCGGCCCCGGCTGCTGTTCGTCGCCCACCGTGAAGAGATCCTGCTCCAGGCCCTGCGCACCTACCGCGAAGTCCTCCGGGACCCCGAATTCGGCGAACTGCTGGCGGGTGGTCGCCACCCCCTGCGGCAGGGGCATCTGTTTGCCACCATCGACAGCCTCAGCAGCCGTGAACTGGTCGGCACCCTGGGTGCCCGCTATTGGCATACCGTCGTCGTCGATGAATGCCACCGCCTCGCCGCGGACCGGTTCCATGCCTTCGTCACGGCGATCGAGCCCCGGCTGCTGCTGGGCCTGACCGCGACCCCGGAGCGGAGTGATGGCCAGCCCATCGATCACTACTTCGACCGCCGCCCCGACGGCAGTCCCGCCGTGGAACTGCGTCTCTGGCAGGCTCTGGACCTGCAACTGCTGGCATCCTTTGAATACTACGCCTGCGACGATGCCACGGATTTCTCGGCAGTTCCCTGGGATAAACCGGGCGAGCGCGAGGTCCTCGACAAGCTGGTCACCGGCAATCAGGTGCGGGCGCGCCTGATCGTGAATGAGTGGCGGCGACTGGCCCCCGATCCCCTCGGCTCGCGTGCCCTGGTCTTCTGCGTCTCCGTCGCCCATGCCGAGTTCATGACGGATTGGCTCAACCGCGCCGGCCTGCCCGCCGCCTGCGTCGTGGGCACCACGCCGGATGAGGAGCGTCAACACGCCCCTCAGCGGCTCATGAACGGCGAACTTTGTGCCCTGGTGACGGTGGATCTCTTCAACGAGGGCATCGACCTGCCTCTGGTCGACACCCTGCTGTTGCTGCGGCCCACCCAGAGCCCGGTCCTGTTCCAGCAGCAGATCGGCCGTGGCCTGCGCCTGTCACCCGGGAAGGAGAGCTGCCTGGTCCTGGATTTCGTTGGCCAACACCGGACTGAGTTCCGCTTCGACCGCCTGCTGTCGAGCCTTACGGGCCTCTCGCGGCGGGAACTGGCGGAGGGCGTCGAGCAGGGCTTTGGGCGTCTGCCGCCCGGTTGTCATATCCACTTGCAGCCCCAGACCCGCGCGCGGGTCCTGCAGAATCTGCGCGCCCTGACCCAGCACAACTGGCGCCGCTTGCGGAGCGAGTTGCAGGCCTATGCCGCCTTGCGCGGCCGGACGACCCTGGGCCTGGCGGACTTTCTCCATGACCAGGGTCTGGAATTGACGGACATCTACCGTTCGGCCACCGGCCAGGGGCGCAGCGGCTGGACGGCCCTCAAGCGCGATGCGGGCTTGTTGGTCGCGGAACCGGGTCCGGAGGAGGATTACTTTAGCCGCCGCTTAGGCGACCTGCTGCACGTCGATGACCCCAAGCGCCTGGATCTGCTCGCGGCACTGGGAGCCGGCCAGGGTCAAGAACTGGCGGCCGATGCCCCCGCCGGGCTGGCCATCCAGATGCTCGCCTATCACCTGGACGGCCGGCATGATCAGCTCGGTGGACCCCAGGCCTTCTGCGCCCGGTTGGCCCAACACCCGGCGATCTGTGCGGAATTGGCCGAGCTGGCCGGGATACTCCAGGCCCGCGGCAGTCGGCCTTGGCTACCGGTGCCCGGCCTGGAGGATAGCCCCCTCTGCCTGCACGCCGCCTACGGCTTACGGGAGGTCCTGACGGCTGTGCGCTGGCTGACCGCGAAACGGCGTTCCCCCTTTCAGGCCGGGGTCTTGCCCCTGGCGGAGCGCAAGACCGAACTCTTGTTCGTGACCTTGGACAAAAGCGCGGGCTTTCACGACCGCATTGCCTATCACGACAACGGTGTCCGGTTAACGTCATAGGTAAGCCTTCAACATTGGCCCTAGCTCGCGTTCGTAGAGCCCTGGCGAGGCAGGTTTGAGAAAGCAATGTTTGAAGAAGCGCAGGACCTGGCGGCTCACCTTAGCGCTATAGCG
>JAHDND010000163.1 GCA_018435665.1 Candidatus Thiosymbion sp. | reverse complement strand
TCGGCCACCGTCATCATCCGCCACACCCCGGCGGATTTCTGGGTCGTCACCCGGGGGACGCAGAATTTCGAGATCGCCCTGCCGATGAGCGAGCGGGAACTGCACGTCGTCCGCTCCGTCCCCGGCGTGGAACAGGCGGAGCGTTTCCTGGTGCAGTTCGTGCCCTGGAAGAAACCCACCGGCGGCGACGAGAGCATCATCCTCATCGGCTTCGACCTCAACTCCGGCCTGGCAGGCCCCTGGAATCTGCGGGAGGGGCGCCTGGAGGACCTGCGGCTGCCGGACGCGGTCATCATCGACCGGGTCTATCTGGACAAGCTCGGCATCGACCGCATCGGCACGGAGACCGAGATCCGCGGGCTGCGGGCGCGGGTGGTCGGCATCACCCAGGGGATCCGCTCCTTCACCACCTCGCCCTGGGTCTTCACCTCCTTCCGTAACGCACAGCGCCTGGCGGGATTAAGGTCGGAAGAGGCCAACTATGTCATCGGCACCTTCGCCCCGGGGGCCGATCCCGGACAGGTGCTCGAGGCCCTGAAACAGGCCCTGCCGCGCAGCGACGTCTACCTGAGCGCGGACTTCGCCGCCCGCACCCGGGACTACTGGATGTTCACCACCGGGGCCGGGGCGGCGGTGCTGGTCTCCGCCCTGCTGGGGCTGCTGGTGGGCGCGGTGATCGTCGCCCAGGTGCTCTATGCCACCACCGTCGATCACCTGACCGAGTTCGGCACCCTGAGCGCCATGGGCGCCCCGCGTCACTTCATCTACCGGGTCATCCTGGGGCAGGCGGCCATCAGCGCCACCCTGGGACATCTGCCGGGCATCGGCATCGCCCTGACTCTGGCCTATCTCAGCCAATACTCCGCCGCCGTGGTGATCATCCCCTGGGAGCTGGCCTTCGGCCTCTATGGGGTGACCCTGGGTATGTGCCTGCTGGCCTCGGTCATCTCCATCCGCAAGGCCATGGGGATCGATCCGGCGATGGTGTTCCAGAAGTAGAGAATCAACAGCTTCTGCTGTAGAAACTACCTGGTGTGCGTGAGTGTGCTGTACGGTTACCTTCCCGAAATCATTCGCCAGACATAAGACATGAGTCAGAACGCGGCCTCATCGCCGTCAACCAGCGTTAGCGGGGAGGATTTTTAGGGCATGTTCCATATTCAGGGGTGTGGCTGGCCCCCTCATGACCGTTAGCACGGCGCAGAGTCAAGCCCCCACCTGCGGCCTGGCCCCTGCCCTGGAGGCCACTGGCGTCTCCCTGATCTATGGCAACGGGCCGACGGCCGTCCACGCCGTCAGCCAGGTCGACCTCGCCGTCCACCCCGGGGAGATGCTGGCCCTCATGGGGCCCTCGGGGAGCGGCAAGACCACCCTGCTGCTGGTCCTGGGTTGTCTGCTCCAGGCCAGCGCTGGCCGGGTCCGGGTCGAGGGGCAGGACATCGCCCACCTGCCCCAGGTCGCCCTGTCCCACCTGCGTCTGACGCGCATGGGCTTCATCTTTCAGAGCTACAACCTCTTCCCCGCCCTGACCGCCCTGGAGAACGTGCAGTTGGCCCTGGAGCTGAAGGGGCACCCCCTCCAGGAAGGTCGGGGTCTGCTGCGGCAGGTCGGTCTGGGCGAGCGCCTGGGCAACTATCCCCGGCAGCTCTCCGGGGGTGAGAAACAGCGTGTGGCCATCGCCCGGGCCCTGGCGGGGGACCCAGCCATCCTGCTGGCGGACGAGCCCACCGCCGCCCTGGACTCCGCTAATGGCCGCGCCGTAGTCAAGCTCCTGGCCGACCTGGTCCACGACCAGGGACGGGCGGCGATCATCGTCACCCACGATCCCCGCATCGGCGACCTGTCCGATCGGGTCGTCCACATGGAAGATGGGCGTATCCTGGCGTGAGCGATATTTCCCCCTCCTCAACCAGGAGCTGGGGTGGGCCGGGAATAATCACCATCGATCCCCGTTGGATCCAGCGGATTCAAGGAGTAAGCCTGATGCCGATCGTCCGCGTTCAGTCCCCCTCTCCCCAACCCTCCCCCGCCAGGGGGGAGGGAGCAAGGGGATCATTGGCTTCTGTTGCCGAAGCCGCCTTGGGGCATGAGGGATCGGAACGGATACCGCCGGTCAATAAATGGCTGGCCTTCCTGGTGGCCCTGTCACTGCTCGGCGCCCTTGGCTGCGGACGGGTTCAGCAGGAGAAAAAGACCCGCACCCTGGAGGCCAGCACCAGCGCCTATGGTAATGCCCTGCGCTGGGGGTATCCGGAGACGGCCTGGAACTACCTGACTCCCGACGTCCGGGTTCGCCTAGCCCCGGAGCAAGTTGCCCTGAAACACATCCGCGTCACCGCCTACGAAGTCGTGCAACCCGCCTTGCTGCTCGACGAGGAACAGGATCAGGCCGAACAGGAGGTGCGGATCGATTACGTCCGCCACGATACCCAGGTGGTCAGGAGCCTGACCGATCACCAGCGCTGGGGCTATGACGAGGCCAGCGGTGGCTGGCGCCTGCAGAGCGATCCACCAACCTTTCGCTAATTGTTGCGGAATCGGGGGTAACGCCGAGTACTGAGTCGCTATCTCAGTCATGACCACGGCCTGAGGCAACCCCTTGCGGCCCACAGGATGGTCGCGCTTCATCATAATCAAGGGAGAATTTAAGAATGATGATGGTGATGGGGCCTGTGGATAAGGCCTGTTTCGCCAAATAATTTTATGGAACAAGTAATTGCTGTCGTCTAAATTGTGGGACAAGCCATCCGCAAGGCGTGGATTGTCTGTGGATAAGTTTAGCTTCAGGCGATGATGTGAAGGAATTCACAGTTGTCCACAGGCTTTTCCCCCGTTTAGTCACCCTTTTGCGCAGGCCGCCAGGGCATTAGACCAGGGCTGGAAAGCGCATGGCATGGCCATCAGACCATAGGTCACCTCCATCGCTGCACACGCTACACGCTGTCTGAGACAGTCACCCCCACGGCGGAACGAAGCCTGATAAACAGGCATAAAAAAACCCGCCGAGGCGGGTTTTCTTTCAAGCAGGACGTCGAGGTCGACTACTTGATCTTACCTTCCTTGTACATGACATGCTGGCGGATGACGGGATCGAACTTCTTGATCTCCATCTTGCTGGGCATGTTGCGCTTGTTCTTGGTGGTCGTGTAGAAATGACCGGTTCCCGCGCTGGAAATCAGGCGGATCTTGTCACGTGCTGCCTTGGCCATGGGGGTGTTCCTCGCTTAGACCTTGACGCCCCGCTCACGCATGTCGGCGAGCACGGCATCGATACCTTTCTTGTCGATCAGGCGCATGGCGTCG
>JAHDND010000194.1 GCA_018435665.1 Candidatus Thiosymbion sp. | reverse complement strand
CGGCAAGAGCGCCTTGATCTCGCTGGCAAAGGCAAAGCGGTCAGGCAGCGCGGTGTAAGAGAGCGGCTTAACCCCCAGCGCATCCCGCGCCAGCAGCAGGGATTGGGTGCGTCGGTCCCACAGGGCGAAGGCAAAGATGCCATTCAGGCGGGACAGCATGGCCTCGCCCTCGGACAGGTATAGGTTTAGAAGCACCTCCGTGTCGGAATGCCCCCTGAAAATGAACCCCTTTTCCTCTAGACTGGAGCGGAGATTCTTAAAATTATAGATTTCCCCATTAAAGATCAGCACTACCTGCCCATCGCCGCCAACCATGGGCTGATGGCCCAACGGCGAAAGATCGAGGATGGACAGACGGCGATGAGCGAGAAAAACCGTAGGATCGGTTTCAACATAATGACCCGCATCATCCGGTCCACGATGGGAAATGAGATTGGATGCAGCATGAAACTGATCAGGATTATGAATGGGTGAATGATTGTCCGGAGCGTATTGAATTCCAATAATTCCACACATGAAAATCGTACCAGTTTTTATTAGGTTTCTTCAAATCTCATATATTATTGAAATTATGATCATATTTTGCTACTCATCAATTCAAGGATTTCCGGCAACAAGCTTTCTGCTTGATCAGAAGGAAGTTCAAGGGGGTGAAGAACTGCTGGAATACCATGACTTGCATATTCTGTTACCAGCGTTGAAGGGTAAGATACAATAACATCGACTCTCGGGAAGACCATTCGCTCCGCAATTACAGTCCAGGTAAGCTTCGAAATATGGTTGCTGGCTGGACTAGTTGGGTGGGGCTTATAGAAAATATGCCAATCTTGATGTCGCTGGAGTGCAACCAATAACGCGCAGTGTGTAGCCTCGCACAGCGGGTGACCCACAAATAGTATGGACGGCTTTCCCTCTCCAGTTTTTTCAGTAAGAGTGATTTTCGGACGGAAAAAAGTTACATTTATACCTCGTTCACAGCAGCGAGCCGACAATATCTCCTCTTTAAACACATTCACGTCAGCTTCGGAATACGCTATTAGGTGGCTAACTGAATGTAGCCGTGTAGGCAATTTTATCCCCAGCCTAGGCGGCGTAGCACTCGCATTCAAAGCTCCGTGCTGCATAACTGTCAAACTCCGGCTGGGATTCTGACGTAAGGTCTTTCTGACTGAGCCGTCAACAAGTATAGCCCATCGGTCAAAATGTTGAACTGTAAGCAAAGGCCCAGGTAATTTGTCAATGGTGAGGCGGGCTAAGAACCATCGCCATGCCGTGTATGTCTGTAAGCCCCATCCAGGTATATCTTTCCGTCGCTCTAATGCGTGATGAGCAAATATTGCAAGGCGCAGCGCACGGGCAGTGTCAAAGCTGTCAAGTAAGTCGACAGCAGATAGGACTTCAGAGTTATCCGGGAGGTCTTTGATCGGTAGCCAGGGAAGCTCTAGCCATTGTTTAGGAAACGGATTGATATAGTTCGGATCTACAATATCAATTGCACGTTGACTAAAACCAAGTATTTGTCCCGCAGGGTGAAATATAACCGGTCGGCGTTCGCGGTGTTGCTTTAAAATGTGACTCTGCTTCACGAAAAAAAGGGGCCCGACCAAACCCCATGCCAGCATGCTTAATCGGTATAATAATAAGCTAATGAATGAAAACCCTTGAGCCTTAACACACCAACGAGATGGCCGAGGGAATTTACCATAAGCTGCTGGATCAAGGCCAGCGAGTTTGAATATTTTTTCGTCTAATGCTACCTCGTTGCGTATTGCCCGAAGGTAGTCGATTACTAGACGTAAGTCACTGGTAGAATATTTGCGTCCCCTTGGCGTTATGTACATTGCTTAATTAATATTCCGTTTCGATTATTTGTCTCTATGCGTAATTTATAATTTTATAGTCGGTGCTACCCCAGAAGCGGATTCGTCAGGGCAGTTCGTTGAGCAACAACCTGGCCTCCTCACCAGCTTGTCCAGCCGTCATCGACTATCAGATTTTGTCCGGTGACATAGGCGGACAAACCGGAGGCTAGGTAGGCAATGGCCCTTTTGAAGTCTTCCTCCACGGCCATGCGGCAAAGGGGAGTACGGGCCAGGTAGCGGGCGACGAAGGCCTCAGGTTGTTGGCGGTCAACGCCGCCAAGGCTGATGCAATTGACGCGGATATCCGGCGCTTGGACGGCGGAGAGTCAGCGGGTGAGCTGCTTTGACCACATGGGTGTTGGCACGCTCTTCGGCGGCAAAGACCAGGGGCAATACACCCGGTGGGGTATTTATGGGGACTCCAGGTTCAGGCAGGCGATGCACTCAGCCAAGCGGAAATCCCAAGGTGTATCGATGTCCAGGGCGTGCTCCGGGGGAACCTGGATGGTTCGCACCCGGCCGGCGAAGAGGCGGTCGGCAGACAGGACGAAGGCCGGGCGGGCGACATAGGCAACGGGGGTGATGTCATAGACCGGGGGTGCGTCCTGGCGGCGGAAGATGGGCTGGTAGGACGTGAGGAGCATATGGGCGATGCCATCCGGGTCGAGGCGAACCATGGTGAACCAGGGGCTGCGGGCGGCGGGGCAGACAGTGATGACGATATCGGTATCGTCCCGTTCATGCAGGCGATCCAGGCAGGCTTCCACATCGGCGACGGCGCGGAAGGGGGCCGTCGCGGGCAGGCTGACGAAGCTGTCGAACGCGCCGCGCTCGCGTTGGAACCAGCCGATGGCATGGCGCCAGGCCAGTAATTCGGGGCTATCGTCCTGGGCCAGGTGGACCGGGCGCAGAAAGGGGACCTCGGCCCCGTGGTCGCGGGCGACGGCGGCGATGGCGGGGTCGTCGGTGGAGACGATGACGGTCTCCAGCCGCGGACAGGCGCGAGCGGTGGCGATGGCGTGAGCGATGAGGGGCTTCCCGGCCAGGGGCTTGATGTTCTTGCCCGGCAGGCCCTTGGAGCCGCCGCGGGCGAAGATGAAGGCCACATGGCGCCTGGGATCGCCTGGGATGTCCGCGTGGACCACGGTGTGGGATTCATTGGCCATGATGTAGGTTCTCCATGTTTGATTGCTGGTCCAGGGACTACCGGACCAAGGCGACAAACACCCCGGCCCGCAGGCCGTTAGTGCAAGCGACCAAAATATGTAGTGCAAGAGGTGACGTAGTATGGAGGCGGTTCACAAGCGGGTGGATCATGCCAGTGCCTCCTGCGCCGCTCGGTAGTCCGCGGGCTGGCCGACATCCAGCCACGGCTCGTGCATGGGATAGACCAGGGTGCGCTGGCCTTGGGCGCGCAGGCGCTCGAATAGGGCCGGCATGTCGCAGGGCTCGGCGGGGCCCAGGGCTTCCAGGGCTGCGGGGTCCAGGGCGTAGACGCCGGCATTGACCAGGGTGCGGATGACGGGCTTTTCCTCGAAGCCGACCAACTCCAGGCCGTTGGTGCGGACCACGCCATAGGGTGACTGCCATTCCTGCTGGCGCACGGCCATGGTAGCGGCGGCGCCGTGGCGGGTGTGAAAGTCGAGCAAGGCGCCGTATTGGATGTCGGTCAGCACGTCGCCGTTGGTGACTAGAAAGGGCTGCTCGGGCCGCGGGTCGAGCAGGGCCAGGGCGCCGGCGGTGCCTAGGGGGGCCTCCTCGCGCAGGTAGTCGATGCGCACCTGCCAGGGGGCGCCGTTGGCAAAGTGGTCCTCGATCATCTGGCCAAGGTAATTGACGGCAAGGACGAAGCGGCCGAAGCCCTGGTCGCGGGCGCGCTCCAGGATGTGCTGTAGCATGGGCTTGCCGGCGACAGGCAGCAGGGGCTTGGGGCAGCGCTCGGTATGGGGCCGCAGCCGGGTGCCCAGACCGCCGGCCATGATGACCATGAGGTGCGGGCGGGTGCCGGGCGGGGACTGTTCGCAGACGTCATCCCAGAGATGTAGGCCCAGCAGGCGGCGGTCGGCATCCACCACCGGGAGTTGCAGCAGTTTGTTGGCGCGCATCAGATGGATGACAGTGTCGCGGTCCAGGCCGGGCGGCACCACGAAGGCGTCGCAGTGGATGATGGTGTCGATGGGGCTGTCCAGGTCCAGGCCGCGCAACAGGCCGCGGCGGATGTCGCCATCGGTGAGGGTGCCGACGAGGATGCGCGCAGGGTACGCTAACAGGGCGATGCGCAGGGCATGCTCGTCGAGAACTTGGATGGCCTGGAGAAGGGTGGCGT
>JAHDND010000142.1 GCA_018435665.1 Candidatus Thiosymbion sp. | reverse complement strand
TCTTGCACGTCGACGACCTGGCCGCCGCCTGCGTCCATGTCATGGAACTGGAAGCGGACCGCTACCACACCCAAACCCAGCCCATGCGCTCCCACCTCAACGTCGGCACCGGCACCGATGTGACCATCCGCGAACTGGCGGAGACCATCGCCCGGGTCACGGGTTTCCGCGGGGAACTGGTCTTCGATCCTAGCAAGCCCGATGGCACGCCGCGCAAGCTGCTGGATGTGTCGCGGCTCCAGGCCCTGGGCTGGGCGGCGACCATCGGTCTGGAGGCGGGTCTGCGGGATGCCTATGCCTGGTACCGGGAGCATGCGGCCTGAGGGCGGATGAAAAAATTCCCGTGCCTCTCCGCCCAAGCGTTGCCAACTGGAAATCCGCTGTGCACTTGGTAGAAATCAAGGCTGGCCAATGGATTTCATGAGACGGAATCGGTTCGGGTACACCCTGCCCTTGCTGCTTCTAGCCTTGGGATGGGCTACCGCTGCCTGGGGTACGGTCAATCCTGGTCTCGATGATGAGGTCGTCGAGGGGCGGTGGGTCGATGCCGGCACGGAGTGGCTTGCCACCGGGCGGTTGGACTTCCTGCGCGCCGAGCGGCTGCTCAAGCAAGGAGACCGACCAGGCTTCGAGTCCCTGCGGGATCGCCTGCGCGCTTATCCCCTCTACCCTTATCTACGTTTCGCCGAATTGGGTGATCTCAAGATCGCGGCCGATACCCCCATGGCCGCCTTCCTGAGTGAATTTCCGGACACCCCGCTCGCGGAGCGAGTACGCGCTGCCTATGTCAAGCGCCTGGCCCAGGAGGAGCGCTGGGCCGAATTGGCGCGCGTCTCCCGCGAAGCGGATGAGGCGGTGGAGCGGCGCTGTCTCTATCTCCGAGCCCTGAGCGAGTCCGGCGCCGCGGATCAGGCCCTCACCGCCGGGCGGTTGGAACCCCTCTGGTTGGTCGGCCAATCGCAACCGGCCGCCTGCGACCCCCTGTTTGAGGCCTGGCGCGCCCGGGGTGGTCTGGACATGGACCTGATCTGGCGACGAGTCCGCCTGGCCCTGGAGGCGGATGAAGTCGGCCTGGCCCGCCACTTGCGGTCCTGGCTGCCGGCGCCGGAGCAGACCTGGGTCGACCGCTGGCTGGCCATCCGGGAACGTCCCGCCCTGGTGTTGGAGCCCCTGTCCGGGGCCACGGCCGCCTTCCCCTTGGCCGCTGCCATGCTCGCGGATGGCATCGCCCGGCTGGCGCGTAGCCAGAACAGCCAGACGACTCAGACCAAGCAAACGAACCAGAACAGCCAATCCGCCCACACCCATCAGAGCAGCCAAACAACCCAGGCCAACCAGCCCAACCCGGCTTACCAGGCCGCCACGGCCTTGGACCTCCATCGCGCCATCCTGGCCACGGATGCGGCGGCCTGGGATCGCGCCCATGCCGCCGTCGGCCAGGCCCTGATCCCGAGCGATGCCGCCCAGGGGCTGGCCATCTGGGATCGCCTGGGTGAGCGCGAGGACAACCTGGAGGCCCAGGAACGTCGTCTGCGGGCCGCCATCGGCCAACGGGACTGGGCGCGGATCGTGGATTGGGTGCGGCGCATGCCCGATCGGGAGGAGAAGCGTGACCGCTGGCTCTACTGGCAGGGCCGCGCCGAGGCCGCCCTGGGTCAGGACCAGGCCGCCCTGGCGACCTTCGCCGCCGCGGCCCGCCAGCGCAGTCTTTGGGGGCTGCTGGCGGCGGACCGGCTCGGCCTGCCCTACCCCCTCGACTCGCGCCCGGTACCCGTCGAGCCCGCGCGCCTCCAACGCCTCGCCGCCCTGCCGGCCCTGGCGCGGATCCGCGAACTCCGGCACTTCGGTCGGGAGACGGACCAGCGGCGGGAGTGGCGCACCCTGACCCGCGATCTGGCGGTGCCCGATCTCCAGGCCGCCGCACTCCTGGCCACCGGCCTCGACTGGCATGACCAGGCGATCCTCACCCTGGCCCGTACCGATTACTGGGACGACCTGGAACTGCGTTTCCCCCTGGCCTATCGGGAGTTGGTGGAGGACCAGGCTTGGCAGACGGGCCTGCCGGCGGACTGGATCTTTGGCGTCATCCGCCAGGAGAGCGTCTTCAACCCGGACATCGCCTCCGAGGCCGGCGCCCTGGGGCTGATGCAATTGATGCCCGGCACCGCCAAGGATCTGGCGGCGGAGGCCGGCGATCCCGCCCCCGGTCGGGCGGCCATCCTGGCCCCCGCGCGCAACATCGACCTGGGCAGCCGCTACCTGGCCCGGATGCGCGACCGTTTCGGCCATGCCGCCCTGGCCACCGCCGCCTACAACGCGGGGCCAAACCGGGTGGCCCGCTGGCTCCCGGACCGCTGCACCGAGGCCGACTTGTGGATCGCCACCATCCCCTATGCCGAGACCCGCGGCTACGTCGAGCGGGTGCTGGCCTATCGCGTCATCTATCAGCGCCGGCTGGGGCTGGAACTGGTGCGCCTGAGTGACCTCTTGCCGCCGATACCGGCAGGGTAGAAGGTGAGGGACGAGCCGCCCGCTATGCTCCAAGTCGCCATCGATCAAGCTGAAGCTGTCTTCCTGTCAGCGTCCCATCTCACCCCCCCATCGCCATCTCCCCTTTAACGAGGCTCAAACCAGGGTTAGGGGGCTTGCCGGGTCATAACGCCAGCGCCCGCCGCAGGACCTCCTCTACCGCGGCCTCCGTCACCGGCAGGGGGATGGCGGCGAAGAGGGGGAAGCGGGCGGTCATGACCTCGAACTTGGGCAGGAATTCCGGCTGATAGATGGCGATGACCTTGACGCCGGGATGGCGCTGAAGGTAGCCCATGAGCGTCTCCAGGTTACTGGTGCGGTCACGGAAATCGGACTGGAAGTTGTACTCGGTGACGATGACATCCGGCAGGCGCCGCTTGAGGGCCGCCTGGGCCTTGCGTTGGGAGTTGACCACCTCGGTGTCGAAGCCCAGGCGGCGGTAAAGCGACAGCAGGTTGGGATAGCCGCCCAGTTCGACGATGGCCAGCAGGCGGGGGCTGCCAGAGGATGGCGTGCGCTCACTATTGATGGCGGGGTGCCTCAAGCGAACACCACCCAGGTAGTGGCGATGTATTTGACCCCCGATTCCATGCGGGCGGCGCGGTGTTCGTGGGTCCAGAAGGGCGGAAAGAGCACCAGGGTGCCACGCTGGGGAGCGACGCTGACCTCCTGGTACACAAACTGGGTCTCGCCGCCGGGGCCAGGGACGTCGTTCAGATACCAGAGGGCAACGAGCTGGCGCTGGCTGAACTCATGACTGCCTCCGTCGATGTGCCAGTGATAGTAATCCCCCGCCCGGTAGCGCTGGACCTGGTAGCCCATGTCCTTGAAGGGGCCCTTGAAGTAGGGATAGGTCTCACGGAACTCGCGCAAGGCGGCGGCCAGGGAGCGGAAGAACATCTGGTCCACATCCTTCCAGTCCTCCTTGTTGCTTACCACCAGGTCCATGGTGGACTTGACGCTGCTGTCCTTGGCCTGGACCTGGCCGATGCGGCCCTCGTGCTGTTGTTCGGGGTGGGCCTCGAAGCGGGCGATCACCTCGTCGCAAAAGGTCGGTGGCAGGGCATTAGGGCGGGCGAAGATAAAGCTGCCGGGCTTGACCTCGCGGATGCTTGGTAGGGGGACGATCTCGCGGTCGAAGGGGGTCATGGCTATACCTGATCGGTGTTTCGGGCTGGCGCTATGCGGGTCATGCGGTGGTGGCCGCCCCGCGCAAGGCGGCGCGGATGATCTCTTCCGAGGTCTTGGCCCCCTCGGCGACGGCGCGGGCCATGCGATTGGCATCGGGGGGCCGGTAACCGAGGGCGATGAGGGCCTCGATGGCGTCGCCCAGGGGATCGGCCCCGCCAGCCGCGCGGCTGGACCCGGACGCGGCGCCGGAGGCTCCCGCGGCTCCGGCGGTCCCCGCGTTGGTCACCCCACCGCCCGCCAGACCGGCCACCCGGTCGCGCATCTCGATCACCAGCCGCTCGGCGGTCTTGCGGCCGATGCCGGGCAGGCGGATGAGGGCGGCATGATCCTCCTGCTCCACGCACTGGGCAAAACGGCGGGCATCCATGCCGGAGAGGATGGCCAGGGCCATGCGCGCCCCGACGCCGGTGACCTTGAGCAGGTCGCGGAACAGGGCGCGGTCAGTCTCGCGCAAGAAGCCGTAGAGGGTGTGGGCGTCCTCGCGCACAGCTAGGTGGGTCACCAGGATGACCTGTTCGCCCACGGCGGGCAGGTCGTAGAAGGTGGACATGGGGGCCTCCAGCTCGTAGCCGACCCCGTTGACCTCGAGCAGCAGCCAGGGCGGCTGCTTGTGGATGATCTCGCCCCGGAGACGTCCGATCATGGCCGGAAATCCCGCCAGGAGGCGGCAGCCCGCCGCCGTGCCGGGATGCCCATGGAGTGGGCATGGCAAAGGGCCAGGGCCAGGGCATCGGCCTCGTCCTCGGCGGGTTCCGCGTCGAGTGACAACAGGATGCGCACCATGTGCTGCACCTGGCACTTCTCCGCCCCGCCGCTGCCGACTACCGCCAGCTTGACCGACTTGGGGCTGTATTCGTGGACCTGGACCCCGGCCTTGAGCCCGGCGCAAAGGACGGCGCCCCGGGCCTGGCCGAGCTTGAGGGCGGCGGTGGGATCCCGGGCGAAGATCAATTGCTCCACCGCCATCTCGTGGGGGGCGTAGCCCGCCACCACCTCGGCGATGGCGTCGAAAATGAAGCGCAACCGCTCCGGCCAGGGGTGCTCGCCCACCCGGATGCAGCCACTGGCGATCCTGCGGCTATGGTTGCCATCAGTGTCGATGACACCGAAGCCGGTAGTGCGGGAGCCGGGATCGACACCGAGGATGCGGTGGCGCAGGGGTTGGTTCAGCCCTCCAACTCCGCCAGAATGGCCTCGATGATATCGGCATTGGAATAGACCACCTGGACGTCGTCCAGGTCCTCCAGGGCGTCGATCATCTTGAGCAGCTTTTCCGCCGTGTCGCGGTCGTCGATGGCCGCCTGGGTCGAGGCGTTGTAGGTCACGTCGCCCTCGCCTTGGGCAAAGCTGGCGGCGATCAGGGCATCCCGCACCGGGCCGAAATCGTCCGGCGTGGTGATCACATCCAGGGAACCGTCGTCGTTGCTGACCACGTCCTCGGCCCCTGCTTCCAGGGCCGCCTCCATCAGGGCGTCCTCGTCCACCCCGGGGGGGAAGCTGATGACCCCCTGCTTGGTGAAGAGATAGGACACGGAGCCGCCGGTGCCCAGGTTGCCGCCGTGCTTGGAAAAGGCATGGCGCACGTCGGCGGCGGTGCGGTTACGGTTGTCGGTCATGCAGTCGACCATGACCGCCACCCCGCCGGGGCCATAGCCCTCATAGCGGATCTCCTCGTACTGCTCGCCCTCGGTACCGCCGGCGCCGCGCTTGATGGCGCGATCCACCGTGTCGCGGGGCATGTTGGCGCCAAAGGCCTTGTCCATGGCCAGCCGCAGGCGCGGGTTCATCCCTGGGTCACCGCCACCTTCACGGGCCGCGACCGTCACCTCGCGGATCAGCTTGGTCCACATCGAGCCGCGCTTCTTGTCCTGCGCCGCCTTGCGGTGCTTGATATTGGCCCATTTGCTGTGACCGGCCATAAGTCCCACCCCCGACAACCTGAAAAGGAGCGCATTGTAACATCGGTCAAAAAGGCGCCGAGTCGGGGATAAAGGTTTTCCCGGGCGTCCCCAGTCAGCCCGGGATGGACGGAGACCGCGCCCACGCGGCGGATCTGTGCCGGCGGCCCCAGTCCAACCGGACCGGTATCATTCATCCCGCAGGGCCAGGATCGGATCGAGGCGGGCGGCATTCAGGGCCGGCAGCACCCCGGCGGCGAGGCCGATGAGGCCGGCGCTGGCCTCGGCGGCCAGGGCGAATTCCCGGGCGATGTGGGTCGGGAGGGCGGGCACCAGGGCGCCGATGAGGCCGGCGATCCCCAGCCCCAGGGTCAGGCCGGCCAGGCCGCCGAGCAGGGCCAGGATCAGGGCCTCGCCGAGAAACAGCAACAGGACCTGCCCTTGGGCCGCGCCCAGGGCGCGCAGCAAGCCGATCTCCCGCCGGCGCTCGCGCACGGCGATGGTCATGATGGTCAGGATGCCGATGCCCCCCACCGCCAGGGAGATACCGCCGATGGCGCCCACCGCCAGGGTCAGGACGTTCAGCACCGAGCCGGCGACCTCCAGCATCTGGTCCTGGGTGGTGACGGTGAAGTCCTCGTGCCCATGGCGCTTTAGCAACACCTGACGCACCCGTTCCGCCAGGGTCGCGCCGTCCACCTCCGGGCCATAGAGCAGGTCGATCTCGAAGAGACTCTCCCGATTGAACAGGGCCAGGGCCCGCGCCACCGGGATGTAGACCGTGTCGTCCAGGTCGAAACCCAACATCTGGCCCTTGGCCTCCATGACCCCGATCACCCGGTAGGGCTCGCCGCCGATGCGGATGCGTGCCCCAAGGGGCGAGGCGGCGCCGAAGAGTTCGTCCCGGAGCTTGGCGCCAAGCACGGCCAGGGCGCGCTCGCCGGCGTTGCCGGCGCCCTCCTCGGGCAGAAACCGGCCCAATTGGGGTTGCATCGACCAGACCGCCGGCACCTGGCTGCCGGCGCCGATGACCAGGGCGCGGCGGGTGCGGTCGTTGCCCTCCACCTCGGCGTTGCCCTGGGTCACCGGTACCACCGCCGTCACCCCGGGCACCCGCCCCAGGGCCTGGGCGTCCGCCAGGCTCAGGGGCCGCACGTTGTGCAGGATGGCCCCGGACATGCCCAGGGTCGAGACCTTGCCTGGGGCCACGGCCACCAGGCGGGTGCCGAACTGGGAGAACTCGCTGAGAACGAAGCGGTGGATGCCCTCGCCGATCGCAGTGAGCAGGACCACGGCGGCGATACCGATAGCGATACCGGTCACCGTCAGCAGGCTGCGGGCGCGGTGGGCGATCACGGCCCCCAGGCAGAAGCGGACGAAGTCGCGAGCGAGCATAACGTCAATCAGACCCTGATACCCCGGAAGACCGGGACCACGAGAAGTCTGGAGTGCCGCGGCAGGAGGGTGGAGTATTGCTGGCGAGCCATGCCTTAACCCCCCGCCAGGGCCAGGACCGGGTCCAGGCGCGCCGCGCGCAGGGCTGGCAGCAGGCCGAAGCCAATGCCCGTGGCCAGGGAGACGGCCGCCGCCGCCAGGGGCGCCCAGAGGGGGACGACCAACTGGAAGGCGGTGACCTGAACGTTGAAGACCCCGATCCCCCCGTAGGCGACGCCCAGTCCCAGCAGGGTCCCCGCCAGGGCCAGGAGCAGGGCCTCGGTGAGAAAGAGGGCGAGGATCTGCCGCCGATCCGCCCCCAGGGCCTTGAGCAGCCCGATCTCCGGGGTGCGCTGCGATACCGCGACCAGCATGACATTCATGATCAGCACCCCCGCCACCAGCAGGCTGATGGCGGCGATGCCGGCGACCGCCAGGGTGAGGGCGTGGAGAATCTTGTCGAAGGTCGCCAGCAGGGCGTCCTGGGTGATGAGGGTGATGTCATCCTCGCCCTCATGGCGCTCGCGGATGATGGCGCAGACGGCCTCCTCCGCCGGGGCCAGGGCGGCGCGACCCCGGGCCTGGATGAGGATGCGAAACAGGGCCGGGCTGTTGAACAGGGCCTGGGCGGCGGCCACCGGGATCAGCACCGTGTCCCCCAGGTCGGCCCCCAGGGAGAAACCGGTACTGGCCAGGGTGCCGATGACCCGAAAGCGGCGGTCGCCGATCCGCACCCACTGCCCCAGGGGCGATTGCTGGTCGAAGAGTTCCCGGGCCAGTTTTTCGCCGAGGAGGGTGACGGCCTCGGCCTGGCGGGGGTCGCCGGGCGGCAGGAACTGGCCCTGGGCCAGCTCGATCTGGCGCACCGGTTGAAACTCGGCGGTGGTGCCGACGACATTCGCCTCCCGCTCCCGGTTGCCATGGGACACCGGCGCCGAGCCGAGGCTCAGGGGGGCAACGCGCGCCACGTAGGGGGAACGCAGCAGGGCCAGGGCATCGTCCAGGGTCAGGTCCCGGGCGGTATCGCCGAAGAGCGGCGGCGCCCCGCCGGTGGTCTCGCTGCGCCCGGGCAGGACGATGAGCAGATGGGTGCCCAGTTGGGTGAACTGACCGGTGACATACTGCCGCGCCCCCTCGCCCAGGGCGCTCAGCACCACCACCGCCGCCGTCCCCAGCCCCATGGCCAGCAGGGTCAGCCAGGTCCGGGCGCGGTGACTGGTCAGGGCGCGCAGGCCGAAGTGCAGGATGTCTTGCGCAAGCATGGTGATGGATGGGTGGTGGGAGTTCGGAACGCTGGGGTTGGTTCGGATCTGTGGGGTTGGCGCGGCCCGTCAGGCTGATTCGGACCGGTCAGGCCTGGGTCTCAGCCCGGTGCGCCGCGACTTGCTCCACCGGCCCGTGCCATCAGGACAGCCGCCCCCGAAAATCCTCATAGCCAAAAGTCTTGATCAGTCGCAAATCATCCGTGTCCGAATTCCACAGGGCGATGGCGGGGAGGGGCAGCCCGTTGAAGGTCGTATTCTTCACCAGGGTGTAGATCGCCATGTCATGGAACAGCAGGCGGTCGCCGCCGCGCAGGGGCTGGGGAAAGCTGTAGTCGCCGATGACATCCCCCGTCAGGCAGGTCCGCCCGGCGAGGCGGTAGTCATGGGCCCAGTGACCGGGATCGGCGGCCCCCGCCACCGCCGGGCGATAGGGGGTCTCGAGGACATCCGGCATGTGGCAGGTGGCGGAGGTATCGAGGATGGCGATGTCCATGCCATTCCAGGTCACGTCCAGCACCTCGGCCACCAGCACCCCGGCATCCAAGGCGATGGCCTCGCCGGGTTCCAGATAGACCTCCAAGTTCCAGCGCCGGCGAAAGTCCTGGATCAGGCGGATGAGGTCATCCACCTGATAGTCGGGGCGGGTGATGTGGTGGCCGCCGCCGAAATTGATCCACTCCAGGCCGCCGAGCCAGGGCGCGAAACCGGCCTCCACCGCCTCCAGGGTGCGGGCCAGGGGCGGCAGGTCCTGTTCGCACAGGCTGTGGAAGTGCAGGCCGCTGATTCCCGTCAGGCCCCGGCCGGTGAACCCGGCGCGGGGGATGCCCAGGCGCGAATGCGGGGCGCAGGGGTCGTAGAGAGGGTGCCAGCCCTCGCTGTGCTCCGGGTTGAGGCGCAGCCCGAAACTCAGACCGGGTCGCCGCGCCCGCCCCGCCTGGATCAGGGGCTGGAAGCGTTGCCACTGGCCGAAGGAGTTGAAGAGGACGTGATCGGCGAGGTCGAGGATCTCGGCCAGTTCCTCCGCGCGGTAAGCCGGGGCGAAACAGTGGACCTCGCCGCCGAAGTCCTCCCGCCCCAGCCGCGCCTCGTAGAGACCGCTGGCGCAGACCCCCTTGAGGGTGCGCATGAGCAGGGGCGCCAGGGCGAAGAGGGCGAAGGCCTTGAGGGCCAGCAGGATCCGGGCCCCGGATTCCCGTTGGACCCGGTCGAGGATGCGCAGATTGGCGGCGATGCCCGCCTCGTCGATGACATAGCAGGGGCTTGGGACCCGCCCCGGGTCGAAGCGCGCGAAGCGCTCACGATTGGGCCGGGGCAGGGTGTCAGGTTCGGTCATGGTGAGGGGACTTCCTGGTCAGGGCTCCGGGCCGGACAGGATGGCGCCGTCGTCCATGCGAATGCGCCGCCGGGCGCGGGCACCGAGTTCCGCATCGTGGGTGACGACGATCAGGGTCAGCCCCTGGGCGTTGAGGCTCTCCAGGGTCTCGATGACCTCATGTCCCGAGGCCCGGTCCAGGTTGCCGGTCGGTTCATCGGCCAGGATCAGGCGGGGCTCGGTCACGGTGGCGCGGGCGATGGCGACGCGCTGCCGCTGACCGCCGGAGAGTTGATCGGGCTTGTGTTGGGCACGGTCGGCGAGGCCCACGGCCTCCAGGATGCGGGCGACCCGCGCCCGGCGCTCGCCCGGCTCCAGACCGGCGAGAACCAGGGGCAACTCGATATTCTCCACCGCCGAGAGGCGCGGAATCAGGTGAAAGGACTGGAAGACGAAGCCGATACGGTCCCGCCGCAAGCGGGCGCGGCCTTCCTCGCCGAGGCTGGTGGTCTCCAGCCCGTCGAGGCGGTACTGGCCCTGATCGGGGCGATCCAGCAGACCGAGGATGTGCAACAGAGTGCTCTTGCCCGAGCCCGAGGGGCCCATGATGGCGGCGTAGTCGCCATCGGGGATGACCAGGTCGACGGCGCGCAGGGCGTGGACCGGCTGATCGCCCACCTGGAAGGTGCGGGAGATATTGCGCAGTTCGATCACCGGGAGGGACCCTCGGAGCCGTTCAGGGCCGCAACGCTCCTGGTGTTGCGTCCTCCTGGACCGCTCGGGCGCCATCCTGCACGCCCTCCTGATCGAGTGACAGGACCACCCGTTCGCCCGGCTTCAGGCCCCCGGTGATCTGGGTCTGCTCCCAATTGGCCAGGCCCGTCTCGACCTTGCGCGTCTGCAACCTGCCGATCGCCGGGTCCAGCACCAGCAGGGTGCCGTCCGGCTTGAGGGCGGCGGTGGGGACCCTCAGCACCGCCTCTCGCCGCTCGATGACGATCTCCACGTCGGCGCTGTAGCCCGCCAGCCAGGCCAGATGGTTCGCTGGCTCAATCGCCGGTTGGGTTGCCGGACCAGTCGCCGGGGCGGTTGCCAGATTGGTCGATGGGTCAGTCGTCGAGTCGATCGCCGGGTCAGTTGCCGGCTCGGTCAGCTCCACCTCCACCTCCAGGGTGCGGGCCTGCTTTTCCAGGTCTAGGACATAAGGCGCCAGGCGCCGCACCCGCCCGGGGAAGACCCGGTCGCCGAAGGCGTCCAGGGTGACCCGCACCTCGGCGCCCAGGCGGACCTTGGCGGCATCCACCTCGTCGATGGGCGCCGAGACGTAGTGGCAGGCATCATCGATGAGGTCCACCGCCGGCGGGGTGGGGATGCCCGGGGGCGAGGGGGTGACGTATTCGCTCAGTTCCCCCGAGACCTCGGCGACGATGCCGGGGAAGGGGGCGGTGAGGCGGGTCTTGGCCAGGTTGGCGTGGGCGACGCCGACCTTGGCGGCGCTGACCCGCGCCGTGGCCTGGGCCGCCTCGCAGTCGGCCCGGCCGGCCTGGGCGGCGGTGATGGCCCGGTCCAGGGTCTCCTCGGAGGTGAGCCGGCGCGCGTCCAGCTTTACCTGGCGGGCGGCCTCGCGCTCGGCGTTTTCGGCGTTGAGACAGGCGGAGCGGGCACGAGCCTCCGCCGCCTCCGCCTCGCGCTCGGCCAGGGTCACCTGGGCGGTCAGGTCCTGATTCCACAACTCCAGCAGCA
This sequence comes from Candidatus Thiosymbion sp., assembly GCA_018435665.1. GTDB lineage: Bacteria > Pseudomonadota > Gammaproteobacteria > Chromatiales > Chromatiaceae > M0108. The sequence continues at coordinate 1,678 of JAHDND010000142.1, read as the reverse complement.
GGTCCCCCGTCTTGACCCGGTCGCCCTCGCGCACCGCCAGGGTGGCGATCTGGCCGCCCAGGCTCGGGGCCAGCTTGGCACGGCGGCAAGGCTTGAGGGTCCCCGCCCGGGTGTTGGCAACGATCTCCTCCACGGTGCCCGACGTCGCTTCCTGGACCTTGACCCGGACGGGTGCCGGTTCATGCAGGTACCACCAGGCCCCCAGACCGGCGGTGGCCAGGATAAAGAGCGCCAGGGTGCGGCGGCGAAAGGTCATGGCTGTAGCCCCTTAGCCGGATCGGGATGGAACGGTTATGCCGTCGATCGGTGGCATGGTGCCGTAAGTGACGGTCCAGTGGCTCGGAGCTGCTTCAAATTTAAGGTGTCATGGTCATGGGCTGAGGCCAGCGGCAAGACGCGCAAGGGCGTCAGGTGGTTGTGGTCGATGGCATGGCACGTCCTCCTTGGGTTACTTTAGGGCAGACTGCCGGATATAGCCAGGGCGCCGCCGGAAAGCGCGGGGCGCTTCGGGAAGCGCCACCCCCAATTTTTTCGCTTGACTTTCTTATCGCCAAGTCCTGCCGGGGCGTATAAGATCAATATAGCCCCTCTCGGTGAGACCTTGACATGCAGCAGGTATCTATTTCCTATCCCGCTGAGCGATCCCTGGTTTTCGTCGTCGATGACCAGTCGGCGGGACGCACCATCCTGGAGCGCCTCATTCGTGGCCTTCAGCAGGAGATCGAGGTCATTACCTTCGCGGATGCCCCGGCCGCCATCGCCCATCTCGCCTTGGCGACACCGGATCTGATCGTGACCGACTTCATGATGCCGGAGATGGATGGCATCAGTTTCATTCGGCACATCCGTGGCCAGCCCGAGTGCAACGATGTGCCGATCATCATGGTCACGGTCATGGATGACAGAAACGTCCGTTATCAGGCATTGGATGCGGGGGCGACGGATTTCCTCAATCGCCCGATCGACCAGCATGAGTGCCAGGCACGCTGTCGCAATTTGCTGACACTGCACCGCCAGCAGAAGATCATCAGCGGGCGGGCCAAGTGGCTGGAAGAGCAGGTCGAGTTGGCCACCCGCCAGATCATCGCTCGTGAAAAAGAAACCCTCCTGCGGCTGGCCAGGGCGGGTGAATACCGTGACGAGGATACGGGAAACCATGTGTTGCGCATGGCCAAGTACAGCCGGTTGATCGCCCAAACCCTTGGATGCCCGGACGCCGAGGCCGATGCGATCGAACTGGCGGCGCCAATGCACGATATCGGCAAGATCGGTATTCCCGATCAGATCTTATTGAAGCCAGCGAGGCTCACTTCCCAAGAGTTCGAAGTGATTCGCATGCATAGCCATTTCGGCTATGAGATCCTGCGCGATAGTCCCTCCCCTTACATTCAGCTTGGCGCCACTATCGCCCTGTCGCACCATGAGAAGTATGACGGCTCCGGCTATCCCAAAGGTCTCCACGGAGAGCAGATCCCCTTGCCCGCCCGGATTGCCGCCATCGCCGACGTCTTCGATGCCTTGACCTCGGTTCGCCCCTACAAGGGCAAGTGGTCCACCGAGCAGGCGCGCGATCACATTCATGGTTTGGCTGGCAGCCATTTCGATCCGGCCTGCGTCGAGGCCTTTCTACGGCGATTTTCCGATATCCAGCAAATCCGTGAAACCCTCGCCGACTCGG
>JAHDND010000003.1 GCA_018435665.1 Candidatus Thiosymbion sp. | reverse complement strand
GGGGCGTAATGGACCACAAGAGCCACTCAGAATACCCAAAATGAGCCCAAAAACGGGTTAAAACGGGCTGCTAAGTCAAAAATGACGCTCTCCAAGGGCGGAAAGAGAGAAATCGGGTCATTCTTCAGCGTTTCCTTAGGTTGATGAGATCCGGCGCCCGCAACGGGCGGTTCAGGGTCGCAAGACCCGCTCCCGGGACCCGCTCGACCCCATCGGATTTTGAAGGAACCCTATCAGAGCAGAGGGAGGATAGGGAAGGGGCTGCTGCTCGATGCCGACCCTGCCCGCGCACCCTACCTGGCTGATGGCAGACCCGCCCATCACCCTACCGCTGAATGGGGTCCTCGCCCCCCGCCGAATAAGGTCCCGGCCTACCTGATTCTTTTCCCTCGCCCCTCTAGTCTCAGTCTAACGGGCAAGTTTCCGATGTTGGCGACTTGCTTGTACCGACCGCGCCGTCAAGCACTACCCAGATTAGCAGTATTTGATCCTGAACACCTGGCTTCCCATGCCCCGACAGCGCCGTCAATCGAGCCGACTGTTAGCCATCCAAGCCGAGAGGCGGGAGTTAACCACATGAGAACGCAATCGCGGTGGCTGTATCCGAGGGGGAGGAGGCGAGTGTTGCATCTGGCCGTTCTCGCCTTATTGACATTACCGGTGCCGTTCACGGCAAGCGCCGGGAACCTGCCGGGGCTGGATGTCATCGGCGTTGCGGCTGAAGGAACCGAAACGGGCAGCCTTACTGCCTATCGCTGGCTCGTCGAAAAAGACAAGACCTACCATGTCCAGACCGATGTCAGCGGCACCGCACTCCCGACCACTTTCGATCCCAACTGGGATCAGCTCAACGACGGGCACCCAGGCGGCGAGACCCTCTCGGTAGGCTTCCACCAGAGTTACATGCCGGTGGTCGCCAAGGGATGCGTGGGCTGGGACGATGTCGTCGGCGCGAATCCGGCGGACTCGTGCGCGACCGATGTGATCCCGGCGACTGGCTATGAGCCAAACACTCAGTACTACGTCTCCGTCGTTCCCCGCGCCGGCTACACCATCGGCGGTGCCTCATTCGTCACGGACGGCGCTGGAAACGTCCCGCCAACCAACGTCTACGTCAACCAGCACCCAATCGAGACGGCGCAGATCACGATCCTGGTCTTCAACGATAACGCGCCCATCAACAACGCCCCCGACCTACCCACCGAGGATCCCGGCACCGGCCCCGGCCAGAACGACATGAGCGGCTTCACGATCATCGTCGAGGATGCCGGCGGCCGCTATGGTGCCTCTGCCGGCATCATGAGTCAGGATGCCTTCGGCAACCCGCTGTGCGGTGGTGCTTGCGTCACCGGCCCCGACGGCCGGCTGACCATCAAGAATCTGGCCCCCGGCAAATACGGCATCCAGGCAGTACCGCCCACGGGCGACGCGGACCTGGCTCCCCATGGCAACTTTCCTGGTCCTGAGGATATCGACCGGAACGGCAACAAAATCCTGGATAGCGGCGGCTGGCAGCAGACCGCGACCATCGAGGGCACCAAGGTGATCGACGCCTGGGTCAAGGCCGGCGAGCCCCCTTACTTCGCCGAGTTCGGACCCCCGGGGTTCCACGTCTTCATCGGCTTCGTCCAGGAGTTCAATGAGCTCCCAGCGGGAGGCACCACCGCGATCAGCGGAACCATCGTCAACCAGCACATGTCGCGGCCGCCGGACTACACCTTCTACAACGGCGGATGCTTCGGTCACACCACCCCGTGGGTGGGCCTGAACGAAATGACGGGCGGTATACCGGGTAAAGGCCTCTTCGCCGCGCCGACCAGCGCGAACTGCGAATTCAGCATCCCCAATGTCCCACCCGGGAGCTACCAGCTTGCCATCTGGGACTCGGCCCTTGACCTCATCTTCGGCTTCCACGGCATCACCATCAACGAGGATGGTAGCTGCGTCACGCCCAACGGCGCCTGCAATCTCGGCGAGGTGCCCGTCTTCCAGTGGTTCCACCGTTCCGAGCACCGCGCCTTCGACGATCTCAACGCCAACGGCATGTGGGATGACAACGAGGGGCCCACCGCCCTCGAGACGGGCTTCAACCTGCGCTGGCGCGACGGCACCCTCTACCAGGGCAACGTCTCGGACGGCCTTGGCGCCTTCGCCTTCGACCAGGTCTTCCCATTCTTCTCCTGGCTGGTCGCTGAGGTCGACTTCGTGCGCAATCAAGCCACCGGCGTCACCGTCGTGGTGGATGACGGCGGTGCGGTCCCCGCCTCGGTCTTCGGGCCGGCGCCGTACGACGACAACAACCTTACCTTCGGCCGCGCCATCGCGCCGCAGGACCAGCTGAACCCCGTTGATGGGTCCTGCGGCCCCAACTTGACAGATCCCTGCACGGAGACCGTGGACTATCGGGTCGAACGTGGCCCAGTCTTGACCCAGGGCTTTCAGGGCTTCCTTGGCCAGACCAATGCCTTCCTCTGGGGCAAGCGTCACTATCCGGATGGCGAGAACGGCGGCATCACGGGCATCGTCTACTACGCGGTGACCCGCGCCGAGAACGATCCCGAGTACGCGGCGGCCGAGGTTTGGGAACCGGGCATCCCCGGCGTTACGGTCAATCTCTACGCACCACTGCGCGCTGCCGGAACCAATGAGCTGCAACGCAATCCAGACGGGACCCTCGTCAAGGGGGCCCTGCTCAATACGGCTGTCACCGATAGTTGGGACGAGAGCCGCCCGACGGGCTGCAAGTGGGGCAATAACGGCACCGGCCCCTTCACGTTCTCTCCCGACGGTGTCACGACGTATCCGCAGGACTGCTGGGACGGACTGCGCATGTTCAACCAAGCCCGGCCGGCCGTGTTCGACGGCGGCTATGCCTTCGACCAGATCTGCCTGGATGAGGACGGCTTGGCAGGGGGCTGCGTACTCTGGTCCGATGCCGGCAAAATGCCCGTCGGCGATTACCTCGTCGAGGTCATCGCACCCGCCGGCTACGAGATCCTCAAGCCTGAGGATAAGAATGTCGACTTCGGCGACGCATACAACCCGCCCCCCGCGCTGCTGCCGCCGCCTTGCGTGGGCGATCTGCACACGGTTCCGCCGTTCCTGACCCTGTTCCCGGACGAGCGGATCGCGGCGCCCTTCGCCGGTCGGAACGTGGAGCTGTGCGACACCAAGCTCGTCACCCTGTCCACCGGCGCCAACGCGGCGGCGGACTTCTGGCTGTTTACCGAGGTGCCGGTGGCCGCGCATGCCCTCGGCTTCATCCTTGACGACACCCAGAACGAGTTCGATCCAAACGCGCCCAATTTCGGTGAGAAGTTCGCGCCGCCCTTCGTGCCGATCACCATCCGTGACTTCACGGGCCGCGTGATCAGCAAGACCTTGTCGGACCAGTACGGTTTGTACAACTTCCTGGCGCCGTCCACCATCACTACCAATATGCCGGCGCCGAGCGGCATGTCGCCGAACATGCTGACCACCTGCATGAACGACCCGGGCGACGATCCCAACAACCCGGATCCCAACTGGAACCAGCTCTACAGCACCTTCTGCTACACCTTCCAGTACATGCCGGGTGTGACCACCTACCTCGACACGCCGGTGGTGCCGGTGGCAGCCTTCACCGGCCCCGACCAGTTCCCGCTGGATTGCGAGTACCCCGATGGGACGCCACGGATCTCCAGCGTCAGCGTGAACGAAGGCGGTCCTTACATCCCGACCTACTCGGTGACGAGCGGCCAGCAATCCACCCGCGGGGAGTTCATCAGCGGTGAGCAGACCATCACCATCAACTCGATGGGACTGGTGTCGGTGCAGAACCCGAACTACTGCAACCCCGCGGCGGGTGCCTGCGCGCCGGGCTCGGACACGATCAATAAGTTCGTGACCCGCGACTACGGCTTCGGGACGACTGGAACCGTGACCCTGGGCGACCTAGGGAACCTGAGCTGCACTTGGGGTGAGCCGATCAGCTGCACCATTCCGGCCAACACCCGCGTCGGCGCGGCCGGTTCGAGGGGGGGCCGCCAGCTCACGGTCACCCGTGCCAACGGCCAAACCACCAAGGCGGGCGTTACCGTCCAGGTGGGCCTGCGGCAGGGCAGCACGGTACGCACGGTAGCGGCCGGCCAGTCGATACAAACGGCCATCAACGCGGCCAACGCGAACGACTTGATCCTGGTCGAACCCGGCCAGTACAACGAGATGGTCGTGATGTGGAAGCCGGTCCAGCTCCAGGGCTGGGGCGAAGGCTCGACCACCATCAACGCCCTCAAGCAGCCGACCGAGAAGCTTGCCGCTTGGCGGGCGCTGGCGGAGGGTCTCATCGCCACGGGCGCCGTTGACCTCCTGCCCGGCCAGCAGTTCGGCCCCGGCACGCCCGAGCCCGTGACCCTATGGAACGAGGAGGGCGCCGGCGTGCTGGTGCTCGCCAAGGCAACCGGCGACCAGTCGTTCGATTACCAGCGACTCAACGGGAACAACCCGCGCAACAACCGGGAAGCCCGTATCGATGGCTTCACCATCAAGAGCGCGGACACCGGCGGCGGCGTCATCGCCAACGGCTATGCCGACTACCTGCAGATCTCCAACAACCGCATCGCGAACAACAGCGGCTTCTACAGCGGCGGTATCCGGGTGGGGCATCCGCTGATCACGCAGGAGACCAATGCCGGCCTCGCTTACACGGACGGCGACAACGACCACCTGTCGATCCACCACAACCAGGTGGTGTTCAACGGCGGGCTCGGCGGCGCCGGCGGCGGCATCACCCTGTGCACCGGCGCGGATTCCTACGCCGTGACGGAGAACTGGGTGTGCGGCAATTACTCGCTGGGTAACGGTGGCGGCATCGGCCACATCGGCTTGAGCGACAGGGCTGATCAGACGAGCCCTGTGCCGCTCATCGCCGACAACGAGTTGATCTTCAACGAGACCTTCTTCCAGGGCTCGACCGTCTCCGGCGGCGGCATCTTCATCGGTGGCGCTCCGCCCCTGGTGGCGGGCGGCCTAACACCCGGTGCAGGCAACGTCCAGGTGCTGCGCAACCTCATCCAGGGCAACTCTGCCGGATCTGGCGATGGTGGCGGCATCCGCCTGCAAGCGGTCAACGGCCAGGATGTCGCCAACAATCCGAGCAATACCGCACCGAAGAACCAGAACCAACCCCCGCAGTGGTACTCGGTCGAGGTGTTCAACAATCTGATCACCAACAACGTGTCGGGCCTGGCCGGTGGCGGCATATCGCTGCAGGATGCGGTCGCGGTGAGCATCCGGAACAACACCCTTGCCCACAACGACAGCCTGGCGACCGCCGGAGACGCCTTCACGCCGGGAAGCCCGAACCAGTCCACGCCGCAACCCGGCGCGGGCATGGTTAGCCGGGCCCACACCACGGCGCTGGCAGCGATCCCGGGTGCCTACATCGCGTCCTTCTCCAGCCCGACGGCCTTCTCGGAGAACATCGTGTGGCAGAACCGGAAGTTCTACTTCTGGGTGGACGCCACCTCCGGCTGCGTGCCTGGTGATTCAAGCTGTACCTCGACCTACGGGCTGTGTCCGGACGTTAGCGGCGCCCTCACGTGCCCCGGCGGGAACACGATCGTCTTCGACGACTTGGCGGTGATCGGCGCGACGGGCGACCTGACATGCAGTTCGTGCGTTCAGACCGGCACCGGCGGCGCGAATCCGATGTTCGTCTCCGAGTACCTCAACGGTGCCCGTTCGGCCGTGGTCCAGCTCGAGATCAACACGGGCATCCAGGCGCCGGCAGCCTTCGACGAGGGAGGGAACTTCATCCGACCGGGCTTCGGACCGCTGTCCCTGTATGACGACATGGCGACACCAGACGGCGACCCGGGGACCCTGTTCGGCAACTACCGCATCCAGTCCGGCTCAACGGCGGCGAATGCGGCCACCCGAGGGATCAGCCCTGACATCGATGGCGACACGCGGCCAACCACCGGGCAATCCGACATTGGCGCCGACGAGATCGCTCCCTAATCCACTGCCTATAACGGCACCCGTCCGGGCTCAGGTCCGGCCGGGTGCCGGGGAGAGGACACGATGATGAATACGACGACGAGTCAGACCCCAACAGCGTTTTCCAAGAGACGGGCAAGGCTTTTCGGAGCGGTGTCGCTGGCGCTAGCCGCGACCCTGGTCCCCTGGATGCCGACCTCGGCGCAGGTCAACATCCAGTGCCCCTGCGACCGCAACAACGACGGCGACTGCTTGGACAGCGTCACCGCTGGTCCACCGAGCGGCAGGTACAACGAGGCCCAGGACGCGATCGACCAGAACGTCCAGTGCATGCACATCACGGGTGGGGACGGCTTCGTGACGATGACGGACGGCCGGCCGCTGTACATCTTCGGCTTCTCGGATCAGACCGGCACCCCGGCAGCGGATGTCCTGAGCAACGGCCTGCTGGCCGCGGCCTTCCCGGCCCCGGCGATCGTGGTCGACCAGGGCAAGAACTTCTACCTCAGCCTGACCAACGTTGGCATGGTGATCCGGCCCGATCTGTTCGACCCGCATACCGTCCACTTCCACGGATTCCCGCAGTCGTCCACCGTGTTCGACGGTCTGCCGGAGTCGGGTATCGCCATCAACCAGGGGGCCACCCTGACCTACTACTACAACCTGGCGGAGCCAGGTACCTTCATGTACCACTGCCATGTCGAGGCCACTGAGCATATGCAGATGGGCATGCTCGGCAACCTGTACGTACTCGCTGCGCAGAGCTTTATCGGGGATTCCCTGAATGGAATTCCCGCCGGCAACCTTGGCCTCAACGACATGGAATGCGGCACCCCGGATGACGTTGCAGGCATTCCATGCGGCTATGTCTACAACGACGGGGACGGATCGACCGCCTACGACAAGGAGTACCCGCTGCAACTCGGCGGGTTCGACCCCGACTTCCACGACGCGAGCTGGGCCGTACAGCCGCTGCCCTTCGCCCTGATGTGGGACCGCTATCCGATGATCAACGGCCGCGGCTACCCGGATACGGTGAATCCAAATCCACTTTCGGCACCCCTCGAAAACGGCGGTATTGAGTCTCAGGTGGCGTCCTCGCTAATCACGGCCACGGCAGGCCAGAAGGTCCTGCTGCGGCTCTCAAACCTCAACATCACGGCCACCCACACCCTGATCAGCCCGAGCATCCCGCTGGAGGTCGTGGGTATCGACGCCAAGGAGCTGATGGCCGCCAACGGCACCAAGCTCCACTACACCACCAACTCGGTGACCATGGGGGGCGGCATGTCTGTGGACGTCATCCTCAATACCGCCGGGGTGCCTGCCGGCGAGTACTACCTCTACGCCTCCAACCTGCAGTACCTGGCCAACAACGACGAGGCCACAGACCTCGGCGGCATGATGACCAAGATCGTGATCAACTGACCGGAGAACCGATATGAAGGTATCTGACATAACCCGCCCGAAGAGCGGGGTTTTCGCGATCGCGGCCGTGGCCGCCCTCCTCTGGCTGCCCGTCGGCATCGCACAGGCCCAGGCGCGGATCGACGGCATCACCAGCGCAACCAACAACTTTAGCTTCACCGCCGGGGCCGGGGAGGTCAGCACCGCGGATGGCGGCTCCATCCATTTCTGGGGCTTTCATGCTCCAGGATCAAACCCAGCAGAGGTGCCTCAGTACCCCGGGCCGACCCTGATTCTGGATCAGGGTGACGCGGTCACCATCAATCTGACCAGCAATCTGCCGTTCGCAAAGTGCACCTCGATGGTCTTTCCGGGCCATAGCGTCACCGCGTCTGGCGGCAGCGACGGCCTCCTCACCAAGGAGTCCTGCGGACCAGCGGACGTCGTGACCTACACCTTCACCGCCACTGAGCCCGGGACCTACATGTACTACTCGGGCACCGATCCCAAGCTTCAGATCGAGATGGGTCTGGTGGGCGCCATCATCGTGCGGCCGACCCAGGGTGAAGGCTTTGCCTACAACCATCCCGAGACGGCCTTTGACCATGAGGTGATGTTCCTGCTCACCTCCATGGACCCGAAGATCCATCAGCTAGCCGAGCAGAATCGCTTCGGTGAGATCGACGTGACCGCGCGCTGGCCCGTCTACTGGTTCATCAACGGCCGCGCTGCCCCCGACGACCTGGCGGACCCGTTCGTCAATTGGCTGCCGCACCAACCCTACAACTGCACCCCGCGCATGACCCCGGGGCAGCGGGTACTGGTGCGCATCCTCGGCGGCGACCAGGACCAGCATCCGCTCCACCTGCACGGCAATCACTACTCCGAGATCGCCCGCTATGGCCGCCTGCTACTGCTCGACGACGGTCAGACCCTGGCGCCGCGCAAGCGCTTCACGACCCTGTCGGTTCCCGGCCAGACCGTGGACGCGATCTTCGAATGGACTGGCGAGAAGCTGGGTTGGGATATCTACGGCGGGACGGATGTGAACCTGCCGCACACATGCAATGGGAAGGCTGTCGGTCAGGCGCAGGACCCGGGAGCACCTAAGTATGACCCGGTGACCCACGAGTACTGCGCCGACCACGGCAAGCCGTTCCCGGTCGTTCTACCCGAGAACCAGAACCTGGCCTTCGGCGGCTGGTGGTCGGGAAGCCCGTACATGGGTTCCGGCGAACCCCTGCCACCGGGTGAGGGCGGCCTGAACCCGAACCTGGGCTACTTCTTCATGTGGCACTCGCACACCGAAAAGGAGTTGACCAACTTCGACATCTTCCCCGGCGGCATGCTCAGCATGATGGTTGTTGAGCCGCCCGGTACAACCATTCCTTAAGGTAGGAGTGAACCCGAAATGAACTCCGAGAAGATCATGAGAAAGACACGTACGCGGGCGCCGGCGCTGGCCATCTTCGCCTTGGCGGCGATGCCGTCCTTCGCCGCCGAGCTAGTGGCGGTACCTGGGCAGTGGACACCGCCCGGTGGCGGCATCTCCATCAACATGTGGGGCTACGTCGAGGTCACGGATGCCGCGAGCTTCGACTGTACATCGGTCGATCCGACGGCAACCTGGAACGTGGGACCAACGCTGCGCACGGCCGCATCGGCCGGCCTCACGGTGAACCTCAAGAATTGCCTCGCCGAGCCGGTGTCGCTCTTCATCCCGGGACTCAGGGGCAGCGCGTCCGGCGGTACGCCCGGGAGATTTACGAGCGAAGCCGCGGAAAATGGCGGCACGGCCACCTACATCTTCGATCTCACCGGCAGGTCCGGCACCTTCCTCTACCACAGCGCCACGGACCGGATCCGGACCCAGGTACCCATGGGGCTCTATGGGGCCCTCGTCGTGGACCAGGCCGCCAACTTGGCGTACTCCGACGTTCCCTACTTCGAGGACCGGGTGCTCGTCTTCAGCGCGATCGATCCGGGCTTGAACGCGAATCCGGCCGCCTACGGCGGTGCCCGGGTTTCGAGGGTTGACGACCCCAGCAAGGACGGATTCAACGTCACGGAAAGCGGTTGGAACCCGAAGTACTTCCTGATCAACGGCCAGTCCTATGACGGGACCAACCCGCAAGTCGCCCTCAGCACGAACCAAGACGTGTTGCTGCGCTTCGTCAACGCGGGGATCGAGACCTTCGTGCCCACCCTGGGCGGGGGCCTCTACCTGGACCTCAAGGCCGAGGACGCCCACCGCTATCCGCACCCCATGGAGCAGTATGGGCTTGAGCTGCAAGCAGGAAAGACCATCGATGCGGTCGTTAATGCCAGCACCGACGGCTCCTACGCCCTCTACGACCGGGCGCTCAACCTGGCCAACGGCGGCATGGTCGCCCAACTGGTGGCAAACGCGGTCACCGCTGCGCCGACGGGGGTCAGTGACCCTACGAACCCGGGTGACTACACCATCGATGAGGACAACTCCCTGACGACGACAGCGGGAGGTTCGCCAGCCGGGGTGCTCGACAATGACACCGGTGGGGCTGCCGCAGCCCTGCTCGTCAGTAGTCCGGCACATGGCAGCCTGGGAACGGGTCTTGCGGCCGACGGCTCCTTCACCTATACCCCGAACGCGGATTACTTCGGCCCTGACCAATTCAGCTATCTGGCCAACGACGGGGTTGGCGGACCGAATAGCAATGTCGCGGTCGTTAGCATCACGGTCAACGGGACCGCCGACGCGCCCGTGGCGGTGGCCGATGGCTATCAAGTGGTCGCGGGAGAAACGCTGACGGTGGCGGGACCCGGCGTGCTCGGGAACGACTCCGACCCCGACGGCGACACGTTGACAGCGCAGATCGGGACGCCGCCCACCCTTGGCACCCTGAGTACCCCTTTGGGCACGGAGGGGGGGTTCGCCTTCAATGCGGCCGGGCTTAATGCGGGTGATTTTGACACCTTCACCTACCAGGCCTGCGATCCGATTTCGCTGTGCTCGCTGGCGACGGTGACGGTCTCGGTAATCGCCGCGCCCCCGTCGCCTGACAACATCGCGCCGACCGCCAACGACGACACCGCATCGACGCCCAGGAACACGCTACTCGACAACTACAACATCGTGGCCAACGACATGGATCAAGACGGCACCATCGACGCGACCTCGGTCGTCATCACAACCGGAACGATCGCCACGGCGGGCGGCACCGTGACCAACAACGGCGACGGCAGCATCGACTACACGCCCAAGAGCGCCGGCTACCGCGGTACCGACACCTTCCAGTACACCGTCAAGGACAACGACGGCGCCACCTCTAACGTGGCCACGGTCAGGATCAATGTAGTCAAGTAACGGCAACCCGCGCCCGCGCGCTCAGCATCGGCGATCGCCTTTTGGCCAATGCTGATCGGAAGCCGCGGGCCGCGATCTACGACCCCTCAGTCGCGACACCGACCCCAAGGAACCTCCCCCCTGCCGTGGGGAGGTCTTGGGGGTCGAGCATCGTGACCCGCGAAAAGACAGGGGACCCCTCGGTCCTCGCCTGCGAAACACCGATTGGAGAGATGCCATGAAACCGACATTCGAAAAGCTGCTAACCGCCGGCGTGCTGGCTTCGGCCATCGCCTTTGGCCCATCCACCTCAAACATCGCCTTGGCCGCCGACGAGCTGGTCTCTCTGGAAATCCCGCCATCCGCGGACAGCCAAGGAGTCGACGCCCTGGAGCAACTGCTGGCGCTGAACGCGGAACTCAAAGACCGTTGGGGCGTGGAGATCGTCTCTCTGCGCCGGACCGCCCACGGTCACATGCTCGACTTCCGCTACCGCGTCCTGGATCCGGAGAAGGCGACCGCACTCTTCGAGCGGAAGACCAAGCCCACCCTGATCCACCAGGCCACCGGCAAGGTGCTCGCGGTGCCCAAGACCGCCAAGGTCGGTCCCCTGCGGAGCTCCGACACGCCCAAGGAAGGTCGCATCTACTGGACCTTCTTCGGCAATGCCGGTGGGCTGGTCAAGACGGGCGACAAGGTGACGGTCGCCATCGGCGACTTCTGGGCCCCAAACCTGGTCGTGGAGTAAGGAGATGAAGATGAGTGTCGCGAAGCACCCCATCGCCCTGGCCATGTTTGGCCTGGCCATGCCCTGGAGCGCGGTGATCGGGGCCACCGTCATCGACCCTGACCTCCAGGCGGCGATGCAATCCGGCGCCGATGTCGCATTCATCGCCCAGTTCTCGGAGCGCGTGGATCTGAGCGTCTTTCCCGGGCAAGGGCAGGGCGGCGGCATGCAGCTCGCCGCCCTGCTGTGGGCCCTGCGCAACCTGGCGGATGAGAGCCAAGGATCGGCCGTCGAGTTGCTGAAGGCGGGCGGCGCCACGCGGATCATCGAGCTCTGGTCGATCAACGCCCTGGCGGCAACCGCTAGTCCGGATCTGGTGCGCGATCTGGCGACGCTGCCGGAGATCGAGCGCATCAAGCTCGATGCCACCCTGGCCGCGCCAAGCCCGGAGCCGACCGCGTCCGCGCCAAGCGAGTGGAACCTGGAGGCCGTTCAGGTCCCGGCGGTGTGGGGCCAAGGGCTGACCGGAGCGGGAAGCGTCGTTGCTGGAATGGATACCGGCGTCGATGCCTCCCACCCGGACCTCGTCGGTCGCTGGCGTGCTGGGTCCAATAGCTGGTTCGACCCCAATGGGGAGCATCCGACCCCCTACGATCGGAGCGGCCATGGCACGGGCACCATGAGCGTTGCTGTCGGCGGGGATGCGGGCGGCACCTCGATTGGCGTCGCCCCGGGGGCCAAGTGGATCGCGGTGAAGATCTTCAATGACGCTGGCGTCGCAGCCTTGAGCGGCATTCACCAGGGGTTCCAGTGGCTGCTGGACCCGGACGGCAACCCCGGGACGGCCGACATTCCTGACGTGGTGAACAACTCCTGGGGATTTGCCAACCAGGTAGGCGAGTGCATCCTGGAGTTCCAGTCTGACCTCGAGGTCCTGAAGGCCGTCGGAATCGCGGTGGTGTTTGCCGCGGGAAACCAAGGAAGCCTGGGCAGCGTGAGCCCGGCGAACAATCCGGATGGCTTCGGGGTGGGCGCGGTCGACTCGACCTTGAAAGTGACTTGGACCAGCGGCATCGGCCCGTCGCCCTGTGACGGCCGCATTTTTCCGGAAGTCGTGGCGCCAGGCGTCGGTATCAGGGCGGCCGACCTCGGGAGAGGCTATCAGAGCGTCAGTGGCACCTCATTCGCGGCGCCCCATGTCGCCGGTGCCATCGCCCTGTTGCGCCAGGCGCACCCGGACGCAAGCGTCGCCGCCCTCGAGCAGGCCCTGAAGGCGGGCGCGACCGATATCGGGTCCGCCGGCGCGGACAACACCGCCGGCCACGGCCTGCTCAACCTCCCCGTCGCGCTTGATCTCCTGGGCACGCTGCCGCCGCCGGGACCGGTATGCACGGATGTCGATGGCGACGCCTTCTTCGCCGAGGCGGACTGCGGTACGCCGGTTGACTGTAACGACCTCGATCCGGCGATCAATCCCGCCGCCTGCGACATCAAGGGGGACGGAATCGATCAGGACTGCGATGGGGTCGACCGTCGGAGCGGTAAGGCCTGTCCGACCGCGGGCGGTGGCACCGGTGGCGGTAAAGGCAAGAATAAGTAGCCGACCATGCACACGAATCCTGTTCAAGTGTTGGGCGTGACGCTGATCCTCGCCCTCGGCATTTCGGCACTGCCGCAAGCGAGGGCCAGCGACACCGGTGATGGGTCAGTGGCGGGCTTCCCTGCCATGCAGGCGCTGGCCCTTGGCGAGCGTCTGTACCGCGAAGGTCGCGGCGTCGACGGCGAACCAGTGCGAGCCATCGTCGCCGGCGACGTGGCGGTGGACGGGACCATGCTCAACTGCGTGAGCTGCCATCGGCGCAGCGGTCTAGGCTCCCTGGAGGGCTCGGTGATTGCCTGGCCGATCAGCGGCAAGGAGTTGGGGCGGCCGCGGCGGCGGGCCGGTACCTGGAACCCGACCAAGCAGCATCAGGGGCCGGGCTCTACCGAACGCTGGACCCTCCCGACACGGTTTGAAATGGATGACGAGCGCCCGCCTTACAGCGACGAGGCCCTCGCCCACGCGCTGCGCACCGGCCTCGATCCGACCGGGCGTGAACTGAATCGCGTCATGCCACGCTACGAGCTGAACGACCGGGACATGGCTGTCCTGATCCACTATCTGCGTAATCTGTCGACCGACACCGACCCCGGGGCGGATGAAGAGGTGATCCGCTTTGCCACCGTCATCACGGAGGGGGTGGATCCGGCCGATCGCGAGGCGATGCTGACCACGCTGCAGGCGCATATCGACGCCCGCAACACCCAGACGCGACCCTACGAGCGCCGGGCGCGATCGGGCCCCTTTTACAAGACCGAGAAGTTCGGCGCCTACCGCAAGCTGACCCTCGACGTTTGGGAGCTCACGGGGCCACCCGACGGCTGGCAGGCCCAGCTAGAGGCGCACTACCAGGAACGGCCGGTGTTCGCGCTGCTGGGCGGAATTGCCGCCGGGTCTTGGGCGCCGATTCACGCCTTCTGCGAGGCGCACGATATCCCCGCCATCCTGCCAGTAACGGATCAGCCGGTCGTCTCCGATACCGACACCTACACCCTCTACTTCTCCAAGGGACTGTATCAGGAGGGCGAGTCGGCGGCGCAGTTTCTCTCGGCCCACCGCAAGGCGGGTGACCAGTCACCGGTGCTCCAGATGTTCCAGGCCGGCACCAAGGGCGAGGATGCGGCCCGCGGCTTCCGAGAGACCTGGGAACGAGGCGGTGGAACCCGCCTGTATTCGCTGCCGTTCGCACCCGGGGAAGAGCCCGCGCCGGCGGAGTGGATGCGGGGGCTGGAGGGACAGCGCCCCACGGTACTTTTGCTGTGGCTGGAGGGTGATGCGCTGGTTGCGGCGGCGCGGGCGGCCGCAGCGGTCGCGGGTCAGGTCGAGGCGGTCTTGATGTCCTCGCGCCTTGCGGGTACTGACCTGACGCGGATCCCAACAGAGGTCCGGGACCGGCTGCTCTTGACCTATCCGTACAGCCTGCCCGAGGAGAGGATGCGCCGGCAGGGCATCGTCGACCGGTGGCTTCAGGCGCGCGATATCCCCCTCGGCAATTCGGCGATCCAGGCCCAGATGTACTTCCTGGGATGGATGCTACCGGGGGCCATTGGCGCCATTCGCAGCGAGTTTTACCGCGACTATTTCCTGGAGGCCTTCGAGATGATGCGCGATCAGCATTACGCCATCCCTCTCTACCACCGGTTGAGTTTTGGTCCCGAACAGCGTTACGCGGCGAAGGGCTGCTACATCGCGCGCCTCTTGGGAGACGACCCGCCACGGTTGGTGCCAGTGAGTGATTGGGTGATCAATTGAGCCGGCGCACGAGCGCCGCAGAGAAGGGCCGAAGACAAGGCCACACCACACCTGCGGCAGCGCCGCATCGACACGGGAGACTTAGCATGTCCAAAGCAACTTCGCCCCTTAGCCGCCAGACCCTCGCGGTCGTCATCAGTGCGGTCCTTGGCACTTCCACGATGATGGTAACGGCGCAGACCCCATCCGCTGGGGCGGGCCAGGCCCATGACCATCACCAGCACATGATCCATGCCGTGACACCGGAACAGCCGGTGGGCGCTCACGACCAGCATGTGGGCCACCAGGCTGCCATGCAGCAGCATGAAGGGCATGAGCATCATGCGGCGATGCTGAACCAGAAGGGCTTTCTGCGAGCGGAAGCTCAGTACCCAGTGCCTGACGTCATGCTGACGAACCAGGACGGGGAGCATGTGTCCCTGCGCCAGCTTCTCGCCGGTTCCAAGCCGGTCATGCTGAATTACATCTTCACCAGTTGCACCACCATCTGTCCGGTGCTGAGCGCGAGCTTCGCGCACACGCAGCGGAAGCTAGGGGACGAAGCCGACCAGGTGCGGCTGGTCTCGATCTCGATCGACCCCGAGCACGACACCCCGGCTCGGCTCCAGGATTACGCGCGACGCTTCCGTGCGGCAGAGGGCTGGGAGCTTTTGACTGGGAGCCGCGAGGACATCGTTACGGTTCAGAAGGCCTTCGACGCCTTTCGTGGTGACAAGATGAACCACATCCCACTGACATTCCTCCACGTTGCTGACGACAGTCCCTGGATTCGGCTCGAAGGCTTTCCGAGTGCCGATGAACTGGTCGGTGAATACCGCAGGCAAATGAAGCAAAGTCGCGCGACCGCGGCCCAGACGGGCTCGGCAGCCGTCACCGATGAAGCAGGGTCTTGATCGTCTCCCCTCGACGCCGAAAACTGAACCTGCGAAATGAACGCGGCGAAAACGGCTGACCGCAGCAGCGACAGCGGGGCGCTTGACTCATCTCTCCCGCCGCTCAGCAAGGTGCCTCGCGTTGGCAGTGTGCGCCACAAGTTCGGTGGGCAAGTCCAGCGGGGCTGTTCGGTTAGCGCAGATCCAATCCAACCGGGGGATGGGTCCTTTTCATTAGCAGAACCTGGGGCCTTTCAGATTAGCGCTGAGGCCCGAGCCGGAACGCCAGGAGTACCAGGAATGCCGTGGCATTTTACGTTCATCACGACCGAGATCTCGGCCAAGCCCCCAGGCTCAAGCCGCCAGGGCCGCCAGTTCCGCAGCGAGTTCCACCACGCTGATGGCCTCGATACCCTCCCCCTTGGGGTAGCGCTCCTCGCCGCCATAGACCACGAAGGCGCGTTCCGGGCGGAGATCCGCCAGTGCCGTGCGCAGGCCGGGCTCGACCTTGGGGGCCAGGCCACGCTTGATCTCGATGCCCCACCGACGGTTGCCCGGCAATTCCAGCAGCAGGTCCAGTTCCACCCCGGTGGCGGTGCGATAGAAACTGGCCTGGGTTCGATCGGGGGCGGCCCGCAAGAGGGTCTCGATGACGAAGCCCTCCCAACTGGCCCCGGCTACCGGATGGCCGAGCACCGCCTCCAGGTCAT
This sequence comes from Candidatus Thiosymbion sp., assembly GCA_018435665.1. Taxonomy (GTDB): domain Bacteria; phylum Pseudomonadota; class Gammaproteobacteria; order Chromatiales; family Chromatiaceae; genus M0108. Next base: position 72,063 of record JAHDND010000003.1, on the reverse strand, counting down.
CCAGCCGCAACAGGGTGTGTACCAGACCGCTATCGCGAACATAGACCTTGGGGCTCTTGACCAGCCGCTTACCCAGGTTGGCGGCATAGGGTGGCAGGCGTCGCACGAGGAGCAGATCCACCAGGAGGTCCAGATAGCGGGCGACGGTCTTGCCGTCGACCGCGAGGGACCGGGCGAGGTCGGCGGCATTGAGCAGGGCGCCCTGGTTGTGCGCCAACATGGTCCAGAAACGGCGCAGGGTCTCGGCGGGGATGCGCGGCCCGAGTTGAGGGATATCACGTTCCAGGTAGGTGCGAATGAAGGACTCACGCCAGGTGACGCTATCCCGCTCAGAACCGGCGAGAAAGCTGAGCGGAAAACCACCGCGACACCAAAGCCGGTTGAGGCTGGCCGGCCGGCGGGCGTCGGCCACCTCTCGGACATCGAAGGGACCCAATTCCATATAGGCGATGCGGCCGGCCAGGCTTTCGCTCGACTGGCGCAGCAATTCGATGGAGGCCGAGCCCAACAGCAGGAAATGCCCCACCGGCTCACCCGCCCGAACACGCTCATCGATAAGTCCGCGCAGAACCTGAAAGATCCCGGGCGCCCGCTGGACCTCATCGATCACGGTCAGCCGACCGGCCTGGGCGCCAAGATAGCCGCAGGCATCCGCCAGCTTTTCCAGATCGGCAGGGTTTTCCAGGTCCAGGTAGACGCCTTGGCGCTCGTCGAGGGTGGCGCGGGCCAGGGTGGTCTTGCCTACCTGACGCGGGCCGAGGAGGGCGACGGCGGGAAATTGTCGCAGCCGTTGATCAATCGCCAAAAAGAGTAGTCGCGTTATCATCCCATGCAATTATGGGATGGAGTGCCAGGATTGCAACCCTTTGAGGCGTCCGACCGCCTGGCTCTGGACGACCTGTCTCAGTTTTCGGTATCTGATGAGGAGGTAAGCATGAAGAGGAGGAGAGGAGAAGAAGGGAGGGGCGTCTGGCGCGGTGTCGACCGAGAGCCCCGGTCGTCAAGCCGATAAGGACTTTCTGACGGCGCTTCTCGCCAAAATGCCAGCCGGAAAGCAACAAGGCACTCCCACATGCATGGGAATGCCTCGCGCTAGGGGCCTGATTTCAGGCTTGGGGAACTGGGCGGCGAAAGGCCGCCCGGGCGGGTCAGGAGAAGAGGGCTGTGATCGGGATCGGGCGGACCCGACCGCGGGATCAGGCCCGGAGATCAGACCTTGGGGGCGACGCTACCCAGGCTGGCGCGGCGCGCCTGACTGGCCTTGAGGGCCTCGGCGCGACGGGCCTCGGCGGCCTTGCGAGCCTCTTCGTGGCGGGTCTGGGCGGCCTTGCGCTGCTCGTCGCGGCGGGCCTGCATCTGCTCACGGCGCTCGGCCTGCTTGGCGGCCAGGGGATGGACCGGGCGGCTCGCGCCATAAGCGGGGAAGGCCGGCATTTCCGGGGCGCCAGCGAATTCCGGCATCGGGGGAAATTCAGGCCTCTGGGCGAACTCGGGCATGGCGGGGAACTCAGGCATCTGAGCGAACTCGGGCATGGCGGGGAACTCAGGCATCTTGCCGAATTCGGGCATGGGGGGCATTTCCGGCATCTGGCCAAATTCCGGCATGGGTGGGAACTCGGGCATCTGACCGAATTCAGGCATGGCGGGGAACTCAGGCATGGCCGGGAATTCGGGCATCTGGGGCATGGCGTAGCTCGGCCGCATGACCGGGGGTTGGCTGGCCTCTTTCATGGCGGCGAGCCATTCGGCCTGCATCTTGGCCTGTTCCTCGGCCTGACGGGTGGCCATCTGGCGCAGCTCTTCCTGCATCGCCGGATCCATCGGGGGGGCGGCCCACTGGGCGCTGGCAGTGGAGGAAACGGCCGCGAGAGCGGCCACGGAGATAGCAAGGGCGATCTTGTTCATTGTTTTCACACCTCGAAACGAAAAAGGGCAAAGGGAGTGGCAGAAGCCTTGTTGTTCTCGGGCCAGGTGCGTCATCCAGGCCATGAGTGATTAGTATATTAGAAAATTCTGAAATAGCAATAGGCCGCCGATCGATCTGGCTCAACATCTTCCGGGCCGGCTGCTAGACTCGAAACCGTGATTCACCCTTTCTCGAGGGGTTACCCCATGACGCGGCGCCAGCTCCCCATTCGCCTCCTCCCCGATCAATTTTTGCCAGATCCTCATAACGTGAAAGTCACGGCAAAGGCTTTCATCTTCGGTGGTGTGGCGCGCCCCCTCATGACAGTTGGCCTGACAGTCCTCCCGCTCCAGGTCGCCCTGCTGCTGGTCCTGATCTGGACACTGCTCCTCCCCGGCCTGGCCTTGGGCGCGCAGGGGGGGAAAGTCGCCGCGTCCGCTCCAGCCGCCCCGTCTACCCAAGCCACCCAGGGTGCTCAGGCTCCTCAGAACGCCCAAGCCGTCCAAACCGCCCAAAATGCCCAAGCTGCCCAAACCAGCCCTGGTAGCGAGTTTGGCGGGCGCCGCCTGGTGGTGGTGGAGGGGATGGATTACTACGGCCAGGATCTGGAGACTCGTCAGGACATCGACCTGGAGGCCTGTCAGTCTGCCTGTCTGGCCAACCCGCGCTGCCGCGCCTTCACCTACAACCGCAAGGCGCGCTGGTGTTTCCTGAAGAGCGATTACGAGGATGCCCGCCCCTTCCCCAACGCCGTCTCCGGGCATATCGTCACCGGGACCACCGGCAAGTCCGGCCAGGACCAGGACCGGCAGACCCGGCGCTTGGCCGATCTGAGTTTCCTGCCCCGGAGCGAGCTCGAGATCGCGCGGCGTCAAGCGGCGGAGATCGCCGCCCGGCCGCGGCCAGTGGCGGTCCGCTTCGACCAGCTCCTGGCGTCGGCCCAGGAGGCGGAACGCGCCCAGGATTGGCCGGCGGCCATCGGCCGCTATACCGAGGCCCTGCGCCTGACTCCGGATGCCCCGGCGGCCTGGCTGGGCCTGGCGCGGGCCAACCTGAGTTACGAGCTGGATGAATGGCAGGCGCGTCAGCGCCTGCTGGCCGCTGCCACCGCCGCCGCCAGCAATGCCTATCTCTGCGCCGGTGGGGATGCCGACCGGGTGCGCGCCCTATCGGTCCTGGGCCAGACCCTGGCGGTCCGCTATCAGTGGCGACCCGCCCTCCGGGCCCTGCGCGCCGCCCTGGCCATCAAAGAGGATGCCGCCCTCCGCGCCACCTATGAGCAATGGCTGGCGGAACACGGTTTCCGCATCACTGGCCACCGCGTCGACGCCGAGGCGGCCAGTCCGCGCGTCTGCGTCGAATTCTCCGACCCCCTGGCCAAGGAGCGGGCGGGCCTCACCGACTTCCTCCAGGTCGAGACCGGCCGCGGCCTGACGGTGGAGGCGGACCCCCAGGCCCTGTGCGTGGACGGGGTGGTCCATGGCGAACGCTATCGCCTGCGGGTGCGTCCCGGTCTGCCGGCGGCGGATGGGGAGGTCCTGGCCCAGGCGGCGGACCTGGACATCTACGTCCGCGATCGCTCCCCGGCGGTACGCTTCCAGGGCCGCGCCTATGTCCTGCCCAAGGGCGGTGAGGCGGCCATCCCCCTGATGTCGGTCAACACCCGCCTGGTCAAGGCCCAGGTCCTGCGTCTGGGTGACCGCGCCCTGGCCACGGCCGCGGCCGGGGGGCCTTTGCTCAGGGCCCTCAGCCCCTACGAGACCCAGGAGCTCCGCGACCGCCAGGGCGAGTCCATCTGGTCTGGGGAGGTCGAAGTCGGCATGGAGCTGAACCGGGAGCTGACCACCGCCGTCCCCCTCGGCGCCCTCATCCAGAACCTCAAACCGGGGGCCTATGTCATGACCGCCCGGCCGGCGGAGGCCCCGGACCAGGGTGACGAGCTGGCGACCCAATGGTTCGTCGTCTCTGACCTGGGGCTCTCGGGGCTGACCGGTAACGACGGCCTCCATGCCTTCGTCCGCTCCCTGTCCAGCGCCCAGCCCCTGACGGGGGTCAAGCTGCGCCTGGTGGCGCGCAACGACGAGATCCTGGGACAGGCGAGCACGGACGGGGCGGGTCACGCCCGTTTCGAGCCCGGCCTGCTGCGGGGCGAGGGCGGCAACAAGCCCGCCCTGCTGGTAGCCGAGGGTGCCGAGGGCGATTTTGCCTTCCTCGACCTGGCCCAGTCGCCCTTCGATCTGGCCGACCGCGGCGTCGCCGGCCGGCCGGCGCCGGGGCCGGTGGATGTTTTCCTGACCACCGAGCGCGGCGTCTACCGCGCGGGCGAGACGGTCCAGATCACCGCCCTCGCCCGGGATGGCGCCGCCCGCGCCCTGACCGGCACCCCCCTCACCCTCAAACTGCGCCGGCCCGACGGGGTCGAGCACAGTCGCGCCCTGCTCCCCGATCAGGGCCAGGGGGGACGCCATCTGGCGGTCAACCTCCCGCCCACCGCCATGCGCGGCACCTGGCGCGCCGCCCTGCACGCCGACCCGGAGGCCCCGCCCCTGGCGGAGCAGCCCTTCCTGGTGGAGGATTTCGAGCCCGAACGCCTGGCCTTCGAGCCCCGCCTAGGGGGGGACGCCATCGACCCCGCCGCCCCCGGGGATGTCCAACTGGAGGCCCGGTTTCTGTTTGGCGCCCCCGCCGCGGGCCTGGAGGTCGAGGCGGAGGTACGCCTGGAGCCGACCGACCAGCTTGGCGCATATCCCGGCTATCGCTTCGGCCTGGCGGACGAGGAGGCCAATCCGGTGGGCACCACCCTGCCGCCGACGCGCACCGACGCCGCCGGCCTGGCCAGCCTGGCCCTGGATCTGCCGTCCCACCCGGGGGGCAGCCAGCCCCAGGTCGCCAAGGTCGCGGTCCGCGTCCTGGAGGGCGGTGGTCGCCCGGTGGAGCGGACCCTGGAGCGGCCGGTGCGGGATAGCCGGCCCCGGCTGGGCATCAAGCCCCTGTTCGAGGGGGCGGTGGACGAGGGCGGCACCGCCGCCTTCGAGGTCATCGCCCTCGATCCCCAGGGAAACCCGCTAGCCGTGGAGGGCCTGCGCTGGACCCTGTCGCGGGTCACCACCAGCTTCCAGTGGTACCAATATGACGGCCGCTGGGACTATGAGCCCGTGACCCGCCGCGAGCGGGTGGCCAGCGGCGAGCTGAACCTCGGCGCCGGCGCCCCGGGCCGGATTCAGACCCCGGTGGACTGGGGGGGCTATGAGCTGATGGTGTCAGCACCGGTCGGCGCGGCGGGGGGCGACCCTGGCGCATCCCCCGTTACAGGTATCGGGGGCGTCTCCCGGCCAGGGGCCGGGGGTGGCGCGGATGCTGGCGCTGGCCCGGGGCGGCCGGGAGGGCGCGCCAGCGCGCCTGCCGCCATCCCCGCCAGCCTGACCTTCGAGGCGGGCTGGTACCTGGCTCCCAAGGCCATCGATACCCCGGACCTGCTCAAGGTCTCCCTCGACCAGCCCGCCTACCGGGTGGGCGAGAAGGTGCGGGCCCATCTGGAGGCCCGCTTCCCCGGCACCGCCCTGGTCCTGGCCCTGGGCGATCGCCTCCTGTCCGTGCAGGAGGTCCAGGTCCCGGCCGGCGGCACCACGGTGGAGATCCCGGTCAGCGCCGACTGGGGGGCCGGGGCCTATGTCACCGCCCTGCTCTACCGACCCATGGACCTGGTCGCCAAGCGTATGCCCGGCCGCGCCATCGGCCTGGCCTGGGCGGCGGTGAATCCGGGTGACCGCCAGTTGCGGGTCGCGGTGACCCCCACCGGACCGGTGGCCCCCCGCCAGCCCCTCGATCTGGAATTGTCCGTGCCCGGTCTGCCCCCCGGCGCCGAGGCCTACGTGACCCTGGCGGCGGTGGATGTCGGCATCCTCAACCTCACCCGCTTCGCGCCGCCGGACCCGGATGCCTGGTACTTCGGCCAGCGCCGCCTGGGCATGGAGATCCGCGACCTCTACGGCCAGCTCATCGACCGCATGCAGGGCGCCCCCGGGGTGGTGCGCTCCGGCGGCGACGGCGGCCTGGTGCGCCTGGAGGGGCCGCCTCCCACCGAGGACCTGCTGGCCTTCCACTCCGGCATCCTCCGGCTGGACGCCCAAGGCAAGGCCCGGGTGCGCTTCAGCCCCAGCGACTTCAATGGCACCATCAAGCTCATGGCCATGGCCTGGACCGCCAACGGCGTCGGCCAGGCGGCCCAGGACCTGGTGATGCGCGATCCCATCGTCATCCAGGCCAGCCTGCCGCGCTTCCTCGCCCCCGGGGATGAGTCTCGCGCCCTGCTGGAGCTGACCCATGTCGCCGGGCCGGCGGGACGAGTGGCGGTCAGCCTGGAGGTGGGTTTGGATCAGCCCATCGGGGGGGCTGAGGCAGGTGGAAGCCGTGAGAGTCAGGTAGAAGGATGGCTGCCCGATCGCCAGCCCGTCGAGGTGCTGGGCCAGTCCGCCCATCAAGAACTGGAGCTGACTTCGGGCGGGCGCGCCCGCATTCAGGTGCCCCTCCGGGCCCTCGCCAGCGGCGACGCCATCCTGCGCGCGCGCTTGCGCATTCCGGACGGGCAGGAGATCGTCAAGCGCTTGCGGCTCCCGGTCCGGGACAATCGCCCCGTTCAGCGCCTGACCCAGGTCGAGACCCTCAAGCCCGGTGGCCCAGGCCTGGTCCTCTCCCCGACCCTCTTCCAGGACCTCCAGCCCGACTCCGCCGCCCTGCTGGTCTCCGCCAGCGGTGCCGGTCGCCTGGACCTGCCGGGGCTGCTCCTGTCCCTGGACCGCTACCCCTACGGTTGCGCCGAACAGCTTGCCAGCCGCGCCCTGCCCCTCCTCTATATCAACGAAATCGCGCTGGCCGCCGGTCTGAGTGACCGCCTGACAAGCGGCCAGAGAGGCGACCATGGCGGCAGCCAGAGTGGTGGCCTGGCGGGCGATCTGATGGGCGTCCTAGGCGGCCATCCGGGTGGTGGCCAGAGTGGCAGCCAGAGTGGCAATCGGGGTGGTAGCCAGGGTGGCGGCGCCGGGACCGGGCCGCGCATCCAGGCCGCCATCACCGACCTCATCGGCAAGCAGGGGGCCGAGGGTGGTTTCGGGCTCTGGGGCCCGGGTGGCGACGATTTCTGGCTGGATGCCTATGTCACCGACTTCCTGACCCGGGCCCGGGAGGCGGGCCATGCCGTCCCCGAGGTTGCCTTCCAACTGGCCCTGGATAATCTGCGCAATCGCCTGGCCTATGCCGGGGACTTCGGTGGTGGCGACGCCTCCACCGGGGTCGAGGGTGCCGGTTATGGCGACGCGGCAGGGGCGGACGAAGGTGCCGATGCCGACGCCGATGCGGGCGAGGGTGGTTTCATCACCGGACTCCCCGCCCCGGCGGGTCCCCGGGCCGGGGGCGAGGATGTCGCCTACGCCATCTATGTCCTGGCGCGCAACGCCCGGGCCGTCATCGGCGATCTGCGCTACTACGCCGAGGTCAAACTCGAGGCCTTCGCCACCCCCCTGGCCCGGGCCCAGCTCGGTGCCGCCCTAGCCCTCTACGGCGACCGGCCCCGCGCCGAGCGTGCCTTCGCCAGCGCCCTGGCCCGGCTGGACCGGGGCGAGTCAGGGGCGAGCTGGCGGACCGACTACGGCTCCGACCTGCGCGACGCCGCGGCGATGCTGGCCCTGGCCGCCGAGACCGGCACTCAGGCCGTCGACCTCAATGCCCTGGCAAAGCGCATCGACCATCTGGGCGCCCTGGATGGCCGCCTCAGCACCCAGGAACAGGCCTGGCTACTGGTCGCCGCCCAGGCCCTGATGCAGGGCGCCGCCAAGCCGCGCCTGGCCCTGGACGGCCAGCCGACGGAAGGGCCCTTCTTCAAGCGCTTCGCCGCCGGGGATCTGGCGACCACCCCCGCCACCCTGGTCAACCGGGGCCAGCAGCCCCTGGAGGTCCTGCTCACCCTCGCTGGCATCCCCCGCCAGGCACCGCCCGCCGGGGGCCAGGGCTACCGCGTCGAGCGCGCCTGGTATGACCCAGAGGGCCGGCGCGTCCAGCCCGACCGCCTCACCCAGGGTCAGCGCCTGGTGGTGATCCTGACGGTGACCGCCGAGGCCCCCGGCGCCGCCCGCCTGCTGGTGGATGATCCCCTCCCCGCCGGTTTGGAGATCGAGAACCCCAGCCTGCTACGCGCCGCCGACCTCCAGGGCATCCCCTGGCTGGGCCTGCTGGAGGGCAGCGCCCATCAGGAATTTCGCGCCGACCGCTTCGTCGCCGCCGTCGACCGCCAGACCAGCGACCCGGCCCAGTTCCAACTGGCCTACCGGGTCCGCGCCGTCACCCCAGGCCGCTTCCTGCAACCGGCCGCCACCGTGGAGGATATGTATCGGCCCCGTCAGCGTGGCTGGACGGGTGAAGGGCGGGTGGAGGTTCTGCCGGGGCAGTGAGGGCTGGTCACCTCTTGCTGAGGAGTTTAGACCGGTGTCGAGGCTCTCCGAACGAGCCTCGACACCATCAGCCCTCACCCGGCGGAAGTCCAGGTGGATAACACAGGGCCCATCGCGTCAGTCTTCGTACCTCATTTTTCGGTCTTTTCGGGTCGGGTGACGTCTGGCGGGGTACGCCGTGAATACGTCCCTGTAGGCTTGACGACCGCCTCCCTGCGGTCGACACCCCCGCCAGTCGCCACCCGACCCTCCTTATCCGCGTCGGCTCGCTCAGCCGGACAAAGTTCAGCTTTCTTGGTCAGTCTGCCAGGGGGACGAGAATCTCGTTGCGTCGCAACATCGGCAGCGAGAAGGGCGAGTTGTAACGGGCGTAGATCGGTGTGCCATTCGGTTGAAGCCCATCCCGCCGCAAGGCCTCCAGCAAGCGCCTCCAGGAACCCGCGTAGCGGCGCGCGGCGATGCGGCGCGCGGGTTCCTCACGTAGGACGATGCGGGGATTATTGGGCCTGGGTAACGTCTCCAGGGTGAAGCGCGTGGGCATCACGAAGCTGATTATGTAGGTGTCGGGGGTGGCGCCCTCGGGGCGCTGGGTCACGGGGGCAGTCATCTCCAGGCGCAGTCCCTTGGTCTCGACCGGGCGTTGGTTGACCGGCGCGGTCATCTCGATCTTCGTCTCGCCCTGATTGTCGCCGAAGATATAGCCGGCGAGGATCTTGAATGCCTCCGAACCGACACCCTCAAAAGCCCCCCTGACCTCGACTTCGGCAACCCGATAGGGTTCGTAGCGGCGCAGTTCATAGTCTTCCGTTTGTTGAAGTATCTGAAAATTGGGTTCTTCGGTGGCCATGACGTGAGTTCCTGAGAGTAGCAGGGTGGCTCCGAGCCAGGCAGAGGTCACCCAGGTCGTGGATCCGGTCATGGGGGCTGTCGGCCCAATGTAACCGGCTGCTGTCGCTGCCCCCCGGCCGGTCCAGAATTTGCTGATAAACATCACTGGCCACTGCCTCGCCTTGCCGTTGTGTTGCCCCTTGGGTAGGATAAATTATCCTACCCCACTAGGTCAGCCATCATGAGCCAAACAAAGGTAGCAATCACGATTGAAGAGGGGATCCTGGACCGGCTAGATGCGCTGGTGAGGCGGAAGGTATTCACTAATCGTAGTCGTGCCATTCAGGAAGCTGTGCAGGAAAAGCTTGAGCGAATAGACCGCAATCGCCTGGCGGAAGAGTGCGCGAAACTCGATCCGAGCTTTGAAAAGGCCATGGCAGACGAGGGGTTTTCTGAGGAGTTGGCGGCTTGGCCAAAATACTGAGGGGGGAGATCCGCTGGGCGGATCTCAACCCAACGATTGGCCGGGAGCAGTCAGGGAAGCGTCCGGTCCTCATCTTGAGCCATGACGTTTTCAACGAACGATCAGGTACCGTTATCGCCATGGCACTGACGAGCCAAGAACAAAGGGCCGGGTTTCCACTGACCCATGAAATCCTCAAGGCGCAGTTGCCCAAACGTTCATGGGTAAAGATCAGCCAGATTCGTACCCTTGCCACCGAGCGAATCGGAGAGAAAATGGGCCAACTCGGTCCTGAAGAGTTGGCCCATGTCATCGACGGCCTCAATGAGATTATCAGCGGTTAATTCTCAGAGGATGTCCCGTTGCCGTTCGCGAGGCGTTCCGCGAAGGGTGGCAGCAGGCGGTCGAGAACCGTCATGAACTCTTGCCAAAGCCAGGGAGTCGGCGACCGAGGCGACATCGCGGCATCCCCAAGTGGCCGCCACGACAATTAGGCCCAGGCCGGGGCGTTGAGGGCGTCAAGGGGTGGGCGCATGGTGTGGTCCAAGGGAATCATGCTAGCCAGCCTGGCTCAGGAGCCGTCATCCCCCCGCCGGCGGGGAAACAGGAGGCTGCCGCAGCGGCTGCAAAAGCTGGCGCTGCGCTCGTGGGAGGCCTTGCCGCAGTGGGGGCAGTCGTGGAGAAGCTGACCCTCCTGGCGTAGGGCCTGGGTCAGCTCGGCGGTGAAGATGCCGGTGGGCACGGCGATGATGGAATAGCCGGTGATCATCACCAGTGATGCGACCATTTGCCCCAGGGGCGTCTTGGGCGTGATGTCGCCAAAGCCCACCGTGGTCAGGGTCACAATCGCCCAATAGATACTGGTGGGAATGCTGGTGAAGCCATTGGCCGGGCCTTCGATCACATACATGAGGGTGCCGAAGACCGTCACCAGAGAGGAGACGGTGACGAGAAAGACGATGATCTTGCGCCGGCTGGAGCGCAAGGCGGTGAGCAGGAAATTGGCCTGCGCCAGATACTGGCGCAGCTTGAGGATACGGAAGATACGGATCATGCGGATGACACGCACGATCAGCAGGTACTGGGCGTCCGCGAAGGCCAGGGCCAGAATGGCCGGCAGTACCGCCAGCAGGTCGACCAGGCCAAAGAAGCTGAAGGCATAGCGCAGCGGTTTGGGCGAACAATAGAGCCGCAGCAGGTACTCCAGGGCGAAGAGGGCGGTAAAGGTCCACTCCAGGCCACTGAGCAGCCCATGGTACCGGGCATGGACGGACTCGATGCTGTCCACCATCACCACGCCCAGGCTGGCGAGAATGGTCAGCAGCAGAAGGGTATCGAAGCGCCGGCCCGCCGGGGTATCGGACTCGAAGATGATGATGTAGAGGCGCTGGCGCCAGCGGTGATGAGGGTTCATGGTCGATATCCGGCGGAGGAAGGGGACTGCTTCGTCTCGGGGCTAGACGGCTAACCTCCTGAGGCGCTCTCCAGGGCCTCGCTGACCTCCAGCCAGGCCGTTTCGACCGTCTCCTGTTCCGCGTCCAGTTGCTGCTTGTCGGCGAGGAGCTTCAATAGCCGCGCCTTGCCTTCCATCTCATAGAGGGCGGGAGCGGCGAGTTCCACCTCCAGGGTGGCGCGGCGGGTGGCGAGGCGGTCCATCTCGGCTTCGAGCTTCTGGAGCTGCTGGCGCAGGGGCTGCAAGCGCTTGCGCTCCTCGGCCTCCTGGCGGCGCTGGTCCTTGCGGGCGGCAGCGCTGTTGTCCGGGCCTGGGGCGGCGGACGGCCGTGCGGGCCCGGGATGGGTGCCCAGGCCCTCTCCAGCAGGGCCGGCGCCAAGGTCTGAGCCTTCCCCTGTTCCACCGCCGTTTCCCTTCGCGGCGCCAGCACCCTGGGCCTTGCGGGTCAGGCCTGAGCGGTCGGCACCCCTTGGGCCGCTACCGCCAGCCGCCCCGCCGGGGACCAGGTCACCGTTCGCCGCCTCCAGGCGTGTCTGGCGACGCAGCAGCCAGGCGGGGTAGTCGTCCAGGTCGCCGTCAAAGGGCGCCACCCGGCCGGCGTCCACCAGCAGGAGCTGGTCCACGGTGGTGCGCAGCAGGTGGCGGTCGTGGGAGACCACCACCAGGGCGCCCTCATACTCCTGCAAGGCCTCGCTCAGGGCCTCGCGCATCTCCAGGTCCAGGTGGTTGGTGGGCTCGTCCAGCAGCAGCAGGTTGGGGCGGCCCCAGATCACCAGGGCCAGGGCCAGGCGCGCCTTCTCGCCCCCGGAGAAGGGGGCCACGGGCTCCAGGGCCTTGTCGCCGGCGAAGTCGAAACCGCCTAGGTAGTCGCGCAGCCCCTGCTCCGTAGCCTCCGGGGCCAGCCGTTGCAGATGCTTGAGGGGGCTGTCGTCCGGGCGGAGCTGGTCCATCTGGTGCTGGGCGAAGTAGCCGACGCGCAGCCCCTGGGCCAGGCGCTGCTCCCCCGCCAACAGGGGCAACTGGCCGGCCAGGACCTTGATTAGGGTCGACTTGCCGGCGCCGTTGGGCCCAAGCAGGCCAACGCGGTCGCCGGGCACCAGGTCCAGCTTGACCATGTCCAGGACCAGGCGCTCGCCATAGCCGGCGCGGCCGCCCTCCAGCACCAGCAGGGGGCGTGGCAGGCTGGGCGGGGCGCGAAAGGCGAAGTGGAAGGGGCTGTCGACGTGGGCCGGGGCGATGCGCTCCATGCGCTCCAGGGCCTTGAGGCGGCTCTGGGCCTGGCGCGCCTTGGTGGCCTTGGCGCGGAAGCGTTCGACAAAGCCCTGGATGCGGGCGATCTCCTGCTGCTGGCGGGTAAAGGCCGCCTGGCGCTGGCTGAGGCGCTCGGCGCGCAGGGCCTCGAAGGCGCTGTAGTTGCCGGTGTAATAGTTGAGCCGGCCCTGTTCGATGTGGGCGACCTGGCGGACGATGGCGTCGAGAAAGTCGCGGTCGTGGGAGATGAGGATGAGCGTGCCGGGATAGGCCCTGAGCCAGGACTCCAGCCAGATGACGGCGTCCAGGTCCAGGTGGTTGGTGGGCTCGTCGAGCAGCAGCAGGTCGGAGCGGCACATGAGGGTGCGCGCCAGGCCCAGGCGCATGCGCCAGCCGCCGGACCAGGAGTCCACCGGGCGGCGCTCCTCGCCGGGGCTGAAGCCCAGGCCGTGGAGCAGGCGGGCGGCACGGCTCTCCGCCGTGTAGCCACCGATGGCCTCCAGGCGGGCGTGAAGCTCCCCCTGGCGCAGGCCGTCCCCCGCCGCCTCGGCCGCCGCCAGGTCGCGCTGGACCTGGCGCAACTCGCGGTCGCCGTCCATGACCAGTTCGATGGCGGGCTGGTCGCCGCTGGGGGTCTGCTGGGCGACGTGAGCGATCTCCCAGCCCGCCGGCACCAGCACCTCGCCGGCGTCTGGGTGCAGCTCACCCTTGATGAGGGCGAAGAGGCTCGACTTGCCGCAGCCGTTGGCCCCCACCAGGCCGACCTTCTGGCTGGGATAGACGGTCAGATCGGCGTCCTCCAGCAGCAGGCGGGTGCCGCGGCGCAGTTCGACGTTACGCAGTTGCAGCATGATTACCTTGGGTCAGATTTCAGCAAGATGGCCCTGTCAGTCTCTCGCCCCGGAAGTGAGAAGCGTCACTGACAGCCCTAGAACTCAGGCGGCCGACTTATTGCCCCTCTCCCCTCGTGGGAGAGGGGTTGGGGAGAGCAGGGTGGCTGGTCATGAAATAGCGGTTTAGTGGGTTTCAGGTTTATAGTGCCTCCTGACTCACCCCGGCAAGTTGCGGTCCAGCCGCCGGTAGCCGATGGCCTCGCTGAGGTGGCTGATCTCGATGCCCTCGCTCCCGGCCAGGTCGGCGATGGTCCGCCCGACCTTGAGCACCCGGTGGTAACCCCGGGGCGACAGGACCAGCCGCTCCATGGCCTGGGTCATGAGGCGCTGACCCACCTCATCGAGGCGACAGTGGCGGTCGATCTCCCGGGGCTCCAGGGCCTGGTTGGGTTTGCCCTGGCGGCTGAACTGGTGGTCCCGGGCCGCCTCCACCCGGGCCCGGACCTGGGCGCTGGTCAGGATCTCCACCCCCTGATCGACGCGATCGATGGTCAATGCATCGGCCCGATTCCCGGTCATGGCATCGGCCCGATCAGCGGGCCTGGGGTCAGGCCGGCCAACCGCTTGGGGGCTTCGGGGCCGGGCTCGGGTCCTTGGGGCCTTCGGTTCCTCCGGCGGGGCGCCAGGCCGGGAGGCGTGGGCGCGCGGGAGAGCATCCTGGGCAAGGCTCATCTCCTCCGGCCGCAGCCGCGGCACCTCGACGTGCAGATCGATCCGGTCCAGCAGGGGCCCGGAGATGCGCGCCCGGTAGCGCGCCACCTGCTCGGCGGTGCAGCGGCAGCGGCCGCCCGGGTCGCCCAGGTAGCCGCAGGGACAGGGGTTCATGGCGGCGACGAGCTGGAAGCGGGCCGGGAAACGCACCTGACGGGCGGCGCGGGAGATGTGGATGTGGCCGGATTCCAGGGGCTCGCGCAGCACCTCCAGCACCCGCCGCTCGTACTCGGGCAGTTCGTCGAGGAACAGGACCCCCAAGTGGGCCAGGGAGATCTCCCCCGGCCGGGGGTTGGCGCCCCCGCCCACCAGGGCGATGGCGGAGGCGGTATGGTGGGGCGAGCGGAAGGGCCGCTGGCGCCAGCGCGCCGGATCGAAGGGCTCCTGACCGCTCACCGAGCGCAGGGCCGCAACCTCCAGGGCCTCCGGCTCGCTCAGGGCCGGCAGCAGGCCGGGCAGGCGGCTGGCGAGCATGGACTTGCCGGTGCCTGGCGGGCCGAGAAAAAGCAGGCTATGTGCCCCAGCAGCGGCAACCTCCAGGGCGCGCTTGGCATGGGCCTGGCCGCGGACCTCGCTCAAATCCGGGTACAGGAAGGCGATCTGATCGACCTCCGCGGCGACATGGGTCCCCAGGGGCGCATCCCCGTTGAGGTGGGCGCAGACCTCCAGCAGATGGGCGGCGGGGTGGATGCGCAGGCCCTTGACCAGGGCGGCCTCGGCGGCGTTCTCCCGCGGCAGGACCAGGGCGCGGCCGGCGTCGCGGGCCGCCAGGGCCGCCGGCAGGACCCCCTGGACGGGTCGCAGCTCCCCGGACAGGGCCAGTTCACCGAGGAATTCCAGTTCCGGCAGGGCCTTGATCCGCACCTGCCCGGAGGCCCCCAGGACCCCCAGGGCGATGGGCAGATCGAAGCGCCCACCCTCCTTGGGCAGGTCCGCCGGCGCCAGGTTGACGGTGATGCGCCCGGCGGGGATCTGGAAGTGGCCGTTGTGCAGGGCGCCACGCACCCGGTCCTTGCTCTCCCGCACCGCCATCTCCGCCAGGCCGACGATGTTCATGGCCGGCAAGCCGCCGGCGGCCTGGACCTCCACCGTCACCGCCGGGGAGGCCATGCCCTCCCGGGCGCGGCTATGGAGGATGCAGAGGCTCAAGACAGGCCGGGCTCCGAAGGCCGTTGCCTAGGGCGCATGGCCGCCACCGAGCTTCAGGGCCTTCTCCAGCTCCGCCACCTGGACCTCCAGGTGCTCCAGCTTGGCGCGGGTGCGGGCCAGGACCGCGCTCTGCACGTCGAATTCCTCCCGCGTTACCAGGTCCAGCTTGGTCAGACCGGCCTCCAGCATGGCTCGCAGGTTAAGTTCCATATCCTGCTGCAGGGCCTGGAGACCCTGGGGCAGGCTGCCGGTCAGGCGGCGGGTGAGGTCGTCGAGGTGCTTGGGGTCGAACATGGCGTCACCTGGGATGGGGCTGGCAGCGGGCCAGGGTGCGGGGGGGCTGAGGCAATGGCGAGGATTATATGCCTATCGCCAGTCGATGTTCGGCGCCGCCACACCCGGCAACAGTTGGCATGCTGCGTGCTAAGTACAAGGGCGATGCTGGCGAGTCTCGCCCTGCCTCTTGCGCTCACGATCCGTTCGCTCACTGACGAGGTCTGGTACTCCTATGGAACAAGTCACCCATCTGGCCTATGCGCTGGATACCTTTTATCTCCTGATCTCCGGCGCCCTGGTGATGTGGATGGCCGCCGGGTTCGCCATGCTGGAGGCGGGACTGGTGCGGGCCAGGAACACGGCGGAGATCCTGACCAAGAACCTGGCCCTCTTTGCCATCGCCACCCTGATGTATCTGCTCCTTGGCTACGGTTTCATGTACCCCAGCGGAGGTGACGGCCTGTTCCCGGCCTTCGCGGGGTTCGGGGTGCTTGAGGGGGACGTGGAGGCCCAGGCTGTGCCAGCCTCTCCCGGCGGGGACGGCCATGCCCGCCTAGCGGATTTCTTCTTTCAGGTGGTCTTCGCCGCCACCGCCATGTCCATCGTCTCCGGCGCCGTGGCCGAGCGCATGAAGCTCTGGCCCTTCCTGCTGTTCTGCCTGGCCATGACCGGCTTCATCTACCCCTTGCAGGGCTACTGGAGCTGGGGTGGTGGTTTCCTTGCCGATCTGGGGTTCAAGGACTTCGCGGGTTCCGGTGTGGTCCATCTGGCCGGGGCCAGCGCCGCCCTGGCGGGGGTGTTGCTCCTCGGCCCGCGTCGGGGCAAGTACGGCAAGGACGGTTCCATTCATGCCATTCCCGGTGCCAACCTGCCCCTGGCGACCCTCGGCACCTTCATCCTCTGGCTAGGCTGGTTCGGCTTCTCCGGCGGTTCCGCCCTCAAGATCGCCGGGGTGGCCGAGGCCAGGGCGGTGGCGGCGATCTTCGTCAATACCAACCTGGCCGCCGCCTCCGGCCTGCTGACCGCTCTGATCGTCGGTCGGCTGCTCTTCGGCAAGGCCGACCTGACCCTGATCCTCAACGGGGCGCTGGCCGGCCTGGTGGCCATCACCGCGGGGCCCCTGGCGCCCTCGCCCCAGGCCGCCAGCCTGATCGGCGCCACGGGCGGGGGGCTGGTGGTCTTTGCCATCATCATCCTGGACAAGCTGCGCCTCGACGACCCGGTGGGGGCCATCTCCGTCCACGGCGTGGTCGGCATCTGGGGTCTGCTGGCCGTGCCCCTCACCCAGGCCGAGGCCAGTCTGGGTGCCCAGTTGGCCGGGATCGGCACCATCCTGGGGTGGGTCTTACTCAGTTCCCTGCTCATCTGGTTCCTGCTCAAGGCCACCCTGGGCCTGCGGGTGAGCGAGGAAGCGGAATGGGAAGGGCTGGATGTCAGCGAATGTGGTCTGGCGGCCTACCCCGAATTCATCGGCGCCAAGGGCTCCGGTCTCTGACGCAGGGGCCGATCCGCCCCGCCTCGCGCCGGAGGGGGATCGGGCCGGGGCCGGTCGCCTTCAGGCCGATGCCGGGATGGCGGCCTGAAACGCCGCCCCCTCGTCGAGCATGCCCTGATGGCGGATGAAGCGGATGACCTCAGGCAGGCCCTCGCCGGTCTTGAGATTGGTGAGGACGAAGGGCCGCTCGCCGCGCATGCGCCGGCTGTCGGCGGCCATCACCTTGAGGGATGCCCCCACGTAAGGCGCCAGATCGATCTTGTTGATCACCAGCAGGTCGGAGCCGGTGATGCCGGGACCGCCCTTGCGCGGGATCTTCTCGCCCTCGGCGACATCGATGACGTAGATCGTCAGGTCCGCCAGTTCCGGGCTGAAGGTGGCGGCGAGGTTGTCGCCGCCGCTCTCGATGAAGACCAGGTCCAGGTCCGGGAAGCGCTGGCACAGGTCCTCCACCGCCGCCAGGTTCATGGAGGCGTCCTCGCGGATGGCGGTGTGGGGACAGCCGCCGGTCTCGACGCCCAGGATGCGCTCCGCTGGCAGTGCCCCGGCCTGGGTCAGGATGCGCGCGTCCTCCTGGGTGTAGATGTCGTTGGTGACCACCGCCAGGCTGAGGTCGTCACGCAAGGCCTTGCAGAGGGCCTCCAGCAGGGCGGTCTTGCCGGAGCCCACAGGGCCACCGACACCCAGCCGCAGGGGTTGCTTGTCAGGATTCATGGCGCCCTCTCTCAGGATCGGAATAAGCGGCAATATTGTTGGGGATGGCGGCTGCTGGCGATGGCCAGGGCGGGGGCCGAGGCCCCCACCTCGGCGTCTGTCAGGGTCAGGCCCCGGCCCACGGCGCCGACCAGGACGGGACCCAGGTCCCGCAGCAACCGTTGGCCCGCGGTTTGCCCAAGGGGGATCAGCTTGACCCCGGCCAGGATGAGATTTTCCAGCCAGCCCCAGGCAAAGCCTAGGGCGGCCTGGGGCAAGGGGATGCCCCAGCCGACCGCCGCTAGGGCGAAGCCGGCGCTTTGGCAAGCGGCTAGGTTGGAGCGCCACTCCCGGGCCCGGGGCAGATCCAGGTCCACCAGCAGGGTAGCGAGGGCGCGGCCACGCTGGCGATCCTCGTCACGCAATTCGCTGGTTTCCCGACTCGCCAGGAGCCACTGGCATCCCTGGTCCAGGGCCTGGGCATCGCCCGCCTCGACCGCGCGATAGAGCCGCGCCAGCAGGGGAATTTCCACGGAGGCGAGATTGGTGGCGGCCACATCACTCAGCCAATCGCCCAGGCTGGCCTGATCCCGGATCCAGCCGGCCGATACTGCCCACTCGATGCCCTGGGAGAAGCTGAAGGCGCCGATGGGCAGGCTGCCGCTACACAATTGCAGGAGACGGATCAGGGCCAGATCGGCCGGTTCCGGCCAGGATTCGCTCACGGATCAGGGGGATGGAGCATGGGAATGGGGGTAGGCAGGGTCATCATGGGCATGGCCGTGTGAGTCGGCCTGGGCCGCATGGCCGTGGGCATGACCGGCGCCACTGGCATAGGCGCCGGGCTCGGGCTCGAAGGGGACGAGTTCGACCCGCACCGCCAGTCCCAGGCCCCGCAACAGATTATCCAGCACTGGATCATGAGGGTAACTCAGCCAGTCGGCCTGGATACAGACGGGAACATGCCGGTTGCCCAGGTGATAGCAGGCCCGCGCCAACAGCAAGTGATCCCGGCAGTCCACCACCGACAGGGTCTCGGGCGCCGCCCGCACCTGGACCACACTGCCCTCCTCGTCGCCCAGCAGATCCCCATCCTTGAGACCGGGGCCACCACGCTCCAGGAAAAGCCCCGCCTCCCGACCGTCGTCCAAAACCACCCTCAGCCGGCTCTTGGTGCGACTGTCGTAGGGGAGGGTGAGGGTGGCATTCACCGGGTGGGCGTGGTCGAGTTGTTGGGTAAGTCTGATCATGTAAAGGGGGTCGCGTGATGGCAGCTTCGGAACCTGGATGGGGGGATCAGCGCGAGGGGCGGGCGGCATCCACCAAGTCCGCCATTGCGATGGCCTCTTCTGCGCCCAAGGCGCGTAGTCCATGCGCGACCCCTTCCCGATTGGACGCCGGCTGGTTTTGGCTGGTTTTCCATTTGCCGACGAGGCGGGTGATGACGATCTCGATCCCGACCACGGCCCCCAGCAGCTTGTCGATGAATTCACGGGGCGCATCGCTCACCTGCCAGGGGGCGGCAAAAGCTGCCTCGTTATGGGCGGTAAGCGCATCAAGCTGGGCGCGCACCCAAGTGGAATCCTCAATAACACGCAGCATACCGTAGGCGTGGGCGACGGCATAGTTCCAGGTCGGCACCACCTTACCCGTCTCAGCCTTGGTGGGATACCAAGAGGGGGTGACGTAGGCTTCCGGCCCCTGAAAGATGGCCAGAACCTCGCTGCCGGGAACGACCTTGCGCCACATCGGATTGGCGCGGGCCACATGACCGCGCAGCGTTCCGAACGGGGCTGGCGCATCCGAGAGATGGAGCGGGACGTGGTTCGCGTCGAGCCCGCCCGGCGTTGGCGTGACCAGCGTGCAGAGCGGTCGGGCCTGGATCAACTGGTGCAGGATATCGACCCTGGGCTCGGCGAAGTGTTGGGGAATGTACATGGATAGTTCGGCTCGATTCAGCCTGGCTCAGAATAGGATCGAGATGGATGCTTGATCAGCAACAGACTTGCTTTCACGATGGCGTCCGCAAGATCTTGGTAGTGGATTGGACCGCATCTCTGAAGCACACGCACCCGCTCAGCCTACTTGTACGCCATCCGGGTGGCCATCTTAGTCCCTCACCGCCGTCTTCGTTGCCCCACCGTGTTGTGTCGCGCGGGGTCGGCAGCGCAGCTTGACAGCACCCTTGCAGAACGTCTCGTCCGTGGCCTTGCTCGACCACACGAATGCCTCGCCCGGCCGAAGGTGGGCCATCTTCTCCGGCGTCAGACCGCCCAGAGCGGCGTTGGCCTTCTGGATGTGCTTGAGCCACGCCGGCGAGTTGAACTTGTGCAAGATGATCTGGGTCGAGAGCTCGATTAGCTGGACCGGCACCGAAGGCGGGTCCTGACTCGCCACCATGATGCTCGTGCCCTTGTGCCGCATCTCGCGGACGACCTCGACGAGGCCAGCCACCAGGTCAGGGCTTTCGATGTACTTGTGGGCCTCGTCGAACACGACGAGCTTGTTGAACTTGCGGCCCTCGAAGGTGACCTCGGCGAACAGCTGGAGCAGCACCACGAACAGTCCGAGGGCTTGGTCCTTCTCCATGAACTCATCGCGGAGATCGACGATCACCAGCCGGCCGGGACGGATGACCTCGCCGATGTGCGTGTTGTCGTCGATGAACTCCTCGGCGAGATCGAGGCGGCCGCGCGCCAGTTCCTTGATGTGATCGGGCATGCGAGAGACGTCGATGCCCTGGCGCAGTCCGGCGAGCGTCAAGTCATCCCGAAGCTGCTTCATGATCCGGTTGAGTTGGCGAATGTACGTGGCCTGGTTGCCGACCGCACCCATGAGAAAGCGCCAATGGCTCGCCTGAAGCTCGGCGGCCGCGAACTGGAGCGGACGAACCTCAATGCTGGAGTACTCGGCCTGTCGTTCCTCAAACTTGTCGGCCGGGACCAAAAGCAGGACGTCGGAGAGCGCCCGCGGCTCGGCGCCGTAGCGCTCGCGAAGCATCGCCACCTGCGCTTCGTCGGTGTTCGGAGCCACCATTGAGGTGAACTCCGGCGCGTAGTCCATGGTCGGGCTGTAATGGAAGATGACGGTCGCGAGCGGCTGCGGCAGGCGGTTGATACCCTTGATCGGCAGCGACGCCATCTCCGCCACTGTCCCCAGGGTGTAGCTCTTGCCACCGCCCTGCACGCCGAAGAGGCTGATGGTGTGCGTGTGGTTGAGATCGAGTGCCACCGTGCGGCCCGAGACCTCGCCAAGGATGCCGTATTGTGGGGAAGCGCCCGTGACGCCAAGCATCACGTCGTACGCCGGCCCCTCACCCGGTACGGCATCGGTCGGGGCGTGAGCAATCGGGACCGACTTCGTCTCGGGCCTGGCCACGAGCGGGCCACCAGGGGGCGGCTCTGGCGTCTCCTGCGGCCGCGTGGGCCGCGAGGTTCCGACCGCGGGAGGCTCCAGTGGCGCAGGCGCAGGTGCGGGGAGCTCCACCAAGGGTTTGTGCGGGTCCTCGACGACCGGCCGGTCGAGACCTGGCGGTTCGGTGATTGCCGAACTGCTTTCTTCGTCCCGTCGAGTCGAGGTGAGATCCTCCCACGAGACAGTTCGCTCACGACTCGAGCCGAGGAACGCTGCGGCCTCGAGGGCAGGGATGCTCGGTGTGCGACTACGCCGGCGTATGAGCTCTGCCTCGCTGCGTTCCGCAGCCGGGGCCTCGGGTTCGAGCGCCTCGGATGAGGCTGCCTTTTCCTCGGGAGTCGGCGCGGCAGCCTCGACAAGTTCACGAATTAGGTTGGAGCCGACGCGATGAAACTCGATGCCGTGCTCGTGATCGACCTCGCTCCCATCCTTCTCGAAGTCGAACACGAGTGCGCTACGGGTGAAGATGAGGCGATAGCCGTCCTCGAGCGAGCGAAGCAGGAACCGCGCCTCCTCGGCCGCTTGCTCATCCATGATCCCGTAGCGCACTCCGCGGTCTAGATAGAACTCCAGCAGGGCCACTAACTCGCGTGTCTTGATCAGCCGATCTGCGCGATCAGCCGCGGCGCGGTGTGGGTCGAAGTGCAGCGACAGCACTTCCTGACTCTGGGAAATCTGCGTAGCGATCCGATCCCTGAGGGCCGCGTAGGCGCCGAGGTCGCCGACCGCGCTGTAGCACTTCACTTCCACGAGCCGACAGGTGATGGTCCGCTCCGCGGCGTTCAGGTCGAAGAGGCCGAGGTCGGTGCGCTTGAAGCTGACGTCGTTGCCCAACTCGTCCGCCACCTGCTTGAGCGAGCGGTAGAGATCGAGGTGTGCGTCGAGAGGCACCGCAATCTGGCTCTGGAACGCCCCCTGATGTTCCAGGTACATGCGCGAGAGCGCCAGCCCGAGGGCTTCCGCCCGTTGCGAAGGAGCCGAGATGAGCTTCAGCGCAAGGCGTCCCGACAGCGAGCGGAGCTGGTCGAGGACCGCCACCGCGTGTCGTCCCTCGGCCGCGAGGCCGTAGTCCTCGAGCACGGGGATGAGCATCGCTTCGAGTTCCGCCACCGAGCGCGAGGTGATCGTGAGCCGATGGCCAAGCGACGCGCCGACGTCGGGCGAGTAGTCAATGAGGTAGTCGGGCCGGTCTCGTCGACCGCCGTGGTCGAAGAACTCGATACCCATGTTCCGGTCGAGGGTCAGGACCCAATCGCTGACCTCGTGAACCTGATGCAACAGGGCCCGTTCGGTTGCATCGAGGGCGAGGCCGATGACGGGCCGCATGCCAATCCCCGTCCGACCCGTCGCCACTGCCGCAGTCGCGTTGGAGAGTACCGCGGGGAGCGACGAGAGCAGATCCGTCAGCTCCTCGCAGCCGAGCAAGGGCAGCGCGTTGCCATGGCGTGGTGTGCGTCGCCAGGCGATGGTCTCGTCGTCCTCCCGGTACTCGACGTGGTAGTCCTGCAGGAGGCCGTGCACCGGGGCCGCCGACTCTTGGACCGAAGCTGCCGTCGCGCCCACCTCCTCGGCGGGAAACAGATCGAAGAGGAACGAGAGGTGCGCCGAGAAGCGCTCGGGTTTCGCTCGGAAGTCGGTCGTGCTTCTCACGCCGAGCGCGAGCTTGGGGTGCAGGTGGTCACCGCTCGGTGTGGCGAACGCATCGGCCTCACGTCCGGTGAGGTTACCGGACGGCGAGAGAAGCTCAGCGAGTCCCTCGCCGACACCGGGGGCGTCCGCATCGGGGACAAACAGGCGAATGTCGTACAGGATGTCCTCGAAGACCGGCTGGCGCTGCAGCGTCAAGAGCATCTGCGCGAGAACGCCAGCGCGTCCCGGATTGAACGCGTTGATGGTGAGCGTGCTGATGTAGGGGTGTTGGACGAGGTATCGCTGCACCCGAGTGGCGAGGAAGGCCCCGTCGATGACGGCTCCACCGATGCCGGGCTCGGGGAGTCCGAAGGCGGCGCAGACTTCACCGAGCAGGCCGCGCGGGTCGGGCTCGTGGGCCGGCGCGTAGAGGGTCCAGTGCGGCGCGAGGTTGTCGATGGGTGTCATGAGCCGACCGCCGACCGACTGCCCCCCTGGCGTCGCCAGCACCGGCGGATAGCCCACCGGCGCGAGCTGACGCAGCAGGGCGTCGCGGGTGGCAACCACGAACGCTGCGGGGCCCTTGCGGGCGGCCTCGATCCACTGCGATCCCATTTCGGCCCACGCGGCGAACCAGAGGACACGCAGGGGGTGGGTCGGGGACACGAGTGCGGCCTCGCGTCGCCGCCCACGATGATCGATGACTGCCATGGTCACCGTGTCGAGGCTGAGCATGAGCCACAGGTCGCCGAGCGCTGCCTTTCCCTCTGGGCTGTCGCTGTCCTCGGCACGCGCCAGAAGCGCCCCGACCAGGCGCTGATAGGCTTCGGCGTAGGTCAGGGCCAACGGGCGTAGGGTCCGGAAGTTCGCGGCTTGCGTCACAAGTTCCGATGCGCCGGCCCGTACTGCGTCGAACCACCCCTGACGCGCGGCGAGGAACTCTCGGCACACCTCGATGGATGGCCAGCGAGCTTCTTCGACGGTGGGATTGTCTGGCTGCCCCATCCGCAACGAGACGCGCCAGGCTGCGGGCCCCGTAGGTGCTGCGAGGATCGCCTGCTCGATCCCCTTGAGCCCGCGCGAGACGGGGACGTGGATAGTCCCGTCCCGCCCGAACTGAACCTCGATCATTTCGGAGCCGGACGACTGTCCACGGCGCCGCTCGGCCCAGTTCGCGCCCTGCGGCGCGATGGTGCCTGGGTCGCGCCCGTCCACGACGGCGCTGAACTGCAAACGCAGACGTGCGTGCTCGAGGCTGTCGTCGTTCTGCACTGCGCGCTGATGCGGCGGGGGCGGCTCGTCGACCTCGGTGACGACGTAAAAGAGGTCGCTCTCATTCGGACGAGGCACGGTCGCGTCCTCGTCGTCCACCGCCCAGGGGAGCGGGTGACCGGTCTCATCCACCAGCGGCATGAGATCGCCATCCTCGGTCTGGGCGAGGACACGCACGAAGTGCCAGCCCTCTTCCCAGTCGACCTTGTGGAGGTTGTTGATGTCGATCGTCGCCGTGCGACGGTTCGACGACCAGGTCTTCTTGCTCCGCACCAGGCCAACCGGCCCAGTCTCTTTCGCGACGACCTGGGCCACGAATTTCGCGAGCCCCTCGACTCGCGAGGGGTGCGGGTCCACGCGGAAACCGACGTTGAACTTTCTCAAGCCCCCCTTGCCGACGACGAGGATCTTCTCCTCGGCCTTGAGCTCTTGGAGCTTCGCATCGGCAGGGTCTTCACCGACCAGCGGCAGGTCAGCCAACACGTCGCCAATGAAGACGTGCCCCTGGTCGTCAGTGCTCTCTGCGAACTCCCAGCGGTGGAAGGCGAACTTCCAGCAGGCGCGATCAAGCACGATGCGCCGGGTCCACTCGCGTGGGTCCTCAACGCCAGCGTCTGTCAGGAACTCGCCGAGCTGCGCCTGGAAGGCACCCTTCTTGAGCCCAAGGTCGAGTACCCGGCCGCGTTCAGACCGAGAAGACCAAGTCAGCGTTCGCACGCTGTCGCGGTTGCGCCCGATCCGCGTCGGCGCCTTGGTCGCGTCGTTGAGCAGCTCGAAGTCGGGGACGAGGGCCAGCTCGAACAGCCCGGCGCCAATGGCCTCTGGGTTGCCGCCGTTCAACTTCGCGCTCAACAGGAACCGCACGACCGCCAACGGGTCGGCGAATGGCCAGGTCTCGTCATCATCGAGCCGTCGGAGGCCCTCTGCGACGGCCCCTCGGACAGCGGCCGGCAGCTCGCCCAGGAGTCGAGTACGCAGCCCTGCGTAGACGTCGCCCACAGGGACGTCCTCAAAGGTCGCGATGCCGAAGCTGTCTTCGGCGGCGGCGCGCAAGTCGTTGGGGATGAACACGAGCAGCGGCAAACGCAGCGCGCCATCCGGCAACGGGTTGCGCAGCTCGACCAGCTTAGTGGCGGTCACTGTCAGCGTTGGCGGGGTGGTGCTGTGTCCGTTGCCCAGGATGACTACCTGGGCCTCGGGTACCTCGGCGCGCAGGCGCCCGCAGAGCCGCACCATGAGGTCGCGGTCGATGTCGGTGAGCCGCATGCAGTGGCCGCGGCCGCGCGAACAGAGCAGCTCGGCGAGCCGTGGGAAGAGCTCGGTTTCGAACTCAGCAGCGAGGTCGTGCGATTGAATGGTGCGAAGTCCCTGGCTCATGGCGTCCCCCCGTGACCATCCCCCGGTCCGATCCCCGATCCGATCAGGGGCTCGATGCGATAGCGCGGCGTGACCGTCTGGGAGACATAGGCGTCCGACAGGTCGCGGTAAAAGCCCACTTCTCGCAGGCGGGCAATGAAGGCCGCAGTGTTCTCGCGTAGCGCCGCGCGGTCTTCGATGCTCGACGCCCCGAAGCCGTCTCCGCGGGGCAGGCAATCAATGTGGAGGCCGTATCGTTGGCGCAGCCAGGTCAGCAAGCCTTCGATGCGAAGCTCTCCGGTGTAGAACGGACCGGTCGGCGTGTCCTGCCGGAGCACGGCGATCTGGAGCAGTACCTCGAGAAGCCGACTGTCGAAGACGAACCGACGCGGGGCACCCCGGGTGCGTCCCTGCGCGATCAGGGCGCCGGGACGGTTCTTCATCAACAGCGAGTCGATGCACTCGGTGATGTACTGGCGGTGGAAGTTGCCGCGCAGCGCCACCAGCATCTCCACGTAGGTGTCGAACTCCGAGAGCTTGAGGTCCAACACGGCCCGGAGTTCAGGGTCGATGTCTGTCTCCGTCTGCCCCGCGGAGTCCTGCACCAGCCCGTAGACCCGCGCGCCGAAGAACTTGGATCGCTCGTCCTTATGCAGAGGTTCGAGGAGCTGCAGCACCTCGCCCACGCCCATCGCCGTGCCCTTCGGCCGATGCAGCTTGCCGGTCTTGATGAGCGACTCGGCAAACTCATCAAGCTTCTTGAACGTGAAGTACGCCTTCACGAACGGCGGTATGCGCCGGTAGTGGACGTCCGCGCTGCGGATTGCCAGCCGAGCCGAGGCGGTGTCCGGCTGGCCCGCAACGTCAACGACGAGCCCCACGCGGTACGGGCAGTCGCCATGCGGGTTGGTGGCACTGCGCGGGTCCATCGGGCACGACGTCGATGCGCAGATCGGGTCCGCGCCCTTACGTTTCACCAGGTCCGGCAGCAATTTGAGCAGCCGCAGGTGGTAGAGCGACAGGTGAAACGCGAAGAGCACCTTGAGGTAGTCGACCATCACCGAGCGCGGGATGTGGCGCTCGTAGAAGAGGAGCCGCTTGATGTCCTCGGCGAGTAGATCCGCGGCGCCGATGCACAGCGGCGTGAAGCTGTCGCGTCCGCCGCGCGCGTCCGGGGCGTCCTCCACCTGCTCGGTCAGCCGCAGGAGCGCCTGCGTCTCGACGTCGAGCACGGCTGCGCCGTCGCTCCGCCCGGTGACCTTGTCATGGCCCTGAAAGAAGAAGCGATTGAGCTGCTCAATAGCCCCCTGGCCGGCGTCCTTGCGCGCATGGTAAAGCGTCTCGTAGATGTGCTGTGCGGCCCCATAGTCGCGCGAGTACTTCGGGTTGCGGAAGCGGTAGGTGAACCCGTGCAGCGGACGCGGCGCCGCGACGGCCTGGTTCGATTTGCCGCGGTTGACGACGTCCATCAGGTGCGTCTCGACCCATCGCTCCAAGATCTCCCGGTGCTGCGAGAAGCCCGTGAACCACTCGGGGTGTTCGAGGAACTCGTCGACGAAGGCCTCAACCGAGAGATCGAAACGACGCTTCAGCCGACTCGGAAAACCGTTGTGGGCAAGGCGCGCGAACAGGGCCGTCAGTACCCGGTCCATCTCGATCTGCTTGAAGTCGAGATAGGACACCTTGTTCGAGTTGAAGGCGCGGTCTTTCCCGGACAGTCCCATCAGCGCCTCCCTCCGAGTTCCGGTGACGCGGGCTCGGCGCCGACAGCAGGCGGCGCCCCGTGAGCGGCCGCCGCCAGGTGGGCCATCTCCAAGCGCCCGTCGTCGTGGCGTTCGATGCGATAGAAGTCGTGCCCCGTGGTCGTGAGCAGCACCTCGTGGTATGGCGCTGAGCCAAGGACGTTCTTGAACACGGCCAGGCTCAAATAGTAGCCCTGCTCTTCCTCGATACTCGGCCGATAGCCGTGGTTCAGTCGGTCGAGCATTTCGAACACGTCGAGGTTGATCCTAAGCTCCGCCGCATTACCTTGGTCGTCGAAGCGCAAGATCAGCGAATCGGGCATGTGCTCGACGAAACATGCGCGACGCGCGGCATCACCCACGGCGAGGTCGAACTGGCTCGCGTCATACAGACGGTAGGAGCGAACGGTCCCGCGTTCGACCTGCCGGACCTGCAACGCCAGGCTGTTAGGGAGCCGGGTCGGGTCCAGAAGTCCCTCGCCGCGGTTGATAGCCTGGAGGACCTCCGGCAGAGCCAGCTCAGGCCTCGATTCGCCACGTACCATCTTCAGCATCCGCTCGGCCGAGCGGTAAGGCAGCATCCCGCGCCAGCCGCTGTCGCGACGCTCGAAGAAGGCACGCCGGCGCGCCATCGCGACATACCGACGGTGCGTCGTCGTGCGGTGCGGCGTCGGTTTGCCGGAGAAGTCCCGAGGCAGATTCTCGTAGAGTGCGCTTAATACCTCGTGGTCGTAGCGACCTCGGTCGGCGAAGCCGAAGCGGCTGCGGTCCTGCGTTGGGCTCACGAAGTCCAGGCCGCGGTCCATGCGCGGGTCGCTGGCCGAGCCGACGTCGACGTCCTGAAGCAGCGACAACAAGCGGTCCACCGTCGCCGAGTTCGCCCCCATCCAGGCGTTGAAGTAGAAACCGGCGGCGATTTCGTCCCGTCGGCCGTCGGCATAGAGTTGGTGGATCTCGGCACAGTCGCGCGCGGACCCGAGCGTGAATGCCAGGGCGGAGCGGAGGTCTCGCAGCGTGAGGTGCAGACGGCCGCGCAGATGGGTCAGCGTATACAGCGTCTTGAGGCGGTCGAGGACCTGGGGGCCCGCGGTTCGATCCTGGAAGGTCTGCGCGTTGTGCAGTGCGTAGCACTTGTCCTTGAGGTTGCAGCTCTGGCACGCCTGCCAGAACTTTGGGTGCGTGAGGAGCCGGGTCTGCCGCTCCAGGATCGAGTCGTCGAGCCCTGCACCGTTGGCCACGACGCTGCGCAGGTTGAGGTTCACTACGGCCACACCGTGAGCGTCTGACCCCGTCCGCAGACCCGCTTCGAGCAGCCGCAGGAGCGCCGGGAACTGCCCTTGCTCGGTTTGCAGGAAGTCGACGAGGCGTCCCTCGTTGATGGCCACGATGCGGGTCTCGCTGTCGGGCCAGGCGCCCGGGTTGTCGCCCTGGAATGGCGCGAAGAACTCCCGCAGCACCTGGCCGTTGGTACGGTCGTCTTCGTCCTGGGAGCCGTCATAGTTGGTCAGGAAGGCCCGCTCGCCCGTGGTGAAGCGCCGGCCGTTGCGGAGCATCTCGCCCGAGACGAATCCCGCCAGCTCGCTGGCCTGGGCCTCAAGCTGCTGCAGGAATGCCGTCTTACCATCCCCTGCGTTGCCCGTGATCAGGACGAGCTTGAACTTGCCAGCGATGACCTCGGGCATGAGCCCGTCGTCAAGTAGCGTCGGGACATAGGTTCGGCGCCCAAGGTCATCGAGCCCGCGCGTGCCGGCGTTGGTCTGGGGGCTCTGGCTATAGAGCGTGAGCAGGTAGCCAACGAACGGATTGGTGTTCGGCGGGACGGGGCCGCCCAGCTCCGGGATCAGCAGCGCGTCCGAGGTCTCGGTTGTTGCCTTCCGGCGTGCCCGGGTGACCTGTTCCAGGGCCTCGATGAGCGCCGACGCCGATGCGAAGCGCTCCGCTCGTCTCGGGGCGATGGCCTTGAGCACGACCGTCGTCAGCTCCGGCGCCAGGTCGGAAAGCCCAGGTAGCTCGCGGGGATCGGGGGCCGCCGTCGCGGGCGGTGGCGAGGTCGACTTCCACGGGTAGCTACCTGTGAGCGCCTCGTAGACCGTGAGCCCGAGGGCGTAGAGGTCGCGGTCCTTAAGCTCGCTCGGTGACGGGGTGTCCGACAGGTCGAGGTCCGGCGGGAGATACCGGCGCGAGCCCCCGCCGTGGCCGTTGTCCTCGGAGCGGACCGACACGTTGAAGTCGATGATCTTCGCCCCGCGGACAGTCCAGAGCAGGTTGTGGGGCTTGATGTCGCAGTGGTAGACGCCCTCGCGATGCAGGTGGAGAAGCCCGTCGGCCACCTGCCGAAAGAGGACCAGCGCGTCCTCCGGCGCAAAGCGGGCGTCGTGGATCAGGTCGCCCAGATCCTCCCCGTCGACATACTCGAAGAGCATGTACGGCGGCCCGTCGCCAGGCAGCACGTTGGCGTCGATGACGCGCACCACATGCGGATGCTCGGGCAGATGGACGAGGGTCTTGTACTCCTTCTTGAGCCGTTCGAGCGTCGAGTGGCGGTCGCGCAGGATGAGCTTCAGGGCGCGCGTCACGTCACCCAGGGTATCGACCACCTTGTAGACGACACCGAAGGTCCCCCGGCCGAGGCGGGACTGGACCTCGAGTTTGCCGGCCAGCAGTGTGCCCCGTGGGACCTGGGTCCAATCGATGGCGGCCAGCGAGGGTGTTTCGGGCTTCGGCGGCGGGGTTGAAGGCGTTTCGGGCTGCGTGACTGGCTCTACTGGTAGCGAGGCGGCCAGGGCCACGTCGAGGGCCTTGATCGCGGCGGCGGCTGTAGGCCGTTGCTCGGGATTGAAGGCGCAGAGCCGGGACAGCCAATCGTCCAGCGTTGGCGCGATCTCCGCACGAAGTGCCGACGGCTTGATCGGGAAGGCCCCGCCTTGGTCGAAGATCTCGGTCGGCGAGCTGAACGGGCGTTGTCCCGTGAAGAGCTCGTAGAGCACGAGGCCAGCGCCGAAGACATCCGACGCCGGGCTGGCGTGCGCCGGCTCCCGCCAGGTCTCGGGCGCCGCGTACGCAGGGTCGACCTGCTCGATGATCGCGTCCGCGATGGTTAGGCTGCGATCCGTGCCGGCGCGCGCGTGGTCGAAGCCCGTCAGGCGCAGGTGACCGTCGCTGCCCAGCAGGATGGTGCCGGGCGACAGATCGCGGTGCACGACCTCGTGTGCGTGGCAGAACGCGAGGGCCTCCAGCAACTCGCGGGCGACCCGGAGCTTCTGATCGAGGGTCAGCGCCAGCGCGGGCTTGTCGACGTGGAGTCGCAGCGCCTGTCCCGACACGTCCTCGGTGACGAGTACGTATCGGTCCTCGCCCTCGGTAGCGAAAAAGCTCTTGGCCCCGGCGATGAAGGGGTGTCCGGGTAGGCGGTTGAGTGCGTAGAAGGCGTTGGCGATGCGGGCCTTCTGTCGCGCACGGGCGTCCTGACCCGTCAGGTAGGCATCGGCCCGGTACACCCGCAGCAGGGCCGTGCCGCCGCGCTTGCCGGCGAAGGTATTGATGGCGCGGTATTCGGCGAACGTCTCGTTGGCGCCGAGCCGTTCCACGACCTCCCAGTCGCCGAGTACCGTCGGACCGGAGCGCGGGTGCGCAACGCCGAGCAACGCGCTGCGCACCATGGCGTGCAGGGGCGTGATGTTCTTCTCGAAGCGCGGCGGGATGCGGCCGGCGTTTTGGAAGAAGGCCGCGGATGCCTTAAGCGTCGTGACCTTCTCACTGTCACGCTCAGCCTGGTCGACGAGGTGCGCGTCGGGCGCCGTGAGCAGCACGGCCACCTCGCAGAACACGCCGTCGATCTCGCGTCGGCCCGGCTGGCTCTTGGTGAGGATGCCCTTCACCGTCTTCGCGTGGCCGTGGAGCTTGAGCAGGGGCGAGTTGTAGGGCTGCCGGCCCTCCGGATACCACTTGGGCCCGTAGACATCGATGAGCCCGCGGGTGCCCTTCACGTCGACGAGATAGAGCGCATGCGGGGCGAGCACGGCCAGGTCAACCTCGAAGGTCTCGCCGTCGCGGCGGATCTCAAAGTTGTGGAAGAGGGTGTAGCTGCTGGGGAGGTGGTCTCGCAGGTGGGCGATCGCCTGGCGCTCGGCGTCATTTACGGGCTCGCCGATGGGGACCACCGTGGCCATCAGGCTGCTTCCTCGATGGCGCGTTCGACGAGGGCCACAGCCGAACGTCCGGAAATGATCGCTTCGTCTTCTAGCTGCCACGCTCGCAGGACAGGGGCAGCCACGGCAGTCCGCACTCTGTCGTCGGGCCAGGGCACTTGAATCGCGCCAACGTGCTTGGGGTCCAACTGCGGAATGCTTGAACCGAAGGCGTTTCGAACGATGGAGCGGTAACCGTGAGCTGAACTCAGGACGGCGAACACGTACGCCGCATTCTCGTGATCATCGATGGCGACTCGCATCAAGTGGTTTGAGACAACTCCGCCGGCGACAGATGGTGGCACCCGCACCACATTTCCGATCAGCCCCCCGAGTTGTCCCGCGTCTTGGATCAGCAGCCAGTCTTTCTCGACTCGATAGTCCTCGATGCCGGGCCACTTCCGCGAGAGATACCCGCGTGGCGCGGCATCGATCTGAAAGAGTTCAGACCCGGAGAAGTACGGATAGCCGTATTCAGGGATTTCCACATGACGTCGCTTGAATATCCCTGGGGTGAAAACTTCTCCAACGTCCGCCACGGCTCGCCTTTCTGACGCGGACTCGGCAAGCTGCTGAGTCGCTGACCTGCAACTCGGAGAGTGGTGCGCTGCGTCTAGTCGACCAAGGATCCCGCTCGATACAGTGAATGTTGCGAATGAGATCGGCGTATCCGTGCTTGAAATGTCACTCAACCCCAACTGATTGAGAAAAATACCGTTGGCCTTTGCCTTCAGGTGTGCGGCGGCTGCCCTTGATCTTGCCGCGGCAATGACCAGTCGGTGCACTTGCTGTTCGATGTCGTCACCGAGCCTCGGAACAAGAATGCGGCTCACATCATTTGGCGCAATGTGCTTGATATGACCTCCGAATATCAGCTTTCGGACGGATGCCACCCCATATCTGGAGGACATGAAGGCGAAGACAAATCCCCCTGGCGCCTTGTTGGCATCAGGCACAATGCGGATCAGGTCTCCGGATCCAGCAAGTCCGTCCATGTCGTCTCTGACCCATATGGACTTCCCGAGATTCATCCCAGAGCATGTCAGGATAATGGTGCCAGGTATGAGGCGCAGAGAATCAAGGAGTTCGCCATGGCGGTTAGACAGGTGGTCGCTAGGAGCAATGCACGCTCTGAAAAGATCATTCGCAGATACATAGCCAACACCACGCCCGGCTGCGACGGAGATCTTCCTGAAGATTGGACCGCTATAGACCTCAGCGACAAGGTCGCCTAGCTCGGCTTGATCGCGACTCCAGGCACGTAGCCGGCGAACGGCCTGTTCGTCCTCGGCTAAGAAGTACCCGGCATTGAGTCGGCGACCGTCGCCGAGACATTCAGATGAACGGACCGATCCTACTCGCATCTCACATCTCCGCTTGCGGTGACGTGCTCCAGCAGGATTTCGCACGAATCGTATATGCTCGTGCCCTTCACGCTGCCTCTCTGGGAAACCAAGCTCGAAGGGTGCTCAGAAGCCGCTCAAGGGCACTGTCTTCGCAGCGCTTGATGGATGCCCGCGACGCCACCTGCCGATAGAGCGCAGCCGAACGCGGTGCCTTGTGTCCGCAGTGCCTCAACGCCCACTCCGCGGCCTCCTTGGGTCGGTCAGGCTTGGCCTGTCCAGGGGCAATCCAGCCCTCGCCCTCAAGGGCGGGCCGCAGTTCGCTCCAAGACGGCCATCCGAGTGCCCTTGCCGAATGCGGCGAGTCGGACCAAAGCCACACATCCGCTTCGGGACACACCACGAGGGCCAGCGCCGCATCTGCGGACCAGCCGGCGTCGGCAAGATGTGCCCGGAGTTGCTGCTCAATCGCCTCGGCCCCCGGACTGCCGTCCCATTCCTCATCAACGATCACCACCGCACGACGGTAGTCGGCCGTCAGCGGGCGAAGCAGCTCGTTGGCACGCACATAGAGACCGGGGTCGTTCTGCCCGGCGGCCACCTTGATGTCGCGGCGGCTATCAAAGTCGAAGGGACCACAGCCGACCACGCGATGAACCTGATCGCGTTCGAGCAAGCCGGCCACCGCCTCGGCCATGTCCTTGTCGGCCACGAGGAAGAGGAGGTCGTTCATTCGAAGACCCCAGTGGCGAACAGGCTGCCCAGATCGATGCCACCCTTCCACTGTGCGAGTCGGGGGTGCTCGGTGCCCGGAATCACTGTCGCTGCCCCTGACCGGTCCAGTCGCGTGATGACCAGCTCCGACACATGTGCATCCGCCAACACGACCGGGGAGTGGGTCGAGACCCACACCTGTTGGCCGTAGAGCGAGCGGAGCGACTGCATGATGGTGTCAATCGCCTGGGGATGGATGCTGTTCTCCGGCTCTTCGATAACCAGCAACGGCGGCATGTCGTCGAGGTAGGCGACCAGGGTGAGCGCGAAGATCCGCAGCGTCCCCTCCGACAGCCCGGAGGAGGTGACCTCGTAGCCCCCCTCGTACTGCACGCGGAAATAGGCGTGGTGGTCTTCTTCACGCTCGCGCAGGGAGATTCCGGTGATCTGCGGCAATGCCGTGCGCATGTGCGCGACCCAGGCGACGAAACGGTCCGGGGCGGTCTGCTGCAGCCGCAGTGCGAGCCAGGGGAGGTTCTCCCCTGAACCCATGAGCTTTTTCGGTAGCCCGGGCGGGCTGGCCTGACGCAGCTCGCCCCACTTGGGGTCGAAGAAGAGAACACCGTCGAGAAGCAGGTCGAGGAGCCATCGACCGGCCGCGAACTCGGATTCTGACTCGTATTGGAGGCGGGGCAGGGCAAGCACCGTGCGGTCGACCTGTGAGTCGCGATCCCTGCCACCCTTTTTCTCCGGCCTCAACGTGGCCTCCGACACATCCTCCCAGCTGCGCGCGCGCTTCAGAATGAACCGCCAGCCCTTGTTGTTCGCGTTCTCTCCCTGCATGGGCAGGCGTCCTGCCTCATAGGCATTGTCGTACGGGAACACGAACAGGTATTCGCTCTGAACGACGAGCTGGTGTTCTTCCTCTGATTCCAGGCGGATCTCATAACGGATGTGAGTCGGCCACTTCGTCTCATCGCGTTGCACCGCGTCGGTTGAGGCACCGACGAGCTGTTGCTTCACGGCGTCAGGCAGCCGCGCCTCGATCCCGATCGAGAAGCTCTTGCGTTGAGCGCGGAACGGGATCTCGTCGAGCGAGGCCGCCCGGGCGCCGCGGCCGAGCAGACGTTCCATGAAGGCGCCGGCCACATTGCGGCTGCGAAGCAAGTCGCCGAGAAGTACCGGGATGTCGAGCAGCGTCGTCTTGCCCGAGCCGTTGGCACCGGCGATGACGCAGAAGTCGGACAACGGTACACCGAGCCGCTCGAAGCACCGATAGTTGGTGGCGTCGATACGGGTGATCATGCGCCTCTCCCAGCCTGGGCCAGAGCCCTCTGGAAGCGGTCTTCATCGGGCGCGAGATCGCAAGCCTTCTGATACGCCGCGATGACGTCCTGACGTGGCTGCTTCAGCCATTGACGCACCTGCCCGAGATTGAACCAGGCCCAGGCATGGCGTGTGGGCGGTGCATCCATTTGGATGACCCTTTCGAGATAGGCCATTGCCTCTTGGAGCAGGCGGTTGCGGACTTGCTGATCCCCAGGCCGTCGAGAGTGCCTGAGTTGCCCGGTGAGCGTCATCTTGGTCTGGGCAAATTCGTGAAGGGCACGCGCGTCCTGCAGGACGAGATCCCCCGCCCGCTCGAAGAGTCGATGGGCGCGATCCTGACGATTCAGCCGTCGCTCCAGGATTGCGGCATCGAACGCATCTTGCGCCGCGAGGATCAGCGGTAGCCGGTTCAGCAGTGCCTTGGATCTCTTCTCATCCCCCGCATCGGCGTACGAGGAGGCGAGGGCCGTCAGCGCCCGGGCATAGGTGCCAAGCTCGGGGGCGTCGAGATCCGCAACCAGGGACTCGGCACCGGAGAGATCGCCCTGATCGGCCTTCTCGCGGACCAAGACCACCGCGATGGATGGTGAGCGCATCCCCTCCCGCCAAGCCTGATCGAGAAGCTCCAGCGCCTGGTGTCCATCCCCCGTCGCCTTCTTGTAGGCATAATCGCGCAAAATGGCCAGGGCCACGTACTCGTGGTGGGCGGGCAGCGTAACCCGGAAGTAGCTCCGCCCCTCGTCGAAGTCGAAGACGGGTGATGGCGAACCGTTTTCGGCCATGCTGCGCCGGATCTTGGGCAATCCGGTTCCCCGTCCCTCGGCGAGGCGCAGCTCCTTGAGAAACTCCCCGATGCGTCGATTTCTGGCGGGGACCGGCGGGGGGGCCACCGCGCCGGAGAGATGCGGTTGTTCGATCCCAGGAACCGGACCGGGATAGCTGATGATCTCGATGCGGTTCGGGTAGAGGTAGACCTTGGTGGGCTCGACACAGGCCTCGTAGCCGCGGTGGTAGACGGCATTGACCAGCGCTTCGCGCAGGGCGGGCACCGGGAAGCTGAGCCAACCCCGGGTCTCGACTCCCACCGTACTCTTCTCGAGATGGCGGGTCGTCATGCTCTCCAAGTGGGCGAGGCATTGCCGCAACTGGTGCTGCAAAGGTCCGCGAAAGACCTTCTCGGTCAGGGTGTTGCCACCGGCCTCGTCGGGAAACTCCACGACTTCGATCCGCGCCCCACGAAACCACTGCTCGGGGGTGTCGCTGAAGAAGAGCAAGGCCACGTTGCGGGGGACCCAGTGACCGTTGACCCGCGACACGATCTGCATCGCCTGGTAGATGCGCTCGGCGTCCTGGTCATCGCGAAGGTCACTACGAACGTCGTTCAGGAACTCCCGAACCAAAGTGAGACTGAGATCGTCGTTGCGTGCCTCGTGGGCGCGGCGATCATCGAACGGGACCCGCGCCGTCTGCTGCAGCAGCGAGGTGAGTAACTCGTTGCGAGCCTCTACCGATTCGCTGCCAATGCGAACCCAGTACTTGCGCTCCCCCTTGGCGCCGTCGGGGGCCTGATGGGGACGAACATCGGAAGCAGGCGCCCAGAGCACGAGCACCTGGGTTCCGTCCACCTCGCAGACATCCATCACCGGCATGTAGGCCGGATCGATGCGATTGCAGTTTCCGCGGATCCACTTCTGTGCGGCATCGATGCTAGTGGCGCTCAGGCCGTGAGCCGGTCTGACGGCAACGCCGTCCTGCTCGGCCACACCGAGGACCACATAGCCGCCGTTCAGGTTCTGCAGATCGTTGGCAAAGGCACACAGGGTCTTGATGACCTGGTGTCCCGTGGTGACCGGGTCCCAGATCGCCTTGAGCTCCAGGCGCGCGGTCTCGACCGCGCCGCCCAGGAGATCTCCGATGCCGATGGGGAGGTGCGATCTCATGCGCCCGGCACCGCGTTCTCGGCGCGAAACACGCGATAGGCCTCGGCGATGCGCGGCAGATCGTCGTCGAGGGTCTTCTCCTTGCGGCGCAGCATACGGACCACGGACTTCCCTCCCACCCGCACGCGCTCGCGGTGCTCGACCTCTTCGATCAGCTCCTCGCCGTCCGGGCCGCGCTTGTACAGGGTGTTGCCGCGCCGGTCGAAGCCGACCTTCTCGGCGACGGCCATGAAGACCGGGTAGTCGATGGTCTGCCCGAGGTCCTCGGCGCGAACCTCCTCATCGGTCTTCTTCTTGAGGAAGAGCAGGCTGGTCAGGATGTTCACGTTGGCCTCGACGATGAACACCTCCACCGGCAGGTCGACACTGGCGAGCACCCAACAGTGGCGCAAGAGCCACCAGCGGATGTACTCGTCGCCGGGATTGCCGAGGATGCCGTCGGGCAGGACGATGCCGGTACGCCCGCCCGGCTTGAGCCAGTCGAGGCAGCGCTCGATGAACAGCACCTCCGGCGCCACGCTGCCCTGGAGGCGCCCGGTGTTGCGGAAGCCACCGTCTTCGGTGCGCTCCCAAGTGTGGGCGAGCGCGAAGTGCTTGAGGATGTTCGGGTCGGTGATGGGGATATTCGACCCGAAGGGCGGGTTGGTCATCACCACGTCCATCGAGCCCAGGTCGGCCTTGCCGCGCGCCTGCGCGACCCCTTGCAGGTGACCAGCCGGGAACTCGAGGGAGTTCATGTTGAATACGCGCGCCTGACCGTTGCTTGCCATCAGCACGTTCATCTGCGCGGCACGCACCAGGAAGGGGTCGAAGTCGGCGCCGAAGAGGTTGTGCTCCACGAACGCGCGCAGCGCCTCCTGGACGGAGAGGAACTCGGCCGTAGATTCATCGTCCAGGGCGATGTCGGACGCAGCACGGAGCTTGGCGTCGAGGTGTTTCAAGGTCGAGACGAGGAAGCCGCCGGTGCCACAGGCGGGGTCCATCACGCGCTCGTCGGGCAGCGGGTCGAGCATGGCCACCATCAGGTCGACGGCGCCACGCGGGGTGAAGTACTGGCCGCGGTCGCCGCGGATGTTGTGCTTGACCAATTCCTGGTAGGCGGCGCCCTTGGCGTCGAGCGCCGTGCGGCCAAGGTCGTACTTCGCGAGTTCGCCCACGATGAAGCCCAGGGCCCGGTCGGACAGGGTAATGCGCGGCGGGTTGTCCTTGAAGAGGGTGTCCTGGTACTTCTTGGCGATCTCATCGATGAGGCGGGTGACACGCCCGCGAATGGCCTTCTGGCCTTCGGGGTCGAACTGCTCGTCGACCAACTGCCGTTTGCCGTTGACCTGCTTCTCGAACATACCGGCCCAGAAGCGGGGGGGCTGATCCTTCGGGCGGCGCTCGTCATGGAGCTTGGCGAAGATGAGATAGAGGAACTGCCAGAAGGCCGCGTCCTTGGGCATGCCCTCATTGCCGTGGATGTAGTTGTGGCAGCGACGGAAGGCCGTCAGCAGCATGTCGCGGTCGGCCCGCCGCAACTGCGCCTGCGAGGCAACCGTACGACTCCCGAGCGTGCCATCGGCCATGGGCCAATCGCCACGAGGGTGGAATATCGGGTCGAACCGAGTGGTTTCCTTCTCAAAGAAGAACATGTCGAGGCCGTTTGTCCACAGCCCCCACCGACAGTTCCTGGCTTCCTCCTGGCTCATGGCATCGTAGAGCAGGCCGAACTCCTTCTCGGCCTGCTTGTGGTCACGCATCTTGTATGCGCCTCTGGATCCGGTCTTCGGCTCCTTGTCGCAGATGACGATGCGGCGGAGGTTTGCCGGGGTCTTTTCGGCGCCCGGCTCGAAGATCGCGATGTCGATCTTCTTGCTGCGCCCGTCGACCTTCATCTTGAAGTCGGGGACCATGTCCTCGACGGAGATACCGTACTCGTGGAACAAGGCCCGAGCGATACGCTGGCGCACCTGCTCCTTGGGCGTGTCCTTGACGGGCTCGTCAGTGATGTAGTCGAGGAGCTTGCCCTCCTCGATCGAGCTGACCTCGTCGTCGGCCTGGTCGATCTCTTCCGCGTCGAGGTCACTCATCGCCGGACTTCTCCTTCAGGTCATCGTCGGAACTACTGGCGGCTCCGCCGTCGCGGACCCAGGCGTCAACGTCTTCGCGCTTGAACTTCCAGAAGCGCCCGACCTTGAAACCGGGCATACCCTTGTGGGTGACCCAAGCGTACACGGTGTCCTTGCTGACGCCGAGGTACAGAGCGACCTCGTCTACCGAAAGCCAGCGGTCGTCCACGGCCGGGGCTCCTGTGCAGGTTAAGCGTGGGTAATGCACGCGGCCATGCTCTTTAACACCGCGCCATGTAGGCCGTCAATATGCTTTGGCCTGGTTTGGGCGGATTTGGGCTGGATGAATCCTGATTTCCAGGGTGGGGTCGAGGTCCATCGCCCGGGGCAGGACCTTGGCCATCAGTTCTCAAGACCGCTGGATGGCCCGCAGTTGGCCCAGCACCGCAGATTCGAGTTCGGCGGCGGGGGCCTCGCCAAACTTGAGACCCGGCGTGCTCCTTGGTGTCCCGCTGCTGGACCGAGTAGCGGTAGCGGCGCCCGTTCTACTTGGTGGTGTGAAACGGAGACGGTGCGGGAACGTCACGGCCGAAGACCAGACCTATGAGCAGGGACGTCACCGCCCCCGGGTAGCGTTGCCGCATACCCGGCCATTGGTCGCCAGGCTAGAGCCAAGCCAGGCGAAGTGGTGGGGAATGTACATGGATGGTTGGGCTCGATCCGGCCTGGCTCAGAACAGGAAATAGCGCTGGGCCAGGGGGAGTTCGGTGGCCGGCTCGCAGACCAGTAATTCCCCATCGGCCCGCACTTGGTAGGTCTGGGCATCCACCTCAATCCGCGGCTGGTAGTCGTTGAGGCGCATGTCCGCCTTGCGCAGGCCCCGGCAGTGGGCCACGGTCCCGATCAGGCTGCCGAGGCCTAATTGGGCGGGAATCCCGGCGGCCGCCGCGGCTTGGGAAATGAAGGTCATGCGGGTCGCCAGACGCGCCCCGCCCAGGGCGCCGAACATGGGCCGGTAGTGCACCGGCTGGGGGGTGGGGATGGAGGCGTTAGGATCGCCCATGGGCGCGGCCACGATCATGCCGCCCTTGATGATGAGACTGGGCTTGACGCCGAAGAAGGCCGGGCGCCACAGCACCAGGTCCGCCAGCTTGCCCACCTCGATGGAGCCCACCTCGTGGCCGATGCCGTGGGTGATGGCGGGGTTGATGGCGTACTTGGCGATATAGCGCCGGGCGCGGCCATTGTCGTGGCGGGCCGGGTCCCCGGCCAGGCTGCCGCGCTGGACCTTCATCTTGTGGGCCGTCTGCCAGGTGCGGGTGATGACCTCGCCCACCCGACCCATGGCCTGGCTGTCGGAGGAGATCATGGAGAAGGCCCCCAGGTCGTGGAGGATGTCCTCGGCGGCGATGGTCTCGCGGCGGATGCGCGACTCGGCGAAGGCGACGTCCTCGGCGATGGCGGGGGACAGGTGGTGGCAGACCATGAGCATGTCGAGATGCTCGTCCACGGTATTAACCGTATAGGGCCGGGTCGGGTTGGTGGAGGAGGGCAGCACCCAGGCCTCGCCACAGGCCTTGATGATGTCCGGGGCATGGCCGCCGCCGGCGCCCTCGGTGTGGTAGGTGTGGATGGTGCGGCCCTTCATGGCCGCCAGGGTCTGCTCGACGAAACCGGACTCGTTGAGGGTATCGGTGTGGATGGCCACCTGGACGTCCATGGCCTCGGCCACGGTCAGACAGTTGTCGATGGCGGCGGGGGTGGTGCCCCAGTCCTCGTGCAGCTTGAGGCCGATGGCGCCGGCGGCGATCTGCTCCTCCAGGGGCTGGGGCAGGCTGGCGTTGCCCTTGCCCAGGAAGCCCAGGTTGACGGGCAGGTCCTCCGCCGCCTGGAGCATACGCTGGATATACCAGGGACCCGGGGTGCAGGTGGTGGCGTTGGTGCCCGCGGCAGGGCCAGTGCCGCCGCCAATCATCGTGGTGACGCCGGACATGAGGGCATCCTCCACCTGCTGGGGGCAGATGAAATGGATGTGGCTGTCGATGGCGCCGGGGGTGAGGATCTGGCCCTCGCCGGCCACCACCTCGGTGCCGGGGCCGATGAGGATGGTGACGCCGGGCTGGACATCCGGGTTGCCGGCCTTGCCGATGGCGGCGATGCGCCCCTCCTTGATGCCGACGTCGGCCTTGACGATGCCCCAGTAATCCAGGATGAGGGCATTGGTGATGACCAGGTCCACCACCTCGGCGGCGGGTCGCTGGCACTGGCCCATGCCGTCGCGGATGACCTTGCCGCCGCCAAATTTGACCTCCTCGCCATGGAGGCAGTAATCGCCCTCGACCTCGATCCACAGGTCGGTATCTCCCAGGCGCACCCGATCCCCGGTGGTGGGGCCGTACATCTCGGCGTAGGCCCGCCGGCCGATGGTTGCCATCAGTCCAGCCCTCCCATCACCTGACCATTGAAGCCGTAAACGCGGCGCTCGCCGCCATAGGCCACCAGTTCCACCTCCCGGGTCTGGCCGGGCTCGAAGCGCACGGCGGTGCCGGCGGCGATGTTGATGCGGTAGCCGCGGGCGGCGGCGCGGTCGAAGTCCAGGGCCGGGTTGGTCTCCTGGAAGTGGTAGTGGGAGCCGACCTGGATGGGCCGGTCGCCGAGATTGGCCACCCGCAGGCGCAGGGTGGGGCGGCCGGCATTGAGTTCGATCTCGCCGGGGGCGACGTCGATTTCACCTGGGATCATGGCTAGGTTCCTGAGGCTGAGTGGGAAAGGATTGCCGGCGATAGCCGCGACCTTGGACGCCAGACGCGGCCCCTGGGTAGGAAAACCGCGGTCGCGGCGTCAGGGGCCGGAATCCAGCGGTCGCGGCGCCAGGGGCCGCGGGCAAGGTGCGGGCACGGGGGCGGTGGCGGGCTGGGGCTCAGAGAATGGGATCGTGGACGGTGACCAGCTTGGTGCCGTCGGGAAAGGTCGCCTCCACCTGGACCTCGGGGATCATCTCCGGGATGCCCGCCATCACCTCATCCCGGCTCAGGAGGGTGCGGCCATAGTCCATGAGCTCGGCGACGCCGCGCCCGTCGCGGGCGCCCTCCAGGATGGCGGCACTGATATAGGCCACCGCCTCCGGGTAGTTGAGCTTGAGACCGCGCGCCTTGCGACGCTCGGCCAGCAGGGCGGCGGTGAACAGCAGCAGCTTGTCTTTTTCGCGGGGGGTCAGTTCCATGGCGATTCCTTCAGTAAGGGTTGGCGTGAAACACACCAGCGGGGCCGGCGGAGTCTTTCATCTTCCAGGGTGTGGCTGGCCATTCAGGATGGTTAGCGGGAAAGTCACGGCAAAAGCTTTCATGTTCAGGGGTGTGGCTGCACCCTCATGACAGTTAGCGGGAAAGGCGCCAGCCGGGTCTTTCAGGTGGCCCAGATGCGTGGCGGACAGGGGTCCAGGCCCAGCACGGGCGGACGCAAGGCTCGCCACAACCGGGTGAAGAGGTGGCGGCAGGCCTCGGTGGAGTCGCCCAGATAGCGCACCACCAGCAGGTGCTCCAGCAGGGTGACGCCTGCCTGGTCACCCTCGCCCAACAAGGCGACCGCCGTCTCCAGCTCGGTCTGACCCGCGGGGGTGGCGACCAAGGTGGCGGTCACCGGCCGGCCTCGCAGTCCCGCGGCGCCCAGGCGGCCCTGGGGGGTGATGCGCAGGCGCTCCAGCAACAGGGGCTGACCCTCCCGCCAGAGCTGGAACTGGCAGTCCAGGTCGCCACGGTCGAAGGCTTCCCCCAGGGCGGGGCGCCCCAGGCACTGGCACTCCCAGCCCAGAAAGCGCGAGGTCCCGGCCAGGTTGACGCGGGTGCGCAGGGCGGCATTGACCCCGGAAAAGTGGATGTTCTCCTGGGGCAGCCACTCCAGGGCGGCCTGGTCTTCCAGTTGCAGATGGCTGGTCTGGCTGGCCTGGTCTCCCAGGCTGCGATAGAACTTGGTCGCGCCGGGGGTGGTGACCAGGGCCTTGGCGCCGGGCTCCAGATGGACCTTGATCGCCAGGCCGTCGCCCGCCACCACCCCGCCGGGGGGGTGCAGCAGATAGAGGTGACAGACCTCGCCCTCGGGATAAAAGGGGCGCTGCACCGCCAGGGGGCCGCGCTGGCGGCGGTGCATCAGAGTGGTGCGGCCATGCCAGGGGCCGAGACCCAGCTCCAGACTGGCCTGCCAGCCGCAGCCAGGGTGACCGAGGGCGGTGGTGGGCGGGCTGACCGGGTCCGCGCCTCGTCGGCTGACCCAGCTACGATTCCCCGGGGCGATGGCAATCTGTCTGCCGCCTACATCCCCATCGACGACAGGAATGCCCGGGCAGGGGCGACCGCCGGCCGCGCCAGGGATGGCGGGGGGGACGCGGCTGGCGCGGGGAGGGGCGGGATTGTTCATAGGGTCAGATACTCCCTGAAGGGTCATGACATCCATATTTGGCTGCAAGGGCGGGTCTGCTCATACGGTCAGATACTCCTTCACCAGGGCCTCGGTCAGGTCCTCCATGGCGCCGCTGGCCATGGCGCGTCCCCGGTCGAGGATGGCGAAACGATCCCCCACCCGGCGGGCGAAGGGCAGCTTCTGCTCCACCAGGAGCAGGGTGAGGCCGGTGTCGCGATTCAGCCGGCGCAGGATGTCGCCGATCTCCTGGACGATGTTGGGCTGGATGCCCTCGGTGGGCTCATCGAGGATGAGCAGCTTGGGGTCCAGGACCAGGGCGCGGCCAATGGCGAGCTGTTGCTGCTGGCCGCCGGAAAGATCGCCGCCGCGGCGTCCGCGCATGTCCTTGAGCACCGGGAACAGCTCATAGATGTAGCCCGGCACCTGCCGCGGGCGGTCGGGGCGCGCCGGTAGGCCGATGCGCAGATTTTCCTCCACCGTCAGCAGGGGAAAGACCTGGCGACCCTGAGGCACATAGCCGATACCGAGGCCGGCGCGGCGCTCGGCCGGGAGCCTGAGCAGATCGACGTCGCCGAAGCGCAGGGAGCCGGACCTGGCCGGCAGCAGCCCCATGACGCATTGCAGCAGGGTGGTCTTGCCGACCCCGTTACGCCCCATGAGGACGGTGCACTGGCCCGCCGGCACCTCCAGGTCCAGATCCCGCAGGGCGTGGCTTTCACCATAGTACTGGTTGAGTCGCTCGATGCTCAGCATGACCCCGCCTCCCCCAGATAGACCTCGATGACCCGGGGATTGGCCTGGACCGCGTCCATGCCGCCCTCGGCCAGGACACTGCCCTGATGGAGCACGGTCACCTTGCGGGCGATGGAGCGGACGAACTCCATGTCGTGCTCCACCACCACCACCGTGTGCTCCCCGGCCAGGGAGGTGAGCAGCTCGGCGGTGCGATCCATCTCCTGGTGGGTCATG
The DNA here is from genome assembly GCA_018435665.1 of Candidatus Thiosymbion sp. Classification (GTDB taxonomy): domain Bacteria; phylum Pseudomonadota; class Gammaproteobacteria; order Chromatiales; family Chromatiaceae; genus M0108. The sequence continues at coordinate 28,140 of JAHDND010000003.1, read as the reverse complement.
CCGGTCACCGGTTCGTCCACCAGCAGCAGCCGGGGGCGTTGCACCAGCAGCATGCCGATCTCCAGCCACTGCTTCTGACCGTGGGACAGGACCCGGGCGGGACGCTGGCGCTGCTCCAGCAGACCCACGGTCTCCAGCACCTGGTCGATGTGGTCGGCCTGCTCCGCCGTCAGCCGGGCCAGGAGGGTGGGCCAGACCCGCTTGTCGGCGGCCATGGCCAGTTCCAGGTTGTCGAAGACGCTGTGGTTTTCAAAGACGGTGGGCTTCTGGAACTTGCGCCCGATGCCGGCGTTGGCGATCTCCGGCTCGCTGAGCTTGAGCAGGTTGATGACCTGGCCGAACCAGACGCTGCCCGTATCCGGCCGGGTGCGGCCGGTGATGATGTCCATCAGGGTGGTCTTGCCGGCGCCGTTGGGGCCGATGATGCAGCGCAGCTCGCCGGCGTCGATATAGAGGTTGAGGTCGTTGATGGCCTTGAAGCCATCGAAGCTGACCGAGACGCCCTCCATGTAGAGCAGGGTGCGGTGGCTGACGTCCAGGTCCGGGTTGATCTCCGGCTTGAGGAACTCGAACACCTGATCCCGGCGCAGCAGTTGCCGGGTCTGATCCAGCAGTTTCATGGCCGTGCCTCCCCCCGCCGCCAGCGTCCGCCCCAGGAGCCCAGCCCCCGCCCCAGGCCCGCGATGCCCTGGGGCAGGAAGAGGGTGACCAGCACGAACAGGGCGCCCAGGGCATAGAGCCAGACCTCCGGCAGGGCGCCGGTGAACCAGGTCTTGGCGTAGTTGACCAGCAGGGCGCCGGCCACCGCCCCGTAGAGGGTGGCGCGCCCACCCACCGCCACCCAGATGACGATCTCGATGGAGAAGAGGGGCGAGAACTCCCCGGGGTTGATGATGCCCACCTGGGGCACGTAGAGGGCGCCGGCGATCCCCGCCAGCACGGCGGAGAAGGTGAAGATCCACAGCATCACCCGGTCCACCCGGTAGCCGGTGAAGCGGGTGCGTTCCTCGGCGTCGCGGATGGCCATGGCCACCCGCCCCAGTTTGGACAGGACCAGGGCGCGGCAGGCCAGGTAGCCCAGGGCCAGGGCCAGGGCCGAGGCCAGGAAGAGGGCGACGCGGGTGCCGTCGGCCTGGAGGTCGAAGCCCAGCAGGTCCTTGAAGTCGGTGAGGCCGTTGTTGCCGCCGAAGCCCATCTCGTTGCGAAAGAAGGCCAGCATCAGGGCATAGGTGAGGGCCTGGGTGATGATGGACAGATAGACGCCGGTGACCCGGGAGCGGAAGGCGAACCAGCCGAAGACGAAGGCCAGCAGGCCGGGCACCAGGACCACCATGAGCAGGGCGAAGCCGAACTGGTCGAAGCCCCACCAGTACCAGGGCAGCTCCGGCCAGTTGAGGAAGACCATGAAGTCCGGTAGCTCCGGGTTGCCATAGACGCCGCGCTCGCCGATCTGGCGCATCAGGTACATGCCCATGGCGTAGCCGCCCAGGGCGAAGAAGGCGCCGTGCCCCAGGGAGAGGATGCCCAGATAGCCCCACACCAGATCCACCGCCACCGCCAGCAGGGCATAGCAGAGGTACTTGCCCAGCAGGGTCAGGGTGTAGGTGGACAGGTAGAGGGGATGGTCCGGCGGCAGGGCCAGGTTGAGGACCGGGGCCAGGACGGCCAGGATCAGCAGGGACCCCAGCAGGATCTGGCCGCCACGGTCGTCTCGCAGCAGTCGGGTCAGGATCATGTCGCCGCCCTCCCCTTCTGGGGGAAGAGCCCCTTGGGTCGTTTCTGGATGAAGAGGATGATGAAGACCAGCACCAGGATCTTGGCCAGGACGGCCCCGGCCCAGGGCTCCAGCAGCTTGTTGGCCACCCCCAGGCCCAGGCCCGCCACCAGGGTGCCCCAGAGGTTACCGACCCCGCCGAAGACCACCACCATGAAGCTGTCGATGATGTAGCTCTGCCCCAGGTTGGGACCGACGTTGGTGAGCTGACTCAGGGCCACCCCGGCGACCCCGGCGATCCCGGAGCCCAGGCCGAAGGTCATGGCGTCCACCCACTGGGAGCGTACCCCCATGGCGCGGGCCATGGCCCGGTTCTGGGAGACCGCCCGCACTTGCAGGCCCAGGCGGGTGCGGTTGAGGATCAGGTAGAGCAGGGCGAAGACCAGCAGGCAGAAACCGATGATCACCAGGCGGTTCAGGGTCAGGGACAGGACTTCGTTGACCTGCCAGGAACCGGACATCCAGGCCGGGGTCTCCACCGAGCGGTTGAGGGGAGAGAAGATCGACCGCACCAGTTGCTGCAGGATGAGGCTGATGCCGAAGGTCGCCAGCAGGGTCTCCAGGGGGCGGCCATAGAGAAAACGGATCACCCCGCGCTCGATGAGGATGCCCACCAGGCCGGCGACGACGAAGGCCGCGGGGATGGCGAGGAAGAGAGAGAGGCCGATGTGGCCAGGCAGCAGTTGCTGGATGACGTAGGTGGTGTAGGCCCCCAGCATCATCAGCTCGCCATGGGCCATGTTGATGACCCCCATGACACCGAAGGTGATGGCGAGGCCGATGGCGGCCAGCACCAGCACCGAGCCCAGGGAGAGGCCGAAGAACAGGGTCTCAAGCTGGCCGTACCAGTGGACGCGACCCTCGATATGCGTCAGGACGCGGCTGGCGGCGGCCTTGACCTGACCATCGGTCTCGCGCTCCAGGAGCTGGGTCAGGGCGGTGCGCACCGGGGGGTGCAGGGCATCCCGCAGGCGGGGGAGGGCGGCCAGGCGCGCCTGGGCATCCGGGCTGTTGAGGTCCAGCAGGGCCAGCACCAGGCCCAGGGCATCCCGCACCTCGGCGGCGTCCTCCTGGGTCAGGCGAGCGCGCAGCAGGTCCGGGTTGGCGCCGCCGGGATCGCTCATCAGACTGGTCACCGCCGCCAGCCGCCGCCCGGCGTCGGCGTGGCTCAGGTCCAGGCGCGCCAGGGCGGTCTTGAGTTGGCCGCGCATGCGATTGTTGAGGGTGATCTTTTTCAGCTCCTGGGTACCGATGCCGCTGAGCGGGGCGTCGCTCAGGACTTCACGCACCGCCTGGTCGCCCTCCTGGCCGCGCGCGATCACCAGGCGGCCATCGGCCTTGAGCTGATAGAGTTCGCCCGCGAGCAGGGCGGTGAACAGGCCCTCTACGCGGGCATCGCCACTGGCGGCCAGTCGCTCCACGGCCTGCTCCTTGACCGGGAATTTGCTATCGAGCAGCAAGGGCAGGGCGGCGGCGAAGGGCGATGGGTCCGGGGGTGGCGCGGGCAGGGCGGCGGCCTGCGGGGCGGCGGAAGCCACGAAGGCTGATGCCGTGCCGACTGAAGCCGGGGTAGGGGAAGCGCCGGAGGCTGATACCGGTTCGACTGGCGCCGAGGCGGCGGAAGCGACGGAAACCGCTGCCGGGTCGCCTGAGGCCGGCGGGGTCTGGTCCAGGGGGGCCGGGGCCGGCGGCGGGTCAGCGGCCCCCGCGGTCGGGATGGCGGCGCAGCCCAGCAGAAGGACCAGCAAGAGCCGGGAAAACAGCGTCATGAGGAGTTCTCGCGGTGGCGTTGGCTTGCTGAAAAGGGCGGGCCGCGGGGTTCACGGCCAGGCCCGGACTTTGTTTCGGAGACCCCGGCCGGCACAGTTCCCGGCGATCCGGGTAAGCTCCCGTAAAAGGTCAGGGGGTTGACCTTACCCTGGCGGCGGGCCGGGCCTCCTGGGCCTGGCCCGCCCGGTGCGGGCGCGGGATCAGAAGTTCTGACCCGAGCAGGTCTTGGTCTTGGTGTTGTAGTTGCCGCACTTGAGGGTCACCCAGTCGGCCTCGATGTCCCTGGAACCTTCCAGGAAATCGGACCAGGCATCACCCGGCACCAGCCCCTCGGTCTCCCAGACCACGGAGAACTGACCATCGCCCTGGATCTCGCCGATGAGGACGGGCTTGGTGATGTGATGGTTGGGCAGCATCTTGGCCACGCCCCCGGTCAGGTTGGGGGTCTCCAGGCCGATCATGGCGTCGATGACCTTGTCCGGGTCCGTGGTGCCGGCCTTTTCCACCGCCTTGACCCAGAGGTTAAAGCCAATGAAATGGGCCTCCATGGGGTCGTTGGTCACCCGCTTGGGGTTTTTGGTGAACTCATGCCACTGCTCGATGAAGGCGGCGTTGGCGGGGGCATCCACGCTCATGAAATAGTTCCAGGCCGCCAGGTGGCCCACCAGGGGCTTGGTGTCGATGCCCGACAGCTCCTCTTCACCGACGGAGAAGGCCACCACCGGGATGTCTTCGGCGGAGACGCCCTGGTTACCCAACTCCTTGTAGAAGGGCACGTTGGCGTCGCCGTTGATGGTGGAGACCACGGCGGTCTTCTTGCCGGCGGAGCCGAACTTTTTGATGTCGGCGACGATGGACTGCCAGTCGGAATGACCAAAGGGCGTGTAGTTGATCAGGATGTCTTCCTGCGCCACCCCCTTTCCCTTGAGATAGGCCTCCAGGATTTTGTTGGTGGTGCGGGGATAGACATAGTCGGTACCGGCCAGCACCCAGCGCTGCACCCCCTGATCCATGAGGTAGTCCACCGCCGGGATCGCCTGCTGGTTGGGCGCGGCGCCGGTGTAGAAGACATTCTTGGAGGATTCCTCGCCTTCGTACTGCACGGGATAGAAGAGCAGGCCGTTCAGCTCCTCGAAGACCGGCAGCACCGACTTGCGGGACACGGAGGTCCAGCAGCCGAAGACGGCGGCCACCTTATCCTTGGTCAGCAACTCCCGCGCCTTCTCGGCGAACAGCGGCCAGTTGGACGCCGGGTCCACCACCACGGCCTCGATCTGCTTGCCCAGCAGGCCCCCCTTTTTGTTCTGCTCCGCGATCAGCATCAGCATGGTGTCCTTCAGCGTGGTCTCGCTGATGGCCATGGTGCCGGACAAGGAATGCAGGATACCCACCTTGATGGTATCGGCGGCCTGCGCCCATGCCGACAGGCCCAGACCGGCGGTGAGACCGGTGGCCAGCAGGGCCGGTTTTATTAATTTGGAAAGGCGCATCGTGCCATTCTCCCGCTTGAATGAAGGTCTGATCCGGTCAGAGCTAACGGATCGAATCAGATCTATACCGTGGATGTGATTCCCCGCCGCGAGACGAGGGGTTAAAGGCCGACACAGGGTGCCAATCCGTATCTTGCAAAAGGCGGGCCATACAGCGCCGGGCCAAGTCCTGCCAGGCCGATGCCCCGGCATTGGGGTGAGCTGGCGCCGGGGTAACCGTTCAGAGCCCCTCTCCCCGACCCTTCCCGATCAGAGGGAGGTTGCCTCAGAATCAGTAGTTTATGTAGCGGATGCCCCCGAGCCTGCGAGGGATCTGAACGAATAGGCGCCGGTGAGGCGTGTTGAGGCACCGTTACGGTGCGGCTGGAGGGGGGAGATCGGTCTATTTTGGTGCGGGGGTTCGCCTTGGGCGGCGGCGGCTGAGGCCGCTAACCGGTCCTTGGGGTATTGACCTTGTCCTGACCCTGGGTCACAAGGCCATTCAATGCCGTTCCGGGTGGTGTTGGTGGGGAATTTGGCATGGGTCCTGCAAAGCCATTGACGACAGCCTTAGTGCCCGGCTCGTTCCGTGGCCGTCCGAAAACCCCTAGAGACCCTTTGGACCGAGCGAGGTAATCAACCCATGAAGTCTCAGAAACGGTTATTTGTCAGCCTGGCTAGTGCCCTCCTGGCGGCGCCTTTGACCCTGATGGCGGACGATGAGGGGAATCCGCCCCCCGAGCACAGCGTTAGCGCCAATATCGGCGTGGTGAGCAATTACGTCTGGCGCGGTATTACCCAGACCGATGACAAGGCGGCGGTGCAGGGTGGCGTCGACTACAGCCACAGCAGCGGTTTTTATGCCGGGACCTGGGTGTCCAATGTCGATTTCAATCTGGAGGAAGACAATCCCAGCGCCGAGGTGGATCTCTACCTGGGTTATACCAATAGCCTCGTCGAAGACCTGACCTATAGTCTCAAGGGCATCTACTACGCCTATCCGGGCGGGCAGGATCTCAACTTCGCGGAAATTGGCGGTAGCCTCCAATACAAATGGTTCAAGCTGGGCGTGGATTACACCGTCTATGGCGAGAATGACGAGGGGCTCTATGACGACGGTGACTGGTACTTCTCCGGTGCCTTTACCTACGACGAACTGCCCTATGGCCTGAGTTTCAGCCTGCGCGCCGGCTATACCGATTTCAAGAACGGGGAGATCCCCTATGAGGTCATGCTGGGCGAAGAGACCCTGATCCAGACCGCCAGCGCCGATTACTGGAATTACGGCGCCAGCATCAGCAAGGCGGCCGGGGATTTCGGGACCTTCAGCCTCAACTGGGATCAGAATGATGGCAATGACGAGATCGGCTACAACAACGATCCCAAATTCTGGGTCGGCTGGTTGAAGACCTTTTAGGGCCCATTTCCCGATCCTTTTCACCTTCACCCCGTTTCCATGCCGCCGGGCCGCGGGCCCGGCCAACCCAGGGAGTGTTCCGACATGAAATTGGTAACCGCCATCATCAAACCCTTCAAGCTCGATGACGTTCGCGAGGCCCTGTCGGATGTCGGCGTCTCCGGCATCACCGTGACCGAGGTCAAGGGCTTCGGCCGTCAGAAGGGCCATACCGAGCTCTATCGCGGCGCCGAGTACGTCGTCGATTTCCTGCCCAAGATCAAGGTCGAGATCGCCGTGGAGCCGGGCCGGGAGGACAAGGTCATCGAGGCCATCACCAGCGCCGCCCGTACCGGCAAGATTGGTGACGGCAAGATCTTCGTCTCCGATCTGGAGCAGGCCCTCCGTATCCGCACCGGCGAGACGGGCATCGATGCCCTCTGATCCCGCTACTCCGGTTTCAAGGCCCCGGTTTTAAAGAGGTTGTGAACACATGAACCGATTATTTTCCATTCCGCTGGCGGGCCTCGGGCTCGCCCTGGCGGGGGTCGCCGGGGCCGAGGAGGCCCTGAAGCCCGCCGCCGATGTCGTCGCCGCGGTCGCCCCGACGGTCGACAAGGGTGACACCGCCTGGATGCTGATCTCCACCGCCCTCGTCGCCCTCATGGTCATCCCCGGCCTGGCCCTCTTCTATGGTGGCCTGGTCCGCTCGAAGAACATGCTGTCGGTGCTGATGCAGGTCTTCATGATCTTCTCCCTGATGATGGTGCTGTGGTTCGTCTATGGCTATTCCATCGCCTTCACCGAGGGCAACGCCTTCTTCGGTGGCTTCTCCAAGCTCTTCCTCAACGGTGTCACCGTGGACTCGGTCGCCGCCACCTTCAGCAAGGGCGTCTACATCCCCGAGTTTGCCTACATCATCTTCCAGGCCACCTTCGCCGCCATCACCCCGGCCCTCATCGTCGGCGCCTTCGCCGAGCGCATGAAGTTCTCGGCGGTGATGTTGTTCATGATCATCTGGTTCACCCTCGCCTACCTGCCCATGGCGCACATGGTGTGGTACTGGGCCGGCCCCGACGCCTACACCGATGCCGCCGCGGCCGAGGCCGCCGCCGCCACCGCCGGTTTCCTGTTCCAGAAGGGTGCCCTGGACTTCGCCGGCGGTACCGTGGTGCACATCAACGCCGCCATGGCCGGCCTGGTGGGCGCCTACCTGGTGGGTAAGCGCATCGGCTATGGCCGTGAACACCTGCCGCCCCACAGCCTGACCCTGACCATGGTCGGCGCCTCCCTGCTGTGGATCGGCTGGTTTGGCTTCAACGCCGGCTCCAACCTGGAGGCCAACGGCCTCACCGCCCTGGCCTTCCTCAACACCATGGTGGCCACCGGCGCCGCGACCCTGTCCTGGACCACGGCCGAATCCCTGCTCAAGGGCAAGCCCTCCCTCCTGGGCGCGGCCTCCGGCGCGGTCGCCGGTCTGGTTGCCGTCACCCCCGCCGCGGGCTGGGTCGGACCCACCGGCGCCCTGGTGATCGGCCTGGTCGCCGGCCTGCTGTGCCTGTGGGGCGTCAATGGCCTCAAGCGCCTGCTGGGCGCGGACGATGCCCTGGACGTCTTCGGCATCCATGGCGTGGGTGGTATCGTTGGCGCCCTGCTCACCGGCGTCTTCGCCAACCCGGAACTGGGTGGGGTGGGCGTCTATGACTATGTCGCCAACGCCGTCGCCCCCTTCGATACCGTTGCCCAGGTCACCAGTCAGGCCTGGGGCGTGGGCGTGGCCATCGTCTGGTCGGGCCTGGTCGCCCTCATCGCCTTCAAGCTGGTGGATATCGTCGTCGGTCTGCGCGTCCCCGAGGACGAGGAGCGCGAGGGTCTGGACATCACCGCTCATGGCGAGAGCGCCTACCGTTACTGATGCGCCAGTGGCAGGGACGCCAGGGGGGCCTTCGGGCCCCTTTTTTGCGCGCGCGTGGGTTTTTTGCGCGTCTCTGAGTTTGTCGGCTTGTAAGCCTTCTCACCCCCTGCCGCTGGTCTGGCATAAGCAGTCAAGCCGCATATTTCCTTATTCCCTCCCCCCTGGCGGGGCAGGGTTGGGGGGAGGGGGTCTGAAGGGTTTCGTTGGCTTCAGGTTTTAGAGGAGGGTTTTCGCGATGACCTATTGCGTGGGAGTCAGCGTCGATTCGGGCCTGGTGTTTGCCTCGGATTCCCGCACCAACGCGGGTTCGGACCAGGTCAGCAGCTATAGCAAGATGCATACCCTGGGCATTGCCGGCGAGCGGCAATTCGTGATCCTTACCGCGGGCAACCTGGCTACCTCCCAGGCGGTGGTGGCCCAGTTACGCCAGGAATTCAAGGACGACCCCGACTGTCCCCTGAACAAGGCCCGCTACCTGACCGAGGCGGCCGACTACCTGGGCGAGGTCAGCCGGCGGCGCCAGAAACGCTACGTGGACAAGGACGGCCCCAACGCCGGCTTCAACCCCGCCGCCACCTTCATCCTCGGCGGCCAGATCGCCGGCGAGCCGCCGGGCCTGCACATGATTTACCCGGAGGGCAACCACATCACCACCTCCTCGGCGACCCCCTTCCTGCAGATCGGCGAGGCCAAATATGGCAAGCCGATCCTCGACCGCATCATCGAGCACGACACCTCCCTGGCGGACGCGGCGCGTTGCGCCCTGGTCTCCATGGACTCGACCATGAAGAGCAATGTGACCGTGGGACCACCGGTGGAGCTGCTGCTCTATCGGTGCGATTCCCTGGTGCTGGACCGCTACCGCCGCCTCGACGAGGACGATCCCTATCTGCGCGCCCTGCGCAACTCCTGGGCGGAGAATATCCGTCTCGCCATCGCCGCCCTGCCCCCCTTCCGCCTGGACGCCCTGGCCAGCCTGCCGGACAAGCCCTAGCGGCCGTCTTCCCGGCGGCCAAAAAAACGCTTACAAATCTGCTTCAAGGAGGAATAAGTATCTGATATATTTTGTATTATGAGTGGTTATGAAGCGGCCACCAAAGCGGCCACGCAGCATGACGCGGGCGCCCTTGCCGATCGCGGGAAGCACCTGTCCCTGATGGAGCCGGTGGGGATTTCAGACCCCTTCGACTAGCCTTCCCAGCCAAGCTGGCCGTGCGCTGGATGCCGGGTTTGTTCCCGGAAAAGAGTTAATTCACCTTGAAAATCCCGACCCACCACAGGCTCCCTCCCAGCGCCAGGCTCAGGTTTTTCCTTCTCGGTCCTTTATTATAGGAAAAGGCTTTTCAGTAAAATAAAAGTGAATCTTGTTTTAGGTTCGAGACTGACGGGATGAAGCGAGCACTCCAGGGTCGATACGTGACCATCGCGACGGTAGGTGAGCGGGTCCAGGCCTTCGTCCCCGCGCCGCTGCCCCCGTGTCCGCCCATCGACTGGACACCGGATCTGCGCGGTAAATTCGACCAGGCGCTGCTGGCGCTCGGGCGGCTGGACAGTGTCTCGACCCTGCTACCGGACACCTCGCTGTTCCTCTATATGTACATTCGTAAGGAGGCGGTGCTCTCTTCCATGATCGAGGGCACCCAGTCCTCGCTGTCCGACCTGCTGCTGTTCGAGCTGGACCAGGAACCCGGCGTCCCGCTGCATGATGTGCGCGAGGTCAGCAACTATGTCGCTGCCCTCGATCATGGACTGCGCCGGCTGAAAGAAGGGTTGCCGCTGTCGCTGCGACTATTCCGCGAGATCCACGGCGTGCTGCTGACCCAGGGCCGGGGCAGCCATCAGGCCCCGGGCGAGTTCCGCCGCAGCCAGAACTGGATCGGTGGCACACGGCCAGGCAACGCGGCCTTTGTTCCGCCCCCGGCCGCGGAGGTGCCGGAGTGCATGGGCAAGCTGGAGCTTTTCCTCCATGACCAGCCCGAGCCGACCCCGGTGCTACTCAAGGCGGCGCTGGCCCATGTGCAGTTCGAGACCATCCATCCCTTTCTGGACGGTAACGGCCGTCTGGGCCGTCTGCTGATTCCCCTGCTGCTGTGGGAGCAACAGGTGCTGCGGCAGCCGATGCTCTACCTCAGCCTCTACTTCAAGACCCACCGCCAGTATTACTACGACCTGCTCAACCAGGTCCGCCTGACCGGTGACTGGGAAGCCTGGCTCGATTTCTTCGCCGAGGCGGTCATCGTCACGGCCACGCAAGCGTTGGAAACGGCGCGGCAAGTCCATGACATGATTGACCAGGATCGCGACAAGATCGGCAGCCTGGGCAGGGCGGCGGCATCCACCCTCCAGGTCCATCAGGCGCTGATGATCCACCCCATCGCCACTTCGGGCTCGCTGGTGGAGAAGATCGGCATCACCCCGGCCACGGTCAACAAGGCGCTTGGCCACCTGGAACAACTCGGTATCGTCAAGGAACTGACCGCCCGCAAACGCAATCGGGTGTTCAGCTACACCGGCTATATCGACATCATGAATCGTGGCACGGAGCTTCCGGACAAGTAGGCCGATGGCCTCCCCAGCGGGGTATCCCCGACGCATGCCCCAGGCTGCCATAATCCGGTACACTCCGCCGTGAGCCTTTAAGCTCACCCTGAAGGGACCATTAGCCAGGAAGCTCCAAGCAGCACCAGACGATGGTCCAGAGCCTGAGGACGGCCGTGGAGCAGCGCCTGGCAAAGCTGCTGGAGGCCAATCCGCTACGCACCGACTTCCAGAAGCATTATGAGACCATCGTCGAGGCCTACAACCGCGAAAAGGATCGCGCCACCATCGAAAAGACTTTTCAGGAGATGTGGCAGTGCATCCAGAAACTGAATGTGGAGTCCACCCGGGCCTTGCGGGAAGGGCTGGATGAGGAAACCTTCGCCCTCTTCGATATCCTGCGAAAGCCCGACCTGGACAAGAAAACCATCGCCCAACTCAAGCAGGTGGCCGGAAGCCTGCTGGCAACCCTCAAGGCGGAGAAACTCAAGATCGACCATTGGCGGGACAAGGAGGCCACGCGCGATGCCGTGCAGATCGTGATCAAGAATTTCCTCTGGAATGACCAGACCGGCCTGCCCGTGGAGTCATACTCGGAGGAGGATGTCGAGGCGAAAAGCGAGGAGGTGTTCCGGCATGTCTGGCGGGCCTATCCTTGTCTGCCGTCGCCGGTGTATGCCATTTGATATGCTGCTTTTGGTTTTAAAGAAGTTGTGGCAGGTTTCTGGGCGAAAGCACTTAAAATTCCAAGGGCTTAAAAGCCAAATTCATTGGCATTTCACGCCACCGGTTCACTGTGGCTAGGAGCTCACAGGGAGAAAAACTCCCTTAGCTTACCCAGTAATCCCCGGCGCACCTCCTCCGCACGCTGGGGCGGGGCCTCGCTGGTCAGTCGTTCGTTGGCCAGTTGCCGTTGGGCGAGCAGTTCGCTCAGGTTGGCGAGGATCTCGGGATTGTCCCGGATCAGGGCGCCGAAGACGGCTTTGTCGATCTCCACTGCCTCGACCTCGCCGATCGCGACCACGGTGGCGGTGCGGGGGGTGCCGGTGAGCAGGCTCATCTCGCCAAAGCAATCGCCGGGGCCGAGTCGGGCCACCCGGGTCTGATGGCCATCGCGATCGATCTGGACCTCCACCTCGCCCTGTACCAGCAGGAACATGGACGCCCCCGCCTCTCCCTGGCTGACGATGTGCTCGGCATGGGCAAAGAGCAGGACCGGGCTTGCCCGCACCAGATGTTCGAGTTGGTCCGCGGGAATCACTTCGAGCAACTCATGACCCTTCAGCACCTTTACCGCCAGTTCCCGGGCATGGGCCGAGGTATCCCGGGTTTCGGCCCGATGGAGCACCATCTGCGGATAGGGCATGACGAAGCCCTCGCGCCGCGAGGCGTACCAGGCATTGATCCTCAGGTCGCTGAGGATGCGGTTCATCTGAGCGTGATCCTCGATCCAGACCTTGATCTCGTAACTGATCCCGGAATCGAGAAAATCCTTGAGCTGCACCACGGGTGTCGGTTCCGCGCAGACCCCGGGCACGCAGGCGGCGGCCTGACGCAGGACGGCCTTGGCCCGCAGGGGTGGGAGATCGTAGTTCAGGCTGACGGTCGCCTTCACCGCATGGCGGGGCGTCGGCAGCTGAAAATTGGTCACCGCATGCTTGGTGATCTCGGTGTTGGGGACATCGATCAGCACGTCGTCGTTCGTCAGCAACAGGGTCGAGCGCCAGGAGATCTCGATCACCCTGGCGTGGGTGTTATTGATGAGCAGCCAGTCGCCAGGTTGGAAGGTCTTCTCCAGATGCAGGGAGACGCCGGCGATCAGGTTGCCCAGCAGGTCCTGCATCGCCAGGCCGAGGATGATGGCCATGATGCCGGAACCGGCTAGCAGCCCCGGCACCTCCAGGTCATAGACAAACTGCAGGGCTAGGACCACCGCCAGCAGCAGGATGAGGATGCGGATGGTGTCGATAAGGATCTGCGGCCCCGCCGATTTGAGGTCCGCGTTGGGCTTGCCCCCCCAAATGATCCGCACCAGCAGGGTGGTGATGGGGAAGGCGGCGAGGACCGTCACCGCCGCCGTCAGGTGCCGGATGGCCGTGTCCCGCCAGGGCAAATCGCCGCCATCGCCCAGCAACCAGTGCAGACTGATCAGCATGCCCGTGGCGGCGGCGAACAGGTGGTAGACCCAGAGAAAGCGCACGTCACGCCAGCGGCGCAGACCCTGCGCCAGGAGGATGAGCAGAAAATAAATCGCCAGTGCGCCGCCGAGCACCAGGATCAGATCGGTGGCGGAGGGGAAGTCAGGGGTCATGAGGAAACCGTCGCGATGAGTGGCTGCCGAGGGGATGGGGTCGGCAGGGGTGGTCAGGAAAGGGGTGGCTATTGGAGGACCGAGCGAGCAAGGGCTGGCCAGGGATCCGTTGCGGCATGACGGCTGCGGATTATGCGCGAATCCGTGCTGCGGAATACGGATCCGGACGTAGCCGTTCACACCCCCTCTCCCCAACCCTCCCCCGCCAGGGGGAGAGGGCAAGAAAATCAGTAGCTTGTGCTATCAATGCCAGCCCAGGCAGCATGGGGGTGTTAACGCTTACGTCCGGACGATCCGGACTATTTGGCGGTCAGACGGATCCGCGCCCCCTGTTCGCCCTTCTCCAGGCGCCGGGCATGAAAGGCGATGAGCGGGTCCTGGGGATATTGCGCATGGAGGGCGGCGAAGGCCGCTGGCGCGTCGGGATCCTCCGCCGCCATCAGGGCGTAGGCCCGATCATAGGCGTGACCCAACTCCGCGCTCCCCGCCTCCGCCTCCAGGGGGGCGAAGACGGCAAGGGCCTCTGCCTTACCCTTGACCATCACCTCCCCCATGGGTCGGAAGGCCCACCTATCCCACTTAACCCCCTTATATGGGCCAGCCCGTTCAGGCCTAATCCGTTCCCGGGTCGCCGCGCTGATCGCGACGCGGGTGCCAAAGTAGGCGTTAAGGCCCTCCAGGCGCGAGGCCACATTGACCACATCCCCGATCGCCGTGTATTCGAGCTTGGCCTGGGAGCCGAAATTGCCGACCGTGGCCTCGCCGGTATGGACCCCGATGCGGGTCTGGCCAAAGGCCACCGGCTCGCCATCGGGACCGGTGGCCCCAAGGCGAAACCGCTCCGCGAAGGCATCCAGCGCCAGGGCGCAGTGCAGGGCGCGCTGGGCGTGATCGGCTTGGGCGACCGGGGCAGCGAACAGGACCATGATGCCATCCCCCAGATACTTATTGACGGCCCCCCCATGGGCGATGATGAGTTGGGTCATGCCCTCCAGGTAACGGCTGAGGACGTGGACCAGGGTCCGGGCGGGGAGGCATTCCGAGGTGGTGGTAAAGCCCGCGACGTCCGTGAACAGCACGGTGATCTCCCGGCGCTCGCCGCGCAATCCCAGCAGTTGGGGATTGGCCATCAACTGCTCGACCCAATCGGGGTGCAGATAACGGGCGAAGGCGCCGTGTATGAACTCCTTCTCGCGGCGCTCCTGGCGACCGACGAGGGCGTGGGACCAGCCGGTCGCGGTGAGCAAGGCCACGGCGGGACCCGCCAGGGGCAGCAAGGCCCCACCCCGGTGGTACCACCAGAAGCCCAGCGCCCAGTAGGCCAGCAGGAGGCCTAGGGCCAGACCGATGCTCGCCTTGGTGGACCACTGTGGGCGGGCCAGGCCGGCGCCCACCAGGGCCGCCAGCCAATAGAGCCCCAGGACCCAACCGCTGGCCAGGTGGGGCAGCCACCGGTCCGCCTGGATCTGGGCGAGGGCATGGGCGTGGATCATGACCCCGGGCAGTGAGCCCTCCCGGGTGCCCAGGAGGGTGACGAAGGGGGTCTTCCACACATCCTCGCTGCTGAGCGGCAGATCCGCCCCGACCAGCACAAGCTTGTCAGCCAGCCAGGCCGCGGGCAGCAAGCGCGCCAGATGGGCGGGATAGTGCTTGATGGCGCTGACCAGATCCCACGCCGCGGCGTCCGGCGGGAGGCCCCGATAGCGCAAGGCCAACTCCCCGGCCGGGATCTCCCGGTCCGCCAGGGCGGCGGCCATGCCCGGTACGAAACGGCCGTCCGGGGCGATCCGGCCCGGAAAGAGGCTGCGGATGATCCCATCCACATTGTCATAGGGCAGATTGACGTAGGCCCGGCGCAGGCCGGCTGTGAAGGCGTCCAGGTAGCGCTGCTGCTCGGGATTCAGGTGCTCCTGATCGGCATAGGCGACGAAGACGGGCGGTTTGGCGGTGGCCAGGGCCTGAGCCAGGGCCTGGTCGGCTGCCGGTTCCGTGGGCTGATCGAAGAGAATGTCCAGGCCGATGGCCCGGGCGCCGCGATCACTGAGCAGCTCAACCAGTTCCGCGAGAAAGGCGCGGTTGACCGGGGAGCGATAGGGGAAACCGCTCAGGGTATCGTCGGTGATGGTCAGCACCAGGATGTCCGGCGGCGGTGATTCCCGGGGCGTTGCCAGGGCGATCCGCAGGTCGCCGAACCAGTTCTCCACATAGCGCAGCGGCCCCTGGGCCACCAGCAACCAGCCCAGGACGGCGACGGTCAGGGGCATGGCAAGGAGGAGAATTCTGTCCTGACGACGCAGCATGTCGGAAGACACTCGGGCAGTGAAGACAAGCGGACCCTGAAGCTACCCAGAAGGTTAGGGTGCTCAGAGGGTGACGGTGCTTTGACGGTGAAAATACCCGGGCAGGGGAGACCTCCTGGGGTCCACAGAAAGATGGCCTCTTGCGTCAGGACCACGGCAATTGCCTTGTGCACCCCATTTCCCCGGGTATCGGAATCGCGGTGCTGTCTCTGGCAAGGAGGACCACCTGAGGGCATGATAACGGCATAACTCCCCTTTAGCTCCCCCACGAGGAGGCAATGATGAACCTTCAGCCCTGGCGGAAATGGCTCCTGGTACTGGCGGCAACCGGGATAACCCTATCCTCCACCCTGGTCTGCGCGGCCCAGTGGGTGGTGGTCGCTGCCGAACAAACGCCCCTCAAGGCCGGCAGCCTGCTGGATGGCGCCAAACCCATCAAACTGGCCGCGGGGGCGCAGTTGACCTTACTGGCGGAGAATGGCAAGACCCTCAAACTCACGGGTCCCTATGCGGGCGTCCCGGAGGAGGGCTCTAGCCAAGGGACTGACGCCGACAACCTGCAAGCCATTGCCAGCCTGCTCCAGGGGCACCGCCAGTCCGTCTCGACCTTGGGGGTGATGCGGGGCTTCGAGGAGGGCGAGGGCGGGCCGCCGCCCATTGAGGTCGATACCTCCGGCGTGCGTTGCCTGAGCAGCGATCCCGTTCGTTTCTGGCGGGACAGGATCGCCAAGACGGAGGAGGTGAAGCTGGTCGACGACCAGGGCCAGCTCATCGCGACCTTCACCTGGCCTGCCCGGCAGGCGGAATTGCCGATTCCCGCCAGCCACTTCGTGGACGGCAACCGCTACCGGCTGCAACGGGGAGACCGGGAGATCCGCCTGCTTGTCCATAAAGCCCCCTCCGCCGCGGACAACCCGGCGGCGCTGGCGGCCTGGATGGCCCGGAAGGGGTGCGAGGGACAGGCCATGGCCCTGTTGCAGGGCCTGTAGCGGGGGAGGCAGTGCCCACCCGCGCCGCGCTTAGAAAGCGACCCCCCGATCAACTCCACTGAACCAGGTCACGCGGATGCCCTCATGGATGGCGCAGATGCGGATCTGCAAGCCATCCAAGCCCTGATGCAGGCCGGCAGGGTCCAGCTCGGCGGGTTTGATCTGATCCAGCGCCTGGCTGGCGGCGCGCACCCGCCGGAGCATGTCCCCATGCAGGGGCAGGTTGCCCAGACTGGCCTCGATCTCGTCGAGGCAGTGGCGCACGGAGCGCGGGAAGTTGCCGTCGTGGAGCAGATAGGCGGCGACGTCGGCGTCATTGACGGCGATGCGCAGGTCCTTGCGGTACATCTGATAGGCCGTCAGGGCCCGGAGGATGCTGGTCCAGACGTGGAGGTCGAGCTGACCGGCCTCGTCTCGGGGCTGATCGCTCAGGGGGTGGCCCTGGGTGCCGATATCGATGACCCGGGAGGTCATGTCGGCGCGCTCCAGGTAGCGGCCCAGGTCGATGAAATCGTGGGCATGGCCGCGGCTCATGACCCCATGGAGCAGGCCGGTGAGCTGCTGGCAGCGGCGGATGACGCCGCTGAGAAACTCGAAGCGGCCGCTCCGGGCCAGGGCCACATTGACCCGCTCGGTGACGAAAAGGTTCAGCTCGTTGATCCGCTCCCAGGCCTCGCCGGGCAGTTCCTCGCGGGAGGTGCGAAAGTTTTCCCGCGCCCAGGCCACGGAATTGGCCAGGGAACCGGGGTTGGCGGCATCGGCCAGCAGGAAGCGGAGGGTATTGCGCTCATCCCCCCGTGCGTAACGCGCGGCGAACTGGGCCTGACCGCCGGTGATCACCGGCAGGGCCTGCCAGCCGACCTGGGCCCCCTTGGGCAGGTCGAGCAGCAGAAAATGGTAGGTGCTGACCAGACGGGCCGTGTTCTCCGCCCGTTCCAGGTAGCGCGCCAACCAATAGATGCGTTCAGCGACCCGGGACAGCATCAGGCTACCTCGCTATCGACGACCCAGGTGTCCTTGCTGCCGCCGCCCTGGGAGGAATTGACGACCAGGGAACCCTTGCGCATCGCCACCCGCGTCAGGCCGCCGGCGGTGACGTGGATGTCGCGGCCCTGGAGGATGAAGGGGCGCAGGTCCAGATGGCGCGGCTCCAGGGTCCCATCGCACAGGGTCGGGGCCGTGGACAGCTTGAGGGCCGGCTGGGCGATATAGTTGCGCGGGTTGGCCCTGAGCAGGCCGGCAAATTCCTGCCGCTCCCTGGCGGTGGACTGAGGGCCCACCAGCATGCCGTAACCGCCGGACTCGTTGGCGGGCTTGACCACCAGGGTCGCCAGGTTGTCCAGGACGTATTCCCGGTCCCTCGCGTCCAGGCAGCGGTAGGTCGGCACGTTGGGCAGCAGGGGCTCCTCCGCCAGGTAATAGCGGATGATGTCGGGGACGTAGGAATAGATGACCTTGTCGTCTGCCACCCCGCAGCCGGGGGCATTGGCCAGGGCAACCTTGCCCTGGCGCCAGGCGCGCATCAGGCCGCGCACGCCCAGCACCGACTCGGAGATGAAGACCGCCGGATCGAGGAAGAGGTCATCCACCCGCCGATAGATGACATCCACCCGCGTCAGGCCCTGGATGGTCTTCATGTAAACGTAATCGTCCTCGCCCACCACCAGGTCGGCCCCCTCCACCAGTTGGGCGCCCATGCTGCGGGCGAGGAAGGCGTGCTCGAAATAGGCCGAGTTGTAGATCCCCGGCGTCAGCACCGCCACCTGATGCCTAGGCCCCTTGGCCGGGGAGAGGGACTGGAGCATGGCCAGCAGGCGGTCGGGATAGTCGTCCACCGGCAGGATGCTGGAGTTCTCGAACAGCTCCGGCAGGACCCGCTTGGTCACCTCCCGGTTCTCGATCATGTAGGAGACACCCGAGGGCACGCGCAGGTTGTCCTCCAGGACATAGAGGGTGCCGTCCGCGTCCCGCACCAGGTCGCTGCCGCAGATGTGGGCCCAGACGCCATGGACCGGGTCGATCCCCACGCACTCCTGGCGAAACCCCTTGGAGTTGGCGATGAGCCCCCGCGGCACCACGCCATCGGCGAGCACCCGCTGGTCGTGATAGAGATCGTCGATGAAGCGGTTAAGGGCCTTGAGGCGCTGCTTGAGCCCGGCCTCCACCCCCCGCCACTCGCTCAGGGGCAGAACCCGGGGGATGATGTCGAAGGGCCAGGCCCGGTCGATGTTCTCGCCGTCGCTGTAAACGGTGAAGGTGACACCCTTGTCCACGATGGCCAGTTCGGCGTTCAGTTTGCGCAATCGGATCTCCTCGTCCGACAGGGACCTCAGCCAGGCGGTCAGGTTGGCCGCCGGCGCGCGCGGGGTGCCGGGGGCGCCGATGAGTTCATCGTAACCGCCCTGGGGATCGTACAGATTCCAATCGATGGTCATGGTGGGGCACCTTTGGCTCAGGAGGAAGATCCCGGGGGGAGGTTTCCTATTGCTGATGTCTAATCAGCAATAAGAATGCCAATTCATGTTGCGCCGCTCCCGGATCGGGTGACGCGGCTTTTCCTCCAGGTTTCCGCCCCATGAGTGGGCATGATGCGGCGGTCCCTGCCTGATTCTGGCGCATGCGCGCGCGCTGACCCGCCCTTTCCGCCCTGGCGGGGTCACACCAGGGGTAGGGTCCCTTGACCTGGCTGAAGTAATGGCCCGGACCTTGCATTTGGGAGGTGTCGCCTGCTGGCCCAGCCGTCCGGGAGAACCCCTTGTCCATCCACGTCGCCCTCAACCATGTCACCCGGTATCGCTACGACCGCCTGGTGACCCTGTCCCCTCAGGTGGTGCGACTGCGCCCGGCACCCCACTGCCGCACCCCCATCCTGAGTTATTCCCTGCGGGTCGAACCGGCGGACCACTTCATCAACTGGCAGCAGGACCCCTTCGCCAACTACCTGGCGCGCCTGGTGTTCCCGGAGCGTACCCGCGAGTTCCAGGTCAGCGTCGATCTGGTCGCCGAGATGGCGGTCTATAACCCCTTCGATTTCTTCCTGGAACCGGAGGCGGAGCAGTATCCCTTCCGCTATGCCCCGGAGCTGGAACAGGACCTGCTGCCCTATCTCGCCACGGGCGAGCCGACGCCCCGCCTCCAGGCCTTCCTCGCCAGCATCCCCCGGGAGCGGATGCGGACCATCGACTTCCTGGTGGAGCTCAACCAGCGCCTGCAACGGGACATCGTCTATCTGATCCGCCTGGAACCCGGGGTGCAGACCCCCGAGGAGACCCTGGCCCTGGGCTGCGGCTCCTGTCGCGACAGCGGCTGGCTGCTGGTGCGGATCCTGCGCCACCTGGGCCTGGCGGCGCGCTTCGTCTCCGGCTACCTCATCCAGCTCAAGCCCGACGTCAAGTCCCTGGACGGACCCGCCGGCGCCGAGGCCGATTTCACCGATCTCCACGCCTGGTGCGAGGTCTATCTGCCGGGGGCCGGCTGGATCGGCCTCGACCCCACCTCCGGCCTGTTGGCAGGGGAGGGGCACATCCCGGTAGCCTGTACCCCGGAGCCGGCCACCGCCGCCCCCGTTTCCGGGGCGGTGGATGAGAGCGAGGTTGTCTTCGATCACCGGATGGCGGTGACCCGTATCCACGAATCGCCGCGGGTGACCAAGCCCTACACCGAGGCGCAGTGGGCGGCCATCACCACCCTGGGTCGGGCGGTGGATGCCCAACTGGTGGCGGGGGACGTGCGCCTGACCATGGGTGGCGAGCCCACCTTCGTCGCGGTGGACGATCGCGATGGCGCCGAGTGGAACACGGACGCCCTGGGTCCCACCAAGCGCGGCCTGGCCTCCGAGCTGATCCATCGCCTGCGGGGCCGCTATGGCCAGGGCGGTTTCCTCCACTTCGGTCAGGGCAAGTGGTATCCCGGCGAACAACTGCCGCGCTGGGCCCTGTCCCTGTGCTGGCGGGCCGATGGCCAGCCTTGCTGGCACGATCCCGGCCTCTTCGCCGACGAGCGCCAGAGCCATCGCTATGGCGATGCCGACGCCCGCGCCTTCCTCCTCGCCCTCTGCGGGCGCCTGAACCTGGACCCGGGCCATGTCCTGCCGGGCTACGAAGATACCTTCTATTACCTGTGGCGCGAGCGCCGGCTGCCGGTCAACGTGGACCCTTTCGATTCCCGCCTCGACGACGAAATGGAGCGGGCGCGCCTGCGGCGGGTCTTCGCCCAGGGCCTGGACCAGCCGGTCGGCTATGTCCTGCCCCTGCGCCGCGACTGGATCGAGGGCGAGGAGGGACCGCGCTGGATCACCGGCCCCTGGTTCGCGCGCGACGACCGGCTCTATCTGATCCCCGGCGACTCGCCCATGGGCTACCGTCTGCCGCTGGATTCCCTGCCCTGGGCCGAATCGGGCGATCAGCCCTTCACGCCGGTGCCGGACCCCTTCGCCCCCGCCACGCCCCTGCCGAGCGCAGCCGAACTGCGCCTTCAGACCGGCTATGACGCCCGCCATCTGGGGTACGGCTTCGCCGAGGGCGGGGCCGTGGCCCTGCAGAGCCAGGCCTGGCCGGAGTTTCTCGATGGCGGCCAGACCGGGTGGGGCGGTGGCGGGGAGGCCGGGGAGTCCGGGTTTACCGGGTTTACCGGGGGGAGGTTGGGAGAGGCTGGGGGTACCCATGGGCATGGCGTCAACGAAGACACCGTCGAGTGGCCGGGGGCGGCGGGTGGGGCTGAGGGCACGGGCGGCCCTGGGCCGGCCTCGCCCCACCAGCCCAGCCGGCCCCATCCGGTGGCCGCGGATACCCGGCCGGAACGCCATCAGTCCGCCGGCTGGCTTACCCGCACCGCCCTGTGCGTGGAGGTCCGCGATCCCCAGCGTGCCAACGGACCCCGGGCCGAGGCCGAACACGGGGGGCAAAGTGGCGTCCTTTACGTCTTCATGCCTCCCTTGCCCTACCTGGAGGATTACCTGGAACTGCTGACCGCCATCGAGGCGACGGCCGCCGCCCAGGGCGTCAAGCTGGTCCTGGAGGGCTATCCGCCCCCCCGCGACCCGCGGCTGCGGGTCTTGCAGGTCACCCCCGACCCCGGCGTCATCGAAGTCAACATCCATCCCGCCCACGACTGGGACGAGCTGCAAGACCACACCGAATTCCTCTACGAGGCCGCTCACCAGGCGCGCCTGTCGACGGAGAAGTTCATGCTCGACGGCCGCCACACCGGGACCGGCGGCGGTAACCACTTCGTTTTGGGCGGCCCCACCCCCGCCGACAGCCCCTTCCTGCGCCGCCCAGACCTGCTTGCCAGCCTGCTGGCCTTTTGGCACAACCACCCCGCCCTGAGTTATCTCTTCAGCGGCCTCTTCATCGGCCCCACCAGTCAGGCGCCACGCATTGACGAGGCACGCCAGGATCAGGTCTATGAGATCGAGATCGCCCTGGCCGAGCTGGAGCGCCAGCGGGATGGCCGGCCCGGCTCCGTCCCTCCCTGGCTGGTGGACCGCACCCTGCGCAACCTGCTCATCGACGCCAGCGGCAACACCCACCGCAGCGAGTTCTGCATCGACAAGCTTTATTCCCCCGACGGGCCGGCGGGCCGCCTGGGCCTGTTGGAGCTGCGCGCCTTCGAGATGCCCCCCCACGCCCGCATGAGCCTGGCGCAGCAGCTCCTGCTGCGGGCGCTGATCGCCTGGTTCTGGCGCCAGCCTTACCGCGGCCCGGGCGCCACCCGGCTGACGCGCTGGGGCACCGGCCTGCACGACCGCTTTTTGCTGCCCACCTTCGTCCAGTACGATCTGGAGGATGTGATCGCCGAGCTCAACCAGGCCGGCTTCGCCTTCGATCCGGCCTGGTTCGCCCCCCACTTCGAGTTCCGCTTTCCCCTCATCGGCGAGGTGGCGACCCGCGGCATCGGCCTGTGTCTGCGCGCCGCCCTGGAGCCCTGGCACGTCATGGGGGAGGAAGGGGCCGCCGGCACCACGGTGCGCTTCGTCGACTCCTCCCTGGAGCGCCTGGAGCTCAAGGTCAGCGGCCTGGACGACAACCGCTATGTCATCTCCGTCAACGGCGTCGCGGCCCCCTTGCAGCCCAGCGGCCGCGCCGGGGAGTTCGTCTGCGGCGTGCGCTACCGCGCCTGGCAACCGCCCTCGGCCCTGCACCCGACCATAGGCGTCCATGCCCCCCTGACGGTGGATATCGTTGATCGGGAGCTGGGCCGCTCCCTGGGCGGTTGCCGTTATCACGTCGCCCACCCCGGCGGGCGCAGCTACGAGACCTTCCCGGTGAACGCCTACGAGGCCGAGAGTCGCCGGCTGGCGCGCTTCTTCCGCTTCGGCCACAGCCCGGGGCGGCTGGAGGTGGCGCCGGCCCGCCCCAGCCGCGACTTCCCCTTCACCTTGGACCTGCGCCACCCGGGCTGAGCCAGATTGCAATCGCAACCACACCCCTCCGTGTCGGACGAGGCCGGTGACGGGACCGCCTTCATTGAAATCGCCACGGGCTCGGCTCCACCTGGCGATGCCTGGGACGAGCTGCGCGCGAGCGACGGATCGCTCCGGCCCGCCTGGGCGCGCTTTGCCGCCCTCCTCCCCCCCCTGCCGCCTGGCGTGGATCGCGCCGAGGACCTGAATCGGCGCCGGCGGCTACTGTCCGAACAGATCCAGCGCGATGGCGTCACCCATAACGTCTTTGGCGTCGAGGGCGTCGCCAGCCGGCCCTGGTCCCTGGAACTCTTGCCCCTCATCATCGAGCCGGCGGACTGGGCGGGTATCGAGGCGGGCCTGACCCAGCGGGCCGCCTTGCTGGAGGCGATGCTGGCCGATCTCTACGGCCCGCGGCGACTGCTGGCGGAAGGCCTGCTGCCGCCGGCCCTGGTCTTCCGCCATCCCGGCTACGCCCGACCCCTGCAGGGGGTCCGCCCGGCCGGGGGTCGTCACCTGCTCATCATCGCCTTCGACCTCGCCCGGGGGCCGGAGGGTGGCTGGTGGCTGGTGGCCCAGCGCACCCAGGTCCCCGCGGGCCTGGGCTATGTGCTGCACAACCGCCTACTGGTCATGGCGCAGTTCCCCGAGGCCTTCCGCGAGCTGCGGGTCCAGCACATCGCCAGCGGCTACCGACGGTTGCTCCAGGCCATCGAAGGCCCGGCGCGGGGACTGGCGGAAGGCCAGCCGCCGCGGCTGGTCCTGCTGACGGCCGGCCCTTACAGCGAGACCTGGTACGAGCAGGCCTATCTGGCCCGCTATCTGGGGCTGACCCTGGTCGAGGGCGGCGATCTCCAGGTGCGGGACGAACGGCTGTGGCTGAAGACGGTGGAGGGGCTGGAACCCGTGCATGGCCTGCTGCGCCGGGTCGACGACGACTGGTGCGATCCCCTGGAATTGCGGCCGGATTCGGCCCTGGGCGTTCCCGGTCTGGTGCAGGCCGTTCGCGCCGGCCAGGTGGTCATGGCCAATGCCCTGGGCAGCGCCGTTCTGGAGTCGCCGGCGATCCTGGGCTTTCTGCCGGCTATCGCCCGCCGGTTGCTCGACCAAGAGTTGCTCCTGCCCGCCCTGCCCACCTGGTGGTGTGGCGAGCCGGCGGCCTGGGCTGCCGTCAAGGACCAGTTGGACGACAAGCGGGCGCGGGGCACCTTTCCCCAGGGGGGGCGGACCTCGCCGGTGTTCGCCGCGGACGCGGCGCGCATCGGGCTGGACCCGGATGCCTGGACCATCCAGGGCCGGTTGCGGCTCTCCCGCACCCCCCTCTGGCGGGGGCGGGGCCTGCGGCTGCGCCCCGCCTTGGTGCGGGTCTATGCCGTCGCCGATGGCCAGGGCGGCTGGCAACTCCTGCCGGGGGGCATGACCCGGGTCGCCCGCCGCGAGGAGGCCAGTGTCTCCATGCAGCGGGGCGGCACCAGTCTGGACACCTGGGTGCTGACGGCGGGGACGGTGGACGCCTTGTCCCTGCTCCCCGGCAAGCTCTCCGTGGACGAGGTGCGCCAGCGCCGCCGTCCCCTGAGTAGCCGCATGGGCGAGAACCTCTTCTGGCTGGGGCGCTACACCGAGCGGACCGAACAACAGGTGCGCCTGGCACGGGCCACCCTGCTGCTCATCGCCGACGATGGCGCCGCCAGCGATCCCCTGCTGGCGGCCCTGTCCACCCTGGGCGCCAGGGCAGGCCTGGTGGGATCAGGCGCCGGGTCTGGGGTGGGAATGGGGCCAGGGGTTGGGATCGGCGCGGTACCGGAGGGCGCGTCCGGGGTCGGTGACGGGGAGCCCGATCCGGAACGGGTAAGCCGGGACTATGCCCAGGCCCTGCTGCGGGGCCTGGCGGCCCGCGGCGCGGAGGTGGGACTGATCCCGGGCATCCCCTTCAACCTCCAGGCCCTGGAGCGGGTCTCCCTGGCCTTGCGCGACCGGCTGTCCACCGAACACTGGTCGCTGATGCAGCGCATGCGGGTCATCTTCTCCCGCAGCCTGACCCCGGCGGAGGAGGGGCTCCCCGTCATGGCCAAGGTCCTGCCGGCCCTGGACCGGTTGGCGGTGCAACTGGCGGCGGCCACCGGGGCCCAGTCCGACCGCATGACCCGCGACCTGGGCTGGCGGCTCCTGATCCTGGGCCGCCTCCTGGAGCGGCTGGTCGGTCTGACCCAGAGCCTGGAGGTCTTTCTCGCCGCCGGCGCCCAGGCCAGCACCGCCGGCGTCGCCCATCTGCTGGAGCTGTTCGACAGCACCATCACCTTCCGCGCCCGCTACCAGGGGCACGAGGACCTGTTGGCCCTGGCGGACCTGCTGGTGCTCGACGATACCAATCCGCGTGCCTTCGCCGGCGTGCTCCGGCGCCTGCGGACCGAGCTGTCGAAGCTCCCTGGCGCCGGGGGCGTTACCGGCAGTGCCGCCAATGGCGCCGATGAGGGGGGGCCGACGTCCCTGGTGGCCCGCCTGCCCGCCGCCGGCGTGGGGATCACCCTGGAGGATCTGCGCGACGTGGATGATGTGGCCCTCGCCTCCTTCCTCGGGGATCTGGCGCGAGACCTGCGAGAGCGGGCCCTGTCCCTGGCCGAGGAGATTGGTCACCGCTACTTCGCCCTGGCCGATGGCCCCGCCCAGGTCCAGCACACATGAGTCTCCATGCGAACGAGGTGGTGCTGGAGGTCCTGCACGAGACTACCTATGACTACGAACTGGCGGTTTCCCTGGCCCATCATCTGGCCTATCTCCAGCCCCTGAGCGACGCCCATCAGCGGTTGCTGGACCATGAACTCCAGGTCGATCCCCAACCCAACCGCCGTCGCGCGGGTCGTGATGTCTTCGGCAACCCCTGCTGCTATCTCACCCTGCTCAAGCCCCACCGGCGGCTTGGCGTCAGCGCCCGCAGCCAGGTGTGGGTGGCGCCGCGCTTCATCGGACTGGCGCCGGAGTTTTCGCCGCCCTGGGAGGCGGTGCGGGATCGGTTGCGCTACGTGGCGGGGGCCCCCTTCGATCCGGCGGTCGAATTTGTCCAACCCTCGCCCTATCTGCCCCGACTGGATGCCTTGGGCGATTACGCCGTCCCTTCCTTTCCCCCCGGCCGGCCCCTGGCGGCGGGCGCCATCGACCTGATGCGACGCATCCATGGCGACTTTCGCTACGAGGCCCGCAGCACCGAGGTGGACACCCCCGTGGCGCGGGCCTTCGCCCAGCGGCGGGGCGTCTGTCAGGACCTGGCCCATGTCATGGCCGGCGCCCTGCGCCGGCTCGGCCTGCCCGCTCGCTACGTCAGCGGCTATCTGCGCACCTGCCCGGCGACGGGCAGCGTGCTGGTGGGGGCCGATGCCTCCCACGCCTGGGTCCAGGTCTACACCCCGGGCACCCCGGGGGTGCCAGCGGACGGCTGGCTGGATCTCGATCCGACGAATGACCTGATCCCCGGCGTCGACCACGTCCGGGTCGCCGTCGGGCGTGACTATGGCGACGTGGCCCCGCTGCGCGGCGTCATCCGGGGCGGCGGCCGGCACCGCCTGACCGTGGGGGTGACGACCCGCCCGGTGCCGCCGGTACCGGATGCCCCGGATCGGTCCGAGGTTCAGGCGATCTGAGGATCAGGTTCGTTGTCATTCGCTCACGGGTCGGATTTTTCGACCATCCGTCAAGGCCATGCGTTCACTTACGGCGGGTTGGGGAATCCGCGGCAAGGACCCTGAGATTACAGCATTGATCCATAGGAATACTGATATGTGGCGGGTATCACGAAATGACACGCAGCAAGAGCCGGTCAAACCGATGAAAACGGCCCTGGTCATCCAGCATCTCACCTTCGAGGACTTGGGTTCTTTTGGACCCCTCCTTTCCCAGCGAGGTTTTGCTTGGCGCTACCTGGAGGCTGGGATCGACGACCTCACCAGTCTGGTGCCGGACGAACCTGATCTGGTGGTAGTCCTCGGCGGGCCCATCGGGGCCTATGAGGAAGATCGCTATCCCTTCCTCGCGGATGAGCTGTGTCTGCTGGAGCGGCGTCTGGCGGCGGACCGGCCGACCCTGGGCATCTGCCTCGGGGCACAGCTCATGGCGCGAGCCTTGGGGGCACGCGTTTATCCCGGACCCGCTAAGGAGATTGGCTGGAAACCCCTGCACCTGACCCCTGCCGGCAGGGCTTCGCCGCTGGCTCACCTTGACGATCAGCTCACCAGCGTTCTTCACTGGCACGGGGATACCTTCGACCTGCCGGCAGGGGCCACCCTGCTGGCCTCCAGCGACCTCTACCGCCACCAGGCCTTCACCTGGGGACGCGGGGCCCTGGCCTTCCAGTGCCATCCAGAGGTACGGTCTCGGGATCTGGAGCGCTGGTTCATTGGCAATGCTTTTGAACTGGCGGCGGCCAGCCGGTCGGTGCCCGAACTGCGTGCCGATAGTCTCCGCCTGGGCCCGACTCTGGAGCGGCAAGGCGTCCGCTGTCTGACGGACTGGCTGGCGCAACAAGGCCTTTGAGGTGGCTGCCGGCCCCGGGAACGCGGCTAATGGTCAGGGTTCGGGGGAGGGGGTCTGAACGGGTGCAGTCTTGCATGGCTCAGGCAAGCAGGGATGGTCACAGAGTCTCCACCTCGAACCCCACCAGGGAGCGGCGCTCGCGGCTGAACTCGATGCCGATGAGATGAATTGGCAAACCCTCGGCGCGGTATTTGTCGGCGTAGCCCCGGTCCTTGATCTGCTGCAAGGCCGCGCCCTCGGGGGCCAGCTCCACCACCTTGAACTCGAACAGCCAGATGCTACCGTTGAAGCGCAGGCGCAGGTCGAGGCGGCCCTGGTGGCTGGCATCCTCCGGCACCAGGTCCAGCCCCAGGGCGGCGAGGTGGCTGTAGAAGACGCTGGCGTAGTAGCCCTCGTAACGGGCGATGGGATTGCTGTCGTGCCACTGGTGGGGGATGGCGGCGAACAGGCTGGCGAGATGCCGGCGCAGGGCGTCAAAGTCGGCGGCGACCAGGACATCGTAGAGCCGACTGACGGCGCGCTCGGCCTGCATGGCGTCGCCCATCAGGCCCTTGAGCAGGGCATCGTTCAGGGCGGATTCGACTTCGAGATTGGGATAGCCCAGTTGGTACTCCCAGCGCGCGCCGATTCGGCGCGAGCCGGTGAAGGTGAGATAGCCGGTCTGCCAAAGCAGGGCCTCGGAGGGCATGTTCTGCACGTCGAAGGTGGAGATTAGGGCCTCGGAGGCCCGCACCTGAGCCAGATCGGGCGT
>JAHDND010000168.1 GCA_018435665.1 Candidatus Thiosymbion sp. | reverse complement strand
CTGGTCCCCCAGCTCCACGTCCATGTCATCGGCCGCCGTCCCGACGACCCCTGCTGGCCCCGGCCGGTGTGGGGCCATCTGGAGCTGTTCCAGCCCTATCCCCCGGAGCAGGTGGCGGCCATCCGGGCGGGGTTGCTGCCACCGTAAGCCGGGCCGCTGCGTCTGATCCTGTAACACTACCTGAGACCGGGTGACTGGCGCCTGACCCCAACAAGGCGCCCCACCCACTTTCGCCGCCTGGCCACCGTCGAACTGCCTTATCCGGTCAGCCGCTATCACACTGCCCGTTACTCCCTGGTGGAGTTGCAACCAAAACCGGTCGCAAGCACCAACTCCGCCGCCATCTCAAGCATATCTTTCACCCCATCATCGGCGATACCACCCACGGCGACGGACGCCACAACCAGTTTTTTGCCCGGCATTTCGCCAACCAGCGCCTGCTGCTGGCCGCGACCAGGCTGCAACTGCGCCACCCCCAGAGCGGAGAGGCGCTGGTGATCCGGGCGCCCCTGGCGGCGGATTTCCTGCGTATCGTCGTCGCCCTGGGTTGGGAGGCTTAACCCGCGACCAGCCGGCAAGGGCCGCCGCTCAGCCGTGGCGCTCCGGCACCTGCTGGCGGCGCACAACGCGGCGGAGGACGGGCTACAGAGGGTGCTCGACCAAGCGATGGCACGGCGCGAAAAGGAGCGGACAGCGCCGGATGACGACGCCTCACAGGGTCTGCCGGACTAGGCCCAACTGGTGCCATCGCACAAAAGGCTGCCGATGCCACCCACCTCGGGGTGGTCGACGAGCCATAGGAACGGGGCAACACCATAATCCACCATCACGGTGAGGACGGGAATAAAGGGGATATTTTCCGAATCGCTCATGTCTTGATCTGTCCTCTAACCGCCCCGAGGGGTTTTCCCGCGCCATTTCCCCACCCCGGACAACGGGGCGAACGCCCTACCGGCCGCCCGGCTGCGCATCCCTGGCAAGACCCCATTCTGCCGAGGGCGAACGCGCTGGAGGATGTGTTGGACTAGTGTAAAACCTCATCGGCCGACTAGGTCTACTCACTGAGCACCAGGGCGGCGACACCGGCGCTTTGGCCCCCATGGCCTTTCTCCACGTGGCGAACCACCTCCACCCCGATCTCCGCGCCCTGCGCTGGCACAAATGGACCCGTTATTCCGCCAGCAGACCCTGATGGAACTGGGTGGCCTTCTTGGCCACTTCGACCTGGCCGGCCCTGACCTCGCCGACCTGTGGCCCCTGCTATGACTGGGCCAGTGGATCCATGCCGGCAAGGGCACCACCTTTGGACTAAAGGTTTATACCCTCGCCGCCGGCGGGGTCGTCTAGCCTGACCGCCACAAGCTTGTGGCCTCGGTAGCGGGGATTAACCTGAGGCATGATGCCCCACGAACCGCAGGCCCCCGGGGCCGATTCCCTGGTCCAACTCCCGAGCCTGGCCTCCCTGACAGCGGCCAATACTGGCCTGCCCCTGCCTGACAACCGGCCTCTGGACCGCTTTACTTGGTCAACCTGGGCGAGAACCCGGTGCGGCAGGAGCGGTTCTAGGCGGCGTAGCGGGACCTTACTCAGCACACAACAAGAAGAACATTCATGCCAAATGATTACCACTACGGCCACATCTTGGTGGTCAACGCCCACAGCTTCACCGACTGCCCGGATATCCAAAAGCTGACCGGCAGTACCGACGTGAAGCCCATCAACCTGATCATCACCGAGAACCAGGATGGTCAGCTCCTCTACGAGGTGCTCGGACTGGCGCTGAAACAGTTATCACTGCTGCCCATCGGGAACCACTTCCGGCTCTACCACCTGAGCGGCAGCCCGCGATCCGCCGCCTACCAGACCCGCGACGACTTCATCCGCGCCCTTACGCTCGAACAGGATGACTTCCTCCACCTCATGACCGGCGTCTTCCAACTCGACACCCTGGACCAGATCGCGGCCCTGCTCCAACGCTATACCAATCAGCTCAGCACCACCGGGGCCGGAGCGGAAGCCTATGCCTCCTTTGTCGCCCCCATCCAGCAGACAGTCACGGACCTGAGCCGGGATCACGACTGCCGGTTGCTCCAGCGGCTGGGTGCCTATCTCGCCAACCATTGGTAGTTCGCCAAAGTAGTGCGAAATACCGCTTACAGAGCTGATCCACGTCGGTCCTAAGCGACGTCGCTCACATCAAGCTCCTATCCGATTTGAGTTTCGTCTATCACTTGAAGGAACACCGCGGGGGAAAAGTAACCGGCAGAGATTCGTATCCCGGGGAGATGCTGGGCCTGTGAGTCCATGCCGGCAAGGGCACCACCTTTTGCTTGGGGGCCTATCGTCCCGCCGCCAGCAAGGTCGCCTAGCCCGACCGCCACAAGCTTGTGGCCCCGGCAACCTGGTCCGGCCTGGGGCATTATGCCCCCCGAACCGCGGGCACTGATTTGCCAGGATCATCAAGGATCATCCAGGGACAGCCAGGACCAGCCCACTCGCCAGGGAGCACCGGAACGCCGCGGTTCTTTACCCACCTGCTAACCAGCGGTTACCATCGCCAAAAATAAGAAAGGGACGCGCATGCCGGGACCAGAATACCCCCGCCGGATCTTGCTCGCCGTGACTGGGCTCACCCCCCAGGTGGTCACGGAGACCCTCTATGCCCTGGCGATCCAGCGCCAGCCGGCCTTCATCCCCACCGACATTCACCTCCTCACCACCCAGGAGGGGGCCGAGGCCGCCCGCCTGGGCCTGCTGAGCGAGGAGCCCGGCTGGTTCCAACGCCTGTGCCAGGACTACGATCTGCCGGCCATCCGCTTTGAGGTCAGTCACATCCACCCCCTGGTGGACGCCGCAGGCCAGCCGCTGAGTGACATCCGCACCCCGGCGGACAACCAACGCGCCGCCGACCTCATCACCGAGTTGGTCCGCCGCTTCACCGCCGATCCCGCCGCCGCCCTGCACGTCTCCATCGCCGGCGGGCGCAAGACCATGGGCTACTACCTGGGCTACGCCCTCAGCCTCTTCGGCCGCCCCCAGGACCGTCTGTCCCATGTCCTGGTCAGCGAACCCTTCGAGGGTTGCCCGGAATTCTATTACCCCACCCCCTACAACCGCGTCATCGTCCTGCGCGACAACAAGCTGGCGGACACCCGCGACGCCCAGATCACCCTGGCGGAGATCCCTTTCGTCCGCCTGCGCGACGAGCTGAACAACCGCCTGCTCACCGGCACCGCCAGCTTCAGCCAGACGGTGGCGGCCGCCCAGCGCGCATTGCTGCCCCCGGCGCTGGTCATCGACCTGCCCGGCCGCCGGCTGACCGCCGCCGGGGAAGCGGTCGACCTGCCCCCCGTCGAGCTGGCCTTCTACAGCCTCATGGCCCGGCGCCAGTGCCAGGGCAAGGGCTTCGTGCGCCGGGGCGCCGAGGGCCTCGACCAGGCCTTCCTCGCCGAATACCGCCAGATCGCCGGCGACCATTCCGGCGACCTGGAGCGCATCGAGGAGGCCCTGAAGGACGGCATGGACGAGGCCTACTTCGACCAGCGCAAGTCCCGGGTCAATAGCCTGCTGGAAGAGGCCCTCGGCCGACAACTGGCCGCGCCCTACCTCATCCAGGCCGAGGGCAAACGGCCCAAGACCCGCTATGGGGTGGGGCTGGCGGCTTCGGCCATCCGCTATGGCGCCATTGACCCGGCCACAAGCTTGTGGGCGGGGCCAACCCACCCAAACCCGCGCGAGAATTAAGCCACCGACACCCCCTGGACGACCCCTTACCACCCCACCACCCGGACCGAGAGAGTGACCATGGACCCGCATCCCCTGCTCGACGCCACCTCCCGCCTCGCCTTTTGCGCCTATCTCCACGATCTGGGCAAGTTCGCCGAGCGTGCCCGGCTGGAGGTGCCACAAGACAGCCTGGACACCCACGTTCAGCTCTACTGCCGGCGCCAGGAGACCGGCGGCAAGATCTGGTACAGCCACAAGCACGCCGCCTATACCGCCCTGGCCTGGGACCAGATCGAGGCCGCCTTCCCGGAGCTGCTGGGACCCGCGGTGACCCCCTTCGCCGCCTGGGGCGACCGCGACGTGGACGATTCCATGGTCAATGCCGCTGCCCGCCATCACAAGCCCGAGACCTACCTGCAATGGCTGGTGGCCACCGCCGATCGCGTCGCCTCCGGCTTCGAGCGCGAGGAATTCGAGCGTTACAACAACGCCCAGGACCAGACCGAGACCGGCCGCAACCACTACACCGCCCGCCAGCTCACCCTGTTCGAGGCCATCCACCTCGCCGGCCAGGGGATCAGCCACCGCGACGAGTGGCACTACCGCTATCCCCTCCGCCCCCTGTCCCCGCAGTCCCTGTTCCCGGTCAAGGCCCAGGGCTACGAGGGCAACGACAACGCCGCCGCCCAGGCCGAATACCGCGCCCTCTGGGACCAGTTCACCCAGGCCCTGGCCCAGATCCCCGCCAGCCACCGCGCCAACTGGCCCCTGTGGCTGGACCATTTCGACGCCGCCTGGGCCTGCTACACCCAGGCCATCCCCGCGGCCACCGCCTTCGGCGTGCGCCCGGAGGTGTCCCTCTACGACCACTCCCGCACCACCGCCGCCCTGGCCGCCGCCTTCTGGCGCTATCACCATGACCGCGGCGACGACCCCGCCCAGGTGCGCCAGCGCCTGGCCGACTTCACCCGCCCGGACTGGGACGAGCAGAAGCTCCTGCTCATCCAGGGCGACTTCTTCGGCATCCAGGACTTCATCTTCGCCACCGGCGGCGAGACCCAGCGCCGCGCCGCCAAGCTGCTGCGCGGGCGCTCCTTCTATGTCTCCCTGCTCACCGAATGCGCCGCCCTGCACCTCCTGGACCGCCTGGGCCTGCCGCCCACCAGCCAGGTGATCAACGCCGCCGGCAAGTTCCTCATCGTCGCCCCCAATACCCCGGAGACGATCCGCCAGCTGGAGGCCGCCCAGGCCGAGTTCGACAGCTGGTTCCTGGCCCACAGCTTCGGCCAGTCCGGCATCGGCCTGGCCTGGCTACCCGCCGCCTGTAACGATTTCCTGCGCGGCGGCCAGGCCAAGACCAATAACGCAGCGGCTCCGGCCCCCTTCGCCAACCTCATGCGCCGCCTGTTCGAGGCCCTGGCCGAGGCCAAGGCCCGCCGCCTCGCCCTCTGTGGCGCCCAGCCCCCGGCGGCCGTCTTCAGCGACTTCCTGGCGCGCTTCGATCCCGACAAGGGTGAATGCGCCGTCGATGGCCGTTCCCCGGCGGTCAAGCCCCTGGGCGACACCGGCCGCTACGTCAGCGCCCTGGCCGCGGACCAGATCAAGGTCGGGGAACAACTCGCCCACCGCGAGCGGGTGCTGATCACCACCCAGCCCCTGGGCGCCGGTCTCGACCTGCCCCTGTTCGGCTATCACGTCCAGTTCACCGCCGACGAGGAGACCAGCGGGCGCTTCGGCCCCATCGCCCGCGATGGCCGGCTGCGTCGCGCCTGGGACTTCGGCCTGCCCCAGGCCGCGGATGAACCCCTGTTCCAGGGCTATGCCCGCCGCTTCATCAACGCCTATGTTCCCCGCTTTGGCGAGCAGAACGCCTGGAGCGCCGGCTGCTACCCGCCGCGCCTGCTGGAGGAGGGCAACTTCGACCCCCATCCCAACGAGCCCAAGACCTTCGAGCACCTGGCCTGCGACGACCGCTGGCCGGATGAACAGGGCAAGTACGTCGGCACCGAGGCCCTCATGACCCTCAAGGGCGATGTCGACAACCTGGGCGCCATCTTCCAGTCCGGGCTGGCCCAACCCAGCTTCGCCAAGATGGCTGGCCTGTCGCGGCAGTTGAACGCCTTCTTCGCCATCTGGCTGCCCTGGCACTGCGCCAGCGCCGCCCCCAACACCTACACCGTCTTCGCCGGGGGCGACGACTTCTTCCTCATCGGCCCCTGGCGCAGCACCCTGCGCCTGGCGCAACGCATGCGCGCCGAGTTCAGCCGCTTCGTCGCCCACAACCCGGACATCCACTTCTCCGCCGGCCTGGCCATGACCAAGCCCGGCCTGCCGGTCCGGCAGATGGGTGAACTGGCGGAGCATGACCTGGACCGCGCCAAGGACCGCCGCGACGACCAGGGTCGCCTGGTCAAGGACGCCGTCACCGGTTTCGGCCAGACCCTGGGCTGGGTGGACTTCGACGCCCTCATCCGCCTGGCCGAGGAACTGGATCGCCACCGCCGCGACCAGGAACTGCCGTTGAGCACCGGTTACCTCTACGGCTTGCAGTACCTGGCCGACATGGCCGGCGACCTCAATGGACCCCAGCCGCGGGTGGAAAGCGCCCTGTGGAACTCGCGCTTCGCCTACCGCACCTGGCGCCTGCTGGAGGCCAACCGCCGCCTCGACGAGCGCGAGCGGCGCGAATGGCAGCAACGCCTGGGCGTCTTGTTGGGCGACGCCATCGCCCGCCATGGGCGCGCCTTCAAGGTCGCCCTCTTCACCCACCTCTACCACCATCGCCACTAAGACCGACGGAGACGAACCATGGGACTGCAACCCACCCGAGGCGGCTTCACGCCGAACCGCGGCGGCTATCAAAACCAGGGACCCCAAAACCACCCCGGGGGACGCCCGGCGACCCCGCCTCTCGACACCAGCGGCATCGACCTCGCTCCGGCGGCGGGCCAGGCCCTGAATCCGGACCTGTTCGATGGCATCGCCCGCCGGGTGGCCAAGGCGATCAACGACGCCGACCGCTTCCGCAACAAGCCGGCGCAGATCCGCCAGTTTTACGATGAGCTGGTGATGTGGGAGGAAAAGGCCCGCCAAAACCCGGACCGCTTCGCCGACTATCTGCCCTTCATCCGCATGCTCAACGCCAAGGCCGCCTATGCCGAGGGCCGCAAGCACGTGGACAAGACCTTCGTCGACTTCATGGCCCACGGCCTCAAGCAGGTCCAGGACCCGGCCACCCTGCGCAACTTCAAACTCTTCTTCGAAGCCTTCCTGGGCTTCTACAAAGCGGAACGGCCGAGCGGCTGATAAGGAGAACCACCATGCAACTGACCAACATTAGCGACATCCAGGGCCAGATCGAACTCGTCTCCGGCCTGCACATCGGCAGCGGCAACGCCGAGATGCACATCGGCGGCACCGACAACCCGGTCATCAAGAACCCGGTCACCGGCGAGCCCTACATCCCCGGCTCCAGCCTCAAGGGCAAGATGCGCAGCCTGCTGGAGTGGCGGGCGGGCGTGGTGAGCATCGCCGACGGCAAGCCCCTGGGCTTCAAGCACCTGCCCCGACTCAGCGGCGAGGCCGCCGTCCAGGGCCGCGCCATCCTCAAGCTCTTCGGCGGCGCCCCGGAAGGCGCGGGCAAGGACGACAAGCTCGTCGCCGAGATCGGCCCCACCCGCCTGGCCTTCTGGGACTGCGCCCTGGATGCCACCTGGGTCAAGGCGATGCAGGACAAGAACCTGCTCCTCACCGAGACCAAGATGGAAAACATGATCGACCGCATCGCCGGCGTCGCCGAGCATCCGCGCAACACCGAGCGCGTCCCGGCCGGGGCGCGCTTCGACTTCCGCCTCACCCTCAAGGTGGTGGACGGCGAGGAGCTGCTCGACGACCTGCTGCGCGGCCTGCGCCTGCTGGAACTGACCGGCCTGGGCGGCTCCGGCTCCCGCGGCTACGGCAAACTGCGCTTCACCCGCCTGACCCGGGACGGGGACTCGCTGATGGAACGTCTGGCCGCCACCCCGGCCTGAGCGCCGTCCCTTCACCGCGCCACAGAGGAGAACCACGGATGCGGAGCCTATGCGTCACCCTCACGCCCCTTTCGGCCTTCGGCGGGCCGATCAAGGGCGACACCCTCTTCGGCCACCTGTGCTGGGCGGTGCGCAACCGCCACGGCGAGGCGCGGCTGCGGGACCTGCTGGCCGGCTACACCCAGGGCCAGCCCTTTGTCGTTTGCGGCGATGCCTTGCCCCAGGGCTACCTGCCCCGGCCGGCCTGGCCCCTCCATCGGTACCGGATCAGCGGCGATCAGGACCGCAAGGCGGTGAAGCGCCTGCGCTGGCTGCCCCTGGACGCCGTCGCGCAACCCTTGCCCCAGTGGCTGGACGCCTGCCTGAGCGAGGGACAGGTCCTGGCGGGCCAGGGCCGGGAGGGCACGTCCCTGACCCGCCTCCATGCCCAGCCCCACAACAGCATCGACCGGCGCAGCGGCACCACCGGCGGCGCCGAGTTCGCGCCCTATAGCCTGCCGCAGTACTGGCATGCCGCCGGCATCCGCTTCGACGCCTGGCTGCTGGTGGACCCGGAGCGCCTGACAGTGGCCGAACTCCAGGTCCTGCTGGACGACCTCGGCCGTGCCGGTCATGGCCGGGACGCCAGCATCGGCCTGGGCAAGTTCGCCGTCAATGACCTGGCCGAGCGCCCCCTGCCCAGCCAGGCCCAGGCCAATGCCTGTCTGACCCTGGCCCCCTGCGCCCCCCAGGGCCTGGGCTATGACCCGGCGCGCAGCTTCTATGAGCCCTTCACCCGCTTCGGCCGTCATGGCGACCTGGCGGTCCTCAGTGGCCGGCCCTTCAAGGCCCCGGTCCTGCTGGCCCAGACCGGCGCCCTGCTGACCCCGCCGGCCCTGCCCGCCACGGGCTTCATCGGCCAGGGCCTGGGGGGGGACGGCAGCCTCTCCAACGCCATCCCCGCCACGGTGCAACAAGGTTACGCCCCCTTCGTCGGGGTCCATCTGCCTCGGGAGGAGCAGCCATGACTCAGCACGGACATTGGCGCCTGGCCATCACCCCCCTGTCCCCGGTCCACCTGGGCACCGGTCAGGACTACGAGCCCACCGGCTATGTCATCGAGGACGGCGCCCTCCATGCCTTCGATGCCCTGACCGCCCTGGAGGCCCTGCCGGCCAACGAACGGACGCGCCTGGGGCAGATGCTGGCGGGCGAGCCGACCCAGGCTACCCTGCGCCAGGTGCAGCGCTTTTTCTACGACAACCGCCAGGCCCTCATTGCCGCGGCCGGGCATCAGGTCCAGGTCAACCCCAGCGTGGAGGCCTTTTACCGCGAGCGCGTCGGCCAGGTGGTCCAGCACGAGTCCGGGGGGCAGAAGGTCCAGAACCGCCTGGAGATCGAGCGCACCGCCTACAACCCGCCCACCGGTCAGGCCATCCTGCCCGGCAGTGGCCTCAAGGGGGCCATGCGCACCGCCCTGCTGAACGCGGTCAACAAGGGGGAACCCTTACCCCCTGACCTGGCCCGCGACCGGCAGAAGAACCAGCGCCTGCAGGAACGGCTGTTCGACTACCGGATGGGCAAGCTGGAAAACGATCCGCTGCGGTTGGTCAGCCTGGGGGATGCCCACCTGCGCGACCCAGGGGCCTTCGCCACCCAGGTCCGCTTTGCCGTCAACCGCAAGAAGGATGCCGTCTTCAAGGGCGGGGCGGAGGTGGACTCCCAGGCCGAGCGCCAAGGGCTGTACCAACTCCTGGAGTGCCTGCCGCCGCTCATGCCCCGCGCCTTCGAGGGCAGCCTGAACCTCCGCGACACCGGCGGCATCGAGAGCCCCAAATGGCCCAGCCTGCGCTTCAGCTTCGCCGAGATCGCCCTGGCCTGTAACCAGTTCTATCGCCCGCTCCTGGCGGCGGAACTCAAGCTGTTGCAGAGCCGCGGCTTCCTCGATAACGACTGGGCGGAGGCCCTGCAACGGGTGCTGGACGGCCCCATCGGGCAGGCCCTGGCCAGCAACCGCGCCTGGCTGCTGCGGGTGGGTCGCCACAGTGGCGCCGAGGCCGTCACCCTGGCGGGGTTGCGCAATATCCGGATCATGCGGGGTCCCAGGGAACAACTGGATTGGCTGGACCACGCCAAGACCGTCTGGCTGGCCAGCGACGAGCGCCTGGCCAAGCGCCAACTGGTGCCCTTTGGCTGGCTGCTGGTGGAGCCCTGGCAGGCGGAGCGGGACCTGTCGACCTGGCCCCCCCTCGACTATGACAGCGGTATCCTCGCCTGGAAGCAGCGCATCCAGGACCGTCAGGCCCAGGTCGCCGCCGACCAGGCCGCGATCCGTCAGCGCGAGCAGGAACGCGCCCAAGCCGCCGCCGAGGCGGCCCGGGCCGAGGCCGAACGGGAGGCCCGCCTGGCATCCCTAAGTCCGGAGGAACAGGCCATTGACGCCATCCGCGCGCTGCTGGCGCGCGACCGTGCCGCCGGGCGCAAGGAGGCGGGGGGCGAACTGGCGGGTGCCCTGATGCAAGCCCTCAAACAGGCCCAGACCGACTGGAACGGCCCGGTCTGCACCCAACTGGCTGATCTGGCGGAGGAGGTCTATGGCTTCATCGGCTGGCCCGCCAGCAAGAAGAAGCAGGAGCGCAAGGCCCTGATCCAGGCCGTCCGGGAGCGCGACTGATGGGTGGTAGCAGGGTAAGCGGCGTCAGTAGCGTGAGTAGCATCAGCATGGCCAACGGCGTCGACAGCCCCAGCAACATCCTCCTCTGCACCGTCGGCGGTTCCCACAAGCCCATCCTTACCGCCATCGCCCAGGCGCGGCCGGATTACGTGGTCTTTTTCGCCACCGGGCCGGACCCGGCCACCGGCCGGCCAGGGTCCCTGCAACAGATTATCGGCAAGGGCACCCCGGTGGACGACCGCCAGCCGGACGGCCAGATCAGGAAACTGGCCAATATCCCCACCCTGGCCGGCCTGGCGGCAGGAACCTTTGAAGCGCGAGAAGTCCCGACGGACGACCTGGACGGGGCGGTCAGCCTCATGCGCCAGGCCGTCCAGGACCTGCGCCGCGCCCACCCGGATGCCCACCTCGTCGCCGACTATACCGGCGGCACCAAGACCATGACCGCGGCTCTGGTCCTGGTCGCCCTGGAAAGCGAAGGGGTGGAGCTGCAACTGGTGACCGGCGCCCGCGGCGACCTGGTCCGGGTCCAGGATGGCAGCCAGGCCCGCATCGCGGTGGAAACCGAAGGCATCCGCCTGCGCCGCGCCCTGGAGGCCTACCTCGGCGCCTGGGACGCCTTCAACTATGCCGAGGCCGCCGCCGGTCTGGAACGCCTGGGACTTCTCCAGCAACCCCGGGACCGCTTTCTGCGCGGCGACCTGCAGATCGCCCGCGACCTCAGCCGCGCCTTCGACGCCTGGGACCGCTTCGATCATGCCAGCGCCCAGCCCATCCTGGAAAACTACCGCGCCCGCATCGGCCGGACCAGCGGTCTGCTCTTTACCTTTCTCGACCTGCTGCTGGCCCAGGATGCCCGCCAGCGCCCGGCCCGGCTCTGGGACCTGTGGCTCAACGCCCAGCGCAAGGGCGCCCAGGCCCGTTACGACGACGCCGTTGCCCGCCTCTATCGCCTGACGGAAGGGACCGCCCAATGGCTGCTGGCACGGCGGGGTATCGACACCGCCGCCCTGACGCCGGCGCAACTGTTGCCGGACAGCGACCTGCGTCCCACCCGCGACGGCACGTACAAGGCCGGCCTGCTGGATGCCTGGCGGCTGGCCGCCCACCATCTCGGCGGCGAGGTGGCCGGCTTCTTTGCCCAGCAGGGGGAGCCCCTGCGCCATCACCTGCTGGTGCGCAATGCCTCCCTCCTTGCTCATGGTGACCAACCCATCGGCGCGGCGGACTGGCAGGGTTTCAACGCCTGGGCGGAGCGACACCTCCTGCCCCTGATCGTCCGCGAGGCCCAGGCCGACGGCTTCCGCCTCCAGCCCCCGCAACTGCCCCGCCAACCCTTGTGGTAACCCCCGACATGCCGTCCCCCCCGCTCGACCCGGTCGCCTCCACCCCGCCCATCGACACCCATCTCTGCCTGGTCTCCGCCCAGGCGACGCCCAACCTCACCCCGGCCC
The DNA here is from genome assembly GCA_018435665.1 of Candidatus Thiosymbion sp. Lineage (GTDB taxonomy): Bacteria > Pseudomonadota > Gammaproteobacteria > Chromatiales > Chromatiaceae > M0108. The sequence goes on along the minus strand of JAHDND010000168.1, from coordinate 2,027 downwards.
TCGACCCCGCCACCCGGCCCCGGCGCGTCATCCTGCTGGTCAGCGCCGACATGCGCCGCCGCGCCCACTGGCTGAGCAGCGTCCTCGCCGCCCGCGGCACCCGCGTCGAGACCTGGGATCTGGCCGATCCCTGGGACCTGGAGCAGATCCAGACCCAGATCCTGCAACTCCTCGACCAGGAACAGGCCCTGGTCCGGGCCGGCACCCTGGCCCTCAACGCCACCGGCGGCACCAAGCCCATGAGCATCGCCGCCTACGAGGCCTGCCGCGCCTATGACCTGCCCATCTTCTACGTCCACCCCGAACGGGATCGTCTCATCTGGCTGCATCCCGCCGGTCTGGAGGCCCGCGACCTGGAGAACCGCCTGCGCCTGGATGCCTTCCTCCAGGCCCACGGCGCCCAAGTCCAGAGCCTGAGCCGTGACGGCATCCCCCCGGGACTCAGCGAACTGACCGGCTGGCTCGCCAGCCGGGCCGCCGACCATGCCGGGGACCTGGGCCAGCTCAACTACCTGGCCATGAAGGCGGAAGAGGGGCTGATCTCCCCCGCCTTCGACGCCAGGTACCGCACCAACCGGCCCTTTCAGGCCCTGCTGGGCCGCTTCGCCGACGCCGGGCTGTTCACGATCCAGCAGGACCGCCTGGTGTTTCCCGACGAAGGCGCGCGCTTTTACGTCAATGGCGGCTGGCTGGAAGAGCACGTCTATGACCTGATCCGCCGCCAGCGCGGACGGCTGCCGCATCTGCAAGACCTGGCGCGCTCCCTGAACATCCTCCATGAAAACCCCCGCGGCGATCCGGTGCCCAACGAGATCGACGTTGCCTGCCTGGCGGAAAACCGCCTCTACCTGGTCGAGTGTAAAACCCGCGCCTGGCGGGGGGGTGAGGGCGAGGGGATCGGCGCCGAGGCCCTGTACCGGCTGGATACCCTCAAGGACCTCCTGGGCGGCCTCCAGGCCCAGGCCCTGCTGGTCAGCTTCCGCCCCCTGCCCGCCGCCGTGCTCCGGCGCGCGGCAGATTTGCGCATCCGCGTCTGTGCCGGCCCCCGCCTGGCCGAGCTAGGCGCGGATCTGCGCCAATGGCTGGCGGCCCGCTGAACATGGCAACCGCCCGGTCATGACCACCTATTTCATCACCCGCCATCCTGGGGCACGGGCCTGGGTCGCCGAAGAGGGCATCCCCATCGACCAGGTGGTGGAACATCTGGACCCCAGCGCCATCCGCCCTGGCGATTGGGTGGTGGGTACCCTCCCGGTCAACCTGGCCGCCGCCGTCTGTGAACGCGGCGGTCGCTATTTCCATTTGTCGTTGACACTGCCACGGGAAAGCCGGGGGCGGGAATTGACCCCAGAGCGGATGCGTACCTATGGCGCCCGCCTACAGGAATATCGCGTCCTGGCGGTCCCAAGGACCGAAAAGGCCCCGGCTCATCTGGAATCGCCAGGTTTGTAAAATCCGTCCCATAAATACAATTAAAAATCAGATGCTTGCATTAATTTTCCGGTATGGTACGCTTCTCTCGGTGAGCAGCGAACACTGTCCGCACCCTCCATGCCCATAGAATTTTCTTATAACCCTGCACGTCAACTTTTCAGTTTGGAAAATCTTCCTCAACCTCCCTTGCAGCCCGCTGTTTATAAAGGGCTTTTTTTGCAAGGCGGTTCAAAAGCAGACCCGATCTAAAGGGGATTAAGACCATATCGAACAGATCATCTTCATCAACCTGACGGTTCAAAAGCAGACCCGATCTAAAGGGGATTAAGACCGAAGGCGCTGGCGGTCTTGCACTCCAGCCCGCGGTTCAAAAGCAGACCCGATCTAAAGGGGATTAAGACCAGCTCGTAGGTATAGGGGGCCGTGGTGTTCGTGTTCAAAAGCAGACCCGATCTAAGGAAACGCTGAAGAATGACCCGATTTCTCTCTTTCCGCCCTTGGAGAGCGTCATTTTTGACTTAGCAGCCCGTTTTAACCCGTTTTTGGGCTCATTTTGGGTATTCTGAGTGGCTCTTGTGGTCCATTACGCCCCT
>JAHDND010000199.1 GCA_018435665.1 Candidatus Thiosymbion sp. | reverse complement strand
GGGGCGTAATGGACCACAAGAGCCACTCAGAATACCCAAAATGAGCCCAAAAACGGGTTAAAACGGGCTGCTAAGTCAAAAATGACGCTCTCCAAGGGCGGAAAGAGAGAAATCGGGTCATTCTTCAGCGTTTCCCTAAGCGGGTGGTGGGTGAACTCCAGCCGTTGCGCGCGGCGGTGCTGTTGTTTGCCGAGGAACCCGGCGGTCTTCTGGCCGCCCATCAGAGCCGGGCGGATATCCGCATCTTCCACTATCGGGGTAATCGCATCGAGCCAGGCGCCGTGCCTAACCTGCTGAAACCGCCCCGCACCATCGCTGGGCCTTTGTCGATACAGATCGCCCGCGCCAACGCCTATGTGCTGGACGCCCTGGCGGCCGGACTGACCCTTGCGGAATCCGGCTTCAAGACGGTGCATCGCTACCCGGAACGGGTGATCAAGGAAGCCATCACCAATGCCGTCATCCACCGGGACTACCGGCTCAATCGGGATATTCTGATTCGCATCTTCGACAACCGTATCGAAATCCTCAGCCCCGGCTTGTTCCCAGGGACGATCACCCCGGCCAATATCAGCCGCGCCGGCTCCTGTGCCCGTAATCCCCTCATCGTCCGTAACCTGCGTGAGTTTCCGGAACCGCCCAATGTTGACGCGGGTGAGGGGGTGCGCATGATGTTTTCCGAGATGCGCACGGCCAATCTGTATCCGCCCTTTTACAGCGAGGACCGGGACAGTGCCCAGCCCTCAGTGATGGTCATGCTGCGTAACGAGGAAAGACCACCAATCTGGGAACAGGTCAGTGACTGGATCGATCGTCACGGGGCGCTGGTCAATAGCGACCTGCGCCGCATCGCGGGGGTGGACACCCTCAAGGCATCCAAAATGCTCAAGGCATGGGTGGATCAGTGCATACTCCAGCGGGATGAATCCGGCGGCAAGCGCCGCACTCTATATCGCAAACCCACCCCGGACAATGAGTCCGGCGTTGACCTTTCATTATCCTTGCCGCTGGATAATGAAACTGAAAAATGAAAATAATTATCTATAATCAAAGCCTTGTGGATGTCTCCATTATCCGCGCCCCCTAGGCGTGCCAGGATGGGCGCTATTTTGAGACCCGTCAGTCTTCCCTTGCCGCAGCGGGTTGCCAGGGTCGGTCTGGACCCACAAAAGGCTAGTCTCCAGGGTGTCGGCAATCCGGCCTTGCTCGATGAGCCCTTGTTGGGTCTGCTCGCATCACGCAACTGTCCCGGTCGCGTGCTGTTGGATACCCTGGAAGAGATCCCCGGCTGGGTGCAAGCTGGCAGGGTGATTCTGAGCGGTTTCCACTCGCCCTTGGAGCAGCAGGTCCTGCGTTCGGTCCTGCGCCGCCAAGGTCGCGTTGTCAAGGTCCTGGCGCGGGGCATGGCCCAATACCACCCGCCCGAGCTGGAACTGGAGCCGCTGGAGCAGGGGCGCATGCTGGTGTTGTCGGCATTTTCGGAACAGACCCAGCGCACCACCCGCGAGACCTCCCTGGCACGCAACCGTCTAGTCCTGGCCCTCGCCACCGATTTGATCATTCCCCACATCTCGCCCAATGGCGGCCTCGCGGCTGTGGTGGCTGAGATGCGGCTTGAATTGCCGAAGAGTTTCGTTACGCTGAAACCCATCCGATCATCGGCTCGGTGACACTTTATATCTGCGCCAGGATGGTGAGTGAGGATGAGTTGGAAGTTTGCTTCTGCTCCTCGATAGGATGCAGAGCGGCCAACCTGATCTATGGCGATATCGAGTCCGAACGAAGGGCTGTGCTTGAGGAAACCAGGAATTAGATCGTCAAGCCAGACGCGGGAGGGGTCGATCTTGGCCGACTGAACGTTTGAAATGAAACCCAGAGGGATTGTGCCATCGAGCGAGAGAGGAACTACCGTCATGCTCTTGCGGAAAGAGGCAATTCCAGACTCCTGCACGCACCACGGAGAGTTGATGTAGTTCTTGCTGAGAACACAAATGAAAATATCGGCCTTTCCAATCTCTTCAAGAATCTTCAATTGCCACTCCTCAGATACGGCGATGTCCTCATGGGCCATAAATGCCTCGATGCCAACCTTGAACAGAAGAGACTTGATCTGGGCGGCGACCAACTTGTCGTTGGTTTGGTAGCTGAGGAATGCGTAGGGCATAGTGTGCGGGCTAACATTTGCTTAACCTGGAATGCGTCATTGGCGCACTTTTTGCTGAGCGCTAGCGACTGCAAAAAGTGTGACAATAGCATTCTCAGGTTTAAGCAGTTGTTAGGTTTTTCTTGCTTTTATAAAAAAAACATCATCACTTGTGAATTCGTTTTTATGAACTAAATCAGTTTTGACTTCTTCTACTTTAAAACCATTTTCATTTAAAACTTGCGTAATACTTTCTTTGGTATACATTGTATCCCATGTTATAAACTCTTTTATTTTGTTTTTCTCAAGAATTACATTACGCGTACCCCATGCATTTGCATCATTAAAATACTTGCATTCATATAAGATATAATGTGGCTTTTTTGAAAAGAAACCGCTTGAATTACAATAATCCCATTTCTTTTCTTCTTTTTTTGTATTACTTAAATTATTGGAGAATACATCGAATATCAATATCCCATTATCACATAAGTTATTTGATACATTTGTTAAGAACAATACCTGTTCGTCATTTGTTAATGCACCAAAATCACAATAAATACACATTGCAATGTCAAATATACCACAAGATAATTCCTGCAAGTAGCTTTGATGATGATACTGTATTTTTAGATTATTCTTGCTGGCTGATTTTTTTGCATATTTTATTGAGTTTTTTGAAATATCAATTCCAGTGACAATATGTTTATTAAGGGCAAGTTTCTCGCTGTATAAACCAGGACCACAACCAAGATCAAGTATTAGTGATTTTTCTGGTATTGTTCCGTTAATCCAATTTATCGTTGAATTGATTGTTTTTTCATTCCTTGATGCAGCATCATTCGTTGTATCAAGATGAAGCTTAAGCATTTGCTTGGCGATATGTTTGTCTGTCCACAAGAAATCTTTACTGCGTTGATAGAGAGATAAGTTGTTTTCCATTTCTTTTCCTTTTGCGCCGCGCAAGCGGCGTCAATCTAACGCCGGCCTTCAGTCGAGCGGGCGCGACAGCGACCGCGTCGGCTGAAAGGCATTGTTAAGCATGGATTTTAGGTGCAAGCACATGATTCAAAGTCTCCTTTAGTTCTCGCTCTAGCTTTTTACCCCCAGTCGCACTATTTTCATATTCGATTCTTCTGATATGAGAGAGATCGAAGGGAAACCTAATTTCTTCCTCTGATTTTTGGTATATAAGAATCGTCTCTTTCCCCAGAGTATGGGCAATGCCAAGTTCATACATTACATTCGGATTTAAACTTGTCATATCCGCTATAACAATTCTTGCTTCGCAGATAGATTTCCATATGTCTTGAATAATGGCGCGATTAGATTTTATATCGTCGGCCCTCTTGCAAACCAGATTGAAATTAGGCAACTCAACAGTCGGCTTTACAAATGTTGTAAAAATATCTGTTAACTCATCCGTGAATGGCATGAGAACGAAAGCGAGTCGTTCGTCCACTTGATATGAAGCAGGACCGAACAATGGATTGATTTGTATAACATTCATTTCGGCATGAACTCTTTGTAATTCAGATTCAATATGAGAGTTTACTATCGCAGCTAGGACGGACTCTCTATCTGATTTCTCTTGTTCAAGTATTCCAACCGGAAATCCCACAACAAATGGTTGATCAAATCCAAACTCCCATTTTGCTGCATTCATTATTTCTTGAATGGGGAACGCATTTTCTTGGTGGTCAAGACTTATCGTTGAAGCCATGCCCGTTTGTTTTTGTGCAGCCACCCATACATTATTCTTATCTACGATAATTATCACGCTACATGTAAGTAGACTTCTGACAACAGCCCTTCTGATTTTTCTTTTCTCTACTTCTTTCGCCACCTGCTCCACAAACTCATTAAGCAGGGCCATTACCTTCTGAAGAACTTCGTTTGGAAGATCACCGCCTGTGGTTCTAGCGCCCTTGTGAAACAATGATTTCTCCCTCTATTGGATGCTTAACGTTCGCCATAACCGGCAGTGAAAAGCGGTGCGACGAAGGCGTGCCGCTTTTCACTGTCCGTGTTGATGGCGGTGTTAGCCATCACTCTTGCTCGCACGCTCCGCTGCAAGAAAGCTAACGGTGCCAGTGACAGCGGCTGAGATTATTGGGCCAATGATGACCCATACGTCTTTTGCTGCGTCTGGCCGGAATATAAACACCGAGAAACCGCCGAGAATTAGAAGTGAGCAAACGATTCCTTCAAACCAAAGAACGCCAATACGTGTTTTAACTTCACCATGTGCCTTAATAATGCTCGGGCTGCTGGCGCCTTGAGAAAGGTAACTTCCGGTGTTATCGGTCATTGGCACCTCCGATTGTGAATTGGAGGTCAACACGGTTTAGAGTGCCGATTCTGTGATGAAACAAATGGAGACTGATGATTCGTTTGGAAGGGGATGTGGCAACATTCATCGGGCTGGTAAGGGCGGTTCCGAGGCTATTTGTCCATCTGTTAAATCGGAGGCGCAGCTGATTGCCATCGACTGTTGTTTCAATTGACTGTTCTGTTCCTCCTTCTGGGTGGAATGACATTGTCATTTGGAACGTCCACCGCTCGACCTCAAAGGAAACTAGTGCAGTCTCGTTGTCTGGAACTAAGACAACGGACGCATAAATAACCTCACGATCGTTTATTCGAACCATTACTCGATCTTCCTTTGTGATGGCTAACAGTGAATTAGACAGATTCCGTAATTATGGTACTAGACAGAATCTATGTTGGCAGGACTAGACAGAATCTGTCTATCTCCTACACTAACAGGCTAGGGAAACCTCTGGTGGTCTATCCCATCCACCCCCCTTATGTAGCCCATCTGGCCTTGAACCTAGCACATGACCGAAGCCCCGTCAACGCGTGATGAGAAGATCCGCTCCTTTTGGGATCGGTATATCAATAAGCTCCACGAATCAGACATCAAGCTCCCCTTTGACCGATGGATGGTGCGGCGCGCCGAGCACTACATCGCCGCCCACGCGGATCGTCGCCTGACCGAACAAACCCCCGTGGACGTGAATGCCTATCTGGCGGAACTCGGGCGGAAGCCCGGTCTCAAGGCCTGGCAGTTTCGCCAGGCCGTCGATGCTATACAGAAATTGTTCGATCTCGCGGGCGTGAGCTGGCTCGGTGAGGTGGACTGGGCGCATTGGCGCGACTCGGCGCGGGGTTTGGATGCGACGCACCCGACGGTGGCGCGGGGTTACTCACCCTTACCCGGCGGTGACAACCCTGGGGCTGGATTGGTGCCGGGGGGAGGAGAAATCGCTGGCCAGGACCTGACCTTGGCGGCGATCCGGGCGGCCCAGGGTCCACTCCTGGAGCAGGTGGCCAAGACGCTACGCCTGCGCGGACTGGCCATCCGCACTGAGCAGACCTATTTGCATTGGATCATGCGCTTCTTCGGGTTTCTCGGCGACCGGGATCCGGTGAGCCAAGGACCGGAGCGGATCGCGGCCTTCCTGGAGGACTTGGCGCTGGTCCGGAAGGTTTCGGCCAGCACGCAGAATATCGCCCTGAATGCGCTGGTGTTTCTCTATCGCGAGGTGTTGCGGCGCGAGGATCTGGATCTGGGGACCTTCACCCGCGCCAAGCGGCCGCGGCGTCTGCCGACCGTCTTGACCCACGGGGAGGTTACCGCCCTGCTGGCGGCCTTGTCAGGGACTCACGGGCTGATGGCCGCGTTGATATACGGGACCGGGATGCGGCTGATGGAATGCGTGCGGTTGCGCGTGCAGGATGTGGACTTTGGCGAGGCGCGGATCAGCGTGCGGGACGGGAAAGGGGGCAAGGATCGGGTGGTGCCGCTGCCGACCCGAGTGACCGAGGCGCTTCGGGAGCACTTGGTGCGGGTGCGGGAGCTGCATGCGGGGGATCTGCGCGAGGGTTATGGCGAGGTCTATCTGCCCGATGCGCTGGCCAGGAAATTCCCGAATGCGGCACACGACTGGCGCTGGCAGTATGTCTTCCCCAGCGGTCGACTGTCCACCGACCCGCGTAGCGGGGCGGTCCGACGGCACCACCTGCATGAAAACGCCCTGCAAAAGGCCGTGAACCAGGCCGCGCGCACGGCGGGGATCATGAAACGGGTGGGCACCCATACCTTTCGGCATAGCTTTGCCACCCACCTGCTGATGGCGGGCTATGACATCCGCACCGTGCAGGAACTCCTCGGCCATGCGGACGTGTCCACGACCATGATCTATACGCATGTGCTGAATCGTGGGGGCAAGGGGGTGCTGAGCCCGCTGGACGCGCTGGGTTATTAGCTTCGCACCGCGCGCCGCGGATAAGCATGGGGTTATCATCCCAACAGTCCCAACCCCGACGGTCCGGCCTGACTTTTTGACGCCGTTTTTCTGGTCATCCCCGCGGTAAGGCTTCGCTGTCATGAATAGCGCCCCTCAGGGCCTCGGCTCCATCGACCTCTTGCCCCTGGGCAAGGGCCTCCTGGGCATCCCGCAGTGCCTGGGCATTGGCGTTACCGGCGTTGACAATACCAGGCTGGCCAGCAAGACCCACCAAGCCCAGCTTGGCCAGGTGAAGGGCATGTTAGGGGCTCCTGGTAGGTGCCTACCCTTTGCAGGATTTTCGTTCAAGGTAGGACCCTTGATCAGGCGTCCATCATGGCGATGACCTTGCTAGCCGGTCCAGCCGCTCGCCCAGGCGCGCCGCCCTTTCGGTGTCGCCCGCTTCCTGGGCATAACTGACGCCGGCCGCGAGCAGGTCGGGATGGTAGGGAAAACGCTCCAGGGCCCGATCGAGGGTGGCGCGTGCCTCCCGCGGCTTGCCAGTATCGTGTTGGGCCACGGCGAGGACATAGGCGTAGCGGGCATTGTCCGGGCTCAGCGTCGCCGCCCGCGCCAAGAGTCGCAGGGCCTCGTCGGGGCGCCCTTGGCGCACCCGCAGCAGGCCCAGGGCATGGGTCAGGGAGGCGTCCTGAGGTCTTTGACCCAAGCCTTGCAGCAACACCGCCTCCGCCTCGCTATCGCGTTGGGTCGCCCGGTAGAGGTCGGCCAGATTGACGTAGGCCGGGGCGAAACCCGCCTGGAGTTTGATCGCGGCGCGATATTCCGCCTCGGCCTTGGCGTCCTGGCCGCGCTCGGCATGGAAGAGGCCCAGGTTCAGGTGCGCCTCCGGCCTTTCGGCGTTGGCCTTCTGGGAGGCGACATAGTCCGCCATGACAACTTCAAGGCGGGCCCGGTGCTCGGCTGAAAGGCTTGCGTCGGGTACCGGCGCCAGCGCCCGCGCCGCCTTGAGGCGCACCATCCGCACCGGATCATCGAGCAGGGGCAGGGCCAGGCTGAGTCGCCGCGACAGGGGCAGGACGAGCAGGGTCTCCAGGGCGGCGCCGCGCACCAGCGGGTCGCTGTCCCGCAAGGTCGCCGAGAGCAGGGGGAGGCTGGCCGGACTGAGGTAGGCCTCGATCTCTCTCACCGCGCTGGCGCGGGCGATGGCAGGGGCGTCCTTGTCCTGGATCAGGGTGGTCAGCCGTTGGGCCGCGCCGGGTTCGCCGCCGCGACCCGCGTGAAGGGCGCTGGCGAAGGGCTGATAACCCTTGCGTTCGGGGCCAAAGGCGGCGGCGATCACCTCCGCCGCCCAGGCGGTATCCTTGTCCTGGTGACAAGCGGTGCAGGGGTCTGGCGTCCCCAGCCGTTGGGAGAGGTCGGGCCTGGGCACCCGCATGGCATGATCATGGCGCGGATCGACCACCATATAGGTGCGCACTGGCATGTGGCAAGCGACGCACTGGGCGCCGGCGCTGCCGTGGGGGTGCAGACTGTGGCCGGGCTGATCATAGCGGGCGGGGGGGTGGCATTGGGCGCAGAGGCTGTTGCCCGGGGTGCGGAGTCGGCCGCTATGGGGATCATGGCAGTCGGAACAGGTGACGCCCTGGGCATGCATCCGGCTCTGGAGGAAGGAGCCATAGGTGTAGACCTCGTCCTGCTGCTGGCCATCCGCGAAATAGAGTCCCGGGGAGAGCAGCACCGGGTCGTGGGTCTCCAGCAGGGGGGCGCCATGGTTCAGTCCATCGGCGAGACCGGCGCGACGGGCATGACATTGGGCACAGACCTCGACCTCGCGGTGGCCGCGCGGGGGCGGGTTGCGCACCGGCTTGCCGTCGGCAGCGGGGCTCCAGGTCACCCCGCGACGCTCATCAAGGGCAACCACCAGGCCCTTGGTCGCCACCAGTGCCGGGTCCGGCGCCTGGTTGGCGGCCATCCCCTCGGCCCAGGCGAGGTGGTTGGAGCCCGGACCGTGACAGGCCTCGCAGGAGACATCGATCTCCGACCAGATGGTCCGATAACGGTCGGTGGCGCTATCGTAGTTGCGCCTCAGGTTTGTGGAATGACACTCGGCGCACATCCAGTTCCAATTCTGGCTGGGCCGGGTCCAGTGCAACTCGTCCTCGGGGGGAATGCGTTCGTCAGGGTAGAGGTGAAACCAGCGCCCACCGCCCGCTTCGCGGGGCCTCGAGTCCCAGGCGATGGAGAGGGCCTGCATCCGTCCATCCGGGAAGCTGACGAGGTACTGCTGCAAGGGGGTGACGCCGAAGGTATGGCTGATCTCGTAGTCAGCCAGTTTCCCGTCGGGCCCCTCCGTGTTGATGAAGAAGCCGCCGTTGCGGCGGAAGAAGCGGCTGGTGACGCCAAAGTGGGTGAAGCTGGCGTCATTGAAATCGCCGCGTACCGTGTCGTCCCGTGCCTCCTGCATGGCCAGATCGTGGTGGGAGCCGAGCCAGGCCTCCTGTTGGTGGGGATGACAGGCGGCGCAACGCTCCCGGCCGATGAAGGTCGCCCTGGCCTGGCTATCCTGGCCGGCGCGGGCCAGTTCCCCGGGCACGGCGCCGCCCAACCCCGCCGCCGCGACCAGCGGGATGACCAGCGTGAACCGCCGCGCCAGGGCTGTCCGCGGGAATATCCGCAACTGGCACGCGAACCTGACGAGTGGCTGGGACGGGCTCATCTTGGGCCGCCAGGACAGGGGAGTCGGGGCACGGCCTTGGACTATCTAGGGTATGTGCTCGATCTCCCCGGGGCGCCAGGTCTTGTCAAACCAGGGTTCCAGGGGTCCATACAGCCTCAGGATGGTATTCCAGCTTGTCCCAGGAGCGGTCTGCACCCAATTGGACGCTTTGCCGTGCGGCGGCTTGGGTCCGAAATACAGATCGACCGAGCCGTCGGGATTGACCTGAAGATCCTTGGTAAAACTGCTGAGGCTGGGGAAGCGTTGATCGGTCTGGATCATCGATCGGGTTTGATTGCTGTAAAGGATGACGGACCAGAAATCCTTTACCGGAATATTGGGTGGCAGATGTAGCCTGTAGTTCTTGCCACCGTCGAGTGCCTCGCCCCGGGCATCGCGGGCGGTCCAGGCGTACTGGGAGCCCTTGCCCACCATCTTCTCCTCCATGGCGGGTGTGACGCCGGTGGCCATGAAATAGTAATAGAGGTAGGCGTTCAGGTTGAGGACGCCGGGTTGGGTCTGGAACTGGTAGCCGCCGACGAAGGGGAGTTGCCAGTAACTGTTGTCGTAATAGAAGGCCTCCTGTTCAGGCATGTAGAAGGCAACGGCGCGTGCCGTGGCATCTGCCACCGCCGCCGCTTCGGTCAGTAGCTTCTTCATCCGTTCGTCCGGGGCGAAGGGCTTGCCCTTCTGGATACCGATGGCGGCAAAGTAACCCAGGCGGATCTGATCGAGGGACTCGCTTGGCTCCTGTTGCACGACTTCGTTGAGCAGTTCCCAGAAACGGTAATCGGCGGGCGCGACGGTGTTGAACGGCCGTGCCGACAGGTCCACGAAGGTCAGGTCCGGTGCGGGCGCATTGGCGGCGGCCAGGGGATAGATGCGGGTGTGTTGCTTCACCAGCTCCACCCCCGGCTTGGGATCACCTTTCACCAGGAAGCTGCGCCAGGGCGCCCAGAGATTGAAGGTTGGTGACTTGACCACCTCGTAGCCGGCGGGCACCTCACCCTGGTAGCCAGGAGGGAGCAGCAGGTATTTGCCCCCCTCACCCTTGTCCGGGCCGGTGATCCCTACGTCCACCACCCAGCGGAACCAGATGTCGTTGATCGCTCCCAATACCTTGGGGGGTACCTCCAGGACCAAGGGGCCCTGGCTGAGGTCGAGCCAGGTCCAGCTATAGACGGTGTTGTCGTTGGCGGTGAGGAAGATGGAGTGGGCATCGAGAAGTTGCTCGAAGATGGGCACCACCTGGTTGACCGGCCCCAGGGTGCGGATGGCATTGCGGTTCGCCGCCTGGCTTACCGCCGGCAGGGCGAGCAGATAGGCCTGGACCGCGCGTTGGAAATCGAGGTTGTCGAGCAGCTTGGCCGCGGATGCCTTGTCCGGGAAGCCAGCGAAGAAATGCAAGTGCCCCAGGCGGCTCTCCACCTTGTCGGGCGAGGCGATGCCAGGGGGCAGGGGTGTTGAGTATTTGAACTGGGGCGCGGCGGGAGAGCCATTGAGCTGCTGGGCCCGGCCAGGGGAGGCAATCGCCAGGCAGGCCACCAGGGTGGAGAAACCTAAGAGTTTCCCGTAATACATGCGAGTCACCTGTTGAGTGAGGGGGTTCGCAAGATGAACTGCGTCATCTTGCCCCTGAGGGGCGCCCGCGCCAGGCCGCCCCTCCTATGGTTTGGCATGAAAGTCACGGCAACGTCTTTCATTTCAGGGGGGTGGCGCACCCCCACATGACGGTTGGTGCTACCCGGACTACTGCCTGGCCGGTTGTTGACGTTCCGCCGCCAGCAGCTTCTGTTCATCCTCCGGGGTCAACCGGGGCCGGTCGATGGTCAGGGTGATCTTGTCGAGGGTGCCGGTGAAGGCAAAGGGGACCTGGTAATCCTGATCCGCCACCGGCGTGCCGGTATCGGAACCGACGTCCAGGTTTTCGTCCCATTGCAGGATGAAGGGCAGGGTATGTTCCATCTTCTGGGTGGCAACCACCTGACCGTCCACCTTGAGGGTACCCGTGCCCCCCTGGCCGATGCCGCTCAGGTTGCTGAAGGCGAGGGTGCCCGCGCCCAGACCCTCATACTTGAAATCGAACTCGATCAGGTGCTTGCCCGGCTTCAGGGCCTCTGTCCCCTCCCAGCGGATGCGTTTGAGATCGACCAGGTTCCACAGAAAGACGGGCCTGCCCTGGAGCAGATAGAAGCCATAGCCGCCGAAGCGTCCGCCCTGGGTGATGAGCATCCCCTCCGCCCCGGCGGCGGGGACCTCGATCTCGGCCTGGAATTGGTAAGAGGCATTCAAGACGCTGGGGGCATCGCCGTTGGGCGTGCCGATGAGGGGACGGGTCCAGGTGAATACCTGGCGGCCGGCGGTGGTGCTGGGGCGTGGCGTGATCAGTCGCTCTAGCAGGGTGTCGTCGAGGGGCAGGACCTGATATTTCCCCGCCTCCCGCCAGAACAGCTCCTGCAATTCCTTGAGTTTTTTGGGGTGCTGGGCGGCGATATCGCGCGCTTGGGTCCAGTCCTCGTTGAGGTTGTACAGCTCCCAGGGATAATCCAGCACCCCTTCCTTGGGGACGGCATGGACCCAGGGTGGACGCATCACCTTGGTACTGGCCAGCCAACCCTCGTGGTAGAGCGCCCGGTCGCCGAACATCTCGAAGTACTGGGTCTGGTGGGTTGAGGGGGCCTTGCTGTTCTTCACATCGAAGGTGTAGGACAGGCTGACCCCTTCGATGGGGCTTTGCCGGATGCCGTCCACCACCTCGGGCGCCCTGATACCCGTGGCCTCCAGGATGGTCGGCGCGATGTCGATGACGTGGTGGAACTGGTGCCGGATGCCCCCCTTGTCGGCGATCACCTTGGGCCAGGAGATGGCCATGCCCTGGCGCACGCCGCCCAGGTGGGAGGCGATCTGCTTGGTCCAGGAGAAGGGTGTGTCGAAGGCCCAGGCCCAGCCGACCGCCATGTGGTTGTAGGTTCTGTCCGATCCCCAGACATCATAGAAGTCCTTGAGCTGGGCCTCGACCGGGACGTCCACCCCATTGAACATGGCCACCTCGTTGGGCGTGCCGACCAGGGTGCCCTCGGAGCTGGTGCCGTTGTCGCCATTGATGTAGATGATCAGGGTGTTGTCGAGCTTGCCGATGTCGTCGATGGCCTGAATGACCCGGCCGATCTCGTGGTCGGTGTAGGCGACGTAGGCGGCGAAGACATCGGCCTGGCGAATGAACAGCTTCTTCTCGTCGTCGCTGAGCTGATCCCACTGCTTGAGCAGATCATCCGGCCAGGGCGTGAGCTGGGCGTCCCGAGGAATGACGCCGAGCCGTTTCTGGTTGGCGAAGATCTGCTCGCGCAGCTTGTTCCAGCCCTGGTCGAACAGGTGCATCGCGCTGATCTTCTGGATCCATTCCGGCGTGGGGTGATGGGGCGCATGGACGCCACCCGGTACATAGTAGACAAAAAAGGGCTGATCCGGCGTCAGGGTGTTGACCCGGTCGATATAGGCAATCGCCTCGTCCGCCATGGCCGTGGTCAGGTTGAACTGGGGGTTATCCTGGAAGGGGTAGATGTAGGTGGTGTTGCGCGCCAGATTGGCCGGGGTCCACTGGTTGGTGTCGCCCCCCATGAAGCCATAGAAGTACTCAAAGCCCATGCCGATGGGCCATTGATCGAAGGGGCCGATGGAGGTGGCCTGAAAGGCGGGGGTGTTATGGTTCTTGCCGAACCAGGAGGTGCGGTAACCGTTGTCCTTGAGGATCTTGCCGATGGTGGCCTTGTCCTTGGTGATGAAGCTGTCATAGCCCGGGTAACCCGTTGCCTGTTCCGCGATGACGCCAAAGCCGACCGAGTGGTGGTTACGGCCGGTGATCAGCGCCGCCCGGGTCGGCGAACAGAGGGCGGTGGAGTGGAAGTTGGTGTAACGCAGACCATTGTCGGCGATGCGGTCCAGGGAGGGGGTGGGGATCACGCCACCAAAGGTGCTGGGCACCCCGTAGCCGGAGTCGTCGGTCATGATGAGCAGCACGTTGGGCGCGCCAGGAGGCGGCGCGATGCGGGCCGGCCAGTAGGGGAGGGAGCCGTGGGTGGTGCGCTCGATCTTGCCGCCGAAGGGTTGGGGCGGCGCGGGGATCTGTCCCCCCGGGATGGTGAGGGTGGCGCTGGGTGAGCCAGGGACACCCTGGATACGTCCCTGCTCGCTGGCCTGAAGTCCGCCATAGGCCAGGCTTGCCGCCAGGGCCAGAATGATGCGACCGATGTGACCGATGTGTCCGATGTGTCCGATGTGTCCGATGCGACTGGTCAGGCTGGTTTGGCTGGTTCGACTGATCATGTTCATCAAGGCCTCTTGTCAGGGAAGGAATAACGCCATTTCGGGCCTGGCTGTGATTTGAAAAATACCGGCTGGCGGTTCCGGAGTAAGCATTCACCTCCCCCTGCGACCGGCCTGGCTCAGCTAGCACAACCCGCTGATGCTCGGGCTCCCTCCCCCCTGGCGGGGGAGGGCTGGGGAGAGGGGGGGCGAACGGTAAGGTTCCGGAGGGGGTCAGTAAACGAACGCCCGGCGGAAGGCGCGGCGGTCGGCGCCAGCGATGGAAACCGGTGTCAGTGGCATGCCGATAATGTCGATAAAGAGGGAAACCGGTCCGCCCTCGGTCGGCATCTTGCCCTCCAGGATGCTGACCTGATAACTCAGGTCCTGCCCCTTGAGTTCGGGATCACGCAGGACCACCACCACATCCTCGACCTGCTGCCCCTTCACGATGGACAGGGTGGCGTTGGGTGGATCCGCCAGAAAACTGTCCTTGCCCTGGGACCAGAAGGGCACGAAGCGGGTGGTATCCATGTGGCCAGCGATACGCTCCGGACGGTCGCTGAACATGATGGTGGTCGGGCTGATGCCTTTGAGGGTTAACCTGCCATCCGCGAAATGGATGGCGCGGGCATTTTGGACGAAGAGGAAGTCCGCTTGTTTTTCCGTCGCGGCGGCCTTGGGCCCTTCGGCTTGGGGCGCTTCCGGGGCCGTCCAGGAGAGGCCGGGGGCCAGCAAAAGGGAGACCAGGAGAGACGGCGTGATCAGGCGTGAAAATGTTGCGAGCATGGATGAAGTACCTTGGGTTGAGTGGACGATGTCAGGATTAAGGTGGGTTGACCCTGGTTAGGATCGGTTTTTCCGCCTGGCCCTGGCAGGCGGCGCCGCGCTTACCAGCGGAAGGTGACACCCAAGGCGGGGCCACCCATCCGCAGGTCCTGGAGCAATTCATGGCCGCTGGTCGAATAGGAGAGGTTGCGGTAAACGAGGACGAGATCGCCCCAGTCAAAGCGATATCCCAGCCCCCCCCAACCCTGCCAGGTCCAGTTGGAATAGTTACCCGCGCCGATGTCGAGGTAATAGGGCAGGAACCAGTTACCCAGGGTGCCCGGCGTTACTTCACCGCGGATACCGATGATGCCATCCCAGACATCGAGCCGGTCGGAACTACCGCGGGTGTGATTAAAGAGGCCTTCCGCGCCGGCAAGGGAGAGATCCGTGGAGGTCTTGAGGCCCAGGTAGCGCACCCCGCCAAACACATCCAGGGTGCCGATTGAATGACGAACCAGGGTGTAGCCACCAATGCCTTCCCATACCAAGGCCTCGATGTCGACCTGGGTTTGGCTGTCCATGGCGGTGGGTGCTGCCCCGCCAGGCATGCCGTGGACCTTGGCATCCTGAGAGCCAAAATCGGTATAGATCAGGTCCATCCCCAGCGACCAGGGGCCTTTGCGCGCTTCGAGCATGCCCATCAGGCCAAACTTGAGGTCACTGAGATAGTTGTCCGGTTCGACCTCGACCTCGACCGAGCGGCTGGTGGCGCGTCCCAGAGGCTGGTCGTACTCCAGTTGCTGGGAGATGTTCGGGAACCAGACATAGGGGGTGAAACTGAAATGCCACGGGTCGTCAACCACAGCGACGCCAGCCGTCAGGGGGCCGACAGCCAGGCACAAGACCCCCGCGGCGCCGAGAGGGGTCAACAGGAGCAACCTTGAGGTTGCCTTGGGGGATGAAAGCTGCATAAGCGATAGCCGCACCCTTGGATGGATGGTTGGTAACGGAAGCGAGAGAGGCACGGATGGGCGCCCAGGGAGGGGCGCCCTGAGCAAGGGCATCAGGAATTCGGTTGGCGGGACCTGGTTATTGGCGGCCTATTCCCACCTAGGGAAACGCTGAAGAATGACCCGATTTCTCTCTTTCCGCCCTTGGAGAGCGTCATTTTTGACTTAGCAGCCCGTTTTAACCCGTTTTTGGGCTCATTTTGGGTATTCTGAGTGGCTCTTGTGGTCCATTACGCCCCT
>JAHDND010000045.1 GCA_018435665.1 Candidatus Thiosymbion sp. | reverse complement strand
GGGGCGTAATGGACCACAAGAGCCACTCAGAATACCCAAAATGAGCCCAAAAACGGGTTAAAACGGGCTGCTAAGTCAAAAATGACGCTCTCCAAGGGCGGAAAGAGAGAAATCGGGTCATTCTTCAGCGTTTCCTTAAATGACTACTTGCCCCAAATGCATTTCCAATCTATCTTGCTACAGCTTCTCATGATAATTGCCTTACCGACAATCAAGCAGTCCGCATCGAAAATAGAAATGCCATACCCTGTCGTCTCTGAGTCTACACCAATAAAATGCGTTCCATACTGTAACAAAGTGCCATCATCAATAGGGTTAATATAGCATGGATCTCCGCAAATTTCAGAATCTACCACGGATTCACCCCCATCTGGGAGAAATGAATTATTCGACGAATTCCAATAAGGTTTAGTGCTGCGACCCAGAATGTCGCCTATAATATACGAGCTATAATAACTGCATCGAGCAATAAGTTCCAGATCACCGTTTTTGGCGATTACGACATCAGGATCACCTGCACTCATCTTTATGAGGAAAGGAACCTCATAAGTAATCAACTGGTCGCCTGCCGCGAAAACAGAAGCTGCGCTAAAAGCAAAGGCAGTAGCTGCAAAGCAAAACGCCAAGCGCTTGGTCATAGCAAACCTCCTAAGTCTAAATACAAAATTTATTTTACCGCTGTCATTTTAACGATCATAGCGGCAAAATTCGCTACAGCACTAAGTCAACTCACGGGTTCAAATAGAGTAGAATACCGCTAGGGCTGTATCCGTAAAGCTAGTAGCTGCTCGCCATAAGTCAAGATATCTCAGGCTTCGATTCACATTCAATGTAGCAGGTGAAGCAGGGGCCATGAGACGACCAGGCAAGGCTGCGGATTAGCGAACGGCCGAGGCAAACTACCAAACAGGACCTTCCTTGGCCGTACCCAGTCCCTGATGTTGGATGATTTTGATCGCCTTACGGCATCGGAGATCGGTACAGTTCGGAGTGTCGCCGTGCTCAGGATGCGAATCGGGACTTTCCCGTCCCCTTTTCGTCTTGGGCTCGGCGACAACCCTTATGCCCCATTTCGCCCCGCTCCGGGCCGCGGCTGCGTCACGATGTGCCCCTGAGGGGCCGTCGGACTTCGTCAGGGCCCTGCGACGAATGGCTTGACGGCACATCGGATGCGCTTGGACCCGGCCTCTGCGGCTCCGGGACTGTGCCCCTCCGCCACGCCGGCCAGACGCCCACGCCGACGCCTACAGGGTACTACCGGCCTTCGCTTCACTCTCCATGGCCGGCAGCGGTTATGGAAAAACCTTCTAGGTTGGTGTGGCCGTTACACAGGTAAAAATCAAAGGGACCACTCCGTTAAAATAGGACACGGTACCTTGCATATCATGAGCGATGTATCCATCCTGCTCAATAACTTGAATAAACTTGTTATGGAGTATCCATGATTTTGGGGCATTTGCTTGAAAGAAAACATCCTTAACTTTGATCGTTAAAGTTTGGTTGATCTCAAGCGTGTAAATCAATGGGTTGCCTATTTTTACGCCGTTTTGATCAACTATCACAAGCTCTAAATTGCCCCCAACGACCCCCATATTGGGTGCTGCCTGATGGGTGACCCGGATGATGTCTTCGAAGCTTTTCAAATCAACAGTCGCTTTACATCCGTTGTAGTCAACTAAATCAGCTCTTGCGGTCGACATGGTTCCCATGAGCAACATACTTGCTGTAGCGAGACGCATTAAATCGGCTTTCATTATTTTCTCCAAAATGGTTGGTGATGGATGGTGTCATCGAAACAGAGGAAAAACATTAAGTTACCTCGGCCCGAAGTATAGTACATTCGGCACAGAAGACAAGTATATATTATTTAGAGTAATGAGAGAATAAATGATTTACTGAATTCGCAATACGAATCGCAACGTATAACCGGAAGGAGATCAATGAACTCCAGAGTACCCTCGCGTTCGGCTTGAGTGATTCCGCCTTATTAAACCCTAACTCTTTAAAACAACCTTCCCCCCAAATCCCCCAAAATCCGCTTCGGCGGTATTTTTTTCTGGAGAAAACTCCGGGGAGTAAACGGCAAGCAAATTACCTGACGACTAAAATATCCCATGCCGTCTCACATGATCAATTACCAGATGAGAATAGTGGGTCCTGAGTAGGCTCGGTGATGCGCGGTGGGCGACCTTGTTGATACTCATGCCATCGCGCCTAGCCCCAGTCTTGAATCCAGCCAGCTCCCAAGGCTCACGGTGGGCAGGGGGTGGGCGGGCTGAGAAGACAACGTGAAACGATTAAAACCCGGCATGATTATGTTCAACCACCCTCGCATCGCGACTGGCAGGACCTCTACAAGGAGCAGAGGGGCTTGGAGAATCTGTATAGCTATCTGTGGGTTATAGCGATTGGCTGTAAAAGTAGCGGGAAGTAGGACTGAAAGGAGCAGGAGTCGAGGGAGGGAAAGACCAGGATGTTAGCAGGGGAGAATGTCGGAATTTGTCGGAATTGATGTAGATTTTGTCGGAATTGGTGTGCTGAAGTGAGCCTTTACTTTTCTGGCAAGGTATGATAAAAAATATTGTTATATGTGAAGTATATTATTAATACAGAAGAGCCAATAAACATGTTTTGCTCAAATTGTGGTAAAGAAATCAACGATAACGCCTTTGCATGTATTCACTGCGGATTTGCCGCAAGATCAGAAAATAACTATTGCACTAATTGTGGGGAATCAGTAAATGAAAAACAGGTTATCTGCACAAAGTGTGGCGTATCCCTTGCTTCAGGAAATAACTCATTGAGCGTACAAACAAATAAACATAGTGAAGCATGGACGCGGAAAACCACGGCAGGTATTTTAGGCCTATTACTCGGGGGCTTAGGAATACATAAATTTTACCATGGAAGTTGGGGATGGGGAGTTGTTTACATAATTTTTATTTGGACGTTCATTCCCGCAATAGTTGGAGCAGTTGAAGGAATTTTATATCTAGTTATGGATGAGAACAAATATCGAGATAAATATATTTATGGCGACAAATGGGCATTCAAATGGTGAAAAGTTTTATAAGACACTTTTCCGTTTATAGAAAAGACAGATAAAATCCAGTGTGTAGCAAATCTTAACACAATAAATTTTCATTTGCTGGCATGTCATTCGCAGTTAGTCATCAATATTCAACGACTCAAATTTCTTAGTAAATTAATTCTTCCATGACTTAATGACTTAATGTGGTTATCTTCGTCATGGCCTTTCCAGCCAAATGGGTATGAAAAATGGGTCAAAAACAAACAGGTCGCTATTGTCCAAATTGTAAAAAAAATGTTATGGCTGTTGGATCAACTCCTAACCATATACTTCACTTAATACTATCCATTCTTACAGGAGGATTATGGATTATAGTTTGGATTATAATTGCAGCTTCTAAAGCTGGTGACTATAAATGCACTCAATGCGGAACTAACTTGTAGTATTTAATGACTTCAGCAGGGATGCTCATAAATTTATTCAATTTAATTTAAAATTATGAAAAAAATAAATATTATTCTACTACTATTTATGCTTAGCCTATTATCATCCTGTGCAATCTCCCCTGATCACATACCATCTACCAACGTTCCTATAGATAATTATATTGAAATGAATTGCGACCAATTAATGCGTGAGGTAGATCGGACTACATATCAACTTGTGAGAATTGCTAAAAATCAAGAAGCCACCTCCTCTCGTGATGCATCACTTGTAGGCGCAAGCTTCGTAAGTTTTTTACCTATATTTATACTGCTCCCTTCTGGGGAAGATAAGGTTTCGGAAATCTCAATCCTCAGGGGTAAACATGAAGCAATTGAACATGCTATGATCGAAAAAAAATGTGAGCTCCCGGATGAAATTATCCATGCCAGAGAAAGACGCATGGAAAATTATGAAATAAAAAATGAGAATAACAAGCAATTAAATTTATATTAGCGGTAATATTCAATAGCAACATCTTCTATCCCTTAAAGTAAGCAGGAACACTTACATGCCTCTTCCAAACCACATAAATGCCTTTAGCTTTCCAGGATATAAACTTTGGCTGACAACTATATGTTCTTTTTTATTAATACATGCCACTTTGACGGGGTGCGGAACTACTACTGATGTTACGCAGAATAATATTCGAGGATCTAATAGCAGGACAAAAGATCTAATTTTTAAAACAGTTTCGCTGCATGTCTCGTCTGAAGTATCAAATAACGAAATTGCGACCGAATTGCTTGACAGAAGCATTGGAAATGAGTTGCTACTCAAAAGAAAACAGCTAGTTGATAAAAACGGAGATATTGATTTAATAGTAGTCATTGAAGATTTTAAAGGAGTTTCAAAAGATGCAAGGGTGTGGTTGGGTAGTTTAGCTGGAAGCTCGCTATTGCGCGCGAAGATTATCGTTAAACAAAACAACTCAACAGTCCATCAGTTTGTATTAGATACCGAAGGTAAAGGTGCATCAAATACTGCTGATTGGTGGTCGGGGGAGGGCGGTAGCACTGAAGATATGTTGCAAAAAAGCGCAGAAAAAATTATTGCAGAAATTATTTAACTTTACTTACCCCCGAAGCATCCCATCAACTCTCCCTGCCCTCGATCGCATTCTTTTATCTTACCCCCTAAAGGATTTCTAAAACCCATCCTTTAGAACACCCCCAATCCCCCTTCATGAACCCGCCTCGTGCGGGTTTTTTTATGCCCGGAGAAAACCCAATGCTGCAATTCAAAGCTCCTCAAGACCTGCACACCCTGCCTGACTCCCACCCTGCCTATCCCTTGGTTCAAGACCTACTCAATCGCCTGATCGTCAATTTCCCCGAAGACCGTGCCTACGCTCCCGACGACGATGGTTGGATTTGCCTGATCGAAGAGCACGATGTCGATCGGGTCCTGACCGAAGTCTGGAAAGACTGGACGCTGTCGGACGTCCTCTGGGAAGGCATCACGCTCAAGGAAGGTCACTATCAGGCGGTGTACCTGGCTGACAACGAGAAGGGTTTCGTCTTCCTGATCCCGGACGCCCCCTGGTTGCCGGATTCCCTCCGTGAAAGCATCGAGTACTACCTCGATCCCTGAAAGACCATCCCTGACCTCCCTGCACTGCGCCCTTAACGGCATCTTATATGAAGAGCCCGACTCTTCCTTAAACCAACGAGGTAATTCCCATGTCCGATATCCGTGTCCTCAAAATCGCCACCTGTAAATCCCTCTCCGGCAGCAGCGACCTCACCTATCACCTGGGCTGTGACGCTGAGCATAATCTCCAGATCCGTTTGTGGAGTAATAGCGCCGGGGGTCTCCATTCCAAGCACTGGTTCAGTCTGGCCGGTATCCTGGCCAAGCTCACGGATGACAAACCCATCACCTCGGGTACCCTCCGGCCCGTCTGCCCCGGCAGTCGCAACAACGGCGGCTTTATCCTCGCCGCTCTCCAACAGGAAGGCCTGGTCAAGCCGATCCCGGACCTTCCTCACGGCATGATGGCGGTGGCGTCGTCGGCGTATCTGGCGGAGATGACCAAGCTGATCCAGCAGGGAGTGGCGATCACCATCCCCGAGCCGGTCAATCAGCGCAGTGTCCCGCTGACCAAACGCTCAGCATCCAAGCGGGGCAAGCCGGCATGAGAAGCGCCCCGTTCTTCTCCGGACCCCACGCCATCCTCATCCTCTTCATTGCCACGCTGATCCTCGGCAAACTCGGCTCACCCCTCTCGCTCGTCACCCTCGGCTTGATGCTCCAGAAAGTCCATTTTGGCCTGGCCATCTTCCTGGTCGGCCTGGGCTTGAGTACCGTCTTCGTCCATCGCTAGCTTTCCTGCGGGTTAATTCAACATCCCCTCACCGGGGAGGCTGGCCTGCGCCCGTCATTTGAGGTTCATCATGCAACGTACCCTGATCCCTGAATCCCAGCGCATCGCGCATACCGCGCAATTGTTCGGTGTTCACTTTCCCTTGCGCCTGGAACCCACCGTCTATGCCCTCGCCGGCAACCTCAGTGCCGATTACACCGGCGGCTATTGGCACTTCTACCGCCTGGACAACCACACCTTCTATATGGCCCCCAGCGCCGATCGTCCCTTCCGCCTGATCAGCCCCAACGGCTACCAGGGGGACCTGTCTCCGGATGCCTTTGGGGTCACGATCTGCCTCTTCGCCTATTCCAACCTGTGCTTTGGCACCAACCAGGATTTCCGGGAAATCTGCGCCGACCAGTTCCATGGCTTACGCCGCTTTGCCCTGACCCATCCCGAAGCTCAGGCAATCCTGGCTGCGATTGATTGACATTCATCCCCCCGGTCATCCTCACCCGATGGCTGGGGTTCCTTTTAGGAGACTCTGAAAATGCAACTCGCCCTTACCTTGGAACCGGACACCCTCCGGCGTCAGCATCTACCACCGACCGAACGGGACTTGATCGACCGCGCCATTCGCTGTCTGGAAGAACGCTATCGCGTCAATCAGGAGGTATTGACCAGCCCGGACCTGACGCGGGACTACCTCAAACTCCGCCTGGACGGCCTGCCCTATGAAGTCTTCGCCCTAGTCCTGTTGGATAACCGCCACGGCGTCCTCCGCTACCTGGAACTCTTCAGGGGCACCATCGACGGGGCCAGCGTGCCCATCCGGGAAGTGGTCCGCACCGTCATGGAACACAATGCCGCCGCTGTCATCTTGGCCCATAACCATCCCTCGGGCGTCACCGAGCCCAGCCAGGCGGATATCCGCATCACCCAACGCATCAAGGATGCCTTGGGCTTGATCGAGGTGCGGGTCCTGGATCACCTCATCGTCGGCCAAGGGACGGGGGTGTCACTGGCGGAGCGCGGATTGCTCTAGCCGCCACGGCCGGGTTCAGCTCCCCGCTGGCCCGGCGAAATTTTTTTCAAAACATCCGTGCCATCCGTTCCGTCGCCATTTTTCCATTTGGTTCATGGTGTTAGACGGCACGGATGCGCCTCGGATGCGGCACGGGTGGCCAGACGCCCCCAGGTACCCAGCAACATGAAGCGGAAAGCACGATAACGTGGTGACGCACGCGGTCAAGCTAGTCATGGGCTCAAGAGAGATCAAAGGAAAGACACTTTGATAGGCATCGACGCCCATCAAGCATTTGCATTGACGCAATACGATCAAGCTAAAGGGTCGTAACTCGGTCACGGAATGGCTCAATCTTTTCATGGAGCATTCAAGATCAAGCTAGAAGCATCTAAAACAGGTAGTTCAACGGATCAATGTTTACATACTTTCGATAGGGGGAAAATCAGTCAATCTTTTCATTGAAGGAAAAACAGTGAAGTTATGGCATTTAAACTAGGCAGTGAAAAGGATCAATGATTACAGGCGTCAACAAGGCAAAAATATTTTCTAAAGCCAAAGGCATTTTCCCGATAGTAATTTTGTAAGTTACTGATATTATGGCATAAATTAATTAAATCCTTAAGTTGACATCGCTGCATATTTGCCTAATATATTGGATACCGGACCAACTTCTAGGCACGAGCACAAACTAGAGCTGAGAGGTTGGGGCAAGGTGAACCCGCCCGGAATGGTGGGTCAGCAGGTAGCCGCGAGGCAAGGATTATCGCTCTTTAATAACTGATTGAAAAGGCAAGACAGCACCGGCAAGTACGGTGTGTCTGGTAACTATTAGCTAAAAACTCTTAAGGTAAAAAATATGACCTTAGTATACGAATTTAAGTCCTTTCATCTAACAGTATCCGGCTTGAAACGTTGGGATAAGCACCTTGTAGTCCCCGGAAATGGGGCCTTTGATCGTGGCCTGGGATATCTCAGGGCTATGGAACCCATCATCTTCAGAACAGCTGATTTTTTATATCAGCGCCTACCGGGAATCTACTGGTCTTACAGACAGCACGCTAACGGAGCGCTCTATCTCCAGCCAATGAATATTGATGCCTATCACGCGATAGACGAAGATGGCAACCAACGGACCATTTCCGACGAAGCCGCCGGGATGGCCTGGTCGTTATCATCTTTCCACTTGCTGGGGCGCTCTCAGAGAGGATTAGCCCGAAGTGCGTTTCTAGGTAAGTTCTACGAACTTCAGGAGGTAATTACTGAACACGATGAGGCGGAGGATATCTTCGCCGTGTTTTATGATTGTAATTGGGACAGCCACAACGTCTAGGCCCATTTAAATCCGCACGACTTGTTGCCCTTATATTTCTTCAGCTTTTTCTTGGCACGCCCCGTGCCACCGTTACTCACCATGCCGCTTATAGTTTATTCCGTTGGCAGCAAGCCGTGTGGGTACTCACCACCTTGCAAATCATGGAAACTATATGCTCAACAAATTCACTGTTCCAAGCCCGGAAGTGCCGGGCGTCCATAGCCAATCTGATCCTCACAGTCTGATCACCGTCGTCCGCGATCCCAATCACCGTTTAGGCAAAACCTATCAAATCGACGCCCATGGTGAGGTGGTCAAAACCGCGAATGTCAATCTCAGTTTCGGCCTGGCCGAGACTCGCCGGATTGACACCCTCGATGCCCTGGCCGGCCTGCTGGCGGAGGTTGGCCAGGACCCGCACGCTGCCCTGATGAACGCCTATTACCCCGAGATTCCGGTCGGCACGCCGTTCCTGATCCTGTCGAGTGCGCAATTAGAAGCTCGGCTTGGCCTCCCGGCCACGGACCGCCAACGCCAACTCGGCTGCCATCAACTCGACCATGCCGGTGAAACCTATGTGGCCGTTGGGCGCTTCAAAGAGAACATGCAGCAGTCGGCCTGGCAATGTATCGACCGCGATATCGATCAGCACACGCCGGAGCGCTTCGCGCAATCTCGTGAGGGGTGGTTGCAGGACCTGGACCAGTTGCTGCCGGGTTTTTCCAAAGTGTCACACCTTCTGGTCGGTTCCGCCTCTTCCCGGATCATGCGCGGCGGCAATCCGCTCGGGGCCGACAACGGTCATCTCTGGTTCAAGGTCACCGACCCCACCGATATGGAGCGCTTCCGTCCCGCGCTGCTGGCACGCGCCATGGAGTTAGGGCTGACCTGGAAAAAGCCCCGCTACAGCCGTCAACAACCCGATCAGGTCGTGGGGCATGGCCTCGCCACCATCCTGGACCTGAGCGTGTTCCATGTCGGGCGCCTGGTATTTGAGGGTCAACCCAGCATCACGGGCGAAGGCCTGTCGGTCGCTCCACCGTGCCTCACCCGCCACGCTGGCCGCCGGGAAGTCTTCGATACCACTCGCATCGCCAGCCCCGACGGTGAGCGGTTCCGTGAGCTGGGGCGGCAGTCGGGCATGGACCTGGAATTGCGGGATGACGGCCAAGGGCTCAAGTCAATCCACAGCCGGGACCTGACCCTTGACACCCTCCTCGAAACCCAAGATCGGGGTCAAATGACCGTGCGGGCATTGGTCCGCGCGGGGGTCAGTGACAAGGTCCGTTGCCAAGCACCCTTCCGCGATTCAACTAGCTATGCCGCCTTCTTCGCTCGGGGCAAAGAAGGCAAACCCTTCGTGCATGACGTGGGCACGGGGATAACGCATTGGCTCTGCGCGGAAGACACCCCGGAGCTAGAGTTGTTGCAAGCCCTGGTTAAGGCCGATCAAGTGGTAATTGACGTCGTTGACGATGTCGGTGCCGCCCTGGAGCCGGAGGCGATTGCTGCCCTGTCGTTGCTGCGCAGCCAGCGCCCGGGGGATTTTGAACGCTATCTGGATGCCTTGAAGCGCGCCAATTTTCGGGTCTCCAAGCAGCGCATCGAAAGCGCCACACGGGTGAGCCGTCATACGATCACCCAGACCCATCATGCTTACGCCAACGACCTGATCACGACGCTGACGCTGGGGGGTCAGCGCCCGGTCGCCATCGGCGACGTGCTGTATGTCGTCAACCCCGACAGCCAGTTGTGGGAACCCATCACCGTCAAAGCCCTGGCCCGCGAGGTGGCCCAGGCCTTCGATGGTCAAGTGGGTTGTCGCAAAAAGTATGACTACGATGCCATCGCCCGGCATGCCCAGGACTTGGTGGAGGATGCGGAATTCTTCGCCACGGCCCCGATCGGCCTGGCCTGCCCGGGTGGCTTCTACCGCATCCAGGGGGAGGAATACATCGTCACCCCGTTGCTGGCCGCGCATCGTCAACGCATCAAACTCGGGATCACCCCGGAGGAGCGTCCGACCCCGCAGTTTCTTGCCTTCCTGGGGACGACCTTCCGTGCCGACGATCCCGAGGAGTCGGGACAACAGATCCAGCGCGTCCAGGAAGTAATGGGGGGCATCATGCTGGGCTTCCTCTATCGGTATCAGAAGGCGATCCTGTTTTACGATCCCATCGGTCGGGCGGGCAAAGGCACCCTGATGGAGATCATCAAGCAGTTAGTGCCGCCCACCTTCTTCACCGCCATCTCGCCTTACGACTGGGATCGGGAATATTACGTCGCCCAGATGCAGGGGTCCCGGCTGAACGTCGCGGGTGAGTTGGAGCAGGAACGGGCGATTCCGGCGGCGGTGTTCAAGATGATTACCGGCGGTGACACCCTCATGGGCCGTCATCCAACGGGGCGGCCACAGAAGGTCCATAACGAAGCGGCCCATGTGTTCATGTCCAACCACTTCATCACGACCAAGGATCAGTCCGAGGCCTTCTTCGCCCGCTGGGAGATCATCGAGTTTCCCAACAGCCTTCGGCGTACTCAGGTGATGCCCGATCCGAACCTGGCCCAACGCATCATCGACGCGGAAATGCCGGGGATCGCCCATTGGGCCTTACGCGGCGCCATTCGCTTACTTCAGCAACAGGGCTTATCGCCGTCCCGGGTTCATGATCGGCTGATGGAGGAGTGGCGTCAGCGGACGAATTCACTCCTCGTATTTATCTATGACGAGTGCGTGCTTGATCCCAGGGCCTCGGTGCGGCGAGCTGCTTTTTATGCCACCTACCTCGCCTGGTGCAAGGCTATGCGGCGGAGCCCTGAATCAAAGGGCCAGGTGTTGAAAATGGTGAAGAACAACTTGACCCTGGGCATCAGCCATCGGGAGACCATGGGTCATGAGACGTTCTACGGGATCGGGCTTCAGGAGTTTCATGCGATTGATCTGAACGACTAGGCCCTGGCGGGGGGCTGGAAGGTCCCCCCTGATTCTGGATAGCGGCGGGGCATGAGTCGCCCTGCCAGCGGGTCTAGCGGGTTTTCGGGCCGGGCCGCGCCGGGTGTAAACGGGGGTACCCGGATCTCCGCCCGTGGTCAGTCCGTCAACCAATCCGCTGGTAGGGCATGGTCAGCCACCCTGGTAAATAACCATTCATACTAAATATTAATAATAATAATAATTATTAATATTATATATATCAAAGGATCAATCCTAATTAAAAGAGGGTGTTATCCCCATGTATTTAATGAATTTTCCAACCCGTACCGCCCCGGCTGCGCGGCAACTCAGCGGATGCAGCGGATTTTTTGCCCCCCGGACGCCGTTAACGCGGCAGGGGACTCCTCCCCGGTGGACTCCGGGGAGGGAGATACCTCCGTTTTTTACGCGGGGTGGGGGCTCAAAAAACCCACTGGACCCACTGGCCCCCGAGGTGCCCGCCCCTGTGAACTCGGGGGAGGGAGATACCTCCGTTTTTTACGCGGGGTGGGGGCTCAAAAAACCCACTGGACCCACTGGCCCCCGAGGTGCCCGCCCCGGCCCCTCCCGGTCCACGACCTGGCCCCGGAGGTCCCAAGACTGCCCCGCTACGGCCACCCCGGCCCAAAGGGAGTACGACCGCCATGCCCCCCCTGCCGGGGTCCTCAGGCGGCCACCCTGCGCCCCGGAGGATGCCCCGCCCTAAGTCGATGAAACGGCAGGGATAAGACGATCCTACAACGAAAACATCCACTTAGCCTATGAACGCCAGCCCCGGTTGGCCTCCCTTGATTAACCCACGAGGTATCCATCCATGCCTGTTGTTGTGCTCACCCCTGCCTTGATCCGCGATGCCCAATGTCCACCGGGCAAGACCAAGATTGATTATTACGATGTCCACCTCAAGTCCTTTCTGGTGGAAATTCGGCCCGGCGGCAAGTCCTTCTATCTGCGTTATCGTGACGCCCACGGCACCCTGAAGCAAAAAAAGCTAGGCGATGCTTCGGTGCTGTCCTTGGCCGAAGCGCGGAAACTGGCCACCAAACTGAAGGCCCAGATTCAGGTCAATGGTCATGATCCGGTGCAGACCCAGAAAACCGTGCGGTCGATTCCCACCTTTGAGACCCTGGTGCGGGAGCATGTCCTGCCTTACGTGCAACAGCACAAGCGTTCCTGGACGTCCGATCGCTCCCACCTGGAGCATCACCTGTTACCGGCCTTCGGTAAGCTGCACCTGGATACCGTGAAATCCCCGGCGATCATGGCCTGGATCAAGGAGAAGGAGGCGGCGGGTTATGCCCCGGCGACCTTGAATCGGATGCTGGGGCTGTTGAGCTGGATCTATAAGCAAGGGGCGGCCTGGGGTATCCCCGGCTGTGACCACAATCCGGCCCAAGCGGTGCCCTTGTTCCGGGTCAACAATCACCGCGAGGTGTTTCTGACCGAGGGGCAGATCGCCAAGCTGATGCAAGCCCTGGACGACAGCCCCAACCGCGAATTGAGGCCCTTCGTCGCGTTGAGCATTCTCCTCGGGACCCGCAAGAATGAGCTGGTCCGGGCGGAATGGAGCGATGTGGACCTGGAGCGGAAACTGTTTCGGGTACCGCCAGAACGCTCGAAGAACGGCAAGGAACGATTGATTCTCCTGTCGCAAACCGCCCTGGCGATTCTGGAGGGACTGCCGAGGAATTCGACCTGGCTGTTGCCCAACCCGCAGACCGGGAAGCCCTATGTTTCCTTCTATCACGCCTGGGACACGGCACGGAAGCAGGCGGGAGTGCCCCAGTGTCGGTGGCACGATCTGCGCCATACGGCGGCCAGTCTGATGGCCAGCCAGGGGGTCAGTCTCTATACCATCGGCAAGGTGTTGGGACATGCCCAGGCGAAGACGACCCAGCGTTATGCCCACCTGACCGATGAGGCCCTGCGTCAGGCGATGGAAACGGTGTCGGCGGCGTCGGGGCTGTAAGGGAGCGGGGGTGAGGGTTACGGCTCTCGCCCCCGGTCGCCATGGGCGGTGACAGTGTATTGGGTGGGATGTGGGCGCGTGGGTGATAGGGCGTGGGCGAGGTTGATTTTACTGAATGGCGGGAGCGAAGGGGAAGGACCCGAAGACGGCAAAACGGCAACGGGTGAGCGTGGGAAGGGTGTGGGTGAGGCCACAAAGCGGGTGGAAAGAGTCGGGAAAAGCGTTCGCTATCTTGCACTTAGGCCGGATCTGCACAGGTTGGACCTCTACCAGTAACAGAGGGGTTTCGGGCATCTCAGGAAAATCTCTATCAATTTCCGTGCGTTATGACGGACTGCCGTACAAGTAGCGGTTGGCGGCACTAAAAGGAGCAGGCGGGAAGGAACTAGGTTGACAACGGGTGATAGGCTGCCAGAGACATCGAGGGGCATCCGTGGGCAGGGGGAACTTAAGGTGGTAGGAACAGCCTGCTGCCACCTGTAGAGACGCTACCAGTAACAGATAATCCAGGGCAATCTTTGAGGAATCTCTATAGGTTTCCGTGGTTTATGGCGGATTCGCGTACATATGTTGGGATGGGCACTAAAAGGAACGGCGAGGGTGAATGAGATAGAGACCAGATACCCTTGAAAAGCACTAAATCCTTGCTATAATCGAAAATGCATAATACATCATGCCTAAATATTTTGCAGCATAATTAATAACTGATCAAGCCTATCTTGATGAACTATTAATTGATTGCTACAAAATCCCTGCTGTGAAGCAGCATGCGAATTCTTAATAAATGCAATGACTAATTAAGCGGAAATAAGAGGTAAAGGCCATGTCTAGCTTTCCAAATATCCACTGCAACACCATATTTCATGGGAGAAGATTGTTATCGTTCTTCTTCCTCATCCTCTTCAATACAAACTTGCATGCGATTTATCAGGGGGCTGCGGGAGAAGCCATACTTATTCCATTGGTGATCTATGATTCGACTCTATCCATCAATACCACGATCAGCATCACCATCCCAGATAAAATTGGCTTTGCCCAAATTCCAAACGAAGCGTTAGCTCCTCATACTTCACCAGCGGATGAAAGCTTAGATCCCACCGCGAAAAAGATACATTGGATATTTTATGATCATCAGGGTCTACGGCGACAAGATGGTTATTTCAATCTCACGCCGAACGCCATTTATACGCTAGACTGGAAATCTATCGGAAGTATTCAAAATGGAAGGCCAGGTTACGTTCTTTTGGTTACTGACGCTGGATACAATGGCGATGATGCGGACTTTAATATCTTTACTGAGGCTAAATTATCAATAGGATTAGAATCAACAAACATACCTGTTTTTGGAATGGCAGATGGTGCAGATGGGCTGGATAGCGGAACAGATCAATCAGGTTGTCTTGTACAAGGCTTAAATGAGGTCTGCAAGGATACGCCCCAGCAATACCAGCCGTTACTTAGTTTCTCCCCGCTATCGAGCGGGATTCTAACGGGGAAAGACGGTGAGATCGGCGAGACAGTATTTGATCTTATGCTGGGAAAAAGGCTTAAAGGGTATCCGTTTTTTGGCTTAATTATAGGGACAGAGCCGACTCTCCTGGTTATTTGGAATGACGGCTTGAATTACACGAATGCCATGGGCTACGTTTACGGTTCTAATGGAGAATATTGCTCTGATGTAATCCCCCTCAACCACCGGCTAAATTTAGTATGGATATTGCCCACGAGCACTTCTCCGCAACCTATTCTTAAAATCCCGGCAACGACCTATAAGTCATTATGTTTCCCTCCGGGAGGCGCCTCCGGAATTCAATCTCAGTATTTCACCCTCGAACTACCCACCAACCCATTTCAATCCACGAGCGTCGCGTTTAGCCTCATTATGGGAACCGACATGAGAATGATCCCTGCCCGGGAGCGTGGTCGGTTTATCACCGAACCCCTGCTATCTTCTACCGCGGGGCCTTTGAATTGATGATGACTAATCCTATTAAGGTTTGGGTCGTCAAATTTCAGGTGCAAGTAATGATATGCAGTCACGTAGCATCAAGTGACCTTGATTTACAATATGTAGCCAGTACCTGCGTGATGATTAACGGACTATTTTCTTGATTGTCATGCAGGATAGGTACACAACGGCTCTGAAATAAGCCTGGCGTGTTTATGTGGTGATGAGAGCCAATAAACATCAATTGCCGTCTTGCCCATTCAGCCATATATGCTTGATGTATAGTCTAAGCGTGTGCGCATCCTTGCTTATGCTTCATGTCTAAGAAAGAGGTTGGTTAATACCAGATAACTGACCATTCCTTCCGGTTCTTATAATTCTACTGAAGGGGGATTTATATGGCATACTAAGATACTTATCTTTTCTGTAACCGACCTTGGCAACATATAAAGCATTTGAGTATTACATGCTTGTACGAGGTGAAGAAAATGAAAACCCTATATTTGATTGTCTCATTATTCGCAAGTATTTTCCTTCCTCTTAAATCCGCATCGGCGTTTGACTTCATATCACAAAATATTTATGGATCATTCCTTGACGGTGATGCATATTTTGAGGCTGGCTATGGCCAATTTGCAGGAATTCGTATGCCAGATGGCTCCTCAACATCATCGCTGGCTCTGAGTTTTATCGTTCCTGAGTATTATATTCCAGGTGAGCGAATTCGAATTGGTGTGGCATGGCATACAGATGCCCCTACCCCATGTTATGCAACGCTAAAGCCCAACTTTCTGAGTGTTGCGCGTTTTGGCAAAGAGCACATCAAGGGATCTTCGGTTACATCAGGTTTAGTTCCGGAAGATGGCCTGAATACGCTGTATGCTGCTTCAAAATATACGACCGGCTTGAAAATTTATGAAATTTCCACTCCCGACGGAGTGACCTCGCTTAAGCCTTTTCATGTGATTAGTTTTGGCCTTTATCGTGCACCTGAAAACCCTTCAGATACATGTGCAGGAACGCTATCGATTCAGGGCATAGGTCTTCTCTTTGGGGATTGATTGACAAACCCATTTGAACTGACTTTGGGTTTTTGCTATATTCATTAAGAATATACCGCAGTTATTGGCATGACGTCTCACAACGGCGATGTATCCTCAATAGACTCTCGAAAATGTCAACCACCTACTGTCTCACCGGTAGAACCATGGGTATTTAAATCATAATAAATTTCTGCTAGATACCCTTATCACACAACCCGCCTCGGCGGGTTTTTTTTATGCCCAGAGAAACCTCCTGAGACAGAACTACACGTAATGCCCTGCTGGTCTATAACCTCTTGCTGTTCCTGGCCACGCGCGAGCGCAATTTTCTTTTCTATGTCATCTACCTGGGGGCCTTTCTCCTGGTCCACCTGGGCTTTGTCAGCGGGCTGGGCTTTCAGAACCTCTGGCCGGAGCGCCCGGGGTGGAACAACCAGTTCGATCTCCTGCTCCCGACGCTGCTGCACCTGCCCGCCACGCTCCTGGTGACCCAGTTTCTGGAAACCCGCCACCGGGCGCCGGGCTGGCATCAGCTGCTCT
The DNA here is from genome assembly GCA_018435665.1 of Candidatus Thiosymbion sp. GTDB lineage: Bacteria > Pseudomonadota > Gammaproteobacteria > Chromatiales > Chromatiaceae > M0108. Next base: position 6,519 of record JAHDND010000045.1, on the reverse strand, counting down.
GGGGTATGACCGTCCTGATGCTGGCGATTCCCCTGATCCTGTATGGCCTGGCGTTCGGTCAGGGGGGATTTTCGAGCCCCGCCGTCATCGGGGCCATCCGGGTCTTTATCCTGCTCAATGGCCTGCTGCTCCTGCTCTATCTCCTGGCTGCCTGGCGGGTGTGGCGCCAGGGTTTCGGCGCGGCGGGCTATTTCACCCTGGCCTGGTCCTGCCTCATCCTCGGCGTCCTCGTCCACCATCTGCACCGTCTGCCGGGGCTGCTGCCCAGCGGTTTTTTGATCGACAACAGCCTCACCCTGGGTTCCATCCTGGAATATCTGCTGCTGGCCCTGGCCCTGGGTGATCGGTTCAATCAGCTCAAGGAGGCGCGCCGGGAAGCCGAGCGCCGGGAGCATGCCCTGCAACGGGCCTATGCCACCGACCTGGAACGGCAGGTGGAGGAGCGCACCCAGGCCCTGCGCGAGGCGATGACCCAGACCCAGACCGCGCTGGAGGGCGAGCGGCTGGCCCGGGAGGAACAACGGGAATTTCTGCTCACCCTGTCCCACGACCTGCGCACCCCCCAGGCGGTGATCGACAACATCGCCCAGAACCTGGCCTTGGAGGCGGCGGAGGACGACTGCCCGAACCGCACCCGCTTTGACCGCATCCTGGAAGCGTCGGCGCGCATGATCCGGCTCCTGGACGATTATCTGGATGAAAAGCGCTTTTACCTGCTGCGCGCGGGCCCCCGGCGGCTTCCCTGCGACTGGGGGCGTCTGCTGGAGGAGGCCGCCGCCGCGGCGCGCCTGTTGAGTCATCACCATCGCTTCCAGGTCGAGGTGGGGGACTGTCCCGCCGGCGTGCTCTGCGATCCGGAACTGACCGCGCTGGCCCTGCGCACCCTGGCGGACAATGCGGTGAAATACACCCCCGCCGGGACCCGGGTGACCTTGAGCGCGCGCCGCGCCGGCCAGCGCCAGGGCGATGGCGTCTGGCTGGAGGTGGCGGACACCGGACCCGGCCTGACGCCGGCGGAGTTGGAGCGCCTCTTTGATCCCCTCTTTCGCGGCGCCGCGTCCCAGGACCAACCAGGCAAGGGCCTGGGGCTGACGCTGGCGCGCCGCGTGATTCAATCCCAGGGGGGCACCCTGACCGCCCTGTCCAGGCCCGGCCAGGGCTGCCACTTTCGCATCTGGCTGCCGGGACCCCGGTCGGGGGCTAGCGCCGCGGGGTTGCCACCCCCCGAGAGCCGGTGAACCATGCCAGTTCTGCCTAACCGCGGATGCACTATCTCCTTGTTATTAGGGATTTCCCAATCCTGAACAGGAGTTTTTTTCACAGCCTTGGAGGCCGGGTGCCCGGCAGGCGCCGGTGATCGCCTCAGGATCGCTGGATCGTCCCCCCGAAGCTGAAGCCCGCGCCACGCTCGGTCTTGAGGGGGAGTTCCTGGTCGCAGCCTTCGCGCCAGCGGCGGCGCAGCCGGCTCACCAGGGTGTTGATCCTGCGCTCGTCATAGTCCAGCCAGGCCTCGCCGAAGGCGGCGATCAGGGCGCGCCGGGTGACGATCTGGCCTGGTGGGGTGCCGGCCAGGAGTTCAAACAGGGTCAGTTCGTGGGTGTTTAACTCCATGCCGAACCCCTCCGGCCCCAGCAAGCGATGGTGCAGGATTTCGAGCCGCCAACCCGCCCCCATCCGCCGCAGCAGGGCATCGACGAAGGCCGCCAGTTCCAGGAAGCGCACGGGTTTGACCAGGTACTGATCGGCGCCGCCCTCGAGCCCCACCAGTTTGTCTTCCAGGGCGGACCGGGCCGTGAGCAGGATGATCCCCGCCCGCGGGTTGAAGTGGTGCAACCGGGCCGCGGCCTCGACGCCACTGCCGTCGGGGAGCATGAGGTCAAGAATGCCCAGGTCGATGCCGGGCAGCAGCGGCCAGAACTCCGCCAGGGTGCCGGCCTGGAGGATGACATGGCCGCGTTTGCCGAGAAAGACGGCCATTTCCTCGCGCAGGGCGATCTCATCCTCCAGCAAAGCAATACGGGCCATCGCGTTTGTCCAGGGTGTCAACCGTCAGGGCAACAGGCAGCCGGAACTTGAGGTCTGGGGCCTGAGCCCCTGGCCATCCAGCCAAGCCTCAAAATCCGCCACGGACAGGGGGCGGGCGTAAAGATACCCCTGTACCTCATCACAGCCCATCGCGCGCAGTCGGTTGGCGAGATCGGCCTCCTCCACGCCCTCCGCGATGGTGCGTAACTTAAGGCTACGGGCAATCTGGATCATAGCCCTCACGATGGCCCGGTCGCACTGGTCGTCCTTCAGGTTGATGACGAAGGAGCGATCGATCTTGATCTTGTGGAGCGGGAAGCGTTTGAGATAGGCCAGGCTGGAATAGCCGGTGCCGAAATCATCGATCGCCAGGCGGATGCCCCGGGCCTTCCATTGGGCCAAGGCCCCCAGCACCGTCTCTTCCCCTTGCAGCAGCAGGGATTCGGTGAGTTCCAGTTCCAGGCCCTGGGGAGCGAGACCGCTCGCCGCCAGCGCCAGCCGGACATCCTCCACCACCTGCCCCTGCCGGAACTGGATGGCGGACAGGTTGACCGCCATCACCAGGTCCGGCCAACCGGCGGCCCGCCAGGCGGCGGCCTGACGGCAGGCCTCTTGCAGCACCCAGCGGCCCATGGGGACGATGAGCCCGCTCTCCTCGGCGACCTCGATGAAGGCGCCCGGCATGACCAGCCCGACGCCCGGACGTTGCCAGCGGATCAAGGCCTCGACCCCCACCACCCGACCGGTGCGCAGGTCGAGCTGCGGCTGATAGTGCAGGACAAACTCCCGGCGCTCCAGGGCCAGCCGCAGGGCATCTCGGGTGTCCAGAAAGCGCGCCAGTTCGTCGTTCATCCGCGTCTCGAAGAAGCGGTAGGTCTGTCGCCCCGCGCGCTTGGCCTCGAAGAGGGCGGTATCGGCATAGCGCATCAACGCTTCGCCATGGGCCCCGTCCTCGGGATAGACCGCGACCCCCATGGAGAAAGCGGCGTGGATCTGATGACCGGCAATCTCGAACGGCTGGGCCAGCAGACTGGCGAGCAGGCGCTCACAGAAGGGGGCGACGGCCGCCACCGCCTGGCCGGGGGTCAGGCCCGGCAGGACCAGCATGAATTCGTCGGCGGCAAGGCGGCAGAGGCTATCCTCGGCCCGCAACAGCCCCGCCATCCGACGCGCCACCTCCCGCAACAACTCATCGCCAGCGGCATGGCCATGGGTATCGTTGACATATTTGAAGCGGTCCAGGTCGAGATAGACCACCGCCAGTCCCTGCTGCTGGCGACGGGCACTGGCGAGGGCCTGTTCCAGCCGGGCCAGGCCCAGGACCCGGTTGGGCAGGCCGGTCAACTCGTCATGGAAAGCCAGGAATTCGACGCGCGCCTGGGCCTGCTTTTGTTCGGTGATGTCGTTCCACACCACATGGAGCTGTTGCCGGTTGCCGCGCCGGATGGCGGTCAGGAGGACCCGGGCGGGGAAGGGCTCGCCGTCGACCCGCAGGCTCTCCCACTGGAACTCGTGGGCGCCGTGTGCCAGGGCCAGGCGGATATGTTCGGCCACCCGTTCGGCGGCGGGGCGGCCATCGGCCAGGACGGGAGGTGAGAAATCACCGGCGGTATGGCCAATCACTTGCTCCGGGGTCACCGCGCGCAGCATCTCAAGCGTGGCCCGATTGGCGGCAATGAAGCGGTCGCCTTCCATCAGGGCGAGGGGCTGACGGGTCTCCTCGAACAGGGTGCGAAAGCCCTCCTCGCTCTCCCGCAGGGCCTCATTGGCGGCGCGCAGGGCCTGGGTGCGTGCCGCCACCTGGCGTTCGAGCTGCGCGTTCATCTCACGGATCACCCGCTCCATGACCTGGCGCTCGCTGATGTCGGTCAGGACACAGTGGCTGCGCAGGAAGGCGCCGGTGGCGCGATCACGCTCGCTGCGCCCGGCCAGGATCACCGTCAGCGGCCGTCCATCCCGCCGACGCAGATGCAATTCGACCTGGGTGGTGGTGTTGGCCTTGAAGGCAGCGAAAATCGTCTGGAAATCCTGCCGGGCGGCGTCATCCCAGAGCTCGGAAAAACACCGGCCCACGAGCTCTTGTGGCCGGTCATAGCCGAGCAGTTCGGCGAGTGCTTGATTGCCATCGAGCCAGCGACCCTCGGCATCCAGGGATTGATAGGCCACCGGCAGATGGATGAAGAGTTCACGAAAACGCCGCTCCGCCTCCTGCTCCGCCCGCAGGTCCTTGCTGAGCCCGAAGATACAGTCGGCGCCATTCCAGCGTCCTGGCCAGACGCGAGTCTCGACGGGTATCCGGACTCCGTCCTTGCTGGCCAGGGGCAAGGGGCAAGACTGACGCTCGCCACGGAACATGGCGGCAAAGATCGCCTCCGCCTGCCCCCGGCAGTCCATGGGATGGAGATCCAGCACCGTCAGGCCTTCCAGCTCGGCGCCGCCGTAGCCGAGGATGCGCTGGCAGGCCTGATTGGTGAACAGGAGCCGCCCGTCGGGGGCGGCGACCATGATCAGGTCACCAATGGACTCGAATAGGGCCCTGAAGTTGGCGACACTTTCGCTCAGGGCCTGCTCGGCGCGGCGCCGCTCAACGATCTCCGCCTCCAGGGCGGCGGTGCGTTCGGCCACCCGCCGCTCCAGGTCAGTATTCTGCCGTTGAATCTCCTCCCGGGAGGCGAGCAGGGACTGCTCCGTGGCCTTGAGGTCCCGGAACAGGGTCATGAAGGGGTCGCGAATGGCCGTGACGAAAATGGCGCGGTAGAGCAGATAGTAGGCCAGCAGCTTCAGCAGGTGACCCACCATGTTGGCCAGGTCATAGACACCGATGTAGGCGGTAAAGGCGAGTTCCTGGATGACGGTGACCAGGGCCGCGGCCTGCAAGAGGCGATAGGTCATCGGCTGAAAGCTGGCGCGCAGCCGGTGCAACCACAGGACCGCGGCCAGGATGAGGGCCATGATGAGGTATTCGCTGGTGACCTTGAAGGAAGTCAGACCCTGGCCTTCAACATAGCAAGCTGGGAAATAACCGGCGAAGATCGCCACGAGGAGCAGCAGGGTCAGGGCCCCGAAGGCCGCCGCCAGACCGGCAAGGGACAACCGGCGGTGCAGCAGGATGGGCAGGGCCAGGAAGGTCAGGGCCTGGAGATAACGCGCGGCGATCCAGAGCTGGGTCGGCAGATTGGCGTCATGGTTGGGGAAGATGGCCATCCCTTTGTAGGCCAGGGTATGCACCAGGTCGAGGGCGGCGGCGGCGCCAAAACCAATGGCGATGATCCGCAGGAAGCCGAGATCCTGTACCTCCCGGCTATTCCAGGCCAGGAGCAGGATGGCGAAGGCGACGCCAATGCTGAACAGCTCCGCCAGGGTATGAAAGAGCAGATAACTGTAGGCGCTACTCAAGACCAGCAGCAGGCCCAGGGCCAGCATACCCGCCAGGCGCGGGGGGAGGGTGATGGCGCTAGCCGACCTTACGTTCAGCGGAGAAGGGTTGGGAAACAGCATGCCACAATTGATGTTCGGTCGGTCCGTTTAAGGTTCCGTGAGAAACTCTCGCGCGGCTTAACCCCATGCGTCCTGAGGCTAACTTTCATCATACCCCGAGAGGAGCCCACATGGGGCTTCATTCTGGGGCTAGGTGGGATATTGCGCGGGGGTCATGACTGGGGACGATCCCGCAACCACGGCTCCAGGTCCTCCGCCGCCAGGGGCGGCGCGTACAGGTAGCCCTGGGCCTCGTCGCAGCCCATGAAGCGGAGCGGACTGGACAACTCCGCGTCCTCCACGCCTTCGGCAAGGGTCCGCAGTTTCAGGCCACCCGCCATGTCGATGATCGCCTGGACGATGGCGTCCCAGAGACCCAATTGGGCCATCCAACGCCAAGCGAAGGCGTATCGTCTCCGGAATGGGGTGACGGGGTAAGAATCTATGCGGGGAAGAGCTTACTGTGACAGGGGAGGCCTGAAAATCTCCGGGCGACAATAGCGCCACTCAGAGGGGCAATTTTTTGCCCGCGTCTGGCAACTCGCTTGGGACCAGGCCAAACCGCTTTTTGGAGGCGCGCGTAAAGTTATGACTCTGGCTGTAGCCGACGAGGACGGCAACACGGTCTATGCTGTGCCCACCTTCCGCCAGCAAGGCGCGGGCCAGTTGCAAGCGTTGCTCGCGCAGGTAACCGTAGACGATCATCCCCAGCGTGGCCCGGAAGAGTTGCTGCAAGCTCGTGCGATTGGTGCCGCAATCCCGGGCCAGGGCATTCAAGTCCCCTCGGTTTGGAGTACCAGAATGGGACCCGCGAGCGCCGCCAGTTCCTGGGGGGGCCGGGTTACCAGCGGAAAGTGCCAATACAGGGTCGGATTCTGGCGCCAGAAGCCGCCGAACTCCGGATAACGCCAGGCATTGTCCGTGCTGGCGGCTATCCAGGTGTCGGGGGTATAGGGAGTGCCGCTGTCGTTGTACACCACCGCCCAATACATGGTTGATCCATAGCCTGGGGGAGGG
>JAHDND010000139.1 GCA_018435665.1 Candidatus Thiosymbion sp. | reverse complement strand
CGCCTCTAGAAGGCGGTAGACGCTTCCTGAGCAGGGGGGATCAAAAACCAAATCCGGTCGACAGTGGCGTCCTGGACCCTCTCGACCGCTCAGAGAGAACATTAAACGCATCGCCTGGCTAACTGAACCGGACACCGTTGATCGCTGGATCAGCGAGGACTTCGGCGCCCATGCCGTGCTGCACTTCGGTACCCATGGCGCCCTGGAATTCATGCCCGGCAAGCAGGCCGGCCTGGCCGGGACCTGCTGGCCCGACCGCCTCATCGGTGACCTGCCCAATTTCTATCTCTACGCCTCCAACAACCCCTCCGAGGGCATGATCGCCAAGCGCCGCGCCGCGGCCACCCTGGTGAGCTACCTGACCCCGCCCATTGCCCACGCCGGTCTCTATCGTGGCCTGGTCGACCTCAAGGCCTCCGTCGAGCGCTTCCGCGGCCTCAGCCCGGACAATCAGGACGAACGTACCCAGCTCGCCGAGCTGATCCAGGCCCAGGCGGTGGAACTGGACCTGGTCCCGGCCGAGCCGGCCTGGACCCTGGCGGGCGCGGCCCAGGCCCCGCTGGGTCACCTCGCGGCGGGGCAGGGCGCGGCGAGTCCGGTCCCGGCAAGCCAAACATCCCAGACCCAGGCGGTGGCGAGTCCCGACCAGGCGGTCCAGGTGCTAGATGCCGATGCCCTGGAGGCCGCAGTCGCCCGCCTTCACGACAAGGTGCTGGAGCTGGAGTACACCCTCATTCCTCAGGGCCTGCATGTGGTCGGTCAGCCGCCTAGCGTCGAGGAGCGCGTCGACATGCTGCTGGCGGTGGCGGAGGCCTCCCATGAGGCCCGGCCCGCCAGAACCGCCATCGCGGCCCTTGTCGGCGGCCAGTCCCCGGAGAAGGCCCTGGTCGTGGGCGGCATGGCGGCGAACGACGACAACCTGGGCCTCTTCAAGGAACTGGCCAGCACCGATCGCCTCCTGGCCCAGGACACCGAGCTCCAGGGCATCCTCAATGCCCTGGACGGGCGCTACATCCGCCCGGCTCCCGGTGGCGACCTGCTGCGCACCCCGGACATCCTGCCCACGGGACGCAACCTCCACGGCTTCGACCCCTTCCGCCTGCCCAGCCTCTTCGCCGTCAAGGACGGCACCGCCCAGGCGGAACGGCTCCTGGCGCGCCACCTGAGCGAGGGCCAGGGCTTCCCCGAGTCCATCGCCCTGGTGCTCTGGGGTACCGACAACCTTAAGACCGAGGGCGGACCCATCGCCCAGGCCCTGGCCCTGATGGGGGCGCGGCCGCGCTTCGACGGCTTCGGCCGCCTGGCCGGCGCCACCCTCATCCCCCTGGAGGAATTGGGCCGGCCCCGGGTCGACGTGGTCATGACCCTCTCCGGCATCTTCCGCGACCTGCTGCCCTTGCAGACGCGCATGCTGGCGGAGGCCGCCTGGCTGGCGGCCAGCGCCGAGGAGCCCCTGGGGTTGAATTTCGTCCGCAAGCACGCCCTGGCCTACCAGGCCGCCAAGGGCTGTGACCTGGAGACCGCCGCCCTGCGCGTCTTCGCCAACGCCGACGGCGCCTACGGGGCCAACGTCAACTACCTGGTGGACAGCAGCCGCTGGGACGAGGAGGACGAGCTGGCGGAGACCTATACCCGCCGCAAGTGCTTCGCCTTCGGCCGCAGCGGCAAGCTGATGCGCCAGCCGGAGCTGCTTACCAGCGTCCTCGCCGACGTCCAGCTCGCCTACCAGAACCTGGACTCGGTGGAACTGGGCGTCACCACCATCGACCACTACTTCGACACCCTGGGCGGCATCAGCCGGGCGGTGAGCCGCGCCAAGGGCGGCGACATCCCGGTCTATATCGGCGACCAGACCCGCGGCAACGGCGTGGTGCGCACCCTGGCCGAGCAGGTGGCCGTCGAGACCCGCACCCGCATGCTCAACCCCAAGTGGTACGAGGGCATGCTCGCCCACGGCTACGAGGGGGTGCGCCAGATCGAGGTCCACGTCACCAACACCATGGGCTGGTCCGCCACCACCGGCCAGGTCGCTCCCTGGGTCTATCAGCGCCTCACCGAGACCTTCATCCTCGACGCCGAGATGCGCGAGCGCCTGGCGGCCCTCAACCCCACCGCCTCGGCCAAGGTCGCCAACCGCCTGATCGAGGCCCATGAGCGTCGCTACTGGACCCCGGACCCGGCCACCCTGGAGGCCCTGCGCCGCGCTGGCGAGGAACTGGAAGACCGCCTCGAGGGTGTCCTGGAGGCCGCCGCGTGACGTCCCGCGCCTCTGACTTCCTGGCCTGCCGCCCCGGCTTTCCCTGTCCCGAGGAGGACGGGGTCATGGCCCTGGACCTGGACTATGACGACGACGTCGGCGCCGCCAAGGTCTTCGCCGTCTACGGTAAGGGCGGCATCGGCAAGAGCACGACCTCGTCCAACCTGTCCGTGGCCTTCTCCAAGCTCGGCAAGCGCGTCCTGCAGATTGGGTGCGACCCCAAGCACGACTCCACCTTCACCCTGACCAAGCGCCTGGTGCCCACCGTCATCGACGTCCTCGAGTCGGTCAACTTCCACCCCGAGGAGTTGCGCCCGGCGGACTATGTTTACGAGGGCTACAACGGCGTCATGTGCGTCGAGGCCGGCGGCCCCCCGGCGGGCACCGGCTGCGGCGGCTACGTGGTGGGTCAGACGGTCAAGCTCCTCAAGCAGCACGACCTGCTGGAGGACACGGACGTGGTGATCTTCGACGTCCTTGGCGACGTGGTGTGCGGCGGCTTCGCCACACCCTTGCAGCACGCCGAGCGTGCCCTGATCGTCACCGCCAACGACTTCGATTCCATCTTCGCCATGAACCGCATAGCCAGCGCCATCCTCGCCAAGTCGCGGGATTACCGGGTGCGCCTGGCGGGGGTGGTGGCCAACCGCAGCGCGGCGACGGACGAGATCGACCGCTTCAATGCCGCCGTGGGGCTCAAGCGCCTGGCCCATTTCCCGGACCTGGACGTGATCCGCCGCAGCCGCCTCAAGAAATCGACCCTCTTCGAAATGGACCCCAGCCCGGAGGTGGAGGCCGCCCAGGCCGAGTACCTGCAACTGGCCACCGCCCTCTGGGCCGGCACCGAACCCCTGGATGTGCGGCCCATGCGCGACCGGGACATCTTTGATTTCCTCGGTTTTGATTGAGCCCGGATTGCCGAGTGATGAGCCTTCTTTGAGTAACGGATCAGCGGAATTGAAATTGGACAGCGCCTACCACGAACGCCGCGGGGAGATCAAACACTACTTCGACCGCACCGCGGCCGAGGCCTGGAAACGGCTCACCTCCGACGCGCCCGTCAGCCGCATCCGCGCCACGGTGCGCGCCGGACGTGACCGGATGCGCGACCTGCTGTTGGCCTGGCTGCCGGCGGACCTGGGCGGCAAGCGGCTCCTGGACGCCGGGTGCGGCACCGGGGCCCTGGCCGTCGAGGCCGCCAAGCGCGGTGCCCGGGTGCTGGCCATCGACGTGGCCCCGACTCTGATCCAGATCGCCCGGGAGCGCATCCCCCAGGACCTCGCCCCGGGGGAGATCGACTTCCGCGCCGGGGACATGCTCGACCCGGCCCTGGGTGATTTTGACCATGTGGTCGCCATGGACTCCCTGATCCACTACCGTCCCCGGGAGGTCCTGAGCGTGCTGAGTGGCCTTGCCGCCCGCACCTCAGGCTCCATCGTCTTCACCTTCGCCCCCAAGACCGGCCCCCTGACCCTAATGCACGTGGTGGGACGCCTCTTTCCCCGGGGCAACCGCGCCCCGGCCATCGAGCCGGTGGGGGAGGGCGATCTCAAGGTTCTGATCCAGGGTGAGCCATCCCTCGCGGGCTGGCGGGTCGGGCGCTGTGAGCGTATCGTCAGCGGCTTCTATACTTCCCAGGCCCTGGAGCTGATCCGGAAATGATGAACCCGACCCGAGGCTGGGGACTGGAAATGCCGAGCCCTACGCGGGGCCCGGTCCCGGCAATGTCGAGCCCGTCACTAGATCGGGGGTCGGTAGGGATGCGTCAGACCCTGGACCGGGGGACCGACCGGCGATGAAGACGCCGACCCAGGAGATGGTCCAGCTCTGGATGCGCTACGGGACGCGCCTCTTGCCCTTCGCGGATGCCGCGACGGCGGAGTTGCCCCTGGGTCGCCTGCTGCGCCTCGCCCTGTTCCAGGTCTCCGTTGGCATGGCCACGGTCCTGCTCACCGGCACCCTCAACCGGGTGACGGTGGTCGAGTTGGGGGTGCCGGCCTGGCTGGTCTCGGTCATGGTCTCCCTGCCCCTGCTCTTCGCCCCCTTCCGCGCCCTGGTGGGCTTCAAGTCCGACCACCACCGCTCGGCCCTGGGCTGGCGGCGGGTACCCTACATCTGGCTGGGGACCATGCTCCAGTTCGGCGGCCTGGCCATCATGCCCTTCGCCTTGGTGCTGCTCTCCGGCGATACCCAGGGACCGGTCTTCCTCGGTTATGCCGGGGCGGCCCTGGCCTTCCTGCTGGTGGGCGCCGGGCTGCACATCACCCAGACCGCCGGCCTGGCCCTGGCCACCGATCTGGCGCCGCCCGAGGCCCGGCCGCGGGTGGTGGCCTTGCTCTACGTCATGCTTCTGGTGGGCATGGTCGGCAGTTCCACCCTGTTCGGCCTGCTGCTGTCCGAGTTCAGTCAAGTCCGGCTGATCCAGATCATCCAGGGCGCCGCCGTGGTGACCATGCTGCTGAACATCGCCGCCCTGTGGAAACAGGAAGTGCGGGACCCCAGCCGCACCCAGGGTGGCGGTGGCCAGCACTTCCGCGAGGCCTGGCGGGATTTCCTCGCCGGGGGCCAGGCGGGCCGCCTGCTGATCGCCCTGGGGCTGGGGACCGCCGGCTTCAATATGCAGGACATCCTCCTCGAACCCTACGGTGGCCAGATCCTCGGGCTGTCGGTGGGGGCCACCACCGCCCTGACCGCCCTGCTGGCGGGGGGGACCCTCATCGCCTATGGCGTGGCGGCCCATCGCCTCAAACGCGGCGCCGATGCCTATCGCCTGGCGGCCCTGGGGGTGCTGGTCGGCATCGCGGCCTTCGCCGCCGTCATCTTCGCCGCGCCACTGGAATCTGCCCTGCTGTTCCGTCTGGGGGCCTTTCTCATCGGTTTTGGCGGGGGGCTCTTCGCCGTCGGCACCCTGACGGCGGCCATGGACCAGGTCACCGCGGGCCAGAGTGGGCTCGCACTAGGGGCCTGGGGGGCGGTCCAGGCCAGTGCCGCCGGCCTGGCCATCGCCCTCGGTGGCGTCATCCGTGATTTCATCTCCGGCCTGGCCACCCAAGGCCACCTGGGGATCGCCCTCGACACCCCCGCCACTGGCTATGGCGTGGTCTATCATCTGGAGATCGGGCTGCTCTTCGCTACCCTGATCGCTATCGGGCCTTTGGCCGGTACCGCTTGCCGCCCGCGGCAGCCGACCTCAGCGCGTTTCGGTCTGGCCGAATTTCCCGGCCAGTAATCTGCAACTGGAGGATCCCTCATGTCTTCGACCGGCGCAATCACAGGCTACTTCGACGTCGCCCAAATCGTCCTGTACGCCTTCTGGATCTTTTTCGCGGGGCTCATCATCTACCTTCGCCGCGAGGACAAGCGCGAGGGCTACCCCCTGGAGTCCGACCGGGTCCACGTCAAGGTCGTGGGCTTCCCGGGCCTGCCGGAGCCCAAGTCCTTCGTCCTGCCCCATGGCGGCGGTACCCGCTACGCCCCACGGGAGGAGCCACGGGAGACCATCAAGGCCACCCCTATCGCTCCCTGGCCAGGCGCCCCCCTTCAGCCCATTGGCGATCCCATGCTGGCTGGTGTCGGTCCCGGGTCCTTCGCCAATCGTCCCGACGTGCCTGATCTAACCTTTGAGGGGACGCCCAAGATCATTCCCATGCGCGTCGCCACGGACTATGCCGTCGCCCATCAGGACCTGGATCCGCGTGGCCTGCCGGTGCTGGGCGCCGACGATGTGGTCGGTGGACGGGTGAAGGATATCTGGGTCGACCAGTCCGAGCCCCAGATCCGCTATCTGGAGGTGGCTTTGCCCCTGGCGGCCGAGCCGGAACCGGTCGCCGCGGCCCCCGCCACCGAGGAGGGAGGCGCCGAGGCCGCCCCGGCCCCCGTCCGCCGCGCGCCCGTCGCCGAGACCGTGCTGTTGCCGATGAACTTCGTCCGCGTCAACCGCAAGGCGCGCAACCTGAAGGTCAACGCCATCCTGGGTCGTCACTTCATCAACGTACCCCGCCTGGCCCAGCCCAATCAGGTGACCCTGCTCGAAGAGGACCGGATCTCCGCCTACTACGCCGGTGGCACCCTCTACGCCAAGGCCGATCGCGCCGACCCCTGGATGTGAGCCCCGCGGAGGGGGAGATCCTTGACCGGTGGTTCCTGGCCAGGATGCCCCTGGTTGGGAATCCCTGGCGGGGAGAGTCCCTCAGCAGAGGTTTCGGGACCTGACGATACCGGATAGGATGACGGGTTCCCGCTCGCCCCGGTCCCGGAGCGGGGCGGGTAACTGAAGAAAAGCGTCGGGCTCGATGCCTGGTTGTGAGACGGAAAGAAAGCCTAGTGAACGAGTACGAGATCGAACCCATCCCCGGCCTGCCAGAGGTTCCCCCCGAAGGGGAGCGGATCCTCTGGCAAGCCGCGCCGACCTGGGGCACCCTGGCGCGGCGCGCCTTTCATGTCCGCAAGATCATCCTCTACTTCACCCTCATCTTCCTCTGGTACCTGGCCGACAAGCTGTGGACCGGGGAGGAATCCCTGCTGGGGGTCAGCCTGCTGGCCGGCTGGCTGATCTTCCTCGCCCACCTGGCGGTGGGCCTGCTGGTCTTGCTGGCCTGGGCCAATAGCCGGGCCACCCTCTATACCATCACCAACCGGCGGGTGGTGATGCGTTTCGGGGTGGCCGTGTCCATGACCATCAACCTGCCCTTCAGCAAGATCGCGGCGGCGGGCCTGCGACGCTACCCCGACGGCACGGGTGACATTCCACTGTCGCTGACCGGCCGGCAACCGGTGTCCTATCTGGTCCTTTGGCCCCATGTCCGGCCCTGGCGCTTCAGTCCCGTGGAGCCGATGCTTCGCGGCGTTCCCGAGGCCGACAAGGTGGCGGGCATCCTGTCCGCGGCCCTCAAGGAGGCCAATGCCCTTCCGGCCGCGGCTGACGGCCAGGTTCCGGCCGACCGGGCCGACCCCAACCGGGCCTATGCCGAGGACCAGGCGGCTCCCGCCCCGATGGCGTCCGCCTCATGAACACGGTTTCCGACACCCCCGGTATGCACGATCACCACCATGACCGGCCTTTTCCCCGGGGCGCCCTGATCGGGGCCGCGGCCCTGATCGGCTTCAGCCTGCTGGCGGTCACCCTGGCCCGGTTCGCCGGCCTGGGGCCCGTGACGGAGCCCATGGCCCCCGTCGTCCAGTCCCGGGAACTGCGCTTCGCCGACCGCGCCGATGGGGCCGTCCTCGTCTACGATCGCCAGGGCGACGAGGTGGTCGACCTGGTGCCCCCGGGCAGCGGGGGCTTCGTTCGTGGCGTGCTGCGGGCCCTGGCCCGGGAGCGCCGTCTCCAGGGCGATGGCGCCTCCACGCCCTTCCGGCTTTCCCGGCTGGCCGATGGGCGTCTGACCCTGGAGGACCTGGCCACGGGGCGGGTGATCGACCTCAAGGCCTTCGGTCACACCAACGAAGGGGCCTTCGCGCAATTGCTGAGCCCCGGGAACGCCACGCCATGAGGTTGCCCCTTTCCGCCGTCCTTCGGCAATGCCACCCCCTGAGGTCGCGCTTGCCCGTCGTTTCCCCGCGCGGATTACCGGACGCCCCTTCATGAGCGACTATGTAATCCCGGCGCTCTACACCCTTTTCGTCTGGTGGCTGACGACCGGGGTCTTGCTCTTTCTGCATCGCCTGCCCCTGATCACCCACCGCTGGAGCATGATCGGCATGACCCTGGTGGCGGCCGCCGCCTTCGTCGTCCACCACCTGGCCAGCGTGCAGACGGATCCGGGCGCCGCCTATCTCGCCTTCTCCTGCGCCATTCTGCTGTGGGGGTGGCTGGAACTGGGCTATTTCACCGGCTATCTGGTGGGGCCCCGCCGCGAGCCTTGTCCTGCGGACTGCACCGGCTGGCCGCGGTTTGTCCTGGCGGTTCGCACCGGCCTGTTCCTGGAGATCGGCGTGCTCCTCACCGCCCTGGCCCTGATCGTCAGCGCCTGGGATGCCCCGAACCGGGTGGGCGTCTGGAGCTTCGTCGTCCTCTGGCTGATGCGCTGGAGCGCCAAGCTCAATCTGTTCCTCGGCGTGCGCAACCTCCACGAGCACTGGCTGCCGGAACCCATGCGCTTTCTCGCCAGTTACATGGTGCGCCGGCCGATGAATCTGCTCTTTCCCGTCTCGGTGACGGCGGCGACGGTCGTCCTGGGCCTGCTGGTGGAATTGGCGTCCCTCCCCGAGATCCTCGACTTTCAGCGTGTCGGGCTGATGCTCGTCGCGACCCTGCTGGCCCTGGGCATCCTGGAGCATTGGTTTCTGGTGCTGCCCTTCTCGGAAGAGGTGATCTGGCGGTGGGCCCTGCGGGGCAATGAGTCGGTACGTTCGCTCCGGGTGGTCAAGGTCATGGAATCCGGCGAGGCAAAACCCGAGGTCGGAGTAGGGCCGGGTCCTGGTCTGTAGGACAGCTAAAAAATCAGATGGCGGTGAGTTTCGTTTATGAATCCTTCGGTCTTGGATGACATTCATCCACATAGCTTCGAGCCTTATTTGCACGGGTTGGCCGGTCTTGCGCCGTCCCTCCCCCCGAAGGTCAGGGTCAATGGCGTCGCGCCGGTGGGTTACGAGCAGGCCCTGCGGGATCTGGGCCAAAAGGGGCCCGGTCCCCTGGCCATTTATATCCATGTTCCCTTCTGTCCCACGCGCTGTAATTTCTGTGCGTGCACTACCAATGTCACCCACGACCCAGGAACCATCGACGCCTATCTGGACAGCCTGGAGGATGAACTCGGCCTGGTGGCGAGCCATCTTGGGCGGGGCTGGGCGGTGAACCACCTCCATCTCGGTGGCGGTACCCCCAATCACTTGCGGGATGACCATCTGACCCGCCTGATGGAGATCGTCGACGATCACTTCCGGGTCCCCGAGTCGGCCCTGGCCTGTATCGAATGCAACCCTCGTCGTACCTCCCCGCAACAACTGGAGCTGTTGCGCGAATTGGGCTTCTGCAGCCTCAGCCTGGGGGTGCAGGATCTGTCTTGGGAGGTGCAACGGGTGATTGGCCGGGTCCACTCGGCGGCCATGATCCGGGATGTGTGCGGGATGGCTCGGGCGGCGGGCTTCCATAACGTCAGTATCGACCTGATCCATGGCCTGCCCGAGCAGACCGAGGCCTCCCTGGCGGCGACGCTGGAGCAGGTCATCGCCATGGAACCCGACCGCATCCGCTGTTTCAGCTACCGGCATGTCCCCAGCGATTTTCCCCATCAGGCCGCCATCAACCCGCAAACCCTGCCCGGGGTGACCGAGAACTTCGCCCTCTTTCTACGCGTGGTCAAGGACCTGACCCAGGCCGGCTATATCTGGATCGGTGCGGAATGTTTTGCCCGCCCGGGGGATGAATGGGCGATGGCCCAGGCCGCGGGCCGCCTCCATCGCAATGGCATCGGTTTCACCGCCCTGGACTCGGGCTGCCAGTTGGCCTTTGGCCCCCATGGCAATGGCGAGGTGGGTAGGCTTCTGGTCCAGAACGAGTCCGATCTCGGTGCCTGGCAACGGGCGGTCAAGGCCGGCCACCTGCCGATCTCCTGGGGGCATCGGCTCAGCGACCGGGACTACCAGCGTCGCCGCGCCTATGAACAGTTGCTGTGCAATCTGACCCTGCCGCGCAGCTCACTGGACTCCCTGGATGAAGACCTGCCGACCCTGGAGCAGTTCGCCGCGCAGGGGTTGCTGGAGCTGACGGGCGATGGCCTGCGCGTGACCGCCTCCGGCCGCTTCCTTCTGCGCTCGCTCTGCGCCCGGCTGGAGCGATCCCTGAACTGGGATTGCCGCCCATGGTGAAGCCCTCGATGACCGCACCCGAGACCTCCACCATCCATCGCATCGGACCTAACGCCATCACCCGGGTGGCGGAGGCCCTGCGCGAATCCGGTCCGGAGGAACGTGTTGAACGCCTCTATGCCCTGGCCGGCCTGGCCCACTACCTGGCCCAGCCACCGGAGAAGATGGTCGATGAACGGGAGGTCACCCGCCTGCATCAGGTCCTGCGGGACGAACTCGGCATCCCGGCGGCCCTGGAGATCGCCCGGAGCGCCGGGGTGCGGACCGGGGACTATCTGCTCGCCCACCGCATCCCCAAGGGGGTCCAGGTCCTGTTGAAGTGGCTGCCCGCCCGGCTGGCGAGCCAGGTCCTGCTGAATGCCATCCAGCGCCACGCCTGGACCTTCGCTGGTAGTGGTGAACTGCGGGTGCGCAAGACCTATCCCCCGCACCTGGCCATCGCCGGTTGCTGCATCTGTCAAGGGGCTAAGGCCGAGACTCCCCTGTGCGACTTCTACGCTGCGGCCATCGAGCGGCTCTTTCAGCAACTGGTCCATCCTCGCTCCCGGGTCACCGAAACCCAATGCCAGGCCCTGGGTGCGGAGGCCTGTACCTTCGAGGTGGTCTGGTAACTGGTCTCGCAGAATGGAGCAGCCTGGCTGGTTGGGCCAGTTTGGCAGAACGGACCAGCCTGGCAGGATCCACCAGTCTTGCTGAACCAACCGGTCTGGAGCCGTCCCTGTCCCCCTTCACCTCTTACTCGCTGACCGCCCTCCGCGCCTGGGGTGAGCGGAGGGCCATCGCCACCGCCGCCACTACCTGGAGTTACGCCGAACTGGCGGACCGGGTCCAGCGGCGGGCGGATCAGTTGCTCGCCCAAGGCCTCGTCCCCGGTCAGGTGGTGCTGGCACCCGAGGCGCCGGTCCTGGACCTGCTCCTCATGCAGCATGCCCTGGCCCCGCTGGGCTGCGGCCTGCTCCCCGTCGACTCTCGTCGCGCCCCGGGGGAACTGGGGGCCCTGGCGCGGCTGGCGGGGGTGGAGTGGCGCTGGCAGCCCGATGAGGCGCAAGCGGCCGGGGAGGGCGGCCGGCTGGTGGCGACCCCTGCCGGGGGGCGGGACCTCAGGAGCCCTCCCTCGGGCGCGGATTCTTGCCGTCCTGTCCATACAGCCCCGGCCCTCATCATCGAGACCAGCGGCAGCAGCGGGGCGCCGAAGGCGGTGATGTTGAGCCCGGCCAACGTTCAGGTCTCCGCTCGGGTGACCAACGAACTGCTAGGACTGGCACCCGGCGACGCCTGGCTTGGCTGTCTGCCCCGCTGTCACGTCGGCGGGCTCATGATCGGCTATCGTTGCGCCCTGGCGGGGGCGACTCTGGTGGCGCACCCGGGCTTCGACGCCGACGCCGTGGCCCGGGACCTCGATCGCCAGGGCATCACCCATCTCTCCCTGGTGCCCCCCATGCTCGCCCGGCTTCTGGCGGTCATGCCGGTTCCGCCACCGGGATTGCGTGCCGTCCTGGTGGGGGGGCAGGCCCTGAGCGGCACCCTGGCCCGCCAGGCGCTTGCCGCTGGTTGGCCCCTGCGCCTGACCTATGGCATGACGGAGACCTGCTCCCATATCGCCCTGTCTCCAACTCTCACGGCGGTCCCCCCCGCCGGCCGGGTAGGGCCGCCCCTGCCCGGGGTGGAGGTGCGTTGCCCAGGGACCCCGGAGGTGCCGGCCCCACTCCAGATCCGGGGTCCCCAGGTCATGCTGGGTTATGCCGGCCCCGGCCGCCAGCCCGGTCAGGGCCTCACGGATGGCTGGTTTCAGACCAGCGACTTGGGTTATCACATGCCGGGGGGTGACCTGACGGTAGTGGGGCGCGCCGATCAACTCCTGGTCATCGGTGGCGAGGCGGTACTGCCGTCCCGGGTCGAGGAGCGACTCCTGGCCGCCCCCGGGGTAAGCGCGGCCCTGGTGGTGGGGGTCCCCGACCCGGTCTGGGGGCATCGTCTGGTCGTGGCCTACACCGGAGACCTGACCCCCTCGGCCCTGGAGGCCTGGTGCCGAGGGCATCTTTCCGACCGCGAGCGCCCCCGGGGCTTCCAACGCCTCGCCGCGATCCCCCTCCTGGCCTCTGGCAAGCCCGACCTGCGGGCCATCAAGGACCAACTGGCCTGAACCATTTGGAAGTCGCGGAACCCGAGTGCCAAGGGCGCAGGGCGGCCACCAGGGCCTCTGGTAACGAAGCCGCGGCGTCGCCAGGGGGGCTGAGATGGACATGGACGGTACTGGCCCTGGCCTTTTCCCGCCCTGACTCATCCCCAAAGCGGTACTGGAGCGTAAAGGCCCTGTCGCCGATCTGCTTAACGCTGAGTTGCACCTGGATCAGCTCCCCATGGCGCATGGGTTGCCGGTAGTCAGCCTCGGCATGGACCAGGGGCAGCAGGCAGTCGCCGTCCTGGATGAGGCGGTGCAGGGGGAAGCCGATAGTCGCCATGAAGGCCTCGTAGGCATCATGGGCATGGCGAAACAGGTGCCCGTAGAAGAGGATGCCCGCGGCGTCGATATCATGGAGTTGGACTCTGAAGGTATGGTGGAAGGCCGGCGCGGTCATCAGGTCTGTTCCCATTTTGATCGAAAGTCAGTCAATGGGCGCGGTTATCGGGTTTGACCCCATCGTGAATTTCAGCACGACTTCCGGCGGAGATTAAGGGTCGGATTTTCCTAATCTGGTCGGAACAAAGCCGCTGCCAGGGTCCTGTCCCAGCAAGATATATCCCCCCCTTGGGTCAGGTACCCGTCCCAAGTCTCGGGCGAGCCAGGACGCGGTGGCCAGCCCCTGGGCGAGGGAGGAGGAGAGGGCCGCGGCGAGTTGCAGGCTGGGCCAAAGGCCCGCTGCGCTCTCGATCAGGCTGGTGAGGACGACCTCCAGGCCGAGGTCGGCGGCCTTCCGGGCCAGGAATAGGGTCCGCCGCAGGCCGCCGACCGCCGCGGGCTTGAGAACGAGGCGATGCACGGGTGGGGCGCCGGCGGCTACTTGCAAGCGGTCGACCGAAAGCCCAGCTAACGCGGTGTTTGATGAGAGGACGGCGTGGTTGCCGACGGACAGCAGGCGGGCGATCGGGAGCCCGGCCCTGCCGGCGATGTTAGCCGGGTCATGATGCAGCGATTCATCCAGGGCCAGGGGAAAGCGGGCCAGCGCCTGGAGACTAGCCAGGGCCTGCCAGTCGGGTACCTTCAGGGGCTCTTCGAGGGACTCGATGGGGAGGTCGTTCAGACGGACGATCAGGCGCGCCGCCTGGTCATAGTCCCAGGCGCCGTTGGCGTCGAGGCGCAAGCTGGCCCCGGGGGGCAGATGGGTTGCCAGTTCCTGGAGATGGGCTATTTCGGTCTCGGGGGCGTCCAGCCCGACCTTGAGCTTGAGCACCTGGTAACCGGCCTGACAGGCCCTCACGATGCAAACCGGGGTCTGATCGCGCAGGGTGCCGAGGGTGGCGTTGACCGGCACCGCGTCGCCCGCCCGCGGGGTGAGCCACCGCCGCAGGGGCACCCCCGCCAGGCGGGCGGCGAGATCGGTCAGGGCGGACTCCAGGGCGAAGCCGGCCGCGGGGGTCGAGCTAGTCCTACCGAGGTCTGCGAACAGGGCGCTAAACGATGAGCCAGTCGTGTCTGCTGACGTGGCGCTGGATGATGCGCCAGATGTATCTCCTGACGCGGCGTTGGATGCTGCGCCAAGCGGGTATCTGGACGGCTTCCCAAACGCGGCGCCATAAAGGCCTTGCCGGCCCGGGTCCAGCAGGTCGGCTAGGCTGTGACCAGGAAGTTGTGCCTGCCACCGGCTCAGCATGGCCTCGGCGGCCGCTTCAACCTCGGTCCCAGCCTCGGGCAGGGGGGCGCAGTCACCGTAACCGCATAAACCCGCCGCCCGGACCTCGATGAGCCAGCCGCGCCGTTCCGTCCGGGTACCCCGGGCGCTGGTCCAAGGTTGACGCAAGGGCAGGGCATAGGGTCGTGTGCCGAACGCTTCCAGGCGAATGTCGGGGGCCAGCGACCCGGGAGGCGCGGCGATCGGCATACCCTGGACCGGCGACCGTTTCATGGGGGTGAAATACCCATGGAGCAGGCTTCAGGCCTGGGGCCAGGCCAGCCCCAGGATCAGCAGGACCGTGAGGACCGTCTGGTAGAGGGCGGTGGTCCCCAGCAAGGGGTTGAGGGCGCCGCCAAGGGCGCCACGAAAGAGCCGGACCACCAGCCAGAGGCCCAGGGGCAGGGCGGCCAGGAGGGGCCAGGCCCGTCCGGGCAGATCGAGCAGGGCCAGCAGGGGCGGGGGGGCCAGCATCAGCATGGCGTAGAGCCAGCGGGCGCGCGTCCGGCCAAGGTAGAGGCAGAGGGTGCGGCGGCCGCCCTGACGGTCCGTCTCCAGGTCGCGGTAGTTATTGATCAGCAGCACCGCCGCCGCCGGCAGGCCGAGGATGGCGCCCAGGGCGAGGGCGGTGGGTGAGAAGGTCAGTGTCTGGAGATAGTGGCTCCCGGCCACCGCCGCCACGCCAAAGAATAGCAGGACATAGACCTCGCCGAAGGGCCCGTAAGCGATGGGCCTTGGCCCGCCGGTGTAGGCATAGCCCGCCGCCAGGGAGGCCAGCCCCAGCAGCAGGATGGGCCAGCCGCCGCGCAGGCACAGCAGGGCGCCGAGGACGAGGGCGATGAGGAAGGCCAGGTGCGCCGCCCGCCGGACCTGAGCCGGGGTGAACCAGCCCTGGGCGGAGGCCCGGGGCGGCCCGAGACGATCCGGGGTGTCGTTACCGCGCTCGAAGTCGTTGACGTCGTTGTGCAGGTTGGTCCCGACCTGGATGGCGACCGCCGCCAGCAGGGTGGCGAGGGCGGTCGCCAGGTGGAGCCCGCCGGTGGTGGCCAGCGCCAGGGCCAGGCCCGCCACCACCGGCGTCACCGTCAGCGGCAGGGTACGCGGGCGCGCGGCGGCGACCCAGCGCGCTAGGTCGCGGCTCAGGTCGGCCATCTCACCTCCGTCGACCATCTCGGAGGCCGCGAAAAAAACGCTTTATCAGGGATCCTGGCTTCTTGAATCACAATCAGATAGCCAGTCTGAGGCTGATAAAAATCGGAATTTTTCACCCGCTCTCAGCTCCGCTGGGGGAAACGCCGAAAGTCCGGCAAGCGCTTTTCCAGAAAGGCATCCCGCCCCTCCTGGGCCTCGGGCGTGGTGTAGAACAGGCCGGTGGCGTTGCCCGCCAGCTCCTGGATGCCCGCCAGGCCATCGGTCTCGGCGTTGAAGGCCGACTTGAGCAGGCGCAGGGCGGTGGGGGAGAGCTGAAGCATCTGGCGGCACCAGTCCAGGGTGACGGTCTCCAGCTCCGCCAGGGGGACGACGGTGTTGACCAGGCCCATCGCCAGGGCCTCCTGGGCGTCGTACTGGCGGCAGAGGAACCAGATCTCCTTGGCCTTCTTCAGGCCGACGGTGCGCGCCAGCAGACCGGCCCCAAAGCCGCCGTCGAAGCTGCCCACCCGGGGACCGGTCTGCCCAAACCGGGCATTGTCGGCGGCGATGCTCAGGTCGCAGATCAGGTGCAGGACATGGCCACCGCCGATGGCATAGCCCGCCACCATGGCGATGACTGGCTTGGGTAGGGTGCGGATGTCCCGTTGCAGTTCCAGGACGTTGAGGTGCTCGGCCCCGCCGGCGGCGTCCCGGTAGCCCTGGTCGCCGCGGATGCGCTGGTCGCCCCCGGAGCAGAAGGCCAGGTCCCCGGCCCCGGTGAGAACGATAACCCCCACGGCGGAGTCCAGCCGGGCGCGATGGAAGGCGTCGATCAGTTCCCGCACCGTCTCCGGCCGGAAGGCATTGCGCACCTCGGGCCGGTTGATGGTGATCTTGGCCACCCCGGACCAATGCTGGTAGAGAATGTCCCCGTAGGTCGGCCCCGGCGGGGTCTCCCAGGTGACGGGCGTTGAGTTTGGGGTAGGTTGCATGCGGGTGAGCTCCATGGATTTTGGCATGACCACCCGCCGTTTCGAGGGACCGCGGGGCCAGGTTCAGGATTTTACCGGTTAATGCCCGCTTCGGCTGATCCTCGTGGCCTGCCGTGTGCGGCGTTGCCGGAGGTTGGAGGGCACCGCCAGTTCTTCAGCGCCTGAATTGTTGTAGTCAGTACCATCCCTGCCAATAATGAATGAGTTTACCCGCGTTGCTTGGCATGCACGGGAATTCCAAGGAGGGGATGTCCCGGTAGCGGTTGATGTCGGTTGATGTCGCGAGCGCCACCTAGCCCAGTAGGTCTGTTTCCGCTACCCGGCGCCGGAACTGGAGATGGACCTTCTGGCTCTGGTAGGCGTCGATCATGACCTCGATGATCAGGCCCCGCTCGCCGGCGAGGCCCGCGGCCAGGGCGGCGCGCCAGGCGGAGGCGTCGCTGACGCGGCGATGTTTCAAGCCGAAGGCCTGGCACAGGTTGGCAAGGTTAACGGTCTGGGGGGTGCGCCAGAGGCGCTCGAAGCCCGGCAGGCCATGCTGCGGCAGGTAGTCGAAGATCCGCCCGCCGCCATTGTTGACGAGGATGCAGGGCCGCGGCAGTTCCCGGGCAAGCAGGAGACCGGACAGGTCATGAAGGAAGGACAGGTCGCCAAGCAGGCCGGTGGTGGGCAGGCCGGCGGCGTTGTGGCCGGCCAGGGTGGAGAGCTGGCCGTCGATGCCGCTGAGGCCGCGGTTGCCGAAGACCGTCAGGGGGGCGTTCCGGGTGCCGGCCCAGGTTTCGAACTGGCGGATGGGCAGGGAATTGGCGCACAGCAGGCCCTCCCCGGCGGGGATCTGGCTCACCAGGTCGGCGATGAGATGGGCCTCGCACCAGGGGGCCTGGGCCAGGTAGTTGGTGGCGAGGCTGGCCAGGCATGCCTCGGCCCGGGTCCAGAGCGCCAGCCAGTCCGGGTCCGCCGGAGTGGGCGGGGAGGTGGCCAGGGTCATGCACAGGGCGATGGGGTCCAGGTCCAGATGCAGGGAGTCCGGCAGGGCCAGGTCGTGGGCCGGATCGGACCAGCGCTCGGCGGGGTCCACCAGGATGAGAGGGATGCCGGGCAGCCATTCCAGGACCGTCCGGGAGATGGGCGCCCGGCCGAAGCGCAACACCCAGTCCGGCCGCAGGGCGCGGGCGGCGGCGGGGTTGCGGACCAGAGACTTGTAGCGGGTGATGAGGGGCGAAGGGCTGCCGGCACTTGCCACCGTCTGTCCCAAGTCAGTTGCCACCCCCTGGCCCGAGTTAGTTGTCGCTACCTGGGCAAAGTCAGTTCTTGTCCCCTGACCGAAGCGCGGATCGGAGAGGAAGCGCAGCTCAGAGAGGGGATCGGCCAGGACCGGGACGCCCAGGGCGGCGGCGCAGCGCAGGACCGCCGCCGGGAAGCCGGGCCGCGAGTTGTCCGGGCCGCAATAGATGAGACCGCGGCCCCGCAGCCGCTCTTGCAGGCCTTTCGGCAGCCGGGAGAGGATGGCCGGAGGGCGGGGGCTAGCGTGAACGTCATGGTAAGGGTCTTTAGCCTCAGGGGCCTTTTCACCGTCAGATACGTTTTCCCCGTCAGACGCGGCTTCCCCCTCGCACGCGGCGCGGGGCACCAGAGGCTCGCGAAAGGGCAGATTGACATGCACCGGTCCTGGCCGGCGGCCCTGGCCGAGGGCGGCGACGCGGTGGCCGAGGGCGACAAGGGCGCGGCGCACGCCCGGATCATCCACTGGGGCGCCGGGGTCGAAGAAGTCGCGTACCTGGACGCCGAAGAGGCGGGTCTGATCGGTGGTCTGGTTGGCGCCCCAGCCGCGAAGTTCCGGTGGCCGGTCGGCGGAGAGGAGGATGAGGGGAAGGCAGGCCTCGTTGGCCTCCATCACCGCCGGGTACCAGTGAGCCGGGCCACTGCCGGAGGTGGCGAGCAGGGCCACCGGGCGGCCGCTGGCGCGGGCCAGGCCGAGGGCGAAGAAGGCGGCGCTGCGCTCGTCGAGGATCGGGGTCAGCATCAGGGCCGGACGGCGCTGGGCGGCCAGGACCACCGGCGTGGAGCGAGAGCCGGGGGAGAGGACCAGGTGCTCGACCCCACCGGCGATGAGCCCATCCAGCAGGGCTAGGGCCCAGCGCAGATTGACACAGGCCCGGTCGGGGGTGTCTTCGGTCAGGGGATCGGGTGCGGCCATGGGTCGAAGACAGGGATGGGGCGCTCAGGCGAAACGCAAGGCGGAGAGCATGGCATCCAGCTTGTGCTCGGTCTCGCGCCACTCCAGGGCCGGGTCCGAACCCTCGACGATGCCGGCGCCGGCGTAGAGGTCGGCGGTCTGGTCGTGGATGTCCGCACAGCGCAGCAGCACCCAGAGCTCGCCGCTGAGATCGGGCTCGACAACGCCGGCGGCGCCGGTGTACCAGCCGCGGTCGAAGGGGTCGCAGTGGCTGAGCCAGGCGCTCGCCTCCCGGCGCGGCTCGCCGTTGGTGGCCGGGGTGGGGTGGAGCAGTTCGGCCAGGGTGAAGACGTCCATGGGGGTGTCGAAGCGGGCGCCGATGCGGGTCCAGAGGTGGTGGACGTTGGCGAGCCGCATGATGTCCGGCGCCGCCGGGATGTCGATGCGGGCGGCGACCGGGCCCAGGGCATCGCGGATGGCCTCGATGACCAGACGATGTTCGTGGAGGTTCTTGACCGAGCCGCGCAGGGCCTGGGCCAGGGCGCCATCGCGGCCGGCCTCGGCGGCGCGGGAGGAGGTCCCGGCCAGGGCGTCCACCTCCACCCGGTTGCCATGCAGGCTGAGCAGCCGCTCGGGGGTCGCGGCGACGAAGGTGCGCGCGCCATGACGGATGCTGAGGATCTGACAGGAGGGGTAGCTGTCCGCCAGGGTTGCCAGCAGGCGGGGGATGTCGAAGGCGCGGTTGCCGGTGATGCTCAACCGGCGGGCGAGGACCACCTTCTGGAATTCCTGGCTGTCGATCCGGTCCAGGGCGCTGCGCAGCAGCCGCTGCCAGCCCTGAGGGCTGGGGGTCTCCAGCCCGCGGTGGAGGGCGGTGGTGGGCAGGGGGGGTGGGGCGGGCTGATAGAGCGCGGGCACCAGCCGATCGAGCAGGGCCGTCCAACGGACCATGAGGTCGGCGGGGGAGGCGGGCAGGCGGGCGTTCAGGATCAGGGCGGCCTGGCCCCGGCGGATGCGCAGGGCAATCTCGGGTACCCGGAGCAGGGCGTTGGGCAGTTCGTCAGCGGCGGCTCCACGGGCTTGCTTCCGGGTTAGCCCGCGGCTTTCCCCCCGAGGTTCCTCCGGCCGGGCGGCGAAGCCCAGGA
The DNA here is from genome assembly GCA_018435665.1 of Candidatus Thiosymbion sp. Lineage (GTDB taxonomy): Bacteria > Pseudomonadota > Gammaproteobacteria > Chromatiales > Chromatiaceae > M0108. Next base: position 26,737 of record JAHDND010000139.1, on the reverse strand, counting down.
AGGCGAAGGGGGGACAAGCGGTGCACTCCGGATCGCTCTGGCGCCAGGTCGTCGCCAGCTCCTGGGCCCGGTCACGCAGGGTCCGCAGCCGTTCACCGCCGCTGGCTTGCCACTCGGCGGCAATGCCGTAGCCCACCTGCATCTCCTCCCGTTGGGGGTGGAGAAGCTGGAATTGGGGGCCGGCAAGGACCGGGGCCCGGGCCGGAACCTCCGGCAGGTGCAGGGCCAGGGAGATCAGCCCGTCCCGGGCCGAGGCACGGGCGAGCTCACGACCGTAGAGGTGAAGCCTGGCCTTGAGCTGGTCGAGAAGGTCGAAAGGTGCGCCCATCGGATGCTTTGCGTTACGGCTGCGGGACAGATGCGGGGGCAAGCGCTGGGCGACCGGCGGCGCGCCGGGGCCGCCCGGGTGTGCGGCCAGGTCGCCATCGGGTGCCATGAGGGCGGCCACCGGCGCTCAGACAGAGAAGTGGGTCTCCCAGAACCGCGCCATGGCGGCGGCGGTGTCGGCGGTCCTTTCCCACTGAGGGATGCCGTGGGACGGGGTGATGCGCTCCACCCGCCAGTTGGGGTGGCTGGCCACCAGGTCCGGCAGGCGGTCGAAGGTGACGTTGGGATCGCGATCGTGGATGACCAGCACCGGCTGGGTGAGCCGGGCGTAGAGGACGTCGGTGGCTTGAGGGGTGAAGAGCTGGCCGGAGAGGAAATAGAGCGGGGCGAAGCGGGCGCCGGGCTGGTGGGCGGTGGCGTAGGCGTACTCCACCATCTCCGGGGGCGTCCCGCCTGGGAAGGCCTGGCCCAGGAAATAACGGATGCTGGGCCGGGAGGTCAGCATCGTGAACAGGCCCTGGCTGAGGCCGCGGAGGCTCAGGACGCGGTGCACCCGCTGGCTCAACTCCCCGGTGGGCAGGGAGCGCTTGCTGAAGCCGGTGGGGGAGAGCAGGACCAGGGTGGTCACGGCCGCCGGAGACTCCAGGGCCGCCCGGGCGGCGAATTCCGTGCCCAGGGAGAAGGCCACCAGGTCCGCCGGCTCCCGGACCACCTCGGCCAGAAAGTCCTGGATGGCGTGGGCGAAGAGTTCGGGTGAGTAACGCCGATCGCTGCGGTCGGAGAAGCCGAACCCCGGCAGGTCCGGGGCGAAGACCGGGCGCTGGGCGCGGAAGTGATCGAAGAGCGGCTTCATCTCGAAGGCGCTGGGGGCGGCGTTGATGCTGTGGATCAGCACTAGGGGCCGGCCGCTGGCCTGGTTGTCGGCGTAATAGCTGAGGGGTCCGGCGCGGCGGGAGTTCAGGACCCGGCGGGGGGCGGCGAGGGCCTCCGGCAGGTCAACGCCGCGGGCCGCCAGGCAGCCGTTGGAAAGGGGAAGAACGGAAGTGATACTCATGGCGCCAATACCCATCCGCGTGGGAAACGATCAGTCCGGGAGCGAGGGTCCCATGACTCGCTAAGAAGAGCCAAGGGTAACATAAATTGACAATCTGGGTTGTCAGGTCAGGTTGACAGGGGGCGGGGAACTGGCCCTGTCTGGGGCGTTTAGCTATGATGCCGCCCCATGTTGAGACGCATCTTTCTGCTGCTGGCCGTCCTTGTGGCCCTGATCCTGGCGGTGGTCCTCCTGGGTCCCTTCCTGATCCCGGCCACCTCCAGCGCTGGCCAGAAGCAAGCCACCGACCTAGCGCCGGCGGCCAGCCGCTTCGTCACGATCCCCTTTGAAGGGACCCGGGGCATCCCGCTTCATTTTCAGGAGGCCGGTCCGACGGGGATCCCCGCCGAGGGTCGGGGTGACGCCAACGCCGCCCAAAAGCTTGATGACCCTGCCGCCGGGGAGGGTGAATCCCCCGCGAGCGAGAACAGCGATAGCACCGTGGGCGGGAAGACGGATGTCCGCCCTACCTTCATCCTGCTCCACGGCTTCACCTTCAACCTCTTCACCTGGGACCCGATCCGGGAGTTCCTGGCCGCCCAGGGCCGGGTGCTGGCCTATGACCAGATCCCCTACGGCCTGAGCGCCAAGCTGACCGCGGCGGACTGGAGCGGGCCCAATCCCTACGCTAAGGAGGCGGCGATCTCGCAGCTCTTCGCCTTCATGGATGCCCTGGGGGTCGAGCGCGCCGTGCTGGTCGGCAATTCCTCCGGTGGCACCCTGGCGATGGAGGCAGCCCTGGCGCGGCCCGAGCGGGTGGCGGGGCTGATCCTGGTCGCCCCCTGGGTCTTTGCCCAGCGCCCGACCCTGCCGGCCTGGGTGGCGGAACTGCCGCAACTGAGCCGCCTCAGCTTGCTGATCGGCCGCAAGCTCGGGGAAGGGGTGTTGCTCGATTACTCCTATGCCGACCCCGGGCGCATCACCGACCAGCGGCGGGCCCTGATGACCCTCCATGCCCAGGTGCGCGACGCGGACCTGGCCTGGGGCGAACTGCTCAACCGCTCCCTCTCCAGCCCGGTCACCATCAGCGCCCACCTGGCCCAACTCACCCAGCCGGTGCTGCTCATTAGCGGCGACCGGGACAAACTGGTCAAGGTGGCGGACACCCGGCGGGTGGCCGATGCCTTGCCGAACGCGGCCCTGACGGTCATCCCCGGTTGCGGTCACGTGCTCCAGGAGGAATGCCCCCGCGCCTTCGAGCAGGCCGTCGCCGACTGGCTGGTGGACCATCCTGGCCTAGGCCTGGCTGCCATTGGTCCGACCCTGTCATCTGGCCAGTTCCTGCGGATGGCCAGTTTGAGCGCCCCTGCGATGTTTCCCCTTAACCAGGCAGCGCCGTCACACCCATAGAGCAACCTTTTACCGATCTACGTTCAGCTGATCAGCGATCAGCGATCAGCGATCACCGATCACGGTTTAACCGCTCAACCTTATCAACCCCGCGAGACCCTGCTCCCATGCCCATCGCCTTTCCCTTCTCCGCCATCGTCGGCCAGGACGAGATGAAGCAATCCCTGCTGGTGGCGGCGGTCGACCCCTCCATTGGCGGGGTGCTGGTCTTCGGCGATCGCGGCACGGGCAAGTCCACCGCCATCCGCGGCCTGGCGGCCCTGCTGCCCAAGATGCGCGCCGTGGTGGGCTGCGCCTATGGCTGCGACCCGGAGGCGAGCGCCGGCAGTCTCTGCGCGGAGTGTCGGGACAAGGCCGCCAAGGGCATCAAGCCGAAGAGCCACCAGGTGCCGGTGCCGGTGGTCGACCTGCCCCTGGGCGCCACCGAGGACCGGGTCATCGGCGCCCTGGACCTGGAGCGCGCCCTGACTCAAGGTGAAAAGGCCTTCGAGCCGGGCCTTCTGGCCCGCGCCCACCGCGGCTTCCTCTACATCGATGAGGTCAACCTGCTGGAGGACCATCTGGTCGACGCCCTGCTCGACGTCGCCGCTTCAGGCGAGAACCTGGTGGAGCGCGAGGGCCTTAGTCTGCGTCACCCGGCGCGCTTCGTCCTGGTAGGCAGCGGCAACCCGGAGGAAGGTGAACTGCGGCCCCAACTCCTCGACCGCTTCGGCCTCTCGGTGGAGGTCCGGACCCCCGAGGACCTGCCGACCCGGGTCAAGGTGGTGCGCCTGCGGGACGAGTTCGAGCGCGACCAGCCGGCCTTCGTCGCCAAGTGGAAGCGCAAGGACGGCAAGATCCGCCAGCAGATCGAGGCCGCCAAGGCCGCCCTGCCGGCGGTCACGGTCCCCGATGAGACCCTGGAGCAGGCCGCCCGCCTCTGCATGGCCCTGGGCACTGACGGCCTGCGCGGCGAGCTGACCCTGATCCGCGCCGCCCGCGCCCTCGCCGCCCTGGAGGGCGACAGCGCCGCGGGCGTGCCCCATCTCAAGCGCGTCGCCGCCCCAGCCCTGCGTCACCGCCTGCGGCGCGACCCCCTCGACGAGTCCGGCTCCACGGTGCGCGTCCAACGGGCGGTCGAGGAGTTGTTCCCGGCATGAGCCGTGGACAGCCCGGTCTGAGGGTATGTCGCCCATGATCCAACAGCTTGAAACGGCAACCGCTGACCAAAGTCCAGTTGGTCCTTGCCCTGGGGCCCCTGGGTTGCTGCCCGCCAGCTGCCGCCGGACCGATTCGACAGGAGGGTGGCCCCAGTGACCCAAGCGGTTTCGACCCCGGGTTCTTTGCGCCTGAGCGAGGCATCGACCGGACGCCCACACCTACCCGAGCCCGATACCGCCAGCCTCACCGCCCCCTGGGAGGATGCCGCCATGGCTGCCGCCCTCTTCGCCGTCGATCCGGCCGGGACGGGTGGGGTGGTCCTGCGCGCCCTGGCGGGGCCTGTCCGGGACCGCTGGCTGGACCTGGCCCGGGGCCTGCTGCCCGCGGGCTGTCCGCGCCTCAAGATCCCCCTCCATGTCAGCGAGGGCCGGCTGCTCGGCGGGCTGGACCTGTCCGCCACCCTGCGCGCTGGTCGGCCGGTGGCCGAGCGTGGCCTCCTCGCCCAGGCCGATGGCGGGGTGGTGGAACTGGCCATGGCCGAACGCTTGGAGGGGGCGACCGCCGCCCACCTCACCGCCGTCCTCGACCGCGGCGAGGTGGTCCTGGAGCGGGACGGCATCGCCGCCCGTAGCGATTCCCGCCTGGGGGTCATCGCCCTGGACGAGGGGATCGGGGAGGACGAGCACCTGCCGGAACCCCTGCGCGACCGCCTGGCCTTCCATCTCGACCTGGCGCGCTTCGGCATCCATGACACCGAGGTGACGCTCCCCTGGGGGGCGGCGGAGGTCATCGCCGCCCGCGCCCGGTTGCCGGCGGTGACCATCGGCGACGCCTTCGTCGAGACCCTGTGCGGCGCCGCCCTGGCCTTGGGCATCGCCTCCCTGCGCGGCTCCCTGCTGGCCATCCGTGTTGCTCGCCTCGCCGCCGCCTTGGGGGGGCGCGAGCAGGTGGCCGAGGAGGACGTGGCCGCCGCCGCCCGCCTGGTCCTGGCCCCCCGCGCCACCCGCCTGCCAGCCGGTGAGCCGGCCCCGGAGGAGGAGCCGCCACCCGAGCCCCCGCCCCCCGATCCGGACGAGGGCCAGAACGAGGACGACCAGGACATTCCCGACCAGCCCCTGGAGGACATGATCCTGGAGGCGGCCCAGGCGGCCATGCCCAAGGACCTGCTCGACCAGTTGCGCGCCGGGGTCGAGCGGCGCTCCCGCCCCCGGTCCCAGGGCAAGGCCGGCGCCCAGCAGCACGCCTCCCTGCGCGGCCGGCCCATCGGCGCCCGCCGCGGCGACCCGGGGCCCGGGGTGCGCATGAATGTGGTCGAGACCCTGCGCGCCGCCGCCCCCTGGCAGATCATCCGCCGTCGCGAGGTGGCCGCCCGGGGCCTGGCCCCCAAGCGCGTCGAGGTACGCCGCGACGACTTCCGCGTCACCCGCTTCAAGCAGCGCGCCGAGACCACCACCATCTTCGCCGTCGACGCCTCCGGCTCCTCCGCCCTCCACCGCCTGGCGGAGGCCAAGGGCGCCATCGAACTCCTGCTGGCCAGTTGCTACGTGCGCCGCGACCGGGTGGCCCTGGTGGCCTTCCGCGGCCAGGGCGCCGAGATTCTGCTACCGCCGACCCGCTCCTTGGTGCGAGCCAAGCGCTCCCTGGCCAGCCTCCCCGGCGGGGGCGGCACGCCCCTGGCCTCCGGCATCGACCTGTCCCTGCTGCTGGCGGACGGCGTCCAGCGCCGCGGCGGCACCCCGACCCTGGTGGTGCTGACCGACGGCCGCGCCAATGTCGCCCGCGACGGCCAGGGCGGTCGCGCCAAGGCCGGCGACGAGGCCCTGGCCGCCGCGCGCCTGGTGCGCATGGCCGGCGTCCGCGCCCTGCTGGTCGACACCTCGCCCCACCCCCAGCCCAAGGCCCGGGAACTGGCGGGGGCCATGGGCGCCACCTATCTGCCGCTACCCTACGCCGACGCCGGCACCCTCTCCGCCGCCGTCCAGGCGGTGGCGGGTTAGGGTTGCTCCCCGTGCGGCGGGTAGTCAGATAGCCATGGCCGAAGGACCCCGTTGGGAGCGCGAGGGCCGCGACTGGCCAAACCGGGAGGCGAGTCGCTTCCCCGTCGAAGCCGGGCTGCGCTGGCACCTGCAAGTGATGGGGCAGGGGCCCCGCTTGCTGCTAGTCCATGGGACGGGGGCCGCCACCCATTCCTGGCGCGGGCTCGCCCCCCTGCTGGCGGAGCACTTCGAGGTCCTGGCGCCGGATCTGCCCGGCCATGGCTTCACCGCCGCCCCGGCGGCGGGGGACCTCTCCCTCCCCGGGATGGCCCAGGCCCTGGGCGAACTGCTGCGCCGCCTCGGCAATGCCCCCGACCTGGTGGTGGGCCACTCCGCCGGGGCCGCCATCCTGGCGCGCATGTGCCTCGACCGGCTCATCGCCCCCCGGGCCCTGATCAGTCTCAACGGCGCCCTGCTACCCCTGCGCGGCATGCCCGGCCACTTCTTCGCCCCCGCCGCCCGGCTGGCGGCCTCCACCCCCCTGTTGCCCCGCTTCTTCGCCTGGCGCGCCACCTCCCCCGGGGTGGTGGAGCGGCTGGTGCACAGCACCGGCTCCACCCTGGAGCCCGCCGGGATCGAGCTCTACCGGCGGCTGGTGACCAACTCCGGTCACGTCGGCGCCGCCCTGACCATGATGGCCCGGTGGGATCTGGTCGCCCTGCAACGGGATCTGTCCCATCTGCGCACCCCGCTCTACCTGGTCGTCGGCGACCGGGACTGGACGGTGCCGCCCAGCGACGCGGAGCGGGTCCGCCAGGTGCTGCCCCAGGCGCGGATCACCACCCTGGCCAAACTCGGCCATCTGGCCCATGAGGAGCGCCCCGCGGAAGTGGCGGCCCTCATCCGCCGCCTGGCGGCGGAAGTGGAGGTCGGCGCCGGGGCCTGACCCTTCACCAGGCGACGCCGGGAATGCTTGGGCTGGCCCATCACCAGCGCCGGTGCCTTGGGTGCGCCGGCGGCGGCCAGCGGCTCAGTGTTTCCCGTTCCCGTGGCCCTCGGTGTCGTGACCGCTCGCCTTGTCGGCGGAGATGCGGTCCATGATGGCGAAGAGCACGCCGGAGACGACGAAGGTCATGTGGATGCCCACCTTCCAGCCCAGTTGCGCGTTGGAGAGATTTTCCACGTGCATGAAGGCCTTGAGCAGCTCGATACCGGAGATGGCGACGATGGAGCCGATGAGCTTCATCTTCAGCTCGGCGAAGCCGACGTGCCCCATCCACTTGGGCCAGTCCTCCTGATTTTCCGCCTCGATGCGGGAGACGAAGTTCTCATAGCCGGCGAGGACGATGATCAGCACCAGATTGGCGATCATCACCACGTCGATGAGGGAGAGGATACCGATGATCACATCCCCGCCCGAGCCGGTGAAGACCAGGGGCACGAAGCTAAAGAATTCCTTGGCAAATTTCACCAGGAGCAAAGCCATGGCCAGGACCAGCCCGAGGTAGAAGGGCGCCAGCAGCCAGCGGCTGTTGAAGAGCACCCGTTCCAGCAAGAGTTCGATGGATTTCATGAGCAGACTCCAAAAAAGGGTGGGGGATGCTAACCGCCGGTGCCGTGGGATTCAATGCGCATCGTCACCCGCTAGCTAGTGGTGCCGGGAGTGAAAGGAAGTAGGTAGAGAATGAAATGCCTTATAGTAAGCAGGGATGAATGTCGGATTTTGTCGGAATTGATGTAGATTTTGTCAGATTTATCCTTGCTTGCCCTCGCTATTTGACATGGCTAAGTATTATGATTAAGATATAAAATGCCTGTTAAAGCAAGGTGGCCAGTATTTTAATAACATGGTAATCCATTGTTCTAAAATATAAGAAAATTCCATGAATGGATTCAGACTGTGATCTCGGAACTGACTTGGGTTGACAAAATAATTATCTAGTTCATGGTGAAAAATGAGTGACTGGGACTCGCTTTATTTTCCTATTCCCTATGAATACAAACCGCTTTTCACCAGATTGGCGGCAAGCTGTAGGGTGCTGCTGGAACGTTCAGATCTAAAGTCTGGCCAGCGATGCATGCTAGAGAAGCTACATTTTACCCTCCTGCGTCTACCAGTACTTACGCTGGACGTGGATTACATTGTCATACTGGCCAATCCCCATCATGATGAATTTGATAGATGGGGAACCTACACTATTGAAATAAATCAGAATTTCTTCCGTCTAACCAATGCCTTTTATCTTGACTCAGTAACCAGTGAAGATCATTCTCGTACCCGGCTAGTCTTGCATTGTGAAAATAATGGCTATCGCTATAACTATGGTGAAGAAGATTATCTTAATTATACTATTTTTGAAGGATGGATCTGCGGTTGGGAGTCATTGTGTAGAAACCTCAATTCAAGATTAATTGTCTATAATGAGCAAGAAGCATTTGATTGGCACCAATACCATGACCCATTGGCTTGGGAAAAGATGCTATCGCTTTTCAGCTAGTCAGAGGCAACCTTAAAGTCAATAATTATCCTGTAAATCGGAGCGCTACCAAAGGCTGAAAGAATGTATCCAAAAATTTATAAAAAAATTGCTTTAAAGATGCCGATTATTAAGGATGTTATAATCGAACGAGATTCCCTGCGGTCTGAGTTGGGTCTTGCTTTCAGCAGTAGAGATCTTATATCTCAAGGGTTGGCTACTGCGTTATCTGAACAGAACAGGATTGCGAACGAACTAGCATTGGCTTTATCAGAACAGTATCGATTATCTGGTGCATTAGCTCTAGCTGAAGCCGAACATAGCCAGATAAACAATGCACTAGACTCCGCTTTATATTTACGGGATCGGATAGCCAGTGAATTGGATCTGGCTGTGTCTGAACAGGAGCGGATAGCTAACGAACTCGCTCTTAATTTATCTGCACGGGATCGAATGGCCAGTGAATTGGCTCTAGCCGTGTCTGAACAGGATCAGATGGCCAACGAGCTCGCTTTAGCTTTATCCCAACTAAATGAATTAGCCAGGAGATTATCTTTCGCCGAGTCCGAACAAGTCCGTTTAGAAAGTGAACTAGCCTTGGTAGTGTCTGAGCGGAATCGAGCAGCCAATGAACTGGCGGATTATTTGCCTTATCTAGAAATCATAAAATCCCTTATAAAAAAAATAGAGTCAAACTATAATAAAACGTCCAGATTTGCAGTTGAGGAAAGCACAATTTGGCATGACAATGCATATTATGCTGAGGCTGAGGATTGGACCTGGCTTTTCTGGGATGGCAATCAACCTTTTCTGTCATTATTTCAAAAACTTGATCTCTCCGCCGTTCTTGAATTGGCTTGTGGTCATGGCAGGCATTCCGAGGTTCTACTAAATAATTATGGGGATATCATCAATGAACTGCATTTGATGGATGTTCTTTCGTCAAATATAGAATACTGCAAAAGAAGGTTGGGAGTTAATAAGAAAATAAATTATCATGTAAATAACGGAATCTCTTTCGAGGGAATAGAAAAGGAAAGTCTTTCAGCTATTTTTTGTTATGATGCCATGGTGCATTTTCGCAGAGATATAGTTGAGTCCTATATGTTCTCTGCATTCGACGTTTTGAAAAAAGGGGGGCGCGTATTGCTCCATCATTCTAATTTTACTAATGATCCTGACAATGCATTTGGGGCTAATCCCCACGCCAGGGCCTATATGTCAAAAGATCTCATAAGAAAATATGCACTTAACGCTGGCCTTGAGATTCTAGAACAGCGCGTGATAAATTGGGGTAATATAGATAATCTGGATTGCCTAAGTCTTTTTGAAAAGCCTTGTTCGGACTAAGAGGCTATCTAAAAACCGCTTCTACGCTGGTAATTCGCAATCACTTAATTCATATTAATTTGACTACCGGTGATCTGCCGAGGGCATAAAACTTCGCTGGTGCAAACCATGCGGATCTTCAAGATCAAAAAATATCGGCATCCTAGTTTTATGGTCCTCAAGGCAGCAAATGATAAACCGGCATCTTCCCATAACCCTTCGCCAGTGGTTGGTAACCCAGGTATTCGCACGCATACCAAGGTGAACCCGGTCCCCCGTGTGAGGACTGGGCGGCGGCGTGGGCGGTCTCTTCCGCGGTGAGCAGGGCGACAAATTGCTGGGAGGCATAGACCTTGCCCGGCAGGGTGATGGGTTCGATGCGGGCGGTGCGGGAGACGTGGCTGCCGTAGACGATGGGGCGTCCGGTCAGGGGGTGCTGGCCGGTGTAGACGGGGCCGGCGTGGAGGCCAATGCGCAGGCTGAGGTGGTCTGGAAGGCCATGGGCCCGGGGATCAAGACGGCTGAAGCTGTCCTGGAGGGCGAAGGCGTAATGCAGCAGGGCGCGGGCGCTGGACATGACGACATAGAGGGCGTCGCCCCAACTCTCCACCAGTTCGGGCGGGGTGCTGATGCCCCGCAGGCGCTCCTGGATGCGGGCCAGGTAGTCCCAGAAGCCCGGCAGTTCCTCCTCGCGCAGCTTGGTGAAACCCACCAGATCGGCGAAAAGCAGGGTCTTGAGGACCCGCTGCGGTTCCCGGGGCGGCGGGACGGAGAAGGGCGGGGTGACGGCGGCCGCGGGGTCCAAGACCGTGGCAGTGGCGGAGGATGCAATGGACCCGGCGGTCGCGGCGGACCCGCTGGTTGCGCCGGATGGAGCGAATGCAGGGGATACGGCTGACGTGGCGGAGGCCCAGGTCGCGGCGGATGGGTTAGACGTGGCGACGGTGTTGATGGGGGTGGATGCGACGCACGGGGCCGGGTTGCGCTGACGACAACGCACGGCGTCCAGGTCGATGAGGCGCAGGCGGGCCAGGTCGGGCCAGTGGTCCATGAAATCCGCCGCCGTGCCGGCCCCCAGGGCGGCGGCATAGTCCCAGACCAGCAGCAGATAGGGCGCCGTGTCCAGGAGGTCGGCCCGCAGCCGGGCCAGGCCGTCGATGATCTGGTTGTTGAAGCGGAACAGCCAGTCGTGGCCGAGATAGGGCTCCTCGGTGGCGTGGGTGACGCTGGTCACCAGCTTGAGGGCATGGCGAAAGCGCCGCTCCCAGCGGGGCCCGGCGGGGGCGACGCGGGCGCGGATGAAGTCCTCGGTGGCGAAGGGCAGCACCAGGTGGACCTCCGCGTCCCGTTCCAGCAGGGCCTCGACGAACAGCAGTTCGGTGCCGGCGCTGGCGGAACTGTAGCCGATCTGGGGTCCCAGCTTGTCGAGGTGTTCCTGGATGGCGTGTCGCACCGCCCCCTCGCAGTCGGCGGGAAAGACCGGCTGGACCGCCCCGGTTGGGTCGAGGGGCTGGCCACCACCGATCAGGATCACCGGTGTCGGCAGCAGGTCGAGCAGCACGGGGGGGACCGGGAAGCCGCCCTCCTGGAGGGCCAGCAGGCGCTGGCGGGCCTCCAGCACCCAGGCATAGTGGCGCCGCTCGTCCGCCAGGGCCTGGCGGTAGCGGGCCTCGGCCAGGGCCGGGTCCCCGGTGAGCAGGGCGCATTCCCCGCCATCGACCAGGGTGAAAAACCGCGCCTTGAGCGCCGGTGAGGGTTCACCGAGCAGGGCGCCCCCCGGATCAGCGCTGGGGAGGTGGGTGGTGGCGGTGGCCTGGACCTCCCGGGCGATCGCCGTGGCTCGGGCTGTCTCCCCCAGCAGCCAGGTCAGGCGGGCGGCATGCACGCCGCTGGCGCAGCGCCGATGGGCGCGAAAGGCGCGCAGGTAGCTGTCCCGGCCCAGGCGCAGGTCCTGGGGATTGCCCTGCTGGCGCCAGAGTTCGGTGTGGATGCGCGCCCGCAGTTCCAGGGTTTCCGGGTCGCAGGGGGTGCTGCCGGGACTGGACTGGCCCAGCCGGCGTAGGTCCCGGGCCAGGTCCTCGATCCAGGCCAGATCCTCGCCTCGGGCCAGGGCCTGGTCGGAGGTCGCGCTACCGGGGGCCGCGTTTAAGGGAGGCGAACCAGGCGCGGCGCCGGTGGCCGCCCCGGTCGCCGCAGTGGGCGCCGGATCCCGCAGGGTCGCCGGCAGGTGCTCGCGCAGTAGGGTGAGGATGTGGGCGGCGTAGGGCTCGCCGCTCGCCAGCACCTCGGGCAGGGCCGCCACTTGCTGGCGCGCCTCGAGGAGGCCACCGCTGCGCATCAGGGCCAGGATGCCCAGCAGGTGCAGGTGCCGGTTGTCGGGATAGTCGCGCCGGGCCTGGATGGCCCGGTCATAAGCCAGGAAGCATTGGCCGGCCTCGAGCAGGCCCTCGATCATCTGACTCCATTCCGCCGCGGTCGGCGCGGCCCCCAGGGCCGGGGTGTCCATGGCGCCGAGGCTCAGCGTCCCATCACGCCGAAGGGGTCCAGGGTCCGGACCGGCTGGGACATCTGATTGACGCTGTGGCCCATGCCTCGGGTGGTCTGGATTAATTGGTCGAAACGCCAGGCCATGGTCCCGATACCGTTGGTGATGGTGGCGACGTGCTGATCCATGCCGGCCATGTCCCCGTCGATGGTCTGGACGGTCTGGGCGATGCGGGTCATGTCCTGGCTCATGAACACCAGATCCTCGCGCATCGGTGGCAGGCTGCGCACCTGGTCGGTCATCGCCGTGACGGCGGCGGTGATCTGGTGCATGTCGGCGTTGACGCGGGACACGTCGCCATGCATGGATTCCATGCTGGCGGTCATGGAGTGCATGCCCTCGGCCAGGTCCTGAATCAGGTAGAAATTGATGGCGGCGGCGATCACCAGTAACAGGACCACTCCGCGGATGATCCCTTGGGTGCGGCCGGCGATGCGCAGGCCGATCTGGTTTTCTTCCGTCATCCGCGCGTCGGCGGCGGTGACGGTCTGGTGCAGGACCTCGATCAGGGTACGGGTATCGCTCATGGTGAGCTCTGGTCAGGCGGTGACGAGGCGGCGCTGGGAGTCAGGGTCAGGGGTGAGGCGGGACCATGGGACGCGGAGACGGACGTGGGCAAGGGATCCCGGTCCTCACCCGCGATCGCGGGTTGGGTCGTAACCAGGGTTCGTATGAAGGGGTTCACTTGAAAGGGGTCATCCAGTTGAAGACGCGCATCGGGCCGGACAGGGTATGCACGTCGCCGCCCATGACCCCGACCGTCTCATTCATGGCGCCGAAACTGCCGGCCATGCGGGTCACGCCCTCGGTGATGCTGGCCATGTTGGTGTCCAGATTGCTCATGCGCCGTGACAGCAGGTCCATGTTGATGGAGATGTCTCGGACGTTGCCGCGCATCCGGTCCATCTCCGTGGCCATGACGGGCATCTCGGTGATCTGGGTCTGCATCTCCAGGACGGCGGTCTTCATCACCGTCATGTCCGCGGCGATGGCGGAAAAGTTGTGGTTGATCCTGCCGACGGCGGCGACCATGGGCTTGATCCGCCAGGAGAGGGTGAGCAGCAAGAGGAGCATGATGATGCCCACCACCGCCAGGCTGACCATACCGTAGCGGACCAGGGCCGTGGTGCGGCGGGCCACCCGCAGGTGCATGGCGAACTGCTGGTCGAGCAGGTGGTGGAAACCGCTGGCGATCTCGTCGATCCGGGTCTGATCCGCGGGGGCTTCGGGCATGGGGGGACTGCTGGGGGGTGTCGCGCCGGAGGTGGTGACGGGCGATCTTAGCCCTAGCCCCAGCGGCGGGCAAGATCCCTGCCAGGTGTGGCGACTGGCGAAGGCTTGCTGATATACTGTCAAGAGTATCTGACACTCAGGAAAGTAAGGCAGACATGACAGCTTCGGTAACGCCGCCCTCACGCCTGCCCCCCGGCCCGGCGTCCCCCCATGCCGTGGTGATCGGCAGCGGCTTCGGCGGCCTGGCGGCGGCGGTGCGGCTGGGGGCGCGGGGGTATCGGGTGACGGTGCTGGAGAAGCTCGATGCCCCGGGTGGACGGGCCTATGTCTTCCACCAGGACGGCTTCACCTTCGACGCCGGGCCGACCATCGTCACCGCGCCCTTCGTCCTGGAGGAACTCTGGGGGTTGTGCGGCAAGCGCTTCGCCGACGATGTCGAGCTCGTGCCCATGATGCCCTTCTACCGCATCCGCTTCGACGATGGCGACACCTTCGACTATAGCGGCGACCCGGCGCAGGTCAGCGCGGAGATCGCGCGCTTCGCCCCCGGCGACATCGCCGGTTACGACCATTACATGCGGGAGAGCGAGGCCATCTACCGGGTGGGCTTCGAGCAACTCGGCGACGTGCCCTTCAACAGCTTCTGGGACATGCTCAAGATCGTCCCGGACATGGCGCGCCTGGGCAGCTACCGCACCGTCTATGGCCTGGTCTCCAAGTACATCCAGGACCCGCGCCTGCGCATGGTCCTGTCCTTCCATCCCCTGCTGATCGGCGGCAACCCGCTGACGGTCACCTCCATCTATGCCCTCATCTCTTTCCTGGAGCGCAACTGGGGGGTGCATTCCGCCATGGGGGGCACCGGCAGCCTGGTCAAGGGGCTGGTGGGGCTGATCGAAGGGCAGGGCAGCCAGATCCGCTGCAACGCCGAGGTGGCGGAGATCACCGTCTCAGGACGGCGGGCCACCGGCGTGCGGCTGAATTCCGGCGAGGTCATCCCCGCGGACGTGGTCGTCTCCAACGCCGATGCCGCCTGGACCTACCGCTATCTGGTGCCGGCGGAGCACCGCCATCGCTGGACCGACCGCCGCCTGGAGCGCGCCCGCTACTCCGCCGGCCTCTTCGTCTGGTACTTCGGCACCAAGAAGCGCTATGAAGAGGTGCCCCATCACTCCATCCTCCTCGGGCCACGCTACCAGGGCCTGCTCCAGGACATCTTCAAGCACAAGCGCCTGGCCGAGGACTTCAGCCTCTACCTGCACCGGCCCACGGCGACCGATCCCAGCCTGGCCCCGGCGGGGTGCGACACCTTTTATGCCCTGGCGCCGGTGCCCCATTTGGGCAGCGGCACGGACTGGGCCAGCCAGGCGGAGCCCTACCGCGCCGCCATCGCCCGGTACCTGAGCGCCTCCGTTCTGCCGGACCTGGAAAACCAGGTGGTGACCTCCCGGGTCGCCACGCCCCGGGATTTCCGCGATCGCCTCAACTCCTTCATGGGCGCTGGCTTCAGCCTGGAGCCGGCCCTGTCCCAGAGCGCCTGGTTCCGGCCGCACAACCGGAGCGAGGAACTGGAGCGCCTCTACCTGGTCGGCGCCGGCACCCACCCTGGGGCCGGGGTGCCCGGCGTCATCTCTTCAGCCCGTGTTCTCGACAAGGTGGTTCCCCATGCCTCAGAGCTGGCTTGATCCCCAACTCGCGACGCCCGCGGACCTGGCGGCCTGCCGGGACCTGCTGTGCGGAGGCTCGCGCTCCTTCTATGCCGCTTCCTTCCTGCTGCCACGGCGGGTGCACGAGCCGGCGACGGCCCTCTATGCCTTCTGCCGGGTCGCCGACGATGAGATCGACCTCGCCGATTGCAGCGCCGAGGCCCTGGGCCGCTTGCAGGTCCGCCTGGATCATATCTACGCGGGCCAGCCGGACCCCATCCCCGCCGATCGCGCCCTGGCGGCGGTAGTCGCCCACTTCGACCTGCCCCGCGCCCTGCTGGACGCCCTGCTGGAGGGCTTCGCCTGGGACGCCGCCGGGCGCCGCTATCCGGACCTGAGTTCGGTCTATGCCTATTCGGCGCGGGTGGCCGGGACCGTCGGCGCCATGATGGCGGTCCTGATGGGCGAACGCTCCCCGGCGGTAACGGCCCGGGCCTGCGACCTGGGCGTGGCCATGCAACTCACGAACATCGCCCGGGATGTGGGGGAGGACGCGCGCAACGGCCGCCTTTATCTCCCCGAGGACTGGCTACGGGATGAGGGCATCGACCCGGATGCCTGGCTGGCCAAGCCGGTCTACAGCCCGGCCCTGGCGCGGGTCGTCCGCCGCCTGCTCCAGGCCGCGGACCAGCTTTACGCCCAGGCCGACGAGGGGATCGCCGGTCTGCCCCTGACCTGCCGCCCCGGCATCAACGCCGCCCGTTTCCTCTACGCCGAGATCGGCCGCGAGCTGGAGCGCCAGGGGTGTGATTCCATCTCCCGACGGGCGGTGGTGCCCGCCGGGCGCAAGGCCCAGTTGCTCATGCGCATCCTCGGCACGGCCCTGGTGCCGGCCGGTTGCGGCGCCATTCTCTCCCTGCCCGAGACCCGCTTCCTGATCGAGGCCATCGCCACCGCCGGCTGCCCGGCCCAAAGCGAGCCGGCCCTCACCGGCCCGGGCCTGGGGCGGATCGAGGGCAAGGTGGTCTGGGTCCTGGATCTCTTCGAGCGCCTGGAGCGGCGGGACCAGGAACGGCGCGCGGCCCTGGAAAACGCCCGGGCCGAGGTCGCGGCGGCCCTGCTGGGCTGAGGCCAGCCCGCGATCCCGTCAGGGCTGGCCGGCCCCGGCCAGCCGCAAGCGCGCTAAACCAAGCACTATTAGTGACCACCACGCGGAGTTCGACCCAACATGAAATCCTATGCCTTCATCGGCGGCGCCGTCATCGGCCTGCTCATCGGTACCGCCATCGGCTTCTACCTTATCCCCCTGCTGCTCAAGTAATACGAGGCATCCGGAAGGGCAGGAGTAACTGCACCCAGCGCTGGCGAAAGCGATCCAGGGATAGGCTCTCGTGGACCGCCGTCACCTTGTCCCCGGTCAGGCTTGCCGAGACCAGCGACCGGGCATAGAAGGGGGTGTCTTCCAGGGTCTCCAGGATTCGGGCCGGCTGCTCGGGGTCCGCATGGGTGCCGCGGGGGATGCGCCAGATGCGGGTGGCGGGTAGGGTCTGGGGGATGAGCGGCTCCAGGTGACTGACGGCGCCGCTCGCGTCGAAATGCATCGCCAGTCGGGCACCGCTCCCCCCACGGGGGACGACATGGTAGAGCACCGTGGTGCCACCGCGGTGGGTGGCCCGGGACCAGTCCCAGCCGTGGAAGGCGTTCTCCAGGGGTTCATCGCCGGCGTTGGAATCGAAATAGGCCGGGCCCGACCAGCGCAGGGCCGGGGAGGCCATCTCGACGTGGATATGGGCCCGGGGGGCGATGGGGACCCAACGGTGGCGGGCGGCGGGGTCGAGGGGGGCCTGATAATCGGCCAGGGCCTCGGGGTAGAGGCGCACCCGCCCCAGCAGCCGGTGGGGGATGGGCATGCCGCGCTCCTTGATGTCGATGATCAGGGCATCCTGGTCCCAGTGCAGGCGGCTGGGACCTATGGTCAGGTGGCCGGCATCCCGGGACAGGGCGCCGCGGCCCCGTTCCGTCAGGCTCCAGCGTTTGCCGCCCCGCCCGTAGAGGGCGACGTTGAGGCCGCAATAATTCAGGGGATCGACCGCCGCCACGCCCTGGCGGCGCCGTGCCCAGGCATAGTAGGGCGAAAAGACGCTGCCAAGCATGGCGATGATGGTCAGGCCATGGCGGCCGTCGTCGCTCAGGGCGTCGAGATACCACCAGACATAGCCGCCGGGGACTACCGGCTGGTCGAAGTGAGGTCCGAGAGCACGCATGCGGCGGCGAGTCGGCCGGAGAGGGCCGCCATCGGTACCCCCGCCCCCGGGTGGACGCTCCCCCCCGCCAGGTAGAGGCCGGGTAACTTGGTGCGCGTGCCAGGGCGGTTGAAGGAGGCCTTCCAGCCGTGGGAGGCCTGGCCATAGAGGGCGCCCCCCGTCGCCGGAAAGAGGCGGTTGAAGTCCGTCGGGGTGGTGACCCGCGTGTTCGCCGGGGTGCGTTGCACCCGCAGGCCGCAACGTTCCAGGAGGGAGAAGGCGCTGGCTTCGCATGACTCGATCTCGGCGGGGGAGAAGGCGTGAGTGTCGCCGATCGCCGGGGCGTTGACCAGACAGAGGAGACGCTCCGGGCCAGATGGCTTAAGGACGGCATCGGGGGCGTCGGCGCGGTCCTGGGCGCAGACATAGACGGTGGGCGCGGCGGGGAGCCGCCCCTGGCGGAAGATGGCGTCGAATTCGGCGGGATAGTCCCGGGAGAAGAAGACGCTATGCCGCACCAGGGGAAAGCCTTCGGTTGCCGCGACCAGGTTCCAGGTCACGGCGGACAGGGAGCGCTGGCTATCCCTGGCGAGGGGGACCCGGTCCCGCGCCGCGTCTCCCAGCAGGCCGGCGTGCAGGGCCGCGACATCGCCATTCATTACCAGGCCCCGGGCGGCCAAGGTTTCGCCCGTGGCGAGGCGTACCCCCGTGACCCGCTGACGGTCGGTCAGGATCTCCGTGACCTCGGTACCGAAGCGGAAGGTGGCGCCCCGGGCCTCGGCCAGTCGCCGCAGGGTGGCGGCGATCTGGTGCATGCCGCCGTCGACCGTCCAGACCCCCTCCTGCTCGACATGGGCGATGAGCATGAGGGTGGCCGGGCTGAGGAAGGGCGAGGAACCGCAATAGGTGGCGTAGCGGCCGAAGAGTTGCCGCAAGCGGATATCCGGGAAGTGCTCGCCGAGCGCCTGCCACAGGGTGTCGAAGGGGCGGATCTTGAGCAGGCCTTTGAGCCCGAAGGGCCCGACGCGTCCCACCAGGCTCACCGGCGTCGGGCGGGAGGCGCGGATGAAAGGCTTTTCCAGCGCCTGGTAGACGCCGCGGGCCTCGCGGCAGAAGTCGCGATAGCCCCGGGCCGCGGCGGCGCCGGCGAAGTCACCGATGACGGCGACGGTGCGCTCCAGATCGGCGAAGAGATCGAGGCGACCACCCTGGTCCCAGGCGTGACGGGCCAGGATCTCCAGGGGGCGAATGCCCAGTTCGGCCTCCAGGTGGGTCCCGACCTCGGCCAGGAGCTCGTCGAAGACCCAGCGCATGGTGAAGACCGTCGGCCCGGCGTCGATGCGCTGGCCGGCCACCGGCACCTCGCGCAGTTTGCCCCCCGGCTGGTCGCCCCGCTCGCAGACCAGCACCTCGACCCCGCGGTGGGCCAGGAGCAGGGCAGTGACCAGACCGGCCATGCCAGCGCCGACGATAACGATAGGTTCCCGGGATTGGGTGTGGCTTCGAGATGTCATGGGCATATTAAAACCTCATCGCCAACTTGATGCCCACTGGGATACAGACAGCGCATTTCAGTTTCGGCATTGAATGGGGAGGGTCCGGGGAAACCAAAAAATGCATGTGGGTTGTTAATACCTGCTGCCCAGACATTTGACGGCCCAGGGGATGTCAGCCTATCTTAACAGCGTTAGATGTCATGCTGAGTTTACGTCCCACCCGGTGACCAGGCAGAGAGAGGCCATGAGTGTCAGTTCCCGTATCGATCATGCCTTGAACACGGCGGTCACCCAGGCGTCGGCGGCGGGCTGTCCGCCCCGGCTGGCGGAGGCCCTGCATTACAGTGTCTTTCCCGGTGGGGCGCGGGTCCGGCCGCGGCTGTGCCTGGCGGTGGCCGGGGCCTGCCGCGACGATGCCCCCGCCCTGGCGGATGCCGCCGCCGCCGCCATCGAGCTGCTGCACTGTGCCTCCCTGGTCCACGACGACCTGCCCTGTTTCGACGATGCCCCCCTGCGGCGGGGCAAGCCCTCGGTCCACAAGGCCTTTGGCGAGCGCCTCGCGGTCCTGGTGGGGGATGCCATGATCGTGCTGGCCTTCCAGACCCTGGCGCGGGGGGGGACGGCCCATCCCGAACGCCTGGTGCCTCTGTTGCTGACCATCGGCGAGTCCGTGGGCATGCCCCTGGGGATTGCCGCTGGCCAGGCCTGGGAGTGCGAGCCGCGGGTGTCGCTCTCCGATTACCACAACGCCAAGACCGGCTCCCTGTTCGTCGCCGCCTGCGTCGCCGGCGCCCAGGCCGCGGGCGCCGACCCCGCCCCCTGGCGCGGGGTGGGGGAGTGCCTGGGGGAGGCCTATCAGGTGGCGGACGACCTGCGGGATGCCCTCTGTGACGTGGATGAGCTCGGCAAGCCGGTACAGCGCGACGCCCAGCTCGGTCGCCCCAGTGCCGTGGAGGAGCTGGGCGTCGACGGCGCCGTCCAGCGGCTGCGGGACCTGGTGGCCGCGGCGGTGGCCCAGGTGCCGGTGTGCCCCGGCGCGGAGGCCCTCAAGGCCCTGATCGCCGGCGAGTCGGCGCGCATCCTGCCGAAGGAACTGGCCAGTCGCGAGCCTTGACCGAAGCGCTCCAGCGGTCGACCCAGGAAATCCGAAAATTCATGATGTCGAATGCCTATCAGCTACGCGCGAAGTGGCTGGCCCTGCGCAACCGCCTGCTGGCGAATCCCCGCTTTCAGCGCTGGGCGGTGGACTTTCCCCTCACCCGCCCCCTGGCCCAGCGCCGCGCCCGTGAACTCTTCGATGTCACGGCCGGCTTCGTCTACTCCCAGATCCTCTTCGCCTGCGTCCAACTGGACCTGCTGCCGTTCCTGGCGGCGGGGCCCCGCAGCCGGGACGAACTGGCCCTTCACCTGGACCTCGACGAGGCGGGCACCCTGCGGCTGCTCAAGGCCGCCACGTCCCTGGGGCTGGTCGAGCCCTGGCCCGACGGGGGCTATGGCCTCGGGGCCCAGGGGGCGGCCTTGCTGGGCAATCCGGGGATCGCCGCCATGGTCGAGCACCACGCCATGCTCTATGCCGACCTGGCGGACCCCGTCGCCCTGTTGCGTGGCGAGGGCGGACCGACCCGCCTGGGGGCCTACTGGTCCTACGCCGCCAGCGCCGAGCCCGATGGTCTGGAGGCGGGGGAGGTGGCGGACTACTCGCGCCTCATGTCCGCCTCCCAGTCCCTGGTCGCCGGGGACATCCTCGATGCCTGCTCCCTCCAGGATCGGCGCTGCCTCCTCGACGTGGGGGGCGGGGAGGGGCGCTTCGTCGCCAGCGTGGCGGCCCGCTGGCCCCATCTGCGCCTGCAACTCTTCGATCTGCCGGCGGTGGGGGCCCAGGCCCAGGCCCGTTTCGAACGGGAAGGGCTGGCGGACCGGGCCCAGGCCTTCGGTGGCAACATGCTGGCCGATGCCTTGCCCCGCGGGGCGGATGTCATTTCCCTGGTGCGGGTGGTCCACGATCACGACGATGCCGCGGTCCGGCGCCTGCTCGCCGCGGCCCATGCCGCCCTGCCGCCCGGGGGGACCCTGCTGCTGGCGGAACCCCTGGCCGGCACCCCGGGCGCCGAGCCCATGGGGGAGGCCTATTTCGGTTTTTATCTCCTGGCGATGGGGAGCGGGCGCCCCCGCACCCCGGCGGAATTGACGGCCATGCTGGAGCAGGCCGGCTTTGTGCGGGTGCGCCAGCGGCGCACGCGAAGGCCCCTGCTGACGGGCCTGATCACGGCCGAGGTGGCCTGAGACTGTAAATAGCGCTTGACACTCTTGGCAGTAAAGTTACACTGACATTCGTCGTCTTTCATCACGACGATAGGCCCCTGATCCCTCCTGCGAGACCCTTGGTGAACCCAGACACGCTAGCCGTCGTCCTCGATCAGCCCCAACAACTCCGGTTGCAACGGCTGGCGCTCACGCCTCCGGGCGAGGAGGACGTGCTGGTCGACATCGAGTGGAGTGGGATTAGCACCGGCACCGAGCGTCTGCTCTGGTCTGGCCAGATGCCGCCCTTTCCGGGCATGGGCTATCCCCTGGTCCCGGGCTATGAGTCCGTGGGGCGTGTCGCCCTGGCCGGGGAAAAGTCCGGCCGCGCGGTCGGTGACCGGGTCTTCGTCCCCGGCGCCCGCTGCTTCGGTCCGGTCCGCGGCCTCTTTGGCGGCGCCGCCGCCCACCTGGTGGTCCCCGGCGCGCGCACCGTCACCCTCGCCCAGGGCCTGGAAGACCAGGCCGTGCTGCTGGCCCTGGCCGGCACCGCCTACCATGCCCTGGCCGCCCCTGGCGCCCGCCTCCCCGAACTCATCGTCGGTCACGGCGTGCTGGGCCGGCTCCTCGCCCGCATCGCCGTGGCCCTCGGGGGTTCGCCGGTGGTCTGGGAGCAGAACCCCCAGCGTACCAGCGGCGCCCTGGGCTATGAGGTCAAGGACCCGGCCGCGGACGAGCGCCGGGACTATCCGGCCATCTGCGACGTGAGTGGCGACAGTCAGATCCTCGACCGCCTCATCGCCCGGTTGGCCCCGGGGGGGGAGATCGTCCTCGCCGGCTTCTACCATGACCCCCTGTCCTTCAGCTTCCCCCCCGCCTTCATGCGGGAGGCCCGGCTACGGATCGCCGCGGAGTGGAAGGAACCCGACATGCAGGCCGTCACCGCCCTGATCGGCGCGGGCCGCCTGTCCCTGGAGGGGCTCATCACCCACCGCCGCCCGGCGGGCGAGGCCGAGGAGGCCTACCGCACCGCCTTCACCGACCCGGATTGTCTCAAGATGGTCCTCGACTGGCGGGGCCTGGCATGAGTACGGTGGGCCTGTCGCTGAATCCCCTCAAGGTCACTTACGCAGCGGCCGCCGAGACCGGCCTGGGGGCGGCCTGGTCCAGTCCTCAGCCCGATGCCGGCGTGCCCATCGCGGGCCCCGCGCTCTACCCTGCAGGCGACCCCAACGGGACCCAGATCATCGCCATCTACGGCAAGGGGGGCATCGGCAAGAGCTTCACCCTGGCCAATCTCTCCTACATGCTCGCCCAGCAGGGGCGCAAGGTTCTGCTCCTGGGCTGCGATCCCAAGAGCGACACCACCACCCTGTTGTTCGGCGGACGGGCCTGTCCGACCATCATCGAGACCTCGGCGCGCAAGAAGGCCGCCGGCGAACAGCTCGAGATCGGCGATGTCTGCTTCAAGCGCGACGGCGTCTTCGCCATGGAACTGGGCGGACCCGAGGTCGGCCGCGGTTGCGGCGGGCGGGGCATCATCCACGGCTTCGAGATCCTGGAACGCCTGGGCTTCCACGACTGGGACTTCGACTACGTGCTGCTCGACTTCCTGGGTGACGTGGTGTGCGGCGGTTTCGGCCTGCCCATCGCGCGGGACCTGTGCCAGAAGGTGGTGGTGGTCGGCGCCAACGACCTCCAGTCCCTCTACGTCGCCAACAACGTCTGCTCCGCGGTGGAGTACTTCCGCCGCTTGGGGGGCAACGTCGGCGTCGCCGGCATGGTCATCAACAAGGACGACGGCACCGGGGAGGCCCAGCGCTTCGCCGAGGCCGTTGGCATCCCGGTCCTTGCCACCATCCCCGCCCACGACGAGATCCGCCGCAAGAGCGCGAGTTATCAGATCATCGGCCGGCCGGGCGATACCTGGGCCCCCTTGTTCGCGGAACTGGCGGACAACCTGGGTCAGGCCGCCCCCCTCCAGCCCACGCCCATGAGCGGCGAGGGCCTCCTCGGGCTCTTCAGTGGTCAGGGCGCTGGCCAGGGTGTGGTCATGGAGCCGGCCACCCCGGCGGACATGCGCGCCCAGGCCCCCGCGCCCAAGCCGTCCCTGGAGGTCATCTACGACGAGTCCTGAGGGACTTGCCGCGAGACGCCGCCATGACCGCCGCGACCTGTCCGTCGACCGCCCTCCCGCCGAACCCGCCCGTCTTGGGCGCGCCGGCTCAGGGACCCCACGACCAGCCCCAGACCATGTGCCCGGCCTTTGGCGCTCTGCGGGTGGGCCTGCGCATGCGGCGCACGGCCACGATCCTGTGCGGCTCCGCCTGCTGCGTCTATGGCCTCAGCTTCACCGGGCACTTCTACGGGGCCCGGCGCTCCGTCGGCTACGTGCCCTTCGACTCCGAGTCCCTGGTCACTGGCAAGCTGTTCGAGGACCTCAAGGCCGCGGTCTTTGAACTGGCCGATCCGGACCAGATCGACGCCCTGGTGGTCATCAATCTCTGCGTGCCCGCCGCCTCCGGCGTGCCCCTGCGGCTGCTGCCGCGCCAGGTCAAGGGTGTGCGCATCCTCGGCCTGGACGTGCCGGGTTTCGGCGTCCCGACCCATGCCGAGGCCAAGGACCTGCTGGCCGGCGCCATGCTCGCCTATGCCCGGGTCGAGGCCGAGACCGGTCCGGTCCAGGCCCCCCGTGGTGGGCGCAGCGCCCGGCCGACCCTGACCCTGGTGGGCGAGATGTTCCCCGCCGATCCGGTCGGTATCGGCATGCTCCTGGAGCCACTGGGCCTGGCCGCCGGCCCCACGGTACCGACCCGGGAGTGGCGCGAGCTCTATGCCGCCCTGGACTGCGCCGCCGCCGCCCTGATTCATCCCCAGTACAGCGCCGTGGCCGCCGAGATGCAGGCCGCCGGCCGCCCGGTCATCGGCTCGGCCCCCGTGGGCCGCGAGGGCACCGCCGTCTGGCTGGACGAGGTCGCCCGGGCCTGCGGTCTCCCCCAGGACCAGGCCGACGTGGCCAAGAATCGCATCCTCCCCGCCATCGGCGGGGCCCTGGCCCAAAATCCCATCAAGGGCCGTATCACCCTCAGCGGCTACGAGGGTTCCGAACTCATCGTTGGCCGGCTACTGGTCGAGAGCGGGGCGGACTTGCGCTACGTGGGCACCGCTACCGGCGCCACCCCCTGGTCGGCGGCCGATCGGGACTGGCTCGAGGCCCGGGGCGTGCGGGTCCAATACCGCGCTACCCTGGAACAGGACCTGGCGGCGGTCGCGGAATTCCAGCCCGACCTGGCCATCGGCACCACCCCGGTCGTGCAGAAGGCCAAGGAAGCGACCATTCCCGCCCTCTACTTCACCAACCTGATCTCCGCCCGCCCCTTGATCGGGCCCGCCGGTGCCGGCGCCCTGGCCCAGGTGGTCAATACCGCCCTAGCCAATCGGCAGCGCTTCACCGCCATGCGCGACTTCTTCGCCCCCCTGGCGGGTGACGTGGCCCTCGGCGCGGATCTGGCGCCTGCCCAGGGCCAGGCCTCTCCCAGCGGGATCGCCGCCTCGCAGATGTCGACCGGCCAGGTCCCAGCCGCCCAGATGGGCCGCGGCGGGATGTCCGCGGGCCGGAATGCGCGGACCCCGGCGCCCAACCAGGCGGGGAGGGCGGTGGCATGCTGATCCGCGACCTCGACCGGGCCGGTGGCTACTGGGGCGCCGTCTACTGCTTCAGCGCCATCGAGGGCTTGCAAGTCATCATCGATGGCCCGGTGGGCTGCGAGAACCTGCCAGTGACGGCCGTCCTGCATTACACCGACGCCCTGCCGCCCCACGAACGGCCCATCGTCGTCACCGGCCTGAGCGAGGTCGAACTGGGTCGTACCGGCACCGAGGCGGCCATGGCCCGCGCCCATGCCGCCCTGGACCCGCGGCGGCCCGCGGTGGTGGTCACTGGCTCCATCGCCGAGATGATCGGCGGCGGCGTCATCCCCGAGGGGCGCCACATCCACCGCTTCCTGCCGCGGACCATCGACGAGGATCAGTGGCAGAGCGCCGATCGCGCCCTCTTCTGGCTGTGGAATCAGTTCGGTACCCGGACCGGGTCCCGCGCCGACGCCACCACTTCCACGGAAAAGGCTGTTTCTCCCCCGATTGCACGCCCCCTGGTCAACCTTATCGGCCACAGCTACGGCTGCTTCAACGCCTGGTCCGATGTCGCCGAGATCCGCCGCCTGGTCGAGGGCATCGGCGCCGAGGTCAACCTGGTCTTCCCCCTGGGCACCCGGCTGGAGGAGATCCCCCGCCTGGCTGAGGCCCGGGTCAATATCTGCCTCTACCGCGAGTTCGGGCGCGGCCTGTGCGAGGCCCTGGGCAAACCTTGGTTGCAGGCCCCCATCGGCATGCAGGGCACCACCCGTTTTCTGCGTGCCCTGGGCGAGCAATTGGGCCTTGACCCCGAGCCATTCATCGACCGGGAAAAACGCACCACCCTGAGGCCCATCTGGGACCTGTGGCGTTCGGTCACCCAGGACTTCCTGGCCACCGCGAGCTTCGCCGTGGTCGCCACCGAGACCTACGTCCGCGGCCTGCAACGCTTCCTAGGCGAGGAGTTGGGGATGCCCTGCACCTTTGCCATCGCCCGCCGTCCGGGCGCCAAGACCGACAACGAGGCCGTGCGCCGCGCCACGCGCGAGCAGGCGCCGCTGATCCTGTTCGGCAGTTTCAACGAACGCATGTACCTGGCCGAGGCCGGGGCGCGCACCACCTATATCCCGGCCTCCTTCCCCGGCACCCTGATCCGCCGCCACACCGGTACCCCTTTCATGGGCTACAGCGGGGCGACCTACCTGGTGCAGGAGGTCTGCAACGCCTTGTTCGACGCCCTGTTCCACATCCTGCCCCTGGGCAGCGACCTGGACAAGGTGGACGCCACCCCGTCGCGGTTGCACGAGGAACTGCCCTGGGAGGCGGACGCCAAGGCCCTGCTGGACCAACTGGTTCAGGCCCAGCCCCTGCTGATCCGCATCTCCGCCGCCCAACGCCTGCGCGAGACGGTCGAGCGCGCCGCGCGCGCCGCCGGGGAACGCCGGGTGAACGCCGCACGGGTGGCCGGAGCGGCGGGCAGCCTGGATTTCACGGCCTGAGGCACGGAGCGCCCCAGGCAGCGACAACGATTAGCTGGTAGCCATCGGCGGATGGCGCCGGCGGGACCGGTCACCCGGGCAAGGGGTGGGGTCCCAGGACCGCGCAGGGTCAGGTGGTAATCCAACTGGCCGGGCGGGATGCGCAAGATTCCGGCCGCAAGGTCGTCTGTAATCCAGAGGAGACATCATGAACGAAGAAAAAACCAGTCTGTCCGGACTGACGGATGGTGAGGCAAAGGAATTCCACGGCATTTTCGTATCCAGCTTCCTCGCGTTTACGGCGATCGCCGCGGTGGCGCACATCCTGGTGTGGATGTGGCGTCCCTGGTTCTGAGGTCACGACCGGATCGAGTTGAATCAATTAACTAACTAGGGAAACGCTGAAGAATGACCCGATTTCTCTCTTTCCGCCCTTGGAGAGCGTCATTTTTGACTTAGCAGCCCGTTTTAACCCGTTTTTGGGCTCATTTTGGGTATTCTGAGTGGCTCTTGTGGTCCATTACGCCCCT